>JBEKPY010000065.1:0-36111 GCA_049520275.1 Bryobacteraceae bacterium
GGCGCCGCGTGGAAACGCGGCGGCGGCCAGGATTGGCCGCCCCACAAAGGAATCCTCCATCATACGCACATTCTGTTTTTAGATTTGCAGGCCCGTTCCAAAAGTTAAGTGCCATTGGGCTGGGAGCCCGCCCCGCTTCGAACTGCGGGGCTGATCCCGTTCACATCCTGGCGATCTCGGCGAGGATGGCCGCCAGGGCCTTGCGGAAGTCCTCCGGCCCTTCCACGTCGAACAGGCGCGGAGCCAGCGGCTTGAGCGTGGGCTCGAGTTGATCGATCTGCATCTCCTGCCCGCGGTATCCTCCACGCCGCCATTCCCCGGGCCCGGAACCCATGCCCCCCATGCCCATGTGGCCATGGCCGCCATGAGCCATGCCGGCGGGCCGATCCGGGCGCGGCAGTAGCGCGTGATAGCGGATGTAGAATACGCGGCGATCGGGCGTTGGCGCGGCTTCGATGGGGTGAAGGTCCTCCCCAGCCTCGAACTCCACGGAGCTGCTGAGCACCACCAGAGCGCGGGCCTGTCCCTCTCCCGCCGCGGCGATTCTCTTACCCACCTCGGCAACGAAAAACGCGGCATTGCGGCTGCGCTCTCCGAGCGACTTAAGGTCGATGGTGCCCGTGTCCTTCTCGCTCAGAGTGTCCTTCATGGCGGGCCAGTCCAGAGTGTGTACATCGTCCTGGTGGAAGGTGACTCGCTGGTGCAACAGGTCCAGCAGCGCAATGTGCAGAGATGCATTGTGCAGGTCCAACTGTGAGATGGTCTTCAACGCGGGGAGCAAAACGCTCAGATTCCCGCTTTGCGCCCGGAGAGATCCGGTGGCTCGTTCGGAAGGCGTGAGATTGACCAGCACATCGATCCGCACGGGGCGGCGGGTCCGCAAAGGCAGGTGCAGCGGCGTGCTGATGTATGGCAGATACCAGGAGTCGGGCGGATCGGCTTTAGACAGGAACTCCACTGGCGGAAGACCGCGCCAGGCATCCGGCAACGAGTCGTTCCTCAACGGCGGAACGTGCAGCCGCTCTTCCCGAACGCCGCGCTCCCCGTTCACGGTATCCACCACGGCGAGGGCGACGCGGTAATCGCCGGGCAGGACAAACGCGGAAAAGGTATAGATGAGGTACTGCGATCGCGCCCCCTCGGCCACTTTGTCGAAGTCGATTTGTCCATGGTTCTGCCAGAGCCGGCCTTCCGAGCCGGTGATTTGGACCAGCATAAGCAGCCGGCCCTTGCCGGGACGGTCGGCCAGCTCGGCTCCGTCCAACTGAATCCCCATCTGCACCATCAGCCGCTGGTGATTGGAGAGCCGGGCGGGAGAAACCTGCGGAGCCCAGCGAATGGGGGAGCGCTCGCCGCTTCGGAGCCATTCGTTGAGCGGGTACTTCGCGAAGACCGGGTCCGGCGAGCCGTTCTGCGCGCGAGCCGAAGAGGCGCCGCTGAGCAGGGCGAAGGCCGTGGTCAGGAACAGCAATCGTTTGCTGGCCAGGTCGGTCCTTGTGAGAAGCAGCACGCCGGGAGATACTGCTATAATCCCACGCAGCGAGCTGGAGCGCTGAAGGAATCCTCGTGCACGCACGTCTTCGCCATCTGCCGGCATTTCTGAAAGTGACGTCGGTCGCCCTGGTGGTGGCGGTCCTGGCCGCGTTGGCGGTGATCGCCATAGGCTCGACCGCCCGTGTTTCCAACTGGGCAGTGGCCGGCGGCAAGCACGTCAACGTCACGTGGACCAGCGACGGACTGACCCCGCTCACGCCCCTCGAAGAGGCCGCCGCACAAAAACACCGGACGCGCGACGGGTCCCGCCTGCGGCATCGGAAAGGCTGCAACTGCGCGCTGGTGTTCTGGAAGGTCACGTCGAACCCGCGCCTGGACGCACGAATCTCGGACTTGCTGGCGGGCTTCAACGGGTGTACGCACGTGACTATCGACTGCTGCGTGTCCGACGCCAGCGGCCCCTGGATGATCGAGTCGGGGCAGGGCGAAAACGAGCAGGGCGTGGTGGACGGCCCGCAGTACAAAGCCATCGCGAACTGGCGGGGGCGGATGTGCGTGCGTGTGCCGATTGGAGGCCTGATCGATTGCGAGCGGCTCCACCAGGATCTGGCTCAACGCATTGCAGATCCCCGCGTGCGCCAGAAAGGCCTCGCGTACTGGCTGGATTTCGCGCTCGGCCGCACGGATCCGAACGTGGTCACTTCTTCCGGTCTGATTGGGCAGTGCATTCTCCGCCAGCCATCGAGCCCGTTGGCGGCGGCGTTGCGCCAGGCGATGCGGGAGCGGATCACCTACGGCGAGCTGCTGCCGAACGATCTGGCGCGGGCCATGGCCATCGAACAGGCGGGCCGGCCGGGGTCCCAATTCGACCTGACCCCGGTGCTGAGCGCTCTCTGGAACGCCTTTCGGTAGTTTCTCTTGTAATTTTCCTGTAATCTCGCGTTTCGCCGGCGCGACGTGTGCGTATCATAGTACAACGCCGTTCACGGCAGCCGGTCCTCGGTCCTCTGGAGGGCCCGGTCGGATGTGACCCCGGCTTGGAGGAAACCGAATGAAACACCCGTCCGCTTGCTCACTGTCTCTGGCCGTTGCCGCGGCCCTGGTTTGTTTCTCACCCGTCGTTCACGCCCAATACACCTGCACCGCGCCGGGAATCGCCGGAACGCCGCTGGTAAATGCCTGGGCGCCCTTCCCTGGCTTCCCCGTCTCGGTCACCGCCATGAAACGGGTCGCCGATGGAAGTTGGACCAGCGCTGAGTACGACACCAGCAACCCGTTAAGCATTGTGACCACGACACCCAACTTCCAGAACCTGGTAGCGGCATGCGCGCCGCCGGGATCGGGACGCACCGGCTCGGGCAAGGTGACCGGCGCCGTTTCCCCCGCGGTGGCCTCTCAGCGCGTCGCCCTGGGCGATCTGGATGGGAGCGGAAACGCCAGCATAGCGGCGCTGAATCCCAACGTGTCCCCCAGCGGGGTGACTGTCTACATCGGAAGCAGCAGCTTCATGCCGGTGTCCGTGAAGACGTTCGCAACCGGATCCCAGCCCGCCGGGGTAGTGATCGCCGACCTGAACAACGACGGCAAGCCGGACATCGTCGTGGCGGATTTCCAGGTGGGACAGACCCAGGACGGTGGCGATGTCGCCGTGTTGCTGAACAGCGGGGGCGGGTCGTTTCATGACCCGGTGAAGTACGCCGCCGGAAACGGTCCCCTGAGTATCGCCGTTGGCGACGTCAACGGCGATGGAATCCCGGACATCGTTACCGCCAATGTCTTCGACAGCACGGTGTCGGTTCTGATCGGCGTCGGTGACGGCACGTTCAAGCCCGCAGTCACCTACCCTGTTGGGGAAATAAGCCCGGAAGGCGTGATTCTGGCGGACTTCAATGGAGACGGGAAGCTGGACATCGCGGTTGGCGTGGCCAACCCAACTACCTTCAGCTACAGTGTCAGCGTTCTTCTGAACCAGGGCAATGGCACCTTCGGGGCGGCGCAACTCTCCCCATCGCCTCAGATCTCTATTTTCCTCGCTGCGTATGACTTCGATGGCGACGGCAAACTGGACCTCGCCGTCAACGACGCAGGCGGCGCCGAGGTCGGCATACTGCACGGCAAGGGCGACGGTACCTTTGTCTGGTCCCATACCTACGGCGTGGACGTAAACCCGGCATCGCTGATTGTCACCGATTTCAACAACGATGGCATCGCGGACATTGTGGTTGCCTCCGGAGACGATGGCATCCTGGGTCCCGATACCGGCAAAGGCAGGATATCCGTGCTGCTGGGCAATGGCGACGGCACGTTCCGCGGTACGACGCTTTACCAAACGGGGGGCGGCCCCAACTCGGTGGCCATCGCGGATTTCAAAAACGATGGCCATGCGGATCTGGTGGTTACGAACCAGTATGGAAGTCCCTTCGTGGAGTTGTTCAGCGGCAAGGGGGATGGGACGTTCGCCTCTGGCGCGAGCATCCCCCAGTTCGGCGCGGTGAGTTTCGTGGCCACCGCGGATTTCAACGGCGACGGGAACGCGGACCTCGCCGCCACAAGCACGAATGGGTCCGTTCTGGTCTCGCTCGGCGACGGGCACGGCGGATTTGCGCCCACCACTTCCACCAGCGTGGCCGGATCGCCCGCGTACCTGGCCGTGGGTGATTTCAACGGAGACGGGAAACCTGACATGTTGGTTGCGGGAGCTTCCACCGGCGCCTCGGCGGGCGCAGTCTCGGTGCTGATCGGCGATGGCAACGGTTCGTTCAAGACTCCCACCACGCCTCTGACCGGGGTGAACGCCCAGGTGGTGGCCACCGGCGACTTCAATCTGGATGGGAATCTCGATGCGGCGGTGGTTGTGGGTGGCAGCGTTGGGAACAACAACGTTGCTGGATCGTTGGTAACCCTCACTGGCAAGGGCGACGGCACATTCGCGGCGCAGCCGGCGATGAAGGTGGGGACTACGCCCGTGGACCCGCTCTTTGTCGCCGTGGGCGATGTGAATGGAGACGGCAGGCCAGATCTGGCGGTGGTGTACGAGGACTTCAACTCAGCCTTCTTCGTGCAGGTGTTTCTGGGAAAGGGCGATGGCACTTTCCAGGCACTCCCTCCGATGACCACCGAATCCGGCGCAGGGAGCATTGTCATCAACGATTTCAACGGGGACGGAAGACCGGACCTGGTCATCTCCCATTGCTGCGGAGGCGACATGACCTACATGCTGGGCAACGGGGATGGGACTTTCAAGGCTGAGACGCATTTCAGCGGAGGGGCCTACCCCTCGGGCATGGCGATGGGCGAGTTGAACGGGGACGGCGTGCAGGATCTGGTGGTCGCCGACAATCTACCCCAGGGGGAGCAGGGGTTCGTAGCCATTCTGCCCGGCGCCGGGCTGCGTACACAGTCGGCGGCCAGCTTCGCGTTTCTGCCCCTGGCGCCGAACTCGATTGTGGCGACGTTCGGACATGGGGTGGCCACCGGGACCCTCGCCGGGGTCACCGCGGCCTCCCTGCTTGGCACCACCGTGAATGTCCAGGATTCCGCTGGCGTCTCACGGCCGGCGACGCTGACCTTCGTCTCGCCGCACCAGGTGAACTACATCGTCCCGGACGGTACGGCCAACGGCCTGGCCAAAGCGACCGTCCTTTCTGGCGACGGGACCTCGATCGCGACGCAGTATTACGTCAGCGGAGCAGCTCCCGGGATCTTCGCCATCAACGGGGGCGGTCTGATTGCTGCCGACGTGCTTCGTGTCCACAAAGATGGGACGGCGGTGTCGGAGAACATCTATAGCGTCGTCAACAATCAGGTGGTGGCGCTCCCGCTCAACCTGGGCGTGGCCGCAGGCGACAAGGTGTTTCTCGAGATCTTCGGGACGGGCTTCCGTTCGGTGAGCCAGGCCAACGTGCAGGTGACCATCGGCGGAGTAAGCGCTCCGGTCACCTTCGTGGGCGCGCAGGAATCGCCGGGTCTGGATCAACTCAACGTGCAGGTGCCAGCGAGCCTGGCCGGGCGCGGCAACGTCACCGTGGTGATGACCGCCGGATCGCAGGTGGCCAACCTGACGAACTTCGTGATCCAGTGAGCCCTGTTATCCTGAAGTTTTCCCATGGCACGTGTCTTTCCGTTTCGGCCGTATCGCTACGCCGCGAGCGCCGGCCCGCTTGACCGGCTGGTCACGCAGCCCTATGACAAGATCACGCCGGCGATGCGCGAGCGGTACCTGTCGCTGAGCCCGTACAACCTGGTCCGCATCATCCTCGGCGAACCGCAGCCGGCCGACGGCCCGGACAGCAATGTCTACACGCGCGCGTCCGCGCACCTCGAGGACTGGATCGCCGGCGGCATCCTGGCGCAGGACCCCGAGCCCGCATTCTACGCCTACTTCCAGGAATTCCCGGTTCCCGATGTGGCCGGGAAGCTGGTGCGCAAGGGATTCATCGGGCTGGGGGCCGTGGAGGACTACTCCGGCGGCGTGGTGCACCGCCACGAACAGACGCTGAAGGGCCCCAAACAGGACCGCCTCGATCTGCTTCGCCATACCCACGCGCACTTCGGCCAGATCTTCATGCTGTACCCCGATCCGGCGCTGGCCATCGACAAGATACTCGACGAAGCCGCCGCGCTCCCGCCCACCGCCGAAGCAACCGACGAGTACGAGGTGCGGCACCGCGTGTGGCGCATCGCCGATCCGGCCACGGTGGAGCGCATCGGGCAATTGATGGCGGACCGCAAGCTGCTCATCGCCGACGGCCATCACCGCTACGAAACCGCGCTCGCGTTCAGCCGGGAGAACGCCGGACTCGCGGGCGCGGACCGCGTGATGATGACCTTCGTCAACATGCATTCTCCCGGGCTCAGGATTCTGGCCACGCACCGGCTGGTGAACGGTCTGGCCGGCTTCGACCCGGACGCTTTGATCGCGCGCCTGGGTGCATCCGAGGTGACGTTGGAGCGCGCACGCAGCCTGTTCTCGACGTCCGATTCGGATCGCCTGCGGCTCGGCATCGTCCTTGCCGGCCGTGATGGCGCGTATCTGGTGGACCGGGCGCGCGGGCCGGAGGATCTGGATGTCCGCTTCCTGCACGACGAGATTCTGGCGGGTGTGCTCGGCATCAGCGAGCAGGATGTGCGCGAGGAGAAGTATCTCAAGTACGTGCGCGGCCTCGACGCCGCCGTCGAACGCGTACGGGCCGGCGAGGCGCAGGTGGCTTTTCTTTTGGAGCCCACCACCGTGGAGCAGGTGGCGAGGGTGGCGTTCTCGGGCGGAGTGATGCCCCAGAAATCGACCGACTTCTATCCGAAGCTCCTCAGCGGTCTCACCATCTACCGGCTGGGATAGCGGGCGGCGCAGGCGCTTGCAGCCGGTCCCGCACACCGGCAGAGGTTCTATAATCCGTGCAGCACATGTTCCGTGCTACACTGGAAGCCATGGAGAAAACCAGGCAGAACGTGACTCTGGTTGTCGACGAGGATCTACTCCTGGCGGCAAGAAAAGTCGCACTCGATCAACGGACCAGCGTGAATCAACTGGTGCGGGAGTACCTGGTGGCGCTGGTGGAGGAGCCCGGCCGGAGGCGGCTGGCCCGGGCGCGATTGAGAAAGGCGTTCGACACAGGTCTTGTCGACATCGGTGACCGTACGTGGAGCCGCGACGATCTCTATGACCGATGAGAGGGCTCTGAGTTTCGTCGACACCAACGTACTGGTGTATGCGTTCGACAAGAGCAGTTCGCCGAAGAAGCGGATTGCGCAACGGCTGATGAACGAGTTGATGGATGAGGACCGGCTGCGGGTGAGCACGCAAGTGTTACAGGAGCTGTTCGTAACGCTGACGCGGAAAGCGAGCCAACGTTGCTCGATCAAGGAAGCGCTGGCGGTGCTGGATGATCTGACGGCTTGGCCCCTTATGGTGGTGGACTATTCGGCGATTCGAGCGGCGGCTGGGGTGGCGGACCAGGCGAAACTCTCATTCTGGGATGCACTGGTTGTTGTGGCGGCGGCGCGGACCGGTGCGGCGGTGCTGTACACCGAGGACTTGAACGATGGGCAGGAGATTCTCGGGGTTCGAATCAGCAATCCGTTCACGGCCTGATCCGGCGCCGCGCCCCATCTCTGTGAAGATCCTGTAACGTTTTCTTTCCGATGCGCCGCCCCCTCCCAGCCATGACAACAGCGTGCTATCTTAGATAACCCAGGGGGGACGGAGGCAATGAAACCCATTCTCGGTGTTTTTTCCTTGTGTCTGGCGGGCGCACTGGCCGGATCTGCGTCCGAGCTTTCCGAACGGGTCTGGAGTCTGGAGAAGAAGGGCGATCTGACGGCGGCGCGCGAACTGCTGGAACGCGCGGCGCGAGCCCCGGGCGCTACCGTTTCCGACCTCAACGACTGGGCCGAATATCTGGATGAACATCGCGACCCGCAAGCGCGCCCGGCCTGGGAACAGGCTCTGGCTGCCGCCAGCGGGGCACAAAAGATCGCCATCGCGCGGCGGCTGGCGATCGCCGACCTGCTTGCCGGAGACCGGGATGCCGCCCGCAGGCACCTGGCGGCGTATCGGGACGCCGGCGGACGCGACCTCAGCCTGCCCACCGGGCCGGTTGCCCCCTCCGGACGCACCACGCTGGTACAGATCCCCGGTCCCCTGTCGTCGTTCGGACGCATGGCCGCGCTTTCGCCGGACCTCGATCGTGGAACCGTGCTGGCCGCGCTGGCGCGCAACGTGGTCACCAACGGGTATCAGGCTTCCTCTAACAGCGACGCGCTCGATCAGACCGAATACCTCAAGCTGGTGATTCGCTACGTTTCCCAGGCGCGCGAGCTGTCCAAGCTGGCGGGCAAGGATTCCACCATCCGCATCGCCACCTGCGATTCCAACGAAACCGGCGACCTTCTCCGCGTGCTCGGTTACCGCATGCGCGGAGGCTGTGGCAGCGACCTGGTGCTGGAGACCGTGAACCCCTCGCGCGCGTTTCTGACCATCGATTCCGGATTCCCCCTTGCCGGCCTCGAACAGGCGTTGCGCACCAATCGCCCTTTCGCCTACGATTACAAGTCCGCCGAAATCCAGGTGGTCTACAGTCCGGACTACTGGCTCGGCTCCCACGGCATTCAGGGCGGCGATCTTCTCGATGCCTTCCTGAACGATCCGTCGCTGTGCCGGCTCTATCTGGCCATGACCAAACTGGATCCGTCCACGGCCGACGAGATCCGCAAAAGCGTGCCCGCCACGCGCCTGCGGATTTTTGCGCACGTCCTCGACTTCTTTGGCGGGATGTTCGAGATCCGGGATGGCCGGGCGGTTGTTCCGGGCGGCGCGCGCACGGAAAGAGTCTGGGGAGAACTTGCCGGCGCCTCTCCGGAGAAGGGCGCCGAATTCTTCGAGAAGATGATCGCGAAAGACGACGGGTGGCTGGCCAGTTACTATGACTCGCTGGCGCGCATTAGCGGCCCGGTGCAGGACTACCTCACCGAACCGGAACGGCTGAAGCGGTTCTATCTGGCCATTCGCGGAAAGGTCACCAGTCCCGGCCCGGCCCGGCCCGTCTTCCGTTCCAACACGGACATGGTGCTGCTCACCACGCGCCTGCGCATCGACGCTCATGGCCAGCCGGTCATCCCGGGCGGTCTGGAGGTCTGGCGCAATCTGTTCGTGCACCACCCCGCCGGCAAGTACGACGCCAAATTGTCCAAAGCGGCAGCCAACTGGAAGGAGCCCGACGACGTTCTGGAAGCGCTGTTCGGGCTGTGCCGGAAGGCGGTGGACAACGAGGCGCTGCGGATTTTCATGGCGCTCAGCGATCTGGACCGCAGCCGGGCCACGCCGCTGGATGCGAACACGGCGGATCGGCTGGTCCGCGACTGGCACGAGTACGGCGCGCAGTACCCGATTTTCGCCGAAGTCAGCGACGTGAGTCCGGCTACGCTGGTTCGCTTCCTCGATACGGCCGCGTCAGTCAACGGCATGAAGGAGGGTACGCTGCGGGCGGACACCGCCGGGACGCTGCAGGCGCTCACGGGCCTGTGGCAAATCTTCTACCGGAGCGGCTCTCTTCCGGCCGCCAGCGCGGACAGGACGCTTTCGGCCATTCTGAACGGCTTCGCGAAGATCGCCAGCGACCGCGACCTTTTCGCCGCGGGACGGGCCGGCATCAACGCTCTTCTGGCGGCCACCGGCTCACCGGCCGGCGCCACCGCGCAGGAACGTCTTGTCGAGCTGCTGGCCGGGCCGGACCCCACTTCCGACGCGGAGACACGAAGCCGGATGGTCCACGACATGGACAGGATCTTCGAAGCGCAGCGGCTCATTTCGGTGACCGACCTGTTTGCCATCGCCGACGGTCTGGATGCGGTGGCGCGCGGCCAGAAGGGCAACCCGGCCGTGGTGGCGAAGGCCGCGGCGCGCATCGCCGAGGTGCAGCTCCCGCACGCCTCGCTCAGCGCCGTGGAGAAGAACACGTTCACGTTCGGATACTGGTCCGAGCGGCACATCGAGGCCGAGCGCAGGATCAATCTCAAAGCGGAGCTGGACCGCGCCGGCGCGGACGCGAAGAAGCTGGGCGACATCCGCGGCGATCTGGCTCCGTTGTTGCGCGACAGCCTGGTTGGGTTGAACTATGTGTACTATGCGCCTCCCGGGGCGCAGATTCTGCAGGCCAACCCGCTGTTCGTGCGCAGCCACGATTTCATCGGTCTGAACCCCCAGAATCAGTCCTGGAAGACCACCGAAGTGCAGGGTGGCGGCTGGCCCACCAACAATGGTGGCAAGTTATCGGGTTCCCTGGCGGAGCTCCCCTATGCGCTGGCGCAGGCCGAGCAGAACTTCCTCGTGCCTACGCGGGAGCAGGCTCTGATCTGGGCCGATCTGGTGCCGCAGTTGCTGGCAAGCGCAACGGTGCCGCGCTGGTGGCGAGCCACGCCGGCGCATACGCACTGGGTGATGCTGCACATGGATTACGGGGAGACGCTGCTGGCTGAAGCGGCTTTGAGCGATGCCCGCCGCCAGCGCGTGCTTGCCGTGCTGCACCGCTACGCCACGCCCGTGCGGGTGGCCGAGATCGACCAGTTGCTGCGCGCGGGCGACGTGCCAGCGGCGGTGGCGAAGACCACGCCGGCGGAGTTGTTCGAGCTGGCCCGCACATCCGCCGGGGAGAACGAAGGGGGGCCGCTCGCCGCGGAGATTCGCCGCGTTGCCGGAGAGGCGCCCAACGAAATCAACTATGCCGTGATTTCGCGTTTGTTCGGCACGCCCAAGCCGACGCTGGCCAACAGTATGTCGCCGCAGTTGCTCAACCTGCGCACGTTCCCGGCGCTGATGGGCTACTCCAGCCGGATTCTGGCGGAAAGCTGGGAATCGGACCTGCTGTACTATGCGGCCATCTCGGACCAGCTCAACATGCCCCCTTCCCAGTTGAACCTGATGATTCCATACTGGACGCAGCAGACCATCGAGGGGATTTTTGCGACCCACCTCGAGGACTGGCCGGCGCTGTTGCGATCGTTGCGAACGGTGGGCGACGACGCTCTGGAGAAGAGCCATCGCCAGGGAGCGGCGAGCGGGGCGGAATGAGCGGGGTGAGGACCACTGGCAGACCGGGCCGCCACGGCTACGGAGCGGGTATTAAGCATGTGCGGAGAGGAAGATCCTGACCATGGGTAGAGCGTTCATCGGCGCGGCGGCCACCATCCTGTCCGGCGGCCTGTTATGGCTGGGCGCACAGGAGCGGCCCACCTTTCACGTGAAGGTGGACATGGTGGTGTTGAGCTTCACGGTTACCGACAACAAGGGGCATTATGTGACCGGTCTCAAGCCGGGCGAGTTCAAGGTCACAGAAGATTCCATCCCCGAGAAGATTGCCACGTTCAGCGAAGGAAACAAGCCGCCCGTGCAGTTGCGGCCCGACGGCGCCACCGTGCCTTTCGCGGCGCCCGAGGAGAAGACGGAGAAGGCCGGCGAGGGCGCCGCCGACCTGCGCCCCGACGCGTTTGTCGGCACCAATGTTTTCGTCCTCTTCGACACCAGCAACTACATGTACCGCGGATTCGTGTACGCCTCCGACGCCATCGCCGACTTCGTGCGCGGGCTGGACCGCGCCGACTCCATCGCCGTGTACACCTTCAGCCGCAATCTGAATCGCGCGGCGAACCTCACGCGCGACCGCAACCAGGCGATTTTCGGCCTGCGCAACGCCGTGGCCGGCGACGACTCGGCCCTGTATAACGGGCTGCTGCTCACCCTGCGCGATGCCGCGAAGGTGCCCGGCCGTAAGGTGGTGATCGTGTTTTCGAACGGGCCGGACAACGCCAGCATGGTGGCGCCCGACGACGTGCGCGCGGTGGCCGAGGACGAAGGGATCCCCATCTACGTCATCTCCACCTCGGAGGTGAGCAAGGACCCGGTTTCCAGCGCCATCTTCCACCGCATCACCGCCAACACCGGCGGCAAGGCCTACTTCGCGCGCACCTGGCAGAAGCAGGTGGAAGCGTTCGAATCGATACGCGAGGACCTCGGCAACAGTTACACCATCACTTACTATCCGGCGCCGAATGCGAACGAAGGGTTCCGCAGGATCAACGTGGAGATCACGTCGGACGTGGCGAAGAAGTACCGCATCCGGGCGCGGCCGGGGTATCGGCCTCGGGCGGCTTTCGAATAGGCGGCGTGCCCTCGGACGACGCCGCCTCAAGGACCGAAGAGAGCTGCACCGCCAACATGTCCTCAATCAGCTTCTCCATGAGGCTGATATCCAGGCGTCCTTCAGACCACGCTGCGTCGGCCGAATCCAGAGCCTCATAGTATGGCTGTCTATTTGCCACAATCTGTTCGGGAATCGTCCTGGTTCCGGGGATGCGGTAGCCCAGTCGAGCGCACAGAACAAAATAAGAAACAGCTCGGGATGTTCGCCCATTTCCGCCAGCAAACGGATGAATCCAGTTGAGCCGCCACATCGCGTAGGCGGCGAGGTGGAGTGGCGATCTCTCCCGATTCACATTGATGTACTCGCACATCTCCTCGACGTGCTCGGCCACCTCGGATGCAGGTGGCGGCTCGTGCGTTGTCCCCTGGATATTCACTGGGCCAGTCCTGTAATTGCCTGCACACGTGTAGATATCCCGGATCGCTAAGCGCTGCAACCGTTGCACAATGCTCGGCCGCAAACGGAGGCCGCTCGCCGATTGGTCGACGAGCCTCAAAACCTCATCAAACTGAAGGAGGCCATTTCTGGCCTCAAGGAGGGCTTTTTCCTCCAGACTTCCGAAGAGTTCGTGGGACGCCGGTCTGCTATTCCGTTGTATGTCCGTCCTGCGCATCGGCTGCTTTCAATGCCTCGGCCGCGCGGTTGATCGTGTCTCTCGTAATCCGTTCGTTCTCGAAGTGAGTATTACCGAAGGCGAAGCTGCGCCGCTGCTCTTCCTGCTCCTCGGCGGTGACTTCACGGTTGCGGGACGCAGCTAGCAGAATTTCAAGTTCACGTGGCACGACTTCTCTCCTCTCCTCAAGTGTAGCCCCAATGCAGCACGACGACGAGTATGGTTCAAGAAGGATAGTGCTGTAACGGGTCCCTGGCTCTCAGCCACCAACAAAAACGAGGCGCAAGGGCCGCGCAAGGACCGATTCCACCCAAACGCTGCCTGCTGAATCAGCTCAATCACGCCCGCGCGCCCATATTGCACTCGGCATGCACGGCCCGGACCGCGCTCTCCAGCCCGTCCTTGTGCACCACGATGCTGATGGTGATCTCGCTGGACCCCTGGGCGATGGCGATGATGTTCACCTTCTGCTCGGAGATCGCGCTGAAGATGCGGCCAGCCAGCCCGGGCGTGCCGCGCATGCCCTCGCCCACCACCGCCAGCAGACCCACGTTCTCGTCCACCTCGATGGGCTTCAGATAGCCGTGCGCCAGCTCCAGCGCGAAGCTGCCCTCCAGCGTCTCCATCACCGAATCGAGCTCCTCGTGCCGGATCAGAAAACAGAAGTTCTGGCGGTAGCTGGAACTGGAGAACGTCAGCACCTCGGCGTTGGCCGCGGCGAGGGAATCGAGCGCGCGGGCCATCATGCGCGTGCCGCTGACGGCGGCGCTGGCCGGCTCCAGCGAAATGAGCGCCACGCCGCGCATCGAAGTGACCGCCCGCGGGCCCGGGTACGACGTCTGCAGCACCGGCACAATGCGCGTGCCCGGATGACCCACGTTGAAGCTGTTCTTGCTCCACACCGGGATGCGGCGTTCCACCAGCGGCGCCAGCGTGCGCGGGTGCAGCACCTTGGCGCCGTTGTAGGCCAGCTCGGCGGCTTCCGCGTAGGTCACCTGATCCAGCACCAGCGCATCGGGCACCAGCCGCGGGTCGGCGCTCATGATGCCATCCACATCGGTCCAGATCCACAGCTCGGAGGCGTCCAGAGCGGCGGCCAGAATGGACGCGGAGAAGTCCGATCCGCCGCGTCCCAGCGTGGTCGGGCGGCCATCCAGCGTGGCCCCGTTGAACCCGGTGACCACCGGCACCACACCGTCCTCCAGCATTGGCCTCAGCTTCGCGGGCGCTCGCTTGCGCGTCTCTTCCATGATCGGGCTGGCGCCGCCGAACACGGCGTCGGTGACGATCACATCCGACCCGCTCACGGCCTGCGCGGGCACGCCCACCGATTCGAAATACTCGGCCATCAGTAACGACGACAGCCTCTCGCCAATGGCGACGGCCTCGTCCACCGACTTCGGCGGGCGCTCGCCCAGAATGCGCACGCCGTGGCAGATCCGGCGAAAATCCGCCAGAAGAGCGTCGACGCCCGCCAGCGCGATGGGCCGCCGCTGGGCATCCAGCAGCTCCACGCAGGTCTCGTGGTGACGCTCGCGCAGCTTGTGCAGGTTGAAGTCGAGACCCGACTCGTCGCCCGCCTCCGCCTTGCGCAGCGAATCGAGCAGCAGGTCGGTGATCTTCGACATGGCCGAAACCACCGCCACCACCGGCCGCGCGCGCCTCTGTTCGATGCAGATTTGGGCGGCAACCTTGATGCGCTCGGCCGAGCCCATGCTCGTGCCGCCGAATTTCATCACCAGCAGATCTTTCAACGCGCCAGCTCCTTCCCACGCGCCAGCTCTTTCCCATTGGACGTCCGCTCGCGAATCGTCTTCAACATGGCCGCCTCCACCTCGTCGATTCCCAGCGAGCTGGTGTCCAGATAGACCGCGTCGGGCGCCTGCATGAGAGGCGACGCCGCGCGCGTCCGGTCCCGCTCGTCGCGCTCGCGCAGGCCCTCGGCCACGGCCTCTTCGGATACGGTTTCTCCGGCCGCCACCAGCTCTTCCACGCGGCGTCCGGCCCGCACGCTGGAATCCGCGTCGAGGAAGAACTTGACCGTGGCGTCCGGGAACACCACCGTTCCGATGTCCCGCCCTTCCATCACCACCGAGGCGTCCTCCGCCATCTCGCGCTGCTTCGCCACCAGGGCGCGGCGCACCGCCGCAATGGCCGACACCTTCGAGGCCGCGTCGCCGATTTCCGGCGCGCGAATGGCTTCGCTGACATCCTCGCCGTTCAGCAGCACGGTGCGCGTTCCGGCCGAGAACTCCATGTGCGCTTCGCGCGCGAGCTGCTCCAGCCGGTGCATGTCGGACAGCGCCGTCCCATTCCGCAGCGCCCACAGCGCCACGCTGCGATACATGGCGCCGGTGTCCACGTAGATGAAGCCGAGTTTATCGGCGATTCGGCGGGCCAGCGTGCTCTTGCCGGCGCCGGCGGGCCCGTCGATGGCCACAACAATGCGTTTCGCCAACTTTCATGGTATCTCGCCGCAGTACAATCTCCTTATTGAAGGCAGTTGAAGCAGCAATTCGGGGCGCCACGGTCCTCACGCCCACCGAGCGGTTGTCCCGCGAGCTCACGCGACAGTTCGGCCTGGCCCAGCGAAAACGCGGCAACGCCGCCTGGCCGACGCCCGATATTCTTCCCTTCGGCGCGTTGCTGGGGCGCTTGTGGCGCGAGTGGCTGTTCACGGCCGCAGGCCCCGCTGCACCGGTGCTGCTGAACCCGCTCCAGGAGCGCACCGTCTTCGAACAAGCGATTGCCGAGTGCGAGCGCGACAAGCCCCTGCAGATTGCCGCAACCGCCCGCGCGGCCCTCAACGCCTGGCAACTCGCGCAGGAATGGCGCGTGCCGCTGTCCGATTCCCGATTCGCCGCCAGCGAAGACTGCGAGGCGTTCGTACGCTGGGCCCGCGCCTTCGACGAGCGCTGCCGCCGCCAGAACTGGCTCGATTCCGCGCGGCTGCCCGGTTTCCTCGTGGAACGGCTCGGCGACGGTTCGCTGCAGGCGCCCGCCCGCGTCGCGCTGGCCGGTTTCGACGAGCTCACCCCGGCTCAGATGGCCTTCCTTGCCGCGCTGCCACGGGTGGAATCAACGCAAACGCCCGCGCATAATCCGGCGCCGGCGCGCGTCGAGCTGCGCGATGCCGCCGAAGAATTCGAGCAGGCCGCCGGCTGGGCGCGCAATTTGCTGGCCGGCAATTCGCAGGCGCGCATCGGGGTGATCGTGCCCAGGCTTGCCGATTGCCGCGCGCAGGTGGATCGACTTTTTCGCGAGGTGCTGCATCCCGGAGCGTTCCCCGCCGGCGCTCGCGCGTACCACTTGTCGGCGGGCCGGGCACTGGCGGATTATCCCGTTGTCGCGGCGGCGCTGATGGCTCTCGAAACCGGTCTGCCTCGGCTGCGTGCGGACCGCGCTGGCATGCTGCTGCGCTCGCCATTCCTGCGCGCACCACGCGCCGCGGCTGACCTCGAGCTCCGCCGCACTCGGCGATTCGAACTGACGCCGGAGCAATTGCGCTCCATTCACCCGGCGCTCAACCCGAGGCTCGAGCAACTGAGCGATCGGCAACGGCCCAGCGAATGGGCACGAACGTTTTCGCGGATGCTCGGCGCGCTCGGATGGCCTGGCGGCCGGCCGCCATCGAGCGAAGAGCATCAGACCATTGAGGCATGGAACAACGCGCTGTCATCCTTCGCCACGCTCGACGTTACGCTGCCCGAGCTGCCGTATGAGCAGGCGTTGCAAGAGTTGCGGCGGCTGTGCGGTGGGACCACCTTCCAGCCCGAGGACGAGGGCGCGCCCGTGCAGATCATGGGCGTGGAAGAGGCCGCGGGCCTGGAGTTCGACCACCTCTGGGTCACCGGAATGGACGACGAGCAGTTCCCCCAGGAGCCGCGGCCAAACCCGTTCCTTCCGCTGGCGCTGCAGCGCGAGCTCGGCATGCCGCACGCCACGCCCCAGCGCGAAGCCGAGTACGCGAACACGGTTCTGCGGCGTCTGATAGCCAGCGCGGACGAGGTCAGGCTAAGCTGGCCCAAAACCGATGGCGAGAGAATTCTGCAGCCCTCGCCGCTGCTCGACAAGCTGGGAGCCGAGGCGATCCCGGGCATTCTGCTGGACCCCACGCTGCGCCGCTGGCATCCGCGGGCGCCACTCGAATCGCTGCACGACGAAACGGCGCCCCCGCTCGCCGCAGATCGCGTGCAAGGCGGCGCAGGTCTGCTGAAGGCCGTCGCGGAGTGCCCCTTCAAAGCCTTTGCGCGGTACCGGCTCAATGCCCAGCCGCTGGAGGACGCGGAGTTCGGGGTCGCCGCCTCGGAGAAAGGGAAAACGGTCCACCGAGCGCTGGAACTGATCTGGGAGGAACTGGGATCGCAGGCGGCGCTGCTCGTGCTCTCCGAAGAGGAAACACGCGCCCTGGTCCGCCGTCACGTGCAGGCCGCGCTTGCGGGCGCCACGCTGTTTCGCGATCTGGAACAGACGCGCCTCGAGCGCCTGATCGGCGAATTCCTGCAACTGGAGCGCGCGCGCCAGCCATTTACCGTGAAGCAGCACGAGAAGGAACAGACGGTGGAGATTGGCGGCCTGACGTTGGACATCCGCGTGGACCGAGTCGACGAGGTTGCGGGCGGCTGGCACGTTCTGGTGGACTACAAGACCGGCAAAATCAACCGCGGCGCCTGGGCCGGCGAGCGCCCCCGCGAGCCGCAGCTCCCGCTGTATGCAACCGTGTTCGAGGGCGCCCTCGCCGCCGTGACTCTGGCCGCGATTCGCACCGGCGAGATCGGCTTCGTGGGCATTCAGGAAGACGACGTGCTCGGCGATGCCGCCCCGATGAAGACGGACTTCGGCACCATCAAGGACCAGCAGGAGCAGTGGAATGCCGCGCTCGAACGGCTCGCCGGCGAGTTCCGCTCGGGGGTGGCGCGTGTGGACCCGCTGCCCCGCGCCTGCGACTACTGCGGGTTCATGGCGCTGTGCCGCACTCGCGATCACTCCGCACCGGAGGAATCCGATGCCGATGAGTGACTCTGCCGCTCGCGCCCGCGCGCTGGATGCCACGACGTCCTTCATCGTGCAGGCGCCCGCCGGGTCCGGCAAAACCGAGCTGCTGATTCAGCGTTACCTGAGGCTGCTCGCGGCGGTGGAGGAACCGGAGGAAATCGTCGCCATCACTTTCACGAAGAAAGCCTCCGCGGAAATGCGCGAGCGGGTGGTTACGGCTCTGAGGAGGGCGGCGAAGCCCACCGCCGTGGCTGCTACCGGGCAGGCCTCGCTGTTCGGTGGCGCCGTGGCCGTGGCCGATACTCCTCGGGAACCGCACGAACGGGTAACGCACGATCTGGCCATGGCCGCCCTGGCGCGCGACCGCGAGGCGCACTGGGGCTTGCTTGAGAATCCCGCGCGCATTGGCATCGGCACCATCGATTCGCTGTCCGCCCGCCTCACCCGGCGCATGCCCTGGACGTCGCGCTTCGGAGCGTTTCCACGCATCGAGGAGAAGGCTCAGACGCTCTATCGCGAGGCCGCTCGACGCACGCTGCGCTGGGTGGAGCGGGACGACCGCGCGGGCCTGGCCGCCCAAACGCTGCTGCTGCATCTGGACAACGACACCCGCCGCGCCGAAGCGTTGATCGCGCAGATGCTGGAGCGGCGCGATCAGTGGCTGCGCCTGATCGGCAGCGGCGAGGCGGACATGGCTGCGGTGCGCCAGACGCTGGAAGCGTCGCTTACGCGCATCGTGGAGACGCATTTGTATAAGCTGTGCGTGCGGTTTCCGCTGGCGCTACTGGAAAAATCGGTGGATCTGGCGCGGTACGCCGGTGTACCCATCCTCAAATTGCCCGGGCTCCCGGCGCACGAATTGGAACACTGGCGGATTCTGGCGAAGTTCCTGCTCACCGCCAACGGCAAGTCCGTGCGCAAGCGTGTGGACAAGAACATCGGCTTCGGCCCCAATGACCGCCGAAAAGGTGAGTGTGAGCAATTGTTCCAGGCGATAGAAGCCAACGACGAGCTCGCGGACGCCTTATGCGAACTCCGCCACCTGCCCTCGCCCAACTTCACCGACGACCAGTGGCATGCGCTCGAAGCCATCATCCCGCTGCTGCCGCGCTCGGTGGCCGAACTGCGCGAAGTCTTCGGCGAACGGGAGCAGGTGGATTTCGCCGAACTCACCATTTCCGCCAACCGCGCCCTCGAATTCGAGGGCCAGCCGACCGACCTCGCGCTCTCGCTCGGCTACCGCATCCGGCACATCCTGGTGGACGAGTTCCAGGACACCTCGCATTCGCAATGGGACCTGCTGGTGAAGCTGACGGCCGCGTGGTACCCCGGCGACGGCCGCACGCTCTTCCTGGTGGGCGATCCGATGCAGTCCATCTACCGCTTCCGCGAGGCCGACGTCGGGTTGTTCCTGAAAGCGCGCCGTGACGGCCTCGGCGATATCCCGCTGGAGCCGCTGAGGCTCTCCGTCAACTTCCGCTCAACGCCCGCCATTGTCGACTGGGTAAACCGCGCCTTTGCCGGCATTATGCCGCGCAACGAGGACCCCGACACCGGCGCCGTTCCCTACAGCGAATCGACCGCCGGGCAGCCTGCCGATCTCACCGCCACCGCTCCCGCCGTGCACGCGTTCCTCGGCGAAGCAGCGGAGAGCGAGGCCGAGCGCGTTCTGGATTTGATCCGCGGGGCCACCGGCGTCGCGATTCTGGTGCGCGCGCGCCGGCATCTCACCGCAATCATTGCCGCATTGAAGCGCGCGGACGTTCCCTTCCAGGCCATCGAGATCGACCAGCTCGCCGAACGCCCGCTGGTGCAGGATCTGATGGCGCTGACCTTCACGCTGCTGCACCCCGCCGACCGCGTGTCCCGGCTCGCGGTGCTGCGCGCGCCCTGGTGCGGCCTCACCCTCGCCGACCTGCTCGCGCTCGACACCCCGCAAATGAGTGCCGATGGCGCGGCCCGGCTCGCGCGCATTCGCCCGATTCTCGATCGCGCCGACCAACAGCGCGGACGCCGCCGCCTGCGCGAGCTCGTGGAGGGTGCGTGGATCGGTCTCGCGGGACCATCGTGCGTCGAACACGAAAACGATCTGGACGACGCCGCGACGTACTTCGACCTGCTCGAAGAACTGGACGAAGGAGGCGACCTCAGCTCGTTCGCCGGACTCCGCCAGAGGGTGGCCGACCTCTTCGCAAAGCCCGACACGCGCGCAGACGACGCGGTGCAGGTGATGACCATCCACAAGGCCAAGGGCCTTCAGTTCGACACGGTGATTCTTCCCGGCCTGGGCATGAAGCCGAGAGGGGATGATTCGCCCCTGCTGCTCTGGCAGGAACTGACGGATGGCGAGCTGCTGGTTGCCCCGATCTCGCAAGCGGGCCGCGATGGCGATCCGATCTACAAATACCTCAGCGGTCTCGAGCGCGAAAAAGCCAGGAACGAGACTGCGCGCCTGTTGTACGTCGCGGCTACGCGCGCGCGGACGCAACTTCATCTGCTCGGCTGCCTGCGGGGCGCGGACGCCACGCCGCCGTCCGATTCGTTTCTGCAGCTCCTCTGGCCGCTCGATGACGTCCGCCGCGAGTTCGCCAGTGCCACCGCGAAGGGCGTGCCCGCGCCGCCGCTCCCGCGCCCGCCCCGCACCATCCAGCGATTGCCGCTGGGTTTCCCCGCTCCCGTGCCGCCCTCTGAGGTGCAGTGGGCTCGCGCCGCTTCACCGCCCGAGGAAGCTCCCAAGATCACCTTCGAGTGGGTGGGCGACACGCTGCGGCACGTCGGAACCGTCCTGCACGGCTGCGTGCAGCAGATCGCGCGCGAGGGTCTGGAGAACTGGCCGCCCGAGAGGATTCGCGCATCCCGAGCGCGATTGCGCGCGCTGCTGGCAAATGCCGGCGTCGCTCCGCAGGAACTCGACACGGCGGCGGCGCGCGTGGCCGAGGCCCTGCTCAATTGCGTGGAAGATCCGCGCGCCCGCTGGATTCTTGCGCCGCACGCGGAGCATCGCTCGGAATACGCCATCACCGGCTGGCTCGACGGGCGCTTCGTCTCGGGCAAGATCGACCGCACCTTCGTGGATGCCGAGGGCGTCCGCTGGATCATCGACTACAAGACCAGCGCGCACGAGGGCGCCGGGCTCGCGGCGTTCCTCGAGAACGAGAAGCTGCGCTATCGCGAGCAGCTCGAACGCTACGCCCGCCTGCTGGCGCTGACCCAGACCAGGCCGATTCGGGTGGGCCTTTACTTCCCGCTGCTGCGCGGGTGGCTGGAGTGGTGAGGGATGTGGGGCAGGATTATATCCTGCGCGCGGGTTTGTAACCCGCGCAAATCGCGGCAACCCGGGCTGGCCGTGCTACCGTGACAGTGAAGGTATGGGCGCCCCCATTTATCTCGATGGCCTCATCGAATCGCTGAGCCGCTGTCTCGATGCGGAATCCGCGCGCCGGGTAGTCGAGTTGCAGGTCGCTCCCGCGGTTCAGGAACGGATCGACAGGCTCGCCGAGGGGGCCAACAACGGAACGCTGAACGACAACGAGACCGCCGAATATGAAGCGCTGATCAGCGCGGCGGACTTCATCTCGATCCTCAAGTTCAAGGCTCGGCAGCATCTGCACATGCTGGCGCGGGACGAGAGCGATATCGAGATCATCAACGGCAACGCCGCGCGCCTGAATCGTGAAGCGATGGACACGCTGGGGTATCAGATTGAGACGGGCCTCAACGCATCCAAACACCACTTCCTCCGGCTCGCCGGGACGGTGGAAGGGCCGGCCGACCTCTCCCTGCGCAAGGGGTTCTCGCGCGAGTAAGAGCGGCGGCCGGATGGGCTGTGCCATGCGCGTTGCCGTTGTTGTGGTATGGGCGATACACAACCAAGTGATAGACTCGCGCCGCCCGAGCAAGGTGCGGCACGACGTTTGTTGGACGACGGCACCATTTTCGCAGTCCCCAGATCGACGCCTTTACCCAAGCCGATGTGGGTTCATTGTGGTGGTCTCACCTCCTCATCGCCGCAGCGCAGTCTCAGATGAAACATAGGCACGTCGACCACGACTGGAAGATCCAGTTCCTGTCTGAGTTCGTCGCGCAGCATATGCAGCAAGGGACCCGTCGAGGCGTTGGCATCTTTGTCGGCAATTCCTTGCGCAAAGGCCCTTGCTGCGGCGACCTGCTTGGTCGAGCCAAACAACTGAATATCCGTGATCGACGCTTCCAACTGCTTGCGCGCAGACTCATCCATGGCTCGATTGCCAGCATACTCGATTCGACGAAAGCATTCGATCAGATAGTTGGTTCTGAGATCGCGCTTTTGTTTGAACGATCCTTCCGAGTTGAAACCCAGTGCCCGACGAACCATCCGGACATCGTAAGCGCTACGGTTACCAGGAGCGGCAGCACGATTTTCCAATCCATCAGGCGATTGTATGCCCGTTCAGGAGTCAGTAAATGTGCGCAGTGCACCTGGACGTTTGTCGCGATCTCGGACTTGTGCGACTCGCGTTCCCGGAGCGGGTCTGAGAAGCGGACGCCGATATGTCGCGTCACTTGCGTTCAGCGGTGACTCTTCGCTGGACCCGCCTGCTGCTGTTCAGTCGGTTCCTGGAGTCGGCTCGCAATCTGCGCGTACATTGCATCCGGCGCCAGATCGATGTCACCGGCCCACGCTACCGCGCCGGAATCGATGAAGACACGCTCGAAGAACCGCTCATCTCGCAACGGCGCGAGTGCGCCGGTCAGTTCCTCGGGCCGCAATCGCACACGCCCCATCAGTCCATCCTTGAATCGGACAAAAAGGCAGTAGTGCGGCTCCGGCTTTACCTCGACCACGTCCCAATACATCGAACAACTGCTCCGTTTTATGCCAGCGGCTCAATCTTGGCCGGCGCCGTGTTCTCACGACAGAACCGCCAGTCTTCCAGCAATTCCTCTCTATGTATCATCGCCCATTCCTGGACCAGGTTCAAAGCCCTGTGCGGTAGTTGGCCCTGGATGACCTCCAGAGTGCCGATGTTGACCGTGGCTTCGAACTCGCCATATCGAGCGTGAAAGTGTGGCGGTTCGTGGTCGTTGAAGAACATCCTGATCAGGATGCCATAGAACGTACTGATTGTCGGCATGCGCGACGCTGATTCTACCACCTCCACCCTCGCCATCCACCGGCCCCCGCCCGCCATTCGCCGATGCACCCGCGCACCGTGCGCCTCTTCGCCGTTACCATGGGAATTCGCATGCTGCCGCAAAACGGTTCCGCTATCGTGGTCGAGGGCCTGCGCAAAAGCTACGGCGCCCTGGAGGCCGTGCGCGGCATCGACTTCGAAGTCCGCACCGGCGAGGTCTTCGGTCTGCTCGGCCCCAACGGCGCGGGAAAAACCACCACCGTCGAGATCCTCGAAGGCCTCCGCCGGCGCACCTCCGGCGACGTCCGCGTGCTCGGCTACGACCCCGGCATCGAGGTCCGCTCGCTCAAGCAGCGCATCGGCGTCTGCCTGCAGGCCACCAACCTTCCCGCGAAAATCAAGGTTCACGAGGCGCTCGATCTGTTTGCCGCCTTCTACTCACGCCGCGTCGACACGGCGCAGCTCCTCAAGCGCCTGCAGCTCGACGAGAAGAGCGACACCCAGTACGCGAAGCTCTCCGGCGGCCAGAAGCAACGCGTGGCCCTCGCCCTCGCTCTGGTGAACGACCCGACACTGCTCTTCCTCGACGAGCCCACCACCGGCCTCGATCCGCAGGTCCGCCTGGAGATCCACAAGCTCGTCGAGGAGTTGAAGGCGGCCAACCGCACCATCGTGCTCACCACCCACTACATCGAGGAAGCCGAGCGCCTCTGCGATCGCGTGGCCATCGTGGACGAGGGCCGCATCATCGCCATGGGCACGCCGCGCGAAATCCAGGCGCGCACGCTGGGCCATTCGCAGATCGAAATCGAAACCGAGCAGCCGCTGCCCGCCGAAACGCCGCCGTTCCTGGCCGAACTGAAGCACCACGTCGCGGACGGCCGCAAACAAATGAGCGTGCAGTCGGCCCAGCCGGCCCGGACCATCGTCGACCTGGTGAAGTGGGTGGATCAGAACGGCATCGAACTGGCCGACATCCACCTGAAGCGCCCCACGCTCGAGGACGTCTTCATCGAGCTCACCGGAAAGAGGCTGCGCGAATGAGAGCCTACCTCGCCGAGATCGTCATCAACCTGAAGCTCACCGGGCGCGACAAGATGGTGCTGTTCTTCAACTACGCCTTCCCGCTGATCTTCTTCTTCATCTTCGCTTCGCTGTTTCGCGCCGAGCAGGGCGGCGCCGCCACCCAGGTGGTCACTATGTCCATCGTCATCGGCATTCTGGGCAACGGCCTGTTCGGGGCCGGAATCCGCGCCGTGGCCGACCGCGAGGCGAACATCCTGCGCCGCTTCAAAGTGGCGCCCATCTCGGCCGGGCCCATCCTGGCTTCGTCGCTGGTCACCGGCCTGCTGAACTATCTGCCGTCGGCGCTGCTCATCGTCTGCCTCGCGCATTTCTTCTGGGGCATGAGCTGGCCCGCGCATCCGCTCTCGCTGCTCGCTTACGTATGCCTGGGCGTGCTGGCGTTTCGCTCCGTCGGGATGATGATCGCCGCCGTGGTGAACTCCATGCAGGAGAGCCAGATCCTCACCCAGCTCCTGTACTTCCCCATGCTGTTTCTCAGTGGCGCAACCATTCCGGTGAGCGCTCTGCCGGTGTGGGTGCAGTTGGTCTCGCAGTTCATTCCGGCCACCTACGTGTACAACGGTACGCAGGCCATCCTTGGCTCCAATGAAACGCTGGCGCAGAACTGGATCGGCGCCCTGGCCCTGGTCGCTGCCGTGGTGGTGGCCACCTTTCTCGCCTTGAAACTGTTCCGCTGGGACAAGGAGGACAAGGTCAGCCTGAGCGGCAAGCTGTGGCTGGTGGCGGTTCTGGGGCCGTTCCTGCTGCTGGGTGCATGGCAGATGCACACCCGCGAGAGCATCGCCAAGTCGAAGATCCTCGCGCGCGATGTCGAGCGCAGCCGCACGCTGCTCATTCGCGACGCGCAGATTTTCGTGGGGAGCGGCGAAGTGATCCCGGTGGGCAGCGTGCTGGTGCGCAACGGCAGAATCGCCGAGATCTACCGCGGTCCGTCCGCTCCCGATGCCAGGGAGCTCAAGGCCGAGGTGATTGAAGCCGCCGGGAAGACCCTTCTGCCCGGACTCATTGACGTGCACGTGCATCTGGGTGCAACGGGCGGAGCGTACCCGCGAGGCTACGACCCCAACAAGGCCATCCCCCGCGAGCTCGCCGCCTACCTCTACAGCGGCGTCACCGCCGTCAAAAGCGTTGGCGACATGCTCGACATGAGCCTGAAAGCGCGCGCGCTTACCGCCTCCGGAGAGCGCCTGGGAGCGGAACTGTTCGTGTGCGGGCCCATGTTCACGGCGCCCGGCGGCCACGGCACCGAGTACGCGAAGTTCCTGCCGCCGGCGGTTCGCGACAAAGCGCTGGCGCAAATGGTGCGCCTTCCCAGCACGCCCGAGGAAGCCCGACAGATGGTGGATGCGCTGAAACGGGATGGCGTGGATGGCATCAAGGCGATCCTCGAAACCGGCAGCGCGGGCATGTTGTTCAACCGCATGGACACCGGACTCTTCGATGCGGTGGCCGCCGAGGCGCACGCCGACCATCTGCCCATCGTCGTCCACACCGGCGATGTGCGCGACGTGGCCGACGCGGTGGCGGCGGGCGCCGACGGCATCGAACATGGCTCGTTCCGCGAGCTGATCCCGGAAGACCTGTTCGCGCGCATGAAGGCGCAACAGACCACCTACGATCCCACCCTGGCGGTGCTGGAATCGGTGAGCGCCTTCCTCGGCGGCAACACCGAGGTGCTGGACCGGCCCCTGGTCCTGCAGGTGGGTCCGGCCAGCCTGATCGACGCCACCCGGCGGATGATCCAGGAGCAGGCCGCCCAACCGCACCAGCCCTTCGATTCCGCGAAGGCGCGCGAGAACCTCCTCAACGCCTGGCTGGCCGGCGTGATACTGGTGACCGGCACCGATTCCGGAAACCCCGGACTGCTTCACGGCCCGGCCCTTCACCGCGAGTTGCAGTTGTGGGTGGCAGCGGGGATCCCGCCGGCCGTGGCCCTGCAGGCGGCGACGTACAATGCGGCACGGCTGCTGCGCGCCACGGACAGAATTGGCGTTATTGAAAAGGGCCGCGACGCCACGCTGCTCATCGTGAACGGCGATCCTCTGAAAGACATTCGTCAGACCGAGAGCATCCAGCAGGTCATCTTCCGCGGTGAACGAGTGGAACGCGCGGACCTCTTCAACGAAGAGTAAGCGGCGGGGCACACCGCGCAAGCCGCGTTTGGCGGAGAATTTCCGCCCTGAGCGGCGACTCAATCAGTGTGAGAGACGCAGCGGATTCGACTTGCCTTGCGTGCGGTTCGATATACCTCCGGCGCTCGCGGCCGAGAGGGTTTGTGGAGGAGATTCTGGCATCCACGATGTTTCGGCTGTACCGTTGCATGCGCTGCGGCAGGAGGTCGTTTCGCTGGCGCCACCGGACAGATGACCGCTATCCGCGGGTTCCGGCGGACGCCCACCCGGCGGCCTGAGTTCCCGGTCCATGGCGAAGCGGACCAGCCCGGCTACGTGGCGGATATCCAGCTTCTTCATCAGGCTGGCGCGGTAGGTATCCACCGTCTTGGGACTCAGGTGCAGCCGCGCCGCGATGTCCTTGGCGCGCACGCCTTCCACCAGCATCGAGAACACCTGATACTCCCGGCTGCTGAGCCGGTCCAGCGGGTCGGTCTCGTCTTGTAACGGATCCTGGCACGCGAAGACCTCACTCAACGAAAACGCGGGCGAGAGGCAGATCCCACCGCCGGACACTTGTTCCAGTGCCCGCAGCACCTCCCTGGAAGTATCGGATTCCAGCAGCACGCCCCGGCCCCCGGCACGCAGCACCTCCACGGCAATACGGCGATCGCGCTGGCCGGTCATCACCATGACGCGTGTCTTCATGCCCACCCGGCGCATTTCGGCCAGAAGATCCAAAGCCGACAGTCCGGGCAGCTTGAAGTCCACCACGGCAATGTCCGGATCGGTCTCCATCAGCGCTTGCAGCGCGGACCTGCCGTCCGCACACTGCGCCACCACGCGGTAGATGCCGGACAGTTCGCAGATGGCCGCCAGCCCTTCCCGAAGAAGAACGAAGTCGCCGGCAAGCGCTACGGTGACATGCATCGGTTTTCCAGCCGGTTCTTCCGCCAACAACCCGATTCCTGCTTTCCCGAGGCTCACGCCTCTCACGAAAGAGTCCGGCGGCGGCGAAGTTTTCTGTGGGAATCTGGGGGCACTCCAGTTACTATCCGGATCGGCTCCGCCGGTGTTCAAGTGGAGTGTCCCCGCATCCTGTCGGGAATCGGTCGAAACAGGCGCTAGAAGCTTCTGACCGCCGTCGATTCGTCGTCGAAGACCTCGAACACCGTATACAGCTTGGTAATCTGCAGCAGATCCTTGACGCGCTTGCTCAGCCCCAGCAGTTTCAGCACACCGCCATGGTTTGTAACGGTGGTGAAACCCGAAACAAGCTCCCCAATCCCGGAGCTGTCAATGTAGGTGACATCGCTCAGATTGAGCAGAATCTTCTTGTCCCCCTTGGATGCCAGGTCCCGAACGGTGTCGCGAAACGTGCTGGCGCCCTCACCGAGCGTGATCCGCCCCGTTGCATCGATAACGGTCACATCCCCAACCTGTCGTATGGATAACTTAACGCTCACAAAACCCTCCTCGAAAAATCCTGTTCAACTGGCCTTGTCCAGATACTTCACCATCTTCACTTCGGTCCCGCCCGGCGCCCGCCGGGTCACTTCCAGTTTGTCGACGAATGCCTGGATCAGCAACAATCCACGGCCGGACTGCCGCAGCAGATTCTCCTCGGACAACGGGTCAGGCAGGGCGGAGTATTCAAATCCTTCCCCTTCGTCGCCGATGGCGACGGTGAGGTGATCGGCGGCTCTGAGGACGGTGAAATGCACCTTCTTGCGCGCATTGTAACGGTTCCCGTGGACCACGGCGTTGACCATGGATTCACGCACCGCCATACCGATCTTGTGCAACTCGTCTTCGTCGAATCCGATGTCCTCGGCAACCTTCACCGCCGACGCTTCGGCGTCGTCCACGCTCTCGAGGCTCGATTCCAATAGCGTGTCCACAATAGGGACTTCGCCGCGATCCATGTCTGCCATAGGGTCGATTACCAGTGCTGCCGGGGGGCCGGAATGTCCACGCTAAAACACCCCGGACCACAAAGTCAAGCATACCAGAGGGTTTGTTACGAGGAAACGGCGGGAAGGAAAAGGGGGCCGGGCGCACCCAGCCCCCTTTCGCGGAACGTTAGAACTGGAACTGCAGCTTAACCTGAATGATGCGCGGCGATGCATCGCCGTGCAGGAACGCACCGAGAATGCTGGTGGGAGGACCAACCGAAGCCAGGATATGCCCGAACAGCGGGCTGGCGATATTGTCCAGGGGTTGATCGAAGTTCGGGTGATTGAACAGGTTGAAGAACTGCACCCCAAGACCCAGCTTCATGCTCTCGTGGATGGTGAAATTCTTCATGAGGTCCATGTCGGTGTCGAAGTAACCGGGGCTGCGGAACTCGTTCCGGCCCTGATTGGAGAAGCCGGAGAACGACAGATCCGATGCCGAGGGCGCAAACTCCGACGCGGGGAAGCAATCCTGGGTGGTTGCGGACTTTCCGCAGGAGCTGGTACCTGCGCCGGTGATCCAGGCGTAGGAGGGACCGCCATATCCCGTGGCATCCAGGGTGCCGGAGGTGTTCGAATCCACCACCGTGAAGGGAAGGCCCGTACGGAAGTTGATGGTGCCGCCGACCACCCAGCCGCCGAACAGCACATTGGGTCCCCGGTGGAACAAGTGGCGGAGGGCATCCTCCCACACATAGTTCGCGGAAATCTGGGTCCGCACGTCGTAGTCCGAGTTGCCGTAACCGTAAAGGCGAATGTTGTACGGATCTTCCGGGTTCAACAGGCTCTCGTTGGTGTCGTAGCTGAACGGATCGAAGCCGCCGTTCGAGACATCGTCGAGCGAATGGCTCCAGCTATAGCTGAACTGGAACTGGAAGCCGTTAGCGAAACTGCGCTGCAGGTTCGCCACCAGACCGCTGTACGAAGAGACGCCATTGCTTTGCACCTGGTTGACCGTGCTGACGCGAGTGTCTATCGGCGAAGAGGGGAGGCCCGCGAACCCGTTGGGACAAGTGCTGGGCGGGCAGTAAGCGTTCACGTTATTGTTCTGAATGGGCAGGTAGATGCCGTGGTTCCCGGCGTAGTTCACGCTGAGCAGCAGGTTCCAGGGAAGCGCCTGCTGCACTTCCAGGTTCCACTCGTACACGCGCGACTGCCGGATCGACGCATCCGAACTGTTATAGCTCGGCGGAGAGAAATATGGGTTGGAGGCCTCGATGGAGGCGAGAGTGCCTCCCGAATTGAACGCACTAAGAAGCGACTGGTTGGCAGCAGAGGCCGTGGAATACAGATTGCCCGCCAGCCCCGGAACGAAACCCCCGCCGAAAAGGACGAATTGGTTCTCCTGCGGGGCGTTCCCCGAGAAATTATCGACAATCTGCCCCGGGAAGGCACTGACGAAAATGCCCGCACCGCCGCGGAGGACGGTCTTGTCGTTGCCAAACGGCGAGTACGCGAAGCCCAACCGCGGCTGCCACACGATGTTGTCGGTAGCCGGATAGGCCTGGTGTAAACCGTTGTCGATCATCTGGTTGTACGGAGTGTTCTCGTTGTGGCTGAGCGAGGTGAAGGGAGCGCTCAGCTCGGCGAAGCAGTTCGTTTGGCAAACCGGGTTGGAGATGTGGTCGGCGCGCAGCGAGAGGTTCACCTTCAGTTTGCGGCTCACCTTCCAGTCGTCCTCGACGTACATGCCCAGCATGTACAACGCAAAGGGCTGCTCAATCGCGGTGGGGAAAGCCTGTATGTCGAGGGGGCCGGGACCGCCGCCGCCGTTATAGAAATCCGTGTTGCTGAGCTCAATCACGTAGGGATCGTTGAGGACGCCGAACTGAAAATCGCTGATATCGTTGCGATGGTAGTTCACGCCGGCCTTGATGGTATGATTCCCCTTGGTGAGGGAATAGTCGTCAATCACCTGATATTCGGTGACATTGCGTCCCTCCGGCCATGCGTAGTCGATGCCTCCCATGTTGTTGAAACCGGTGCCATCCGAGAAAGTGAGCGTTACCGGAAAAACGGCACGCTGCGCCGGGACACTGTTTGGTCCGAATTTCGCCTTGTAATACTGGCCTCCCAGCACAAACTGGTTGACCGCGTTCGGGCCGAACGTGTGCGTTTCGCCGATCTGCCCCTGCTCTTCGGGCTGATAGCTGTCCGCGTTGAACGCCGGGTTGATCAAATCGGTGTTGGTGGCCTGCACGCCGGCATCCCGCTGTATGCGGACATAGGCCCGGTCGTTGGTGCCAAAAATCTGATCCACGCGGCCGGCGTACATCGCCTCATGCGTCAGGTTGATGGCGGCGGTCCGGTATTGCGCCCCGCAGGCGTCGCCGAGGGCCGTATCGACGGCGCTTCCGGCGAGGTCGCCGCAAGTACCGGCGGTCGGCACGGCTCCCGATGCGCCATTTGCGCCGTTATACAGCTTGAAGATGTTCTGGTAGAACGGCACCGCGGCGGGGTTGGTGGCTTGCAGGTTGGTCATGGTGGCGCTCTGGAAGGCCGGGCTGGGAATAGTCACCTCGCCGGCCACGGGAATCAGAACGCGCAGTCCTTCGGTATCGAAGAAGAAGAACGTGTGGTTCTTCCACACCGGACCGCCGATGGCGCCGGCCCACTGGTTGGCGTTGTCGAACGGCCGGGGAACGCCATTGGCGTTGTTCAGGAAATCGTTGGCGTTCATGGCGCGGCCATTCCAATACCAAATAGCGTTTCCGTGAAACTCGTTGGTGCCCGACTTGGTGACGATGTTCACGTTGGCGCCGGGCAGTTGCCCGTACTGGCCGGAATAGCCGTTCATCACAACCGCCTCTTCGGCCACCTCATTGGCTCCCAACAGCAGGTTCGTGGCGCCGCTCTCGTTGAGGTTGAGGTACGGGTCGTTATCGTTCATCCCGTTGATGGTGAACAGGTTGGCCGTGCCACCCAGACCAAACGCGGAGAAATTGCCATAGCCGGTCTGGGTATTCATCACCAAGCCCGGCGTGGTGTACGCGATGGCCGACATGTCGTTGCCCGGATTCGGCAGGTCGGCCACCTGGGTGGCGGTGAACGTCGTGGTCAGATCGGCGTTTTCGGTCTGCACGGTGGCAATGGCTTCGGAAACCTCCACCGAAGTGGCTGAAGTCGCCAGCCCGAGTTGCACATCGACGGTGATCGTCTGCCCAACCGCCACGGTGACCACCTTGTTGGAGGTCTGGAACCCGGCGGCGCTGATGGTCAGCGTATACTGGCCGAGCGGGATGAGCGAAAACCGGTAGGTTCCGGTGGCGCTCGTAGTCGTCGCCCGGTTGGTGTCGGTCGCGGCGCTCTTTAGTGCCACCGAAGCGGTTGACAAGACGGCGCCGGAAGGATCGGTCACCGTGCCGGTGATATCACCGGAGGTTATGGATTGTCCAAGTAACATCGGGCTGACGGCGGTAGTCGCCAGTACCAGCAGGCAAATCGTGAGAGCCTGCCAAAGCCCTGGGAGCAAAACGAATCGTCCGAATCTCATAGTTCTCCTGGATTCTGTGCTTTTGTGCGAATCAGCGGGTCGCACTTCGAGTAGAGCCATTCTGTGCAGTTAGGCTACCAATACCTAACACCAACATTACGTGGGGGTTATGTGAGCACCTCGGCGAGAGAACTCCGGTTTTCTGGATTCACGGCTTTGAAATCCCATAGAAATCGAAAGGGCCCGCCACGGCAAGGCGGCGGGCCCGGGAGGGGGACGGAAATGCTCTGGTTTCAGAACGAGAAGCGCATGCCGAACTCGATGGCGCGCGGAGCGCCCAGCGTAAACACTCCGGTGCCGGCGCCCACGCGGTTGCTGATGCGGTCGCCCTGGGTGGTGCCGTTCAGGGACCCTGCGGCGCCGTTCAGCAGACCGCTGATGACGTTGGGGGGCAGATCGTAATTGGTGAAGTTGAACAGATTGTAGAACCCGACGCTGGGCTCAACCTGGAAGCGCTCGCGGAATTTGTGCACCCAGCTCAGGGTGAAGTCGAAGGCGCGCAGTCCGCCCACGCCAACCTCGCCTGACGGCGGCATGGAAATCGACGGAGCCACACCCCCGAGCTGCTGCAACTGGGCGAGAGTGAACAGGCCATTGTTGATGAGGACCTGGCCCGCGGGGGTCGGCTGGTTCGCGGCGGTGTTGTTGTAGTTGGTGATCACCTGGTCGAGACCGGCAACGGTGGAGATGCTGCGGTTGAAGGCGCCGATGTTGGTGCCTGGCACGAGGTCCGAAACGGTGCCGTCACCGGTGAAGTCCGTGAGGAATATCTCGGCAGCCCCCGCGCCCGTGTTGGCTACTTCCAGACTGATGGGCAGCCCCGTATAGAAGTGGCCGATGAACCCGCCGCGGAATCCGAAGGGGAGGTCGGCGTAGCCGCCGAACGAAAGCTGATTCGTGCGGTCAAGCAGCGAAGGCCCCATGCGGCTCAGAGGATTGTCGTTGTCCAGGGCCTGGAGCACGAAATCCTGGTCGCTATTCATGGTGGCTCCCGCGGGACCGGCGCCCCCCGGGTTGACGAATCGCGAGAGGCTGTAGGCAACCTGGAGATTGGCGTGCTTGATCCCGGGCATGGGATTACTTACCTGTTGGGTGAGTTTGACGTCCATCGCGTTGTAGACGGAGCGGCCAATGGGCTCCATCAGGGGAACCTCCCCTGCATTGGGGTTGATGCCCCCAAACGCGCAGCCTCCGTTTGCTCCCATCCCGACAGCCGCGCAGCTCCCGCCAACCAGGCCGGGATCGCCGAGGCCGTTAGCCGCAAAGTCTTCTATGGTCAGCGTCTGGCCGGCCAGGGCGCCGGAGGGACAGGGTCCCGCCAGGCCTGCCGCCACCGTGGAAACGCCGCACTGGGCCAGCGTAGCCTTGATCGCAGCCTGTGCCGCGCCCATGTTGAAGTACTTGGCGTCGCCCACATGATTCGCGTCGATTCCCAGCAGGGTGTGGGTCATCACGTTGCGCATGTAATCGACCGTGAGAACGGTGCCGGGATGCAGTTCGTGCTGCACACCGACATTCATCTGCAGCGACCGCGGGCTCCGGTAGTTGGGCGCGAACAGCCCGAGCGGCACGTTGAGGCCTTCGCCGAGGGTGGTTCCAAGGTAGTTCGGGTTAGGCGCGCTCAGGCTGAACGGCACCGACGCCTGATACTGCGCCTGGAACTGCGCCAGGCCCGCGGCGGCCTGCCCCACCGTATCGTTGCAAAGGGCGCTGGGAACGCTGACGGCCCCGCCCGGCTCCGAGATGGGCAACGCCGAGCCGAAGTAGCAACCCAGCGGATACTGCAGGAAGGCGCCCGAGGGCAGCCGCAGCGGCCGGTCGAACAACACGTTGTTCCAGATGACGTTCTCGTAGTACAAGCCGATGCCGGAACGAATGACCGTCTTGCCGCTGCCCGTGGGATCCCAGGCGATGCCGATCTGCGGCGCGAAGTTCAGATTTGGCTGATGCACCGGATTCCCCGCTCCGGGCACCAGCGCGTTCAGCGCGGTGATGGCCGGAAGATCGCTGTCCGTGCGCGCGGTGTCGCGATCGTAGCGAAGTCCGTAATTCAGCGTCAGGTGCTTCCAGATTTTCCACGTGTCGCCGATGTAGAGCCCGATGCGCTCGTCCGGCCCCTGGCGTCCGGCCGGATAGCCGAGGCCGGGATTTTCGGTGTTGTAGCCCTGGCCGTTTCCAAAAATCACCTCTTCCACCGGGTAATTCAGCGGATTACCCGCACCGCCCGGGTAGGGTCCGGACGCCGCGGCGGCAGCATCGCCGGGCGAGAGGTTGGTCACCACCTGCGGCGCCAGTTTGAAGAAGCTGGCATATCCGCCGCCCTGAATATTGTTGTAATTCACGCCGTAACGCAGGAAGTGTTTGCTAATCGGCCGGCCACCATCGTACTTCAACTGACGATCGAGCTGTAATGTCGCCTGCGGGGCCAGAATATTGGGCCCGGTCATCGGTCCGTTCTGGACTTCGAGACTAATTCCCTCACCCGCCAGCGGGAGACCGCTTCCGAGGACTGCGTCGGTAATGCCGTTTTCGAACTTCATCCGCGAGAAACGGAAGCTGTGCGTCCACTCACCGGTGGTCCAGTCCGCTCCCGCGACGTTAGTCCGGGTATAGTTCTTGTTCCGGTACGGCGACAGGCTGGACGAGTAGAAGGTCGCTTCAGCCAGCGTGTCGTAGTAGCTGAACCGGTAGAAAAGCCGCAGGTTCTTTGTGGCCTGCCAGTCGAGGCGTCCCATCGGCTCGTTCTCGCGGAACGGCGATTCGAACCCACCTGAGAAATTGTTGAACGGGGCCGCGTACTGGACCGGGATAAACGAATCCTGCTTGGTTCGCTCGGCGTCCATGAAGAAGAACAGCTTGTCCTTGATTATGTAGCCGCCCAGCCGTCCACCGTACTGGTTGCGCTGATAGGGGGCATCGAGTCCCGGCGGATGGGGCAGAGCGGCGCCCCAGCGGCTGTCGCGGATCGCGTAAAAGCCCTCGCCGTGGAATTCGTTGCTGCCCGAGCGCGTCACTATGTTCACGGAGCCGGAGGAGGTCAGGTCGTTGGACAGGTCGAGACTCGACTGGCTGATCTGAAACTCCTGGATACTGCTCGCGCCGACGTCCTGCGTCGTGGTGCCCACGGTTTCGTCCGAGATATCGACGCCATCCTCGGAAATGCGCGCGGTGCGGCCAAAGCGCCCGCCGAAAGAGATGGACGAGTATCCCACCTTGGTCGGGTCGAAATTAGTGCCGTCCTGAATCTGGACTCCGGGCTCGAGTTGTGCCAGATCGAGGAAGTTCCTGCCGCTGATTGGGAGTTCGTCGATTTGTTGCGAATTGAGCACTCCCTGCACGATGGCCTGCTCGGTATTGACGGCGATCGCCGTTTCCTCCACTTCAACCACCTGCGTGGATGCGCCAATCTCGAGCCGGACGTTGGCCGTGGCGGTGCCACCCACCTGCACCGGGAGGGCCACCTGCGCCGTCTGGAAACCCTTCGCCTCCACCCTGATCGTATAGTCGCCCGGGATCAGACCGCCGAAATTGTACTCTCCGGAGGGGCCGGTTGTCGCGGTGGCCACCTGCCCGGTAGCTTTGCCCGTCAGCGTGACCCGCGCTCCGGGCACGGCGGCTCCGGACTGGTCGGTGACGACGCCCTGAACAGTCCCGGTGGAAACAGTGGATTGCGCTCGCGCGGTAACCGCGAGCCCGGTGAGAAAGGCCAGCGCCGTCAGAAGCACAAGAGCGGTGAGGGCCTTCCTGAACACATCGAGCGATGCAAACCGTCCGAATTTCATGTGGATTTCCTCATTGCCGCCGAGGCGGCTGATAAGACGGCGCCGGAAGAGTCGGCTACCGTGCCGGTGATATCACCGGCGGTTGTGGATTGTTCTAAGGTTGGGCTGACGGCGGCAGCCGCCAGTACCGGCAGGCAGATTGCGGCAGCCCGCCAGAGCCCTGGGAGCACGACAAATCCCCCAAATCTCATGGCGCACCCGGGATTTGGCGCTCTTGCGTGAGGGTCCGAGAGGCGCACCTTGGTTGGGATGGGCGTAGCAGGCAATTTGCCAATTCCTAACGCTAGCATTAAGAAGGGGTTAAGCCCGACTGCCGGGAGAGTGCTTCCGATTTCGGAATTTGGCGTTCCGGTATTACATAGATGTCACGTCGTCTAACGAACAGGGCCAGCAGGAAAGAGTGCCTGACGCGGGCGCCGCGTCGATTTGGCGGAGCGCCGGAATCGTCCGAGGGCGGCACGCGGCCCTCGCCGAGTGTCGGAAATGACCGAGGCGGCCACCGAACCGAATGAAAACGGCCGGGAGCGGCGAATAATGAAGACCGCGAGAGCGGGGCTGAGAGCCCCGCGCAGGCTGAGAGCCCAATGGCACTTAACTTTTGGAACGGGCCTGCAAATCCAAGAACAGAATGTGCGTATGACGGAGGATTCCCTTGTGGGGCGGCCAATCCTGGCCGCCGCCGCGTTTCCACGCGGCGCCAAGCCGGCTTGAAAGCCGGCTGCGGGCAGGATTGCCCGCCCCACAAACTCAGAGAATCAACCACTTGCCAGACAG
>JBEKPY010000066.1:0-35823 GCA_049520275.1 Bryobacteraceae bacterium
GCCCTGCGGCTTTCGCCAGGCGGTCCATATATGCCGCAAAGCGCTTCTCCTGTGGGCCTGGCGTCGGTTGTGTACCCACAAAACAATTCTACACCAGAATGTTCTGTTTATAACACAGTAGTTTTAGGAGGGTTGGGTCATGTGGGTTCCTTGTTGTTACTGGTGGCGTTTTCCGGTCCGGGGACCGGCGAGGATTCGATACGCCAGCAGATCGTGGCCAGCGAACGCGCGGGACTGGATTGCCTGAAGAGCGGTGACGTGGCGACGTTTGCCAGCCTGATTGCCGACGACGCCATTTTTATCGGCCGGCGGATTCCGGGCTGATCGCGTACAAAATCAGCGAGACGGGAACCTCGCACGGCCGGGATTTCACGGCGCACGTGCACGTTTCCGCGTTGTGGGCCCGGCGCCAGGGGAAATGGGTTTGCTTGTTCAGCCAGGAGACGGTGGCGCAGTGATGACCGGGGTCTCAGAGGCACTGGCGCGGCCTCCACTGGTCCCATCTCGTATGTGATCTCGCTTGTTTTTGTGAGGAGCCGGCCGTCGTTTCTTCCGCCTCCGCTACAATAAGGAATCTGGAGGCAAGCGCGCACATGGCTGTAATAACGCGCCGCCGCTCGGTGGCGGTGGATGTCGGCGGCGTGACGGTGGGCAGCGATCATCCCATCGTCGTGCAGTCGATGACCAACACCGATACGGCCGACGTTCCGTCCACGGTCAACCAGGTGATGGCGCTTGAGCGAGCGGGGTCCGAGCTGGTCCGCGTCACCGTCAACACCGAGGCCGCGGCCGCGGCGGTGCCGAAGATCGTCGACACGCTCGACAAGTTCGGCGTGCGCGTGCCCGTCATCGGCGACTTCCACTATAACGGCCATCTCCTGCTGCGCAAGTATCCGGCCTGCGCCCGCGCGCTGGCCAAGTATCGCATCAACCCCGGCAACGTGAACATCGGCAAAAGGCACGACGACAATTTCCGCATCATGGTGGAAGCGGCCATCGAATACGGAAAGCCGGTGCGCATTGGCGTGAATTGGGGCTCGCTCGATCAGGCGCTGCTGGCGCGGCTGATGGACGAGAACGCGAAACTGGCCGAGCCGCGCGACGCGAAAGAAGTCATGATGGACGCCATCGTGGCCAGCGCGCTCGATTCCGCGCGGGCCGCCGAAGAGTACGGTTTGCCACGCGAGCGCATCATCATCAGCGCCAAGCTCAGCGGCGTGCAGGACCTGGTGACGGTGTACCGCCGGCTCGGCGCGGCCTGCGATTACGCGCTGCACCTCGGCCTCACCGAAGCCGGGCTCGGCGCCAAGGGCATCGTGGCCACCACCGCGGCGCTCTCCATCCTGCTTGAGGAAGGCATCGGCGACACCATCCGCGCGTCGCTCACGCCCCTGCCCAACGGCGACCGCACCGATGAGGTCACCGTTTGCCAGCAGATTCTGCAATCGCTCGAACTGCGCAGCTTCACGCCGCAGGTGACCGCGTGCCCCGGCTGCGGACGCACCACCAGCACCTTCTTCCAGGACATGGCCGACCAGATCCAGACCTACCTGCGCGAGCAGATGCCGGTGTGGAAAGCGCAGTTCACCGGCGTGGAAGAGATGAAGGTGGCGGTGATGGGCTGCATCGTGAATGGACCGGGCGAATCGAAACACTCCAACATCGGCATCTCGCTGCCGGGCACGTTTGAGGAGCCGGTGGCGCCGGTCTACGTGGATGGACGGCTGATGACCACCTTGCGCGGCGACCACATTGTCGCCGAGTTTATCGCGATTCTGAACAATTACGTGGAGCGCACCTACGGCGTGCTCACCGCCGTGCGTTAAGTCTTCTCAAGCGCCGAGTAAATGTCCGCGATGTTACCCTTGACGCTGCCCGCGACGACGTCGGCCGCATTGGCCAGCTCCTGCGGGCCGTCGTAGTGCGTGATCTGGCCGCCCACGAATTCGCCGTAGCCTCCCCCGAGCGACTTGAGCGAAGCCGGCGTTATAGCGCTCTGGATCTGTTCCACGGTCCGGCCTTTGCTCTTTCCCGCGGCGACCGCTTCCGTCAACTCCTCAATGTAGCCGGCGAACTGCTCCAGGCGCCGGGGCGAGTGCTGCACGCCGCCGTGGCCGCCAATCACGTGCGCGAAATCGAATCCGGCAACCGTGCGCAGCGTGCGCGGCCATTCGCGCGGGTACGCATCGGCCAGATACGGCAGCCAACTGTGCAACAGGTCGCCGGTGGCGAGGACTCGCTTCTGCGGACAGAACACCACCACGTCGCCGGCGGTGTGCCCGCGCCCGCGGAACGCCAGGTGCAGCTCATGCGCCTTATCGTGCAGCACCAGATTTTCCGAAAAGGTCAGGTCGGGCAACTCCGGCTGGTAGTCGCGCATCTGGGCCATGTAGGCGCGCGTGCCCGCGATCATTTTCTCGAAATGCGCCTTTTGCTCAGGGGACCCGGCGGCGGCAAGCTGCCGCTGGTAGTTATCCAGCGCGGCGGGGAGCCCCTCGAGCGAGCTCCGCAATCGCGCCGCGCCGAACTCGGCAATCAGGCCGCGCGTCACCGTGCTGGATATGATTTCCGCGTCCGGCGCGATGCGTTTGTATTCGTGCGCGCCCTGGGTGTGATCCCAGTGGAAGTGCGTTTCCACAACGTAGCGGACGGGCTTGGCGGTGACGTCCTTGCGGATCTGCGCCACCAGCGCGGCCACCGCCGAAGGCTTGGAGTGCGTGTCCACTACCAGAAGATCGCTGGCGTTCTCGAAGATCGCGGCGTTGCAGTTGGTGATGGCCGCCCCGCGCGCGACGGCGGCATAAACGCCCTCGGCCACTTTCTCGATTTCAAATACATCGCTCGGCGCGAGCGGCGCCTGAGCGCGCGCCAGAGTAGCGCGAAAGAAGGCTTGTTCCAGCAGCGAAGCGCCCAGAAACCCGCCGCCCAGCGTCTGCGTGAGAAACCCGCGGCGCGAGTGTGCGTGCATGGGAGCCTCAGTGAGGCGCGGGCGCCGGTTTTACCAGTTCCACGTCGATGGTGATGGAAACATCATTGCCCACCATGACCGGGATCCCACTGACGCCGAAATCCTGCCGGTTGATTTTCGTCGTGGCGGAAGCGCCCATGTGCAGGTTGCCCCTGGGGTCCTTGATGGGATCGCTGGGGCCTTCCACGTCCAGCACCACGGTCTTCGTGACGCCATGAATGGTGAGGTCGCCGGTCACTTCGAGTTTCCCCGGGCCTGCGGATTCCACGCGCTTCGATTTGAAGGTCAACGAGGGGTATTTGGCGGCGTCAAGAAAATCCGGGCTGCGCACGTGGTTGTCCCGCATTTCAACGCGCGTGTCCACGGAGGCGGCATCGATGGTGACGTCCACGGACGTCTTCGACAAGTCGGACGGGTCGTATTGTACGCTGCCGCTCACTTTCGTGAACGCTCCGCGTACGGTGGAAATGCCCATGTGGCGCACCGAGAACTGCGCCGAGCTGTGCGGCGGGTCAATCTGCCAGTTGTCCGCACGGACGGCGGAAGGAATCGCCAGAATAACAACTGCAGCAAGGCCGAGCAAAGAACGTGACAAGGTGGATTATTCTCCTCCGCTCAGGTTAGCGCACGGCGGAGTTCTTTTCCATTGCCGGCACGCCACTCAGCTCGACCGCCATCCCGGCCAGACGAAAGGCCTCCATCAACGCGCCCGCGGCGGGTCCGTGCAGGGGCGGACCGGCGGCCACTCCGTCTTCGAGTTCCACAAACATGCGGAACCGCTCGCGCAACAGGTTGCTGCGGAACACGCCGCCCATCCACGCCACACGCACCTTCTCGCCCGGCGCGAACAACTGGCCGCGGACGGCGATGGTAAGGGTGGCAAGCTGGCCGGCCGCGGCGTTGAGCAGCTCGCGGGCAACGGGATCGCCGTTCATCGCAGCCTCGTCCACCAGGCGGGCCAGTGCGGCAATGCGCGGTTTCGGAAAATCGGCCGAATAGAGGCGATGCAGCAATTCGTTCGCCGTGCTCGCGCCCGTTTGGGCGAGCAACATGCGGTGCAGCGTGGTCTGCTGCCCCCATCCCTCCTCGATCCGCAGCGCCGCGCGCATAGCCTGGCGGGTAAGGTCGAATGCCCCGCCCTCGTCGCCAAAGACGTGGCCCCAGCCACCCGCCCGCGCCTGCTTCCGGGCCGCGTTGCGCCCGTAGGAAATGGAGCCCGTGCCCGCAATGGTCACGATGCCGGGTGCGCCGCCAGTGGCCCCGGTCAGCGCGATGGCGGCATCGTCGGTGATCAGGAATTGCCCGGTCTGGATCAGCTCGCGAACCAGCTCGTCCTTGTCCGCCGGACCGCCGCTAAACCCCAGACAGGCCGCGGCAAACCGGGGCTCCGCGCCGGCCTGCCGGCACGCCGCTTCCACGGAGCCCTGAATAGCCGCTGTGAACTTCGCCCGGCCGTCCGGACCACCCACGTGGTTGCAAGGCCCGGCCTGGCCCACGCCCAGCACCCGCCCGCTCCGGCCCGCCACCAGCGCCGTGGTTCCGGACTGCCCGCCATCCACCCCGAGAAACAGCATCATCGCTATAGTACCGGGACGGGGTGGTTGACGGGAATCGCGGCGCCTCAGGCGGCACCCGTGGCTCGCTGGCCGTGACCGAGGATCGCCGGGCGCCGCGGCACAGTACCTCGACAATCTCATCGGGTTCCGCCAGGCACCGTATAGTTGTGGGCGGCCACACCGACAAGGGCAACCGCCATTGTGTAGCTGATAATGGTGGCAAATCTCCGCCTGGACGGGTTTCTGGCAATCCCGTACAACAGGGCTGCTTCGAGCCCGCCTATCATGGCATCCTTGCGCGCAACGCTGCTCAGGTCGAATCGCCCGCCTGAGCCGGCGAGGACGGGATTCAACTCGTGCTTCCCCAGGCTGCTGGTTACGTCCAGCAGATTTGCGGCGCTGAGAGCGGCCTGAGATCCCACCCACCACCAGTTGGGACGCGACACTTTGTCTCTGGGCGGCTGAGGTTGCGCCGATCTGAATGTCGAGAAGCTGTACGCAGGAGAAACCTTCATGCCGGGGGCGCCTTTGAAATCACCCGGATGCTGGCCCGCTCCGTCCGAAAGAGCGAACAACGGGGGTGCAGCGTTTTCGTCGGGCGCGAGCTGGATGCGGAATGCGCTGACGTCATTTTCGGGAATGGCGTTGGCATCGGTTTCCGCGGCGCCGAGAAATGGGACAAGAGACACGAGTAGCAATAGAGCCCGAAGGCACATGTAAGTAACCTCGTTTCCGGTAGTAATGTGGGCCGAATCGGCCCATGACCAGAATCGGTTCAGTACGGTGGGAATGAAATCAGCGCGCAGCCCTGGCGGGGATGGTATTGAAGCGTACTGGTACTTGAGGGTTTGGGGAGCTTAGTACGAAGCGCGATTTAGTTCTTTATCCGAGAGGCGAACACCCACTCGTGCGGGCTGCCGGCGCCTCTCGTTCTCCTAAGCGGGCCGGCCAGCATCCCCCCTGGACACCGGCGCGATGAGGGAGATTCGGAAGGCGGGCCGGTGGATCCGCTCGCGCACCTGAGCGAGGCCGGCCTCCTTCGCCAGGCGGGGCAGTTCGCCGCGCCGAAAGCCGGCGGCCACCGAGAGTTGGCCGTCGTGCACGGTGATGTTGCACCACCCGAACAGCCAGCGCGTCGCCGGCAGGAACCAGTAAGGCAGGCGGCGGCGCTCCAGATCGCTCACCAGAACCGCGCGCCTGGCCACTCGCCCGGCCTCGCGCAACAACTCGACAATCTGCCGATCCGGAAAATGGTGCAAAAATAGCGAACAAAATACGAAATCCACGGCGCCATCCCGGAAGGGCAGCCGGAACCCGTCGCCGCAGACGCGTTGTCCAGGCCCATTGCACAGGTGGAAGAAATCGTGGTCGAGCGATATGACGCCAGCCCCGGGGTAGTTATTCGAAACCACGACGGCGCTGTCGCCGGTGGCCGCGCCCACGTCCAGAACCGTGAATTCTTCGGCCGGCCCCACCACGCCGGACAGGATTTTTAACAGAACCCCGTGGCCGCCGAGCCGGCAGTTAATGCGCACCAGATCCTGAAGGCTTTCGAGTGCTTCGGGTTCCGGCGCGTCATCCAGGAGCTCCCGCCGGATAACTCGCCTGCGCAGGCTGAACACCACCTAATGATAAGCGGTAGCCGGGAGAGGGCGCCAGAGCGGGCTCTGTGACGTTCAGGTTAGAATAAAAGGTCTGAAGCACTCGGTTCTGGAGGCAAGATGAGCGAAAGTAGTACTCCCCAGGGATTTCCGCCGTACCCACCGGCGCCTCTCCCGCCCAGTGGGGGTTCGGGGGCAAAGATACCCATTCTGTTTGGGATCGTGATCGCGCTGGTGGCGGCGAACGTGTACCTGTTCGTGCAGCTAAGCGATGTCCGCAGCGACATGACGAAAATGCGCGATTCACTCCTCGACGAGCTGACCAAAGTCCGCGAGGCTCACTCGCTCAGCGCGCAAACCAACCGTCATACCATCGACACTCTGCGGGACCAGCTCGAAGCGCAGCGCCGCCAGATGAGCATGGCCACCGGTGAGGCGAAAGCCGCGGCCGCCCGGCAGGTGGAAGAAACCGAAAAGCGCCTGCAGGCGGCGCAGGCCGAACAGGCGAAAATCTTCGACTCCAAGGTGAGCGAGGTCAGACAGGAGGCGGACACGGCGAATACGAAGATCGCCGAAGTGGGAACCGAGGTCTCCGGAGTCAAGACCGATGTGGCGTCCACCAGGTCCGAACTGGAGAAGACCATCGCCGACCTGCAGCGCGTGAACGGCGAGCTGACCGGCCAGGGTACCCTCATCGCCACCAACGGGAAAGAACTGCTAGCGCTCAGGAGTCTGGGCGAGCGGAACTACTTCCAATTCACGCTGCCCAAAGGGAAGCAGCCGCAGAAGGTGGGTGACGTCCTGATTGAACTGAAGAACACCAACCCGAAGCGCAACATCTACACCATCCAGATCACCGTGGACGACCAGCGGGTGGACAAGAAGGACCGCACCATCAACGAGCCGCTGCAGTTCTACACGTCGAAGGCGAAGCAGCCGTACGAAATCGTGGTGAACAGCGTTCAGAAGAACCAGATTGTCGGGTACCTGGCCACGCCGAAGGTCCAGAACGGGCGTGGCGGCGGCGGTTGATCGGCTTATTCCAGCGGCAGGGCGGACGCAAATAGCTTGTCCTGCCCGTTGACGCGGATCTTCAGTTTCGGCCCTGTCTCGTAGTTTCCACTAATGGTGAGCAGGTAGTGCTTGCGCAGCGCCGCGAAGATCTGCGGGCCGGGCTGTGGGTTCTTCATGTGCCGCAGGTCGCCGACGCGGAACCCCGCTCCTCCGGTTTGCCTGGCCAGCTCGTCGAACAGCCACCTGCCGGAGCCCGCCAGATAGACCGGGAAAATGGAGACCGCATTCTTCCTGGCCAGGCGTATTACCTCTTTGTCGGTGACGCTGCTGCCGCCCTCCAGCCCCGTGGTCAGCAGCACCACCACTCGCCGGAAGGGGCTGCTGCCAAAGCCTCCGTCAATGCTGGCATAGAGAGCGTCCAGCACCTGGGGAGTGTTGCCATACTTCATTCTCCTGACGGCCTCGGTGAGCAGCCCGCGGCTGGAGGTGAAATCCTGCACCAGGTCCGCCGAGGACGCGAACGAGATCACCGCCATCTGCTCCTTCGGATCGAGCTGCTGAATAAGATTGCCGGCCAGGGGCTGCACCGCCTCGCCCACCAGACTGGTATCGAGCAGCAGCATGATGTCCACCGGCTCGGAGGTCAGTTCGGCCGTTTCCACGGTTCGTGGGGTTTTGTCGTCGAGGACCGCGAAATCGCCGGCTTTGAGATCCGTGACGGAGTCCCCGGTGCGAGGGTCGGTGACGGTCACCAGCAGGCGCGTCGACGCATGGACGGTAGACGCCAACAGCACCGTAAGACAAATCACAACACGCGCACTGGCTGCAACTCGCTCGAACAATCTGAAATAATTTCGCAGCTCTCTCGGAATATCTGGCAAAGTTTTCATGGTTTCGTCATCTCAAGGTTACACGGAAAGCCGCTTCTGTTTTGGCCATCGTATTGCTAAGGGTACCTTCACAGCATGCAACATTCGGGACGCGCGGTCGAGGTGTTGTTGGTTGGGGATAGTCCCGCCGATGCCCGGCTCACCCGGGAGGCGCTCGCCCAGGGGACGGTTGTGAGCCACGTCACGGTGGTCCCGGACGGCGTGGAGGCCATGCAGTTCCTCCGCCGGGAACCGCCGCAGTTTTCGAGCGCACCGCGGCCGGACCTCATCCTTCTTGACCTCGGTCTCCCCCGCGGGAACGGCCACGAGCTGCTGGAAGAGATCAAGGGCGATCCGGGCCTGCGCCGCATTCCGGTGATGGTGCTGAGCAGTTCCGAGGCGGCCGACGACCTCTGGCGCGTTTACAACCTGCACGCCAACTGTTATATCCGAAAACCGGTCTGTCTGGGCGACTTTGTTGAGGTGGTTCGATCCATCGAGCGGTTCTGGTTGGGGATCGTGACCTTGCCGGCCTGGTAACGGCCTTCGTGGGCCCAAACGGCCCTTTGCACTTACAACGCCGGCTCGCCGCGAGCATCGTCGCGGATGCGGATGACTTCGGCCACCTCGGAAATAAAGATTTTGCCGTCGCCGATGGCCCCGGTCCGAACGGCGGCGGTCAGCGCCTGAACGATCTCGTCCCGCCGGCTCGCCGGCACCACCATTTCCAGCATGATCTTGGGCAGCAGGTCCACATTGTACTCGCGGCCCCGGTACACTTCTTTGTGGCCTTTCTGGCGGCCGTGCCCGCGCACCTCGCTGACGGTCATGCCTTCCACGTTGATGCTTTTCAGCGCCTCCCTCGCGGCATCCAGTTTGGAGGGTTGGATAATCGCTTCAATTTTAATCATAGGCTACGCCTCGAAATTGTACCCTTCTTCGCCGTGCATTGCCAGATCCATGCCGGTGGATTCGTCCCGTTCGGCAATCCGCAGCGGCGTGATTAGTTCGGTGACCCTGAGCGCGACCAGCGTGCCCACCACCGCCACCAGAATACCAATGCCGGCGCCGGCCAGTTGATTCAACACCTGAGCGGTGTTGCCGTCAATCAGACCGAGCGGCGCGGCCAGCCCATTGGGCAGCCTCAGCGCATTGTTCACCAGCCGGGTGGCGAACACGCCGGTGAGCGTGCAGCCGGCCAGTCCGCCAATGCCGTGCACGCCGAACACGTCCAAGGAATCGTCGTAGCGGAGCTTCTCCTTCACCACCCCGACCATCAGATAACACGCGGCGCCCGCGACCAGCCCGATGAGCACGGCGCTGAAAGGCTGCACGAAGCCCGCGCCCTGAGTGACCGTGGCGAGACCGGCGACAGCGCCGGAAATGGCGCCGAGCGCACTGGCCTTGCCCCGATCGAACTTCTCCGCCAGCATCCACGAGACGGCTCCGGCCGCGGCGGCAAAATGGGTGGCCACGAAAGCGCTGGTGGCGAGCGCGGAGGCCGCCAGCGCGCTGCCGGCGTTGAATCCGAACCAGCCCACCCACAGCAGGCACGCTCCGATGAAGCTCAGCACCAGGCTGTGCGGCATCATCTGCTCCTGCGGATAGCCCTGCCGCTTCCCGATGTAGAGCGCGGCCACCAGCGCCGAGAAGCCCGAGGTGATGTGCACCACCGTTCCGCCGGCGAAATCGAACACCGGGACGCGGCCTCCCAGAAACGCGTTCAGAAAGCCGCCCTGCCCCCACACCATGTGCGCCACTGGGAAGTAAACCAGAAAGGCCCACAGCGTGGAGAACAGCATCATGGCCCCGAAGCGCACGCGTTCGGCGAACGCCCCCGCAATGAGGGCCGGCGTAATGATGGCGAACATGAGCTGGTAGATCATGAACGTCTGCTGCGGGATGGTGGGCGCGTAGACGGGGTTGGGTGCGGCCCCCACGCCGCGCAGGAACAGGTAGCGCAGGTCGCCGATGAACGGGTTGCCCGCGCCGAACACCAGACTGTACCCGCAGACGGCCCATACCAGCGTGATGACGGCCATCATCGCAAAGCTCTGCATCATGGTGCCGAGCACGTTCTTTCTGCGGACGAGGCCGCAGTAGAACAGCGCCAGACCGGGGCCGGTCATCATCAGCACTAAAGCGGAGCTGATCAGCATCCAGGCGTTGTCGCCAGCCGATTGGGAGGCCCTTACCGCGGCTTTCAGAGCGGCGAGCTCGGCGCCGCTCAGCGGGGGCGCCTGGGCCAGCAGAGAGGAAGAAGACAGCAGCAGTAGCAGAGCAAAGACACGTTTCGACAACATGGTCTCCTCGACGGGGAGATGAATCCCTGACAAACGCTGTAAGAGAAACTACAAGTTATTCGAACTCGGCGGGGGCGTGCCACAGGAAATTTGAATGGGGGCGATAGGCGGAGCTTATGGCTGGTGAATGGCGCGGGGCTCAAATCGCCCGTGCGATTTTGCAAGAACCCGGACGTGGAGCGGCGGGCGGGCAGGCAGGCCGCGCAGGCCGCGAGCCCTACTTGCGCGGGGGGTACCGGAATCGGTTATCATAGATGCTTAAAACTGTTGAAAGCCAGTATCCTCCGCCAGAGGTGAGCATGGGAAGAACGACTCCGGGTCCTGTACGCTCGGTGCGCTTTTCGGCCGCGGCGCACTTGAACCTGTCCGGTTGGCGCCAGAAGCGCGGCGTAACGCTGGAGCAGATCGCCGAGAAGACCAAGATCAGCATGCGTTTTCTACGGGCCATCGAGGATGGCGAGTACGATAAGCTGCCGGGAGGCATCTTCGCGACGAGCTACCTGCGCCAGTATGCTGCCGTGATCGGCTTCGAGGAATCGGAACTGGTGGGTCACTACAACGCCATCGTGAATCCTGCCGCACCGCCGGCGGCGAGCATCCGGGAAGACAATCATCGGGGCATCCTGGAACGCTGGCTGCGAGTTTCTGCGCCCCTGTAGAGACCGTACGCCCCCGCTGGATCGCGGCATATTCCCGGGCGGTCGTTTGTATTCCCTATTGCTTCGCACGGATCAGCCGATGAGCCTCTCAGGAGGCCAGGTACCGATCCATGAAGATCACTAATTCCGACGCGGCGGCATTAACCGGTACAGCGCAGGCAGCAAGCGCACAGGCCAGCTCAGCGGCGGCGCGAGCCAGAACGGCGGGCGCACAGAAAAGCCCGGATTACACGCAGCTCTCGAATCTGAGCGGACATCTGAGAGGACTCACCGCCGAGGGACGCCGGTCGCAATTGCAAAGCATCGAGGCGACAGTGGCATCGGGCCACTATAAAGCCGACTCCAGCGCGATCAGCGGGAAGATCATCGAGCAGAGCATGCGCAGCGGCGCAGTGGCGTAACCTCATGCCAGCCGAGGTTGCCCTGCGGAACGAACCGGCCGCAAGCGGTATTGCCGCAAGCGGTATTGCCGCAAGCGGTATTGAGGAAGCGGAAGCGCATCTCAGCGAAGCCTGCACGTTGCTCGTGCGCGGCGATCCGGCGGGGATTGAACAGGCCGGAGAGCAGTTCCGGAAAGCGATTGAGATCCTCACTGGCTGGCAGCGGCAGCCTTCCGGGGGAAACTCGCCGCGCCGCCTCGGGCTGCACAGGTCTGTCGAGCGCGCGGGACGTTTGCTCGAGGCCGCCGGGCGATGGCGCCGGCATCGCCGGTCCCTGTTGGCCCCGGAAGCGTCCACTCCGCCGTGTTACGGCGCCGACGGCAGGACAGTGGCCGCTCCAACGGCTGGTTCGACGATGCTCCAGGGGTAATCCATGGGCAGTCTCACCACGGCGATTTACAGCTCGGCGCAGGCGCTGAAAGTCTTCGAGCAGTGCATGAACGTAACCCAGAACAACGTGTCCAACGCCAACACGCCGGGCTACGCCAGACAGGTTCAGATGCTGGAACCCGAGCCATTCGACGTCGAGGAAGGGCTCTCCGGCGGTGTCTTCGCGGGGCCCGTGCAGTCCACTCGCGATGTCTATGCCGAAACCTCGGTCCGGAACGAACAGTCCGCGGTGAGTTTTTCCAGCCAGAGCGCCTCCGACCTTCAGACCCTTGAGCCGCAGTTCGATCTTACCGGCGCGACCGGCATCTCGTCCGCACTCAACAACCTGTTCAACAGCTTTTCGGCATTGAGCGTGAACCCGAATGACACCGCGACCCGGCAGAACGTTCTGACCCAGGCGCAGGCGACGGCACAAGCGTTCAATCAGACGGCCACGGGCATCCTTAGTACCGGCAACTCGGTGAACTCGGAAACGCAGGCCACGGTGGACGACATCAACCGCCTGGCGGGCACCATCGCGCAACTCAACTCGCAGGTGCGAGAGAATCCGGATGGCACGGTGGACGCGGGCGTCGATGCGCAGATGTACAGTTCCCTGGAAGAACTCTCCCAGGACGCCAGTTTCACCGCGGTGCAGCAGCCCAACGGCGCCATCTCGGTCTACCTTGGAGGCCAGACGCCGCTGGTCCTCGGAGATACGGCCTTTTCGATTCAGGGAAACTTCTCGTTGCCGCAGATCGGGATCGAGGATCAGAACGGCAAGGATATTACCAGCCAGATCACCGGCGGGCAACTCGGCTCCGAGTTGCAGACCAGGAACACTCTTCTGCCGTCGTACATGAGCAGTCTGAACACCCTGGCGCAGACACTGGCCGACCAGGTGAACACCACGCTGGCCGGCGGACTGGACGCCAACGGCCAGGCGCCCACCACGGACCTGTTCAACTATGACACCGCGTCCGGCGCCGCATACACGCTTGCGGTGAACCCGCTCACGACGGACCAGCTTGCCGCGGCTTCGGCCGGCGCTCCCGGAGGCAACGGCAATGCCCTGGCTCTGTCCGCGCTGCAAAACGCAAACGTGGTCAACGGCGAAACGTTCACCGGAGCGTTTGGAGCTCTGGGAGGCCGGGTGGGCCAGGATATTTCAAACGCGCAGAATCAGCAGCAGACGTCACAGAGCCTGCTGACTCAGGCGCAGAACCTCAGATCGCAGATCTCGGGGGTGTCGCTGGACCAGGAGGCCGCGAACCTGATGACCTATCAGGAGGCCTATCAGGCTACGTCAAAGATGTTCGGTATCCTCGAAAACCTCGACGGCGTCACGCTGGGCCTGATCCCCACGGCCACCTGATGAAGCCGGAGTGAGAACATGATCACGTTCTACAATGCGCAAACCCAGGCCTTCCTCACCGGAATGAACAACATTCAGCAACGCGAGACGCAGGCGCAACTGGAACTCACCACCGGACTGAGGGTCAACAACGTGTCCGACGCGCCGGACCAGATCTCCGATATTCTCTCCGTGCAAAGCGCCATTTCGCGCAACACCCAGATCGGGCAGAATCTCGCCAGCGTCAAGACGGAAACCGACACGGCCCAATCGGCTGTCGGCAGCGCGGTCTCGCTGGTGGAGCAGGCCGAGTCGCTGGGGACTGAGGGCGCCAGCGACATGGACTCCGCCGACACGCGGACCAAGCTCGCGAAGCAACTCGGCAGCATTCTCACGGAGCTCGTTAACGTCGCCAACACCACCGTGGGAGGACGCTACATCTTCAGCGGAGACAGCGATCAGACGCAGCCGTACACCATCGATCTCACCCAGACCAATCCCATCGGCGCGTATGCCGGCTCCACCAGCACCAGACAGGTGGAGGCGCCCGACGGCTCCACGTTCGCCATCGCGCAAACGGCGCAGGATATCTTCGACGCGCCGGATAGCGCCAACAACGTGTTCATGGCCATCAACAACCTGCGGAACGCCCTGACCAATAACGACTCCGCCGGCGTCAGCTCGGCGCTGGCTCAGGTGAGCAGCTCCGACGCGTATCTGAACGACGAGCTGGCCTTCTACGGCAATGCGCAGGATAACGTCGCCAGCGCCACTGCGGCACAGAGCACCGGCGACACTCAGTTGCGGACGCAGTTGAGCACCCTGCAGGACGCCGATGAGACGCAGTCCATCATCGATCTCAACGAGGCGCAGACACAGCAGCAGGCGGCGCTCGCCTCCGAAGCGCAAATACCCCGCACCAGCCTTTTCAATTTCCTGAGTTAGTGGGGCGGGCAATCATGCCCGCAGACCGGCCTTCCGGTCGGCTGCACCCGCTGGAAAGCGGGTCCGCAGCCTGAAAGGGCTGCCCCACCAAGCGGTGATGCTCCTAGCGGAAGCGAAAGCTCGCGCCGGAGGCACGATTGTCCGCATCCACAATCGTCTCCACCGAGAAACCGAAACGCATGTCCCGCGCCCGCACGCGGACGCCGTTCTCCGGCTCCGGCACGGGCACAACGCTCCACAGCGGGTACTTCGAGAATCCGAGGAACACGCGGAATTCGGGCGTGCGCGCGGCCGCGTCCACTGCCGGAGAGCTTTCCGGCTTCTGAAATAATTCGCCGGAATCGGGATCGAAGCCGTCCAGCAGGCTGAAACGATAGCGTCGGACCGTGCTGCTGGTCTCTACCACACCGTCCCACAGCATAGGGTTGGCCGCGGTTGGGAAGGCGCCCGCGCGAACGGGCGAAGCTCCCTCGTACACCCTCGATTCCAGCGTGTCCAGCGCCCGCTGGTGAATCACGCCGCGCCCCACGTTGTACAACCCCAGGAACAACAGCGCGAAAATAGCCAGCCCGCGCCCCGAGCCCGAGCGGGCCCCCACTTCGGAGCTCACCAGCCGCGCCAGGGGCGGCCCAACGGCGGCGACAAGCAGGACCGCCCAGATCCACACGTCGAAGATGTTGGTCTGGTCCAGGCTGTACCATTGCGAGGAGAACGGAAGCAGCAGCCGCACGCCGTATGCGTTGGTCCAGTCGAGAAGCAGATGGCTGGCCACCCCGGCGAGCGCAAGGCCAAAGGCGACCGCGAGGTTCCTCCACGACCGGTCGATGGCACAAAACAAAAGCGCGATGGCCAGCGCCAGCACGGGCGCGGCGGCGAGGGAATGGGTGATCGCACGATGATAGTGAAAGTATGCGAACCCTCCCCGGGAAAGCGCGACAATGTCGATGTCCGGCGCGTTGGCCGCCAGCAGCAGCAGCGGCGTCGCGTGCTTGTAGCACCGATTCAGGCCGGCCCTGCTCATGGCCAGACCGGTGAGCGTGTGGGTGACGTTATCCATGGGCCCTCAGGTGGTGGGAGAAGGGGCCCAGACCCGGTCGGCGGCGAATACTTTCTGGTACTGGAGGTACTTCGGCGGCACCAGCAGCGTGAGCGAGCGCGGAGCGATGGACACGCTGACCGGCAGCCAGCCAGCCAGCTCGCCGTCCACCTGCACGTGGATGCGATCTTCGCCGGGACCGCCGAAGCGCGCCGATTTCGCGTGCAGAACGGTGACCCCTTCCACCCGCGGGAGGCGATTCAGGAGCACGCCGAGGAAATAGCGCACGTAGGGCAACGTCGATGCGCCCTCGAAGAGCACCAGCTCGAAGCGGTGATCGAGCAGGGAAACGCTCCGGGCGATTTCCAGATCGCCGCCATAGTTGCGCACACGGCTGGCCAGCGCGAAGCTGCAGCGGTAGCGTTTGTCGTCGACGTCGACGTGGAATTCCGGCAGGCGGCTCCCCAGTTGCGACAGGCCGGCAAACCAGTAGGCCAGCTTGCCCACGGCGCTCTTCATTCCCCCATGAACCTGGTACACGATGCGGGCGTCGAACCCGGCCCCGGCCATGAGCAGAAAATAGCGGGGCCGGCGCTCCAATTCGTTCAGCAGAACGCCCAGCGAAACGCGCGCGGGGACCAGCCCGTCCAGGCCGGCGGCCACTTTGTCCGGCCTCGTGCCGAGGCCCAGCTCCATGGCCAGCACGTTGGCCGTGCCGCAGGGCAGGACGCCCAGCGGCGCGGCGGATAACGCCATTCCGTTGACCACTTCGTTGACGGTGCCGTCGCCCCCGGCCACCAGAATCAGGTCCGCGCCCTCGTGCACGCACTGGCGGGCGATGTCGGTGGCGCTGCCCGGACCGTCGGTGGCCACCGGGCGCACCTCCACGCCATTGCGGCGCAGTATGTCCCTCACGCGTGGAATCAGGCGTTCGTGAGTACGGATGAGCTGGCCCGCGAACGGGTTATAGATCAGAAACGGTCGGCTATAGCTGGCGATGTTCCCGTCCCTCTCGGGTACTCTTACTATAGTAGACGTTCATGAACACAGGCCCAGGTCAGGCAGCCGCGCGAATCGAGCAGCTTCGGGAGGAACTCCGCCGGCACGAACGCCTGTACTACGTTCTCGACCGGCCGGAGATCACCGACGCCGAGTACGACGCGCTGATGCGCCAGTTGCAGCGGCTGGAGGCGGAACATCCCGAGCTGATCGCTCCCGATTCGCCGACGCAGCGCGTGGGCGGAAAGCCGCGCGAGGGCTTCGTCAAAGTGGCCCACAGTTCGGCCATGCTGAGCCTGGACAACGCGCTGAACGAAGACGAAATGCGCGACTTCGACCGGCGCGTGCGCGAGCTGCTGGGCGGCGCGCCCTACCGCTACGTGGCCGAGCTTAAGCTGGATGGCCTGTCCATGGCGGTGCGCTACCTCCGCGGCCGGTTCGAGCAGGCCGTCACCCGCGGCGACGGCCAGACCGGCGAAGACGTCACCGAGAACGCCCGGACCATCCGCTCGCTTCCGTTACGCGTGGAAACTTCGCTGTCCGTCTTCGAAGCGCGTGGCGAAGCGCTCATTAACCGGCGTGCCTTCGAACGGATGAACGCCGAGCGCACCGCGGCCGGCCAGCCGCTGTTCGCCAACCCGCGCAATGCCGCCGCCGGTGCGCTGCGGGCGTTGGAGCCGCAGTTGACCGCCTCGCGCCAGCTCGACTATTTCACCTATTTTCTGCTGGTGAACGGCGAGCCGTTCTTCGACAGCCACTGGCAATCGCTGGAAGCGCTGGCGGCGATGGGCTTCAAAGTCAACCAGCATCGCCGTCTGTGCCACGATCTGGCCGAGGTGCTGGACTACTTCCGGCACTGGGGCGGCGAACGCGACAACCTGCCGTATGAAATCGACGGCCTGGTGATCAAGGTGGATTCAGTCGCGCAGCAGCGCGCGCTGGGATGGACGGCCAAAGCGCCGCGATGGGCCATCGCGTTCAAGTTCCCCGCCCGCCAGGAACGCACGGTCATCGAGAACATCGAAGTGCAGGTGGGCCGCACCGGCATCCTCACCCCGGTGGCGCACCTCCGGCCGGTCACCGTCAGCGGCGTCACCGTGACCCGCGCCACGCTGCACAACGAGGACGAGATCGAGCGGCTGGGCGTCGAGATCGGCGATACTGTGCTCATTGAGCGCAGCGGCGACGTGATCCCGAAAGTGGTGCGCGTGCTCGAACAGGCGCCGGGACGCCAGCCCTTCCGCGTGCCCGCGCATTGTCCGGTGTGCGGCGGCGACGTGGTGCGCGAGCCGGGCGAAGTGGCCAGCCGCTGCATCAACACGAACTGCCCGGCGAAATTGAAACAGTCCGTGCTGCATTTCGCTGCGCGCGGGGTGATGGATATCGACGGCATGGGGGAAGCTCTGGTGGATCAGCTTGTGGACGGCGAACTTGTGCGCAGCGTGGGCGACATCTACAGCCTGACCCTCGATCAACTTCTGGCGCTCGAGCGCATGGGCCAGAAATCCGCGCAGAAGCTGCTGGACAACGTCGAGCGCTCGAAGGCGCAACCGCTCCCGCGCGTGCTCAACGGGCTGGGCATCCCGTTCGTCGGGGAGCGCACGGCGCAAATCCTGGCGGACACGTTCGGAAGCGTCGAGGCCATCGCGGCGGCCGATGAAGATAAACTGCAGGAGGCCCAGGAAGTGGGCCCGAAGGTGGCGCGCGCCATTCGCGAGTTCTTCGCGGAAGAGCGCAATCGCAGCCTGGTGGAACAACTCCGCGCCGCCGGGTTGCGGTTCCAGCAGGAAATACGGCGCAAGGCAGGCGGACCGCTGGAAGGCAGGACGTTCGTGCTGACCGGGACCCTGCCCGGCCTGACCCGCGACGACGCCAAGGCGCGCATCGAAGCGGCCGGAGGAAAGGTGACCGGTTCGGTGAGTAAGAAGACGGATTACGTGGTGGCCGGCGACGAGGCCGGCTCGAAGCTGGACAAGGCGCGCGCGCTGGGGGTTGCGGTGATCGGCGAGCGCGAGCTGCTGGATATGATCGGCTGACCGGAGCCTCGACTGAAACACTTCATCGGCACTCTCATCGCGTTAGGCCCGCTGGGCGTCTTCCTGCTGGCGATCCTCGATTCCACGGGCGCGCCGCTGGTGGGCGGCGTGGATGCGTTGGTGGTGGTGGTGGCGGCGGCGAATCACAGGGCGGCCTGGGCGGCGGCCGGCATGGGCGTGCTGGGGTCGCTGGTGGGCAGTCTGGCGCTGTTCTACATCGCCCGCAAGGGCGGGGAGGCGTACCTCGCCCGCTACACCTCGACGGGGCGCGGCGCGCGGTTCAAGGCCTGGTTCGATCGCTACGGTCTGGTGACGGTGTTCGTCCCAGCCGCGGTGCCCATTCCCATGCCCATGAAGGTATTCGTGCTGTCGGCCGGCGCGCTGGAGGTCAGCCCGGTCTGGTTCGCCGTGGTGCTGCTGGCCGCGCGCATCCCGCGCTACTTTATCATTGCCTGGCTGGGCACGCGGCTGGGCCCGCAAACGTTGCCGTTCCTGAAGGCGCACGTCGGCGCGCTGGTGCTGCTCGCCGTGGTCCTGTGCTTGTTGTTCTTTCTGATCATCCGCGTGGCCGACCGCAAGCGTCCAACCGCCGGGTGAATGCCTTTGTTGATCCGTGGTGCGACTTACTCCGGCGCGGCCCGGTTCTCGATTTTCGTGCCGCTGGCGCGCTGGAATTCGCGCACTTTGCCGGTGGCCTGGCCGTCGCGCCGCGTGCCGGCTGGGGCGGCGTCGTCAGGCAATGCGGATCCACCACTGTCTGAAGGGCTTGTGGCGGGATTGGCTTCGTTTTGTCGTGCAGCGTCGCGGGCGGCCTGAGCCTCCAGTTTGCGGCCGGTCTGGAGCTGTTTCACGGCCCGATAGCCGCTTCGCTCGGCGGCTGCGGCGTGGCGTTGGAGGACAAGGAAGGGGCCGGCCTTATCGTTCAGCAGAAGGCTCCGGAGGGTGCCTTCGTGATCGGAAGAGGAGTGGCAGGCGGCCATGTCGTCGATCATGTCGGCTTCGATGCGGCGGACGCGGGCGAGGCGCCAGTGGGACTGGGCGATTTCCATGACCAGAATGTGCTCGTAGACGTTGGTGGGCGCGAAGGTGCGGGTGAGCTCGGCGAGCAAATCGTCGAAATCGTCCTGATTCTCGCTGGTGAGGACGCGAAAGCGGGCGGAGAGGCCGTGTTTGAATGAGTTGGCGCTGGAGCGGGCCTTGCCTTCGGGGGTGCGGGGGCCGGTGCTGTTGAGGGCATTTCTGCGATTGGCCTGGATTTGGGATTGGGTCGCCATGACGCCCCGACGGTAGCATGGGCGGGGTTGGTTTTTGCGGTGGCGGTGGGCGGAAGTGCCGGGGAATGTGTGGGTTGGGTGGGAGTGGGTTGTTGTTACCGGGGCGGAGGGTGGTGCGCGGGGACGGGCGTTTCGCCGGTCGGACGCGCGTTTTCCGGGGGTAATGCATTGAAACTTCCGAGCACGGGACTCCTGGGTCGCGCCAGCCGGGGCGCTTCAGCACCCGACGGGTGCGTAGCCCGCTTCAGAGGAGCATTCCGCTGCCCGATGCGACCTACGGCATCATGGTCCAACAACCTTCGGCTATTTGGCGCCTTGCTGAACGAGCGGATCAAGGTGTCTTTTTCGCGGCAGGCTGGATCGGCGCACCGTCACGGATTTCGTCCGTGGCCCGGCGGACCACCTGGTCGCCTGGTTTCAAATCCCCGGTGACTTCCACAAGATCGCCCTCGGTTAGACCTTTCCTGACATCCACCCATTCCGCATGCCCACTTTGACCACGTATCACGAAAGTGCGTTCGGTCGTAGTGACCACGCTTGTCTTTGGCACAAGAAGGGAAGGCCGCTGACGGCGGACTGGCCATTTCACTGTCGGATACATGCCTGGCGCCAACGACCCATCGCGATTCATCACGTCCATTTCGACGGCCATGGTTCGAGTCTTTGGGTCAACCGCGTGAGAAACGCGAGCGATTGCCCCAGCGAAGACTCGCTCGGGCCAGGCGGGCACCAGGAATTGAACGTCAGCACCATTCGTGATGCCGCTGACATCCTCCTCGGGCACTGGCACTACCAGCCGGAGGTGCGACACCTGTTGGATCACCAGAAGCGCGAGGTCGTTGCCCGGACCAACCAGAGCGCCAGGATGCACCAGCCGATCGGTTACTACACCTGCGAATGGAGCCGAGATTCTCAGATAAGCCTGCAGATCCTTGAGAGATCGCACCGCGGCTTCCGCGGCGCTGCTGGCCTGCTTGCGAGAGTTGAGGAGAGCCGTAGCAGCATCCACCTGCTTCTCCGCAAGGATCAGCTCATTGCCAGCGATCGCGCCCGGTGTTTCGGCGGCCTTCCTCGTTCGCTCGCAGGTGCTCTGCGCCGCCGCCAGTTGCGCTTCGGCCTGCAGACGGTCAGCCTCAGCCGCCGCAACCTTCGACTCGGCTTCGGCGGTCTGCGCGGCCATTTCCGGAGCGCTCAATTCAACCAGCAGGTCTCCCTGCCTGACGATGCTCCCGCGGTCCACAAGGACACGATCCACGTAACCGGGAACCCTCGCATGCAGGGAAACCGTCAGGAACGGAAGAAACTCGCCGGGCAGTTCGACTGTTCGGGACACTGCCTTCGACACCACTGCCGTCAAATCGACCGTCTGAGCCTGGCCGGGTTGCGCAACCAGCGCGATAACACAAGCGGAGAAAAGGAAAGTCCTATTGCGCGTCATAGTATCGACTCGTGGGCTCCATCGGATTGAGTGACGGTGAATTGAGGGACGCCTTCCGCTGGAGGATGGCATAGATCGAAGGAAGGATGGTCAAAGTGGCAAAGGTCGATACGAGAAGTCCGCCAATGACCGCGCGGCCCAGTGGCGCCGACTGCGATCCGCTCTCGCCAAGTCCGATCGCCATTGGCACCATGCCGAAAATCATCGCTGTGGCAGTCATCAGAATCGCCCGGAGGCGGCTGGCCGAGCCCTCGCGAGCCGCATCGAGAACCGCCATGTTGTCGTGCCGGCAACGCTCGGCGAACGTAACCAAGAGAATCGAGTTGGCCACAGCAATACCGATGGCCATAATCGCTCCCATGAAGGACTGAATATTGAGCGTGGTGCCGGTTACCAGCAACATGAGCAGCACTCCACAAAGCACCGCGGGAACGGTTAGAACGATCGCCAGCGCCAGCCGTATCGACTGGAAGTTCGCGGAAAGCAGCAGGAGGATCACTACGACGGCCAGCAGCAAACCAGTGCGCAAGCCTAAGATGGTCTGCTGCAGCGGCGGAATCTCGCCCCGCATGACAATCCTGGCGGCGCGAGGTGGCACACCGGCACCCGCCAGCGCCTGATTCAGCCTTTGCGCCGCTTCCCCAAGCGTGATTCCGTGAAGGTTCGCCGTAAGGCTGACGATGTGCTGACCGTTGTAGCGCTCAATCAGGCCGGGGATGGTCCCCAGCTTCAGCGAAGCGATGCGGTCGAGCTGCGGTTCTGAACGGCCACCCGGCATCACGGGGAGGCCTCCCATCTGTTCGACGCTCTGGATTCGATTCTGCGGCAGCTCCACCTGAATCTGAAACGCGTTGCCGGAATTTGGGTCGCGCCAGTAGTTCGGCTCGGTGAAACGGGAAGAGGAAGTGGCCGGCACAACCGAACGCACTACATCCGACATGGTCAGCCCGAACTGGCCCGCTCGCTCGCGGTCGATGTCGATGTCCATCGTCGGGTAGTTGTTCTCCTGAGCGAACTGCAAATCTCGGATAAAGCTCAGTCTGGCCAGTTGAGATTGAATCTTCTGGGCATATCCGTAGTCGTCCGCAAGACTCGGCCCCTGTACCGCCACCTCGATGGGCGTTGGCGACCCGAAGCTCATCACCTGGGAAACGATGTCGGCTGCTTCGAAAGAGACGTGGCAGTCCGGCAACACCCGCCGCAGGTCCGCCCTGATCCGTTCGCGCAGTCCTTCGCCTCGGGGAGCATCGGCTTTCAAAGCAACCTGGACGATCGCTTCCTGGGGTCCGCTTGTGAAGAGATGAATCAGGTCAACCGGATAACTGGAGGGCACAACGCCCAGAAAATCGCTGGTGATCTCCACGTCGTCCCTGCCGGCGTCACGTTGAATGACGTCGAGAGCGCGGAGAACAATGCGTTCGGTCTCCTCGATACGCGTACCGGCCGGCGCTCGCAGCCGCATGCGCAATAGCGGAGCATTGGCATCCGGGAACAATTCCGTGCCCATGCGCGGCACCACCAGATAGATGAACGCGAAGGCGGCTATCAGATAGACGAGCACCAGAGGCCAGCGAAAGCGCAGCATGAGGTTCAGGTAGCTCTCATAGAACGAGCGCAGACGCCCGAAGAGTCCCTCCGTCTCCTCGCCGCGATGTGCCTCTCGCATGAGCCACGTCGAGAATACCGGTACGAGACTGCTGGATAGCAGGTAGGACGCGATCATCGAAAAGGCGACGGCCAGTGACAATGGCACGAACAGTTGCCCGCTCACGCCGACCATGAAGAAAGAAGGAACGAACACGGCGAGGATGCAAAACATCGAGAGCAGTCGCGCGATCGCGGTGTTGCCTGCCGCCTCCACGACGGCACGCGCTCGCGAAACCCCCGGCACCATGTGCGTGTGAGTATTCTCAATGGACACCGTAGCCTCGTCCACGAGAACCCCAACCGCCAGGGCCAAACCGCCAAGCGTCATGATGTTGATGGTCTGGCCGGTGGCCCACAGCAGGATCACCGCAGCCAGCAGGGCGAACGGAATGTTCATGACGACGATCACGGCGCTGCGCCAGTCGCGCAGGAAGATCAGAACCATCAGCCCGGTCAGGCCCGCGCCGAGCAGCCCTTCGACGATCAGCTCGCGAAGTGAGTTGGTGACGAACGGCGACTGGTCGAACCGCAGGCTGACGTCCACATCGTCCGGCACCACCTTCTTGAAATCCGGTATCGCCGCTTTGACGGCCCTGATGACGGCGAGGGTCGAGGCGTCTGCGCGCTTGGTCACTGGGATATAGACGGTTCTTTTACCATTCACATGAGCATAAGCCGTGATGATGTCCGTGCCGTTCTCGATGGTTCCGATGTCTCTCAGGTAGATAGTGGTCCCGGACACCGGCCGGATGGGTGTGCTCAGCAACTGCGCAAGATTTCCCCCCAAGGCCGCATTCGTTCTTGCGATGCGGTTGATCTTCCCGGTCCAAACATTGCCGGAGGGCATCACCAGCGTGCCCTTGCTCACGGCCGCGATGGCCTCCTGCGGCGAGATCTCATACTGCCGGAGCTTGTCGGGATCGAGGGTGATGATAATCGTCCTCTGGTTCCCCCCGAAGGGCGGCGGAGCGGAAACTCCCGGTAGTGTCGCGAACAATGGCCTCACTCGATTCAGCGCGAGGTCCTGGAGTTCACCCTGCGTGTGCATTGCGCTGCTGAAAACGAGTTGACCCACGGCAACGCTGCCCGCGTCGAATCGTGTTATGAAGGGCGGCACCGTTCCCGGCGGCATGAATGCCCGCGCGCGGTTCACATAGCCGACCGTCTCCGCCATCGCCTGGGCCATGTCGGTGCCTTCATGAAACACCAGCTTCATCAGAGCCGCGCCCTGAATACTCTTGCTTTCCACCCGGTTGATCCCGGTGATGTAGAGGAAGTGATACTCGTAGTAGTAAGTAAGGTAACCTTCCATCTGCGCCGGATCCATGCCGCCGTACGTCTGTGCCACGTAGATAGCCGGTTCGCCCACCTTCGGGAAGATGTCCACGGGCATTCGCTGAACCGCCAGAGCAGCAAAAAGTGCGATGGCAATGAGGGCCACGACCACCGTGACCGGCCGGCTGAGAGCCGCCAGGACTAAGCGCACATTTCACCTCCGGAGGTCATTGGCTCGCCTCGGCCACCAGCGGCTGCAGATCTCCCGCCGCGGCGGCGACGCCGAGTAACGCTCGCCAGACACCGAGACGGGCGAGTGCGTCGTCGATCTCGGCCTGGGTGAACAGGCGCTGAGCTTCCGCGACTTCGTCGATGTTCCCAAGCCCCGACTGATAACGAGCCGTCGCCTGCTCAGTTGTAGCGCGAGCGGCGGCCACCTGCACGGGCGTGTTTGCGGCCACATTCCGGGCTCCTCCAAGAGTCGCCACGGCGCCATTCCATCGCGCCTTCAGATCGGTGGCAATCTGTTGGTAACGGGCCGTCTCCGCGCGAATTGAGGCGGATTGTTCGGCCTCCTTTGCCCGAACAGACGCGAAATCGAGGACCGGAAACGTCACGCTAAAGCCAAGAGCGTAATCCTGAGTGGACGGGGCCAGACCGTTGAGTCCTCGCTGCGTGTTCCCGTTTGTTGCAGCGCCGGTCCCGCGTGCATAGGCAGAACCTTGCAGGAAGAAGCGAGGGAAGTAGGACCTTTCGAGGATTCTGAGTTGTGCTCTCACCTGTTCGACCACGGCATTCTGCTCCACCGAGTGGGGATTTGTGGCCGTAACCAGCGGAGGCACGGATTGTTCCGGAGGCAACTGAAGCAAATTCCGCGCGTAGACCATGATTTGTGCCGGTTCCACGCCCACAAACCGTGAGAGATTCGCGCGGGCCACATCAACAGCCTGCTGGGCCTGAATCAGTTCCGTGCGAGCCGCGGCGAGTTCCGCCTGGGCTCGCGATTGGTCGGCGCCAGGCCGAAGCTCGGCGTTCACCAGGGCACCGATCGTTCGAGAGAGCAGATCGGCTCGATCCACCCCAGCCTGAGCGGCGCGCACCGTCTCCTGTGCCGCGACCAGGGTCATGTACGCGTCCGCCGCGGCCACCGTCACATCGAACTCCGTCCGCCTGAGCGTCGCCTCCTGCTGGGTTCGCGCCGCCGTTGCGGCGGCCACGCTTGCCTTGCGGGCTCCAAAATCAAAGGGCTCCCAGGTGACCAGCGTTCCCACCGCACTGCCCCACACGGTTGTCAGGTTGTTTGTGCCGAGCACAGGCCCGGACATGGAAGGAATAGTGCCCTGCGGTAGAAGCAGCCCAAAAACATTGTTCCGGGTCGCACGGTTCGCCTGAGCGAGCATATCCACGCGAGGAAGATAGGCCGTCCGCGCGAGTTGAATCCCCGCGGCGGCTGCGCTGATCTCCTCCTGGGAAACACGGATTGACGGATAGCTTTTCAGCGCGTCTTCAACGGCCGCGCGGAGCGTCAAGCCGGCGGGGGAACCAGCCTGCTGGGCCGACAGAGCGGCTGCCAGCACGAATATCGCTGAAAGACATCTTGTCGGCTTAGTCCGCACTTGTTATTCACCCTCGACAAGTTCATGGAAAAGCTCTCGCACCCTGCTCTTCGAGGCTGCCAGCGCTCTCCGGCCCAGTTGAGTGGCCCGATACACGCGCCGAAGCGACTTGCCGTTTCGCTGCTCCCGAGAGCGCAGATAGCCTTTCTTCTCCAGTCCCTGAAGGAGCGGATACAGACTTCCCGGACTGATACGGTATCCGTGGCGCGCGAGCTCCTCAATGATTCCCAGACCAAAGATCGGACCTTCCACGGCGTGATGCAGAACGTGGAGACGGATCAGCCCCGAGTACAAATCGCGGTCGGCTGTAACGTTCCCGTCATCTGATTTCGATTTCGACATCAGCTTACGAATTGCGTTAGTATGAGACAATTGGCATCGCTTGTCAATGTTCTCATCAGTGGAATCAGTGGAACCCGATTACGCCCGGATCAGACGTGCCTGTCCGATTCCCGATAAGTGCGCCAGTGTCCTGGAGCCCAGTTGACGGTTTGTCGCCATGTCGGACTTGTGCCTGCTGGTGGTCCCGAGACGGCGTTGGAGGAGAAGGAATCGCCAATGTGCGGCAGCTTACAATGGCATGTTCCTGGCCTCCGCGAACGGGACTTGCGGACAGTTTGCGCCGAAGCGCTGGCGTGAATGATCCGGACCGCACCCAGGCCTCAGGGAAATCGTCCCGCTGCGGTGCTGCCGTGTGGCGAACGACAGTTCGGAAAATGGCCTCGGTGTCAGCCATGAGCGGTTCGATTCCCGGGTGAATGCATCCGTTGACATGCAACCGAGCAGTTGCATATGATTTCTTCGGAGGGACGGAGAAAAGAGATGAACGAGCCCGAGATCGTATACGTCAGCTATATTGCCACTACTCCGGAAACCTTGTGGAACGCGCTGACAGAAACCGCTTTCACGAAGCAATACTGGTTCGGCCGCCGCGTGGAATCCGATTGGCGGACGGGCTCGCCCATTCGCTTCTGGTACGACCAGGGCCATGGACTCGATATCACCGGTGAGATCCTGGAATCGAGTCCGCCGCGACGGTTGTCCTACACGTGGCGTCTCGAATACAGCCCCGAGTTCCGCCGGGAGGGTTTCTCGCGCGTGACGTTCGAATTGGCGCCGAGGGGCAGACTCGTCCGGCTCACCGTGACGCACGACCAGCTCGGAACGAACGACCAGATCAACGAGGGTCTCCGCAAAGGGTGGCCGGCCATTGTGAGCAGCCTCAAGAGCCTGCTCGAAACGGGTGAGCCACTGGCGATATCGCCAGCCGAATGTCAGGCCTGAGTTGGCCGCCGGGCCCTCACTGATGTTTCAGCTTCCTGATCCTGTCCTCCGCGTTCGCGCGGATGGCCTTGGCGCGCGCCGCGTCCGCCGGAGGATTCTCAGCCAACACCTTGAGACATTTTTCGGAGTATTGGAGCGACAGTGCGGTCTGGTGATCGGCCAGGTAGGCGTCGCCAAGGCTGTCGTACACGTTGGCCGAGTGCGGGTAGGCGATTTCGTTCAGCCTGAGGATTTCGATGGCCTCTTTCGTGGCGCCTTTCTGCAGGCGCTCGTAGCCCAGCAGGTTCACCACCAATTCCGGGAACAGTGACGCGTTCGGGTCCTTCTTTCGCGCTTCTTCCAGCATCAGCCGGGCGCGGGTTGGGCCCCGCGGTCCGATGAGAACGTTCCAGAATTCCTCGGTGGCCGGCCGTTTGCCGATGTGGGCGTTCACGCCGGCGGAAGGCCCTTGCAGCGTCTTGTCGAACCACTCCACGATCATCCCCGGGAGCGCCTTTTCCACCTTGAACATGTCGGCGCCGTGACCCGCCGCCTGGAACGCCACCAGCTTGCTCCGCTCATCGTGCGAGAACGAAACCAGCCAGCGCATGTAAGGAAGCGTGTCGCCGTCGTCCGCGCTGGCCGAGATAAAGACCGGCAAGGCGCCGGATGCCTGCAGAAAAGCGCGTCCTCCCTCGTCGGTGGTGCCCGACAGCAGCACCAGCGTCTTCACCTCGGGATGGCGGCGTGCCGTTTGCACCGCGTTATTGACGCCGCAGCTCGCCCCGCCCACGCCGATGCGCGTCTTGTCCACGCCGGGCTGGCTGAGCAGATACTGAAAGGCGGTGTCGATGTCCGCCGGCCAGTGTTCCGCCATGGCCGTTCGCTGTTGCGGCGGGAGCGCCACGAAGCGCTCGCCCTGGCTTTCGCCATAGCCGCGGTAGTCGAATGTCAGAACGTGGATGCCCGATGCGGCGAGCTGCGCGGCCAGGTCGTTCCATACCGTGCGATCGCGGTTGCACTGATGCAGCAGCAACACGCCGGGACCGGGCTTCCCCGGCGAATAGTAGGAGGCCTTCAGCTTGAGACCGTCGGGAGCGGAGAGGTCCGCGTAGCGCATTTCCACCTGCGCGCCGAGGGTGGCTGCCGACAACGCCAAAGCACAAGCGAATCTGATCATCGCGGGTCAGTATAGCAGCGTCGGTCCCGGCAAACTCGCCGAGCGCCATAAGGACACGGCCGTCGCCGCATGCGCTGTCCGCTTTCGCCCGCCGATTCCCGCGCCCGGACAGTGCTGGGGTGAAGCCGCGAACAGCGTCACCCTGCGCGGTGGCACGCTGATTGCTCGGGTTAGTGCATAGTGTCCACTCTGGTGCAGGATATCCGCTACGGCCTCCGCATGGCATTGCGGAGCCCTGGCTTCACCGCGGTCGCCGTGCTCACGCTGGCCATTGGCATCGCCGTTAACACCACTGTTTTCAGTTGGGTGGACATGATGCTGCTGCGGCCCATTCCGGGCGCCGCCAATCCTGGGGAATTGGTGACGTTCGAGAGCGTGGCCCCGGACGGCACCGCCCTGCCCACGTCCTTTCGCGATTTTCGCGACCACCGCGATCATCTGAAGCTGATCTCCCTCGCCGCAGCCACCCCCATGACCATGACCATCGGAGAAGGCGATCACGCCGACCGCGTCTGGGGGGAGCTGGTCTCCGCCAACTACTTCGCGGTGCTGGGCGTTAAGCCCGTGCTGGGCCGGATGTTCTCGCAGGAAGAGTGCGGCGACAAGAGGGACGCCTGCCCGGTGACGGTCATCGGCGAGGGCCTTTGGAAGAGCCGCTTCCATGGCGATCCCCGCGTCATCGGCACTACCGTCATATTGAACCGCCAGAAGCTGACCGTCATCGGCATCGCGCCGTCGGAATTCCACGGCAGCCTGCCCGCTTTGACGCTGTCGATATGGGCGCCGCTCACCATGCGGTTCAACATCTTTTCGGAGCAGGTGCTGGACGACCGCGGGGTGCGCTACTTCATGGGCGTCGCGCGGCTGAAGCCCGGCGTGCACCTCGAGCAGGCACGCGCGGAATGCTCGTCGCTGGCCCGCCAGATCGCGCGGCTGGACCCGCACGCCAACGCGGGAATCGGGGCCACGCTGCTGCCCATCCGCAAGGGCCACTTCGGCGGTCAGGCCCTGATGGCAGGCCCGCTGACGATTCTGATGGTGGTGTGCGGCCTGGTTTTCCTGATTGTCTGCGCCAACGTGTCCAGCCTGCTGCTGGCGCGCGCCATCGCGCGGCGGAGGGAGTTCAGCGTGCGCATGGCCATGGGCGCTGGCCGGGTGCGTCTGGTGCGGCAACTCCTTAGCGAAAGCCTGATACTGGCGCTGCTGGGAGTGCTGACGGGCGTCCCGCTGGCCATGTGGATGAGCCAGTCTCTGGGGTATCTGATGCCGCGCGGCGCCAAGATCCCGATGTCGCTGGACATCCCCCTGAACGGCGAGATTCTGGCCTTCACCACCCTGCTCTGCGTGGCGGCGTGTGTGATCTCGGGCATCGCGCCGGCACTCCACAGCGCCAGCGCCGGCCTGAACGAAGCGCTGAAAGAGGGTGGACGCGGCGGAGGGCAAGGCGCGCGCTCGGAGCGCACTCGCGGCGTGCTGGTGGTCGCGGAGGTGGCACTGGCGCTGCTGGCCATCATCGGCACCGGCCTGTTCGCCAGGAGCTTCCAGATGGCCCGCCAGATCAACCCCGGCTTCGATCCCCACAACGTGCTGGTGGCCCATCTGGAGCTGGCGGCGGCCGGTTACGCCGGGTTCGACCGGGCGCGGTTCTGCGAACGGGTCTGCGAGCGTCTGGCCCCCCAGCCCGGCATTGTCAGCGTCTCCTGGGCCGACGTCGTTCCCCTGTATTTCACTGGCAACCCATGGGATGACGTGCAGGTGGAAGGGTATCTGCCTGCGCCGGGCGAGAGCATGAAGATCATGCGCAACATCGTGGGCCCCGGCTACCTCGGCCTGATGCGGATTCCGCTGGTGGATGGCCGCGACTTCACCGGGCACGACGACGAGAATGCGCCGCCGGTGATGATCGTCAACCAGACCTTCGCGCGGCACTTCTTCGGTGGACGCACCGCCATCGGCCACCGGGTGCGCTCGGTGGACCGGTGGTTCACCATCGCCGGCGTCGCCCGAGACAGCAAGTACGTGCGGCCGGACGAGCCGGCGACACCGTATTACTACACTCTTTCCCGGCAGGCGTACTCGAGCCCGTGGATGGCCCTGTTTGTTCGCACCACCGGCGACCCGGAGCGGGCGGCGGCCACGATGCGAAGCGCCGTCAACTCCATCGACCCCGGCGTCGGCGTCTTCGATGCCATGCCGCTGACCGAATCCATTGGCGCCGCGCTGTTCGGGCAGAAGACGGCGGCGGTAATGCTGGCCGTGCTGGGCGTGGTGGCGCTGGTGCTGGCGGCCACCGGGCTTTACAGCGTGATGGCCTACTCGGTGGCGCAGCGCACGCGGGAGATCGGCCTGCGCATGGCGCTGGGCGCGCGGCCCGCGGACGTCCTCGCGCTGGTGATGTGGCGCGGTATGTTGCTGACGCTGTTCGGCGTGGGGATCGGGGTGGTGGCGGCGCTGGCGGTCACGCGGCTGGCGGCAAGTCTGCTGGTGCATGTGAGCGCCACCGATCCGCTGGTGTTCGGCGTGGCAACGGCGTTCCTTGCGGCGGTGGCTCTGGCGGCAAACTATCTGCCCGCCCGCCGGGCCACGCGCGTCGATCCGAACGAAGCGCTGCGCTGTGAGTAGGGCGCACGCCGGCTCACAGAGGCTGGCTGAAGCAGACCGTCCAGGATGGAGAACGATTGTGCGGCGCGCGCACTCCCTTCCTGGGCTTCCGATGGCAATCACATTCATTCCCGATGCCGGCGACGTCCTGATGTGCGATTTCACAGGCTTTGTGGCCCCGGAGATCACCAAGGTTCGCCGCGTAATCATCCTCTCTCCACGTTCCCGGCGGCGCTTCCCAGGCACCTATCTGGTGATTCCGATGAGCAAGACGCCACCGGCTCCTCCCGAACCGCACCATTGCGAGTTCAAGCCCAACAGCTACTTCTTCCTGGACCCGGTCGAGCCGGTTTGGGCCAAGGCAGACATGCTCACCTGTGTAGCGTCTTATCGTCTCGACCGCCTGAAGGTGAACGGGCGATACTGCAGGGTGCAGATTCGAAAAGACGACCTTCATGCGGTGCGCAGAGCGGTCCTCCACGCCCTTGGAATGGACACCTGGGCGCGGGCGGATATCATCGAGCGGCACCGGAGTGTGTAAATCCGTTGACAATCGGCTTCCGGGATAAGTAGACTGTAGATGTAGCCCGTTCAATCGGGAATGTGTTTTTTTGACCCGGAAATCGGGAATGCGCAAAAGGCCCTCAGAAATGGGGGCCTTTGCTTTTTCGGATGCACCTTCTCTTTGCAGCGTTGAAGCCTGCTCACCCAGCCAGGGGTGCAGGTTCCCGTGCCTCGCCAGCATCTTGACGAATTGCCGCAGGAGTATGGGCGCATTCGATGCTACACCCTCGTGTTGTATATTTAATGTAGATCCAATGCCCAACGATACACAGGTGGCGAAATGGGGCAACAGCCTGGCGGTGAGGATTCCGCAGGCGATTGTCAAAGAGGCGCGGCTGGCGGAAGGTGACCGCTTGTCGCTCGATCTCGCAGGCGATGGAAGCATCGTTCTGCGATCCCGGCATCGAAAGTACTCCCTGGATGAGCTGGTGGTGGGAATCAGCGCGAAGAATCGCCATCGCGAGACTGACTGGGGAGCGCCGCAAGGCAAGGAATCCTGATAGATGGCTGTCTTCGTACCGGATGCGGGCGACCTGATCTGGCTCACCGTCGACCCGCAGGCGGGGCAAGCCGGGCGCCGGCCCGCTTTGGTTCTCAGTCCGAAGCCTTACAACCAGAAGTCCGGCCTCGCTCTGGTGTCTCCCGTAACCAGCCAGATCAAAGGTTACCCTTTTGAAGTGCAGGTGCCCGCCGGCTGCGGCGTCAGCGGAGCGATTCTGACCGATCACGTGAAGAGCCTCGCCTGGAAAGCACGCCAGGCCGCGCGAATCGGCTGCGTTCCCTCAGCGGTTCTCGACGAGGTTCTGGCCCGCCTGGCGCCGCTGCTCGGCTACTGATCTCGCGATCAGTCGATCAGTGTGAGCACTTCGCGTGCGAGTACACCCGACGGTCTGGTAAGCTCAACGCAGCGAGAACGAGGCGGACTGATGGACCCCCGGCACCTATTTGTGGATGTGCGGCTCTCGGGCGCGTGCGCGTATTGCGGCGCACCTCCGGACACGGTCGATCACGTTCCTTCCAAGGTTCTCCTGGATGCCCCGTTCCCAGACAATCTCCCAAGTGTTGATGCCTGCTCTGCCTGCAATCATGGATTCTCTTTGGACGAGGAGTATCTTGCATGCCTGCTTGAGTGTGTCATCTCGGATACCGCGAATCCAGACAGCATGCAACGCGAGAAGGTCAAGCAGATACTGGTTCAAAAGCCCAGCCTGGCAAGCCGGCTTAACGGATGCCGAAAAGAGGACGGTGCGGGCGGATTGATCTGGCAACCCGAGATGGAGCGCGTCCGAAATGTCGTCTTGAAACTGGCGAGGGGGCACGCCGCCTACGAGTTAAGCCTCCCACAGCTTGACGATCCGGACGAAGTCGTGTTCGTGCCACTGCTCACCATGTCGAGGACTCAGAGGATGGACTTCGAGAATGTGCAAGGAGACGTGCTACAAGGTTGGCCCGAGATCGGGAGCCGGGCCTTTCGGCGGGCATGCGACGCGTTCCCGAATGCCAGCCAGGTTGGCAAATGGATTGTGGTACAGCAGGGCCGCTACAGGTATTCTGTTGATCAGCCGGGCGGGGTGCTGATTCAGATTGTTCTGAGTGAATACCTCGCATGCACGGTCGAATGGAAGTGACAACGGGGTCTGGCGGGATGAACCGTTCCTCGTAGAGCCCCGCTCCGACCTCCTCAACCCGCCGTTGTACCATGGGAATCGCTCGTCCCGGCGCGCCGGGATCGGCGAACTTTGTTTAACCGGGGATCGTAGGATCACCAGAAAGGCAACCATGTCATTTCTCCTCAAGACCTCGCTCGTCGCCGTAGCCATGCTCTCGTCCCTGCCCGGACAGACGGCTTCCCAGGGGCTGCCGCCTCTTATCGACCGCCAACTGCTGTTCGGCGATCCCGAAATCATCGGCGCCGAGCTTTCGCCCGATGGCCGTTACCTTGCGTTCATCAAACCCTGGAAATCCACGCGCAACGTCTGGGTGAAGAAGATCGACGAGCCGTTCAGCGCGGCCCGCCTCCTCACCACCGAAACCAAGCGGCCCATCCCCGCCTTCCTGTGGACCCGCGACGGCAAGTACGTCGTCTACGTCAAGGACAACGACGGCGACGAGAACTACAACGCCTACGCCGTGGATCCCGCCGCCGCGCCCGCGGCCGGCGCCGATGCCCCGCCCTCGCGCGACCTCACCGGCCTGAAGGGCGTACGAGTGGAGCTCTTCGCCGCGCCGAAGAACGATCCCGACGTGGTCTACATCGGCCTCAACGATCGCGACAAGTCCTGGCACGACCTCTACAAGCTGCGGATCTCCAGCGGCGAACGCACCCTCATTCGTAAGAACACCGAGCGCATTTCCGGCTGGAACTTCGATCTGCAGGGGCACCTCCGGCTGGCTTCCCGCGTGGCCGACAACGGAGATCAGGAACTCCTGCGCGTGGATGACAACGGCTTCACCAAGGTTTACTCCTGCACGGTCTTCGAGAGTTGTGGCCCGGTGCGGTTCCACAAGGACGGCATGCGCGTGTACATGGAGACCAACAAGGGCGACGACGCCGACCTGACCTCGCTGATCCTGTTCGATCCGCAAACCGAGAAGGCGGAAAAGGTGGAGTCCGATCCCCTGAACAAGGTGGACGTCGGCGAAGAGCTCTTCTCCGAAGCCACCGACGAGCTGGTTCTGACCACCTACGAGGACGACCGTACGCGGCACTACTTCAAGGACAAGAAACTCGAAGCCGACTATGCGTGGCTGGAGAAGAAGCTGCCGGGCCGGGAGGTCGGTCTCGGTTCGCACACCAAAGACGATCGCGTCTGGCTGGTGACCGCCCACGGCGACACCGAGCCGGGCGAAACATATCTGTTCGACCGCCAGACTCGCAAACTCACCCTGCAGTACAGGATCCGCGAGAAGCTGCCCCGCGAAGCGCTGTCTCCGATGAAAGCCATCCGCTACAAGTCTTCCGATGGCCTGGAAATCCCCGCCTACCTGACCCTGCCGAAGGGTCTGCCGGCGAAGAACCTGGCCACCATTGCTTTCCCCCACGGAGGCCCATGGGGGCGGGATTCCTGGGGCTACAACGGGATCGCGCAGTTCCTGGCCAATCGCGGCTACGCCGTCCTCATGCCCAATTTCCGCGGCTCCACCGGATACGGCAAGAAGTTCCTGAACGCGGGCAACGGCGAGTGGGGCCGTAAGATGCAGGACGACATCACCTGGGGCATGAAATACCTGGTGGGGGAGGGCATTGCCGATCCGAAACGCCTGGGCATTATCGGCGGCTCGTACGGCGGCTACGCCACGCTGGCCGGCGTCGCCTTCACGCCCGACCTGTATTCCGCGGCGGTGGACATCGTCGGCCCCTCGAACCTGATCACGCTGCTGGAGGCCATCCCGCCCTATTGGGAAGCCGGCCGCAAGATCATGTACGCGCGCATGGCCGATCCGGGCACGCCGCAGGGCAAGGCATGGCTGCAGGAGCGCTCCCCGCTTACCAGCGCGTCCAGCATTAAGACGCCGCTGCTGGTGGTGCAGGGCGCCAACGATCCTCGCGTGAATCGCCGCGAAGCCGAGCAGATCGTCATCGCGCTGCGCGACCGCGGGTTCCCGGTGGAATACATGCTCGCTCCCGACGAGGGTCACGGCTTCGCGCGGCCGGTGAACAACATGGCCATGTTCATGGAGACGGAGAAGTTCTTCGCGCAGTATCTGGATGGCCGCTACCAGAAGGACGGAACGCCGGAAGTGGTGGCCCGGCTCAAGGAAATCATGGTGGACCCGAAAACCGTGACCGTCTCGAAGGTTGTCGCGGCGGGCTCGGTGGGTGTGCCGCAGGTGACCGGGGCCATGCAGCCGGGCGCCTGGAAATACAAGGCCAGCATCGAGATGGGGGCCCAGAAGATCGCGCTGAGCGAAACCACCACAATTCAAGAAGAGAACGGCGCCTGGACGGTCACGGACGCGGTGGACACGCCCATGGGGCAGATGACCGACACCGCCACCCTCGACAAGGGCACTCTGGTGCTCCGCAAACGCAGCGTGAAGCAGGGGCCGGTCACCATAGATCTTGCGGTGGAGGGCAACAAGGCTTCCGGCTCCATGAACATGAACGGAAAGGCGACGCCGATTTCGGCCGACCTTGGCGGTCCCCTGTTCGCTGAAACCGGCGGCGCGCAGTGTATCGCCCTGCTTCCCCTCGCCGACGGCTATACCACCACGTTCCGCAATTTCGACCTGCAGAAGCAGAAGGTCAAACTGATGGCTCTGAAGGTGATGGGATCGGAAAGCGTCACCGTTCCGGCGGGCACCTTCGATACGTTCAAGGTGGAGATTTCCTCGGCCGATGGCGGCCCGGACAAGCAAACCGTGTGGATCGCCAAGGACCCGCGCAAGGCGGTGAAGGTGGCCGCGGTGCTGGCGGACATGGGCGGGGCCCAACTGACGGCGGAACTGGAGTAACGGCAGGATCAATCACGGGCCGTTGTTTCGGACAAGCATGAGAGCTGTGCGGCGCCTGCTGGAGCGCAGAGGCGATGCGCGTTTTGACCTACTGAGCCTCGCAGAATACGGTGACAGGATACCTGGGGATCGCTGTCATGATGTGGGGCGGACTCTCAGTCCGCGCGGAGCTCCCAGCTCCGCCTCGGCGGGGCTGTTGGAAGCATTCAGGCGGGGCTGAGAGCCCCGCGCAGGCCGAGGGCCCAATGGCACTTAACTTTTGAGCCTGTCTGGCAAGTGGTTGATTCTCTGAGTTTGTGGGGCGGGCAATCCTGCCCGCAGCCGGCTTTCAAGCCGGCTTGGCGCCGCGTGGAAACGCGGC
>JBEKPY010000067.1:0-34988 GCA_049520275.1 Bryobacteraceae bacterium
AAAGCCTCATGCGTATGCTGGGGCCAAAGGGCAGCCCGTCCGCAGCCAACCTTTCCAGCATCCTCACAGTCCTGCAAAAAACCGAAGGCGTCCACTTCGAGCTTTCGTTGAGGCGATAACCCTCCCGCGTCGCACAAAGGGTAAGTTTTGCGACACCGCGCGAGGCCGCCTCGCCGCCCCGCAGCACCGTCCAAGAACAGAAGGCGCTACCCTGCATTCGCGGTGATACTCTGTGGGCATGCAGCGAGACATGGACTTGATTCGCCAAATCTTGTTTAAGGTTGAGGCTCACCCTGAAGGATTCGCTCCTCGCGAACTTCACATCGACGGCGGTTATACGCAGGCTCAAATCGGATACCACATCTGGCTTCTTGGGGACGCAAAGCTAATGGCTGTGTCTGACGTTACCTCTCATGGTTCGACCGGACCCTACGCCATTCCATTGAATCTGACCTCTCTAGGCCACGATTTTATCGACTCCGCTCGGAACGACACCGTTTGGTCGCATGCGAAGGAGAAGGTGAAAACCGTGGGCGGCTCCGTCAGCTTGGCTATCTTCCAACAAGTGTTGAACTCACTGGTGAAAAGTACGTTGGGGATGTAGCGATGAGCACGGTTCGCGGAGCGGGCTACCTCTTGACCATGGTCGGAGTTTTCATATTCGGCATTCTGTCAGCATGTTCAGTAGCCACCACTCACGATGCAGCAAATGCCACTGATAATGCGGCAAACGATGCCGCCGCTGTGGAGGCTCTTGACAAGTGGTGGAAAGCGCTGACTTACCGGTCGCCACCGGTTAAGGTCGGCACTGTCACGCCAGCGCACACCATCAGTTTATATGGCCGCGTCCATGCGATACCGAGGCATGTTCAAACAAGGCAGGAAGCCGAGGACGAGGCCGAGGATACACGCTGGGCGCAGCACCTTCGCGCTGTTGTAAGAGGCTTCAACGTCAGGGGCCAGACCGTAACTGTTTCAACAAACCTCACCGGCGCTGAGCCGCTTCACCCTTATTTTGATCTGCCGGGGGAGGCGCCTGAGAGCGATGCGCAAGACCTTTGCCACATGCTCGGGACCTTCGTGTGGAGCTCGGAGAATCGGTCCTTCGGCCTTGAAAACATCGAGGTCAGGGGAATCCGCGGGCAGTTGCTCTCGTCCCGGATCGGGATAAACGGGAAACTTCAGTAAAGCTCGACACGCCCCTACGGGCCGAGCTTTCCGACGCCTGTCAGTTGTTTGTCTCATAAAGGGTCCATTGCGCCACGTTGCCGCCGTTCATGGTTCCCTGCCCCGCCGTGTTTCGCGAGGGGTTACAATCGGCGCATGATACAGGACAACGAAGCTGCACGAGTTGCCTTGACACCAGAAGAGCGCCGCAAGCGGCCGGAACATCACGTTGTCCACGACTACGCAAACCTGGTTTCCTCGGGCTTGCTCATCACGGACCAGAAATCAAACGATGCGTTGTTGAAGATTGCGCCGGTCAATTCTCACGTCTGGCATGCCTTTTACATGAACTGCAGGAAGATGTACGAGTTCTTTCACCATCAGAAATCCAAGAACTATCTGCGGGCGCAGCAGTTCGTCAAGCCCGGCGTGGCCTTTACCTTTCAGTATTGGACCCACGACGTTCAGGAATTCATGAACACGCACATGCTGCATGTTGGCGGTGGCCGGGTGACGAACAGGAAGGTCTCGACAGGGGCCGACGACAAGTCCTACTTAGCGGAATTTCAGGGGATGTGGGGGAAGATGCTGAAAAACTTGAAGGACGAGCACAAGGAGATTTTCCGGGAGGAGATTGAGCACCGGCTGGATTCGGAGTTCCGGCACTGCGGGACGCTAGGGAAGGAGCTAATTCTCTAGCAATAGCCAAGCATCGTGTCCCGCAAACGGTAAGTTTCGGAACGCTGGCGCCGCGCGAATCGAGGCGGTCAGCTACGAGTGTGATGCAGCGGTATCCTGTGGGCATGAGAATCACATCAGCCGTTGCGCTGGCGGCTACGGCAGCGATGGTTTCCGGATTGGCGTCAGGTCAACCCCGAGCGGACAACCCGACCGACGCGGGGTTTCTTGTTCAAAAGATCGTGGAGACGATGGGGGGCGAAGCAGCCGTGGCACAAGTCAATTCCACAAGGTCCGTTTCGACGCGACACGCCACGACCCAATATGGTGACGCCACCATCAGCGTCGATCAAATTACTGCCTATCCTGATCGCATCTGGATGGCCACAAGAGCACCCCAATTCGCGGCCACCACAGTCTTGACCCCGGCAGACAGCTTTATGATTACAGCCGGTGCTGTTCGAGAGCTACCGGCTAACACGCGAGGAGAGGCCGCGAGGACGATCAAACTGGGTTTGGTATCAGTCGCCAAACATGCCAAGGACCCCGGATACAGGTTCTCCGTGAAGGGGACAGAAAGAACAGGGGATCTTGAAACAGCGGTGCTCGAAATTGTAGTAAGCGGGGACAAGGCCACTTGGAACGTTGACCCCTCGACGGGCCGCGTACTGCGGGCAACAAGAACGGGTCTGGGCTACAGCGGGATGGCCTCGGAAACGACTTTTGAGTATTCTGACTGGCGGACCGTGGATGGGCTTTCTGTGCCGTTCAGAATTGCTCAAAGCGGCTCAGTGTCGGCAGTAGACGAAGTAACATCTTTCGAGATCAACCCGCCAATTCCGCCCGGCTTGTTCGATAGGCCGAGCGCGGGTAAGGGCGGCCCAGACGGAACTCCCCCACCGACCCCGACGAATCTGTCAGCGCCCACCGGCGCGTATATCAATCAACGCTTCAGCGTGGTCAGCCCGGGTCTCGCCGTCGCTGTTTGTGACACCTTCGATTCAAATGCGTTTGCTGTCAATTCGCCGACGCTCCCCATTCGCATCGAAAACGGAGTGGCAAAATACTCCCGTTCCGATCCTTTTGAATCTGGGGGATTCTTTGGCAAGTGCAACGGGGTCGTTGCCGAGCCATTGACCGTTGGCGAGGTTGTTGTTGTTGCCGGGTCGAAGATTCACGGCCACGAGTTTCGTTTACGTGTTGTCAGCGCGCCGCACGCAATACGCCGGGGCGTTGGAGCGTTCGAGCACGCAAGCTATGAATCCGGGGCAGCGGAACTGCGCTTCAAACTAGACGATCCCACGAACCCGAATGGAGTTGATTCGGCTATCAAACAATGGCTTCGACCGACAACCGCCTTACCTGGCAACACCGCAAGCGGCATTCAGGTTCCGCAAATCAGAGAAGGGATGAGCGTGGCGGCGGTGGAATCAACGCTTGGTGCGCCAGATTTGAGATTCGATTCCGAGGGGTCTACCACTTACAGGTACAAGTCTATGGGCGTAGTTGTCGTGTTTACGGACGGTAAGGTGTCGAAGATCGTCACCGCTCATTGACTCGCCGTTGCCGTCTCACAAAGGGTAAGTTTTGCAACGCCTGCGGAGGGCCCCGAAACTGCGCATTTCAGAGTTGCGAAAGTCAGTCGCGAAAATGAAGGGGAAAAGGGCTGGTCGCAGACCTGGAACCACGCGTGGCCGTGTTGCGAAACTCTCTCGCAAAAGTTCGGGCCTGTTTCACGGCTCTGGCTGCTCCGATTCAACGAATCCGCTTGGCCGGGTCCCGCAGAAGTACTACGGCCCGAAAGGTCCCCAAACGGCGTTCGACGAAACCGCGATTTCACCCGGTAGTAACGCGCCCGCTCCACCGACGTTCGCCAGCGCGGCCCGGAAGCCGCGATCCGGATTGTCCCCCCGGACCCGGCCCCGATAAGCGCGCCCGCCCAGCCACCACCGGCGCACCTGTCACAGCAACTTCAGTCAATCGCTGCCACGCCCAACCGGCTCTCCGGCCGGCCCCGTGCTACCGTCAATGCGCCATGCCAGGCAACCTCGCCACCCGCCACGGCCACCACCACACCACCGCGCGTCCCGCAGCGACGAAACGAACCCAATTTCGCGTCGCCCGGCAGCATTTTGGAAGGAGGATTGGCCACCGATGAACGCCGATAAACACCGATTGAAAGCAAATGTCCTATCCGTGTTCATCCGTGTTCATCTGTGGCCAAAACTGTCTTTCCGCCTCCCCGTGCGACGAAACGAACCCAATTTCGCGTGGCCCCAGGCTCCGGTTGCTTCCGTAAGCGTCCAGCAGCGACAAAACGAACCCAATCTGGCGGTGCCCGGACCCCGGTCGCCCCGCAAGTGCTCCGTATTACAAAACGAAGCCAATTCGCCGTCGCCCGGGAGCCCCGGCCGCCTCCGGGGCCGCCTCGCGCCCCCACAACCAAACGAACCCAATCCGGCCCGCCCCCCGCGGCCCACCCCCTTATCCGCCCAATCGAAAAAACCGATTGGCAGGGGGCTGGGGCTTCCCTTAGATTGAAGGATACAGCCGTAGTGTCACCCGAACAGACGCAGATGCAAACGCCACAGGCCGTGAGGGATGACCTCTTTCGCGGATACCAAACCGGAGCCTTCTTCGACGAGATGTTCGCCGCCGAGGGCGAGCTCCGGCCCCACTACGCGCGCCTGCACGACGAACTCGCCAGCATGCTCCCCGCCGAGTTCGAGGAACGCCGCCGCCTGGCCGACTCCGCCTTCCTGCTGCAGGGCATCACCTTCACCGTCTACAACGACGGCCAGGGCACCGAGCGCCTGTTCCCCTTCGACCTGGTCCCCCGCATTCTGCCCTGGCACGAATGGGACCGCATCGAGCGCGGCCTCTCGCAGCGCGTCACCGCGCTGAACCTCTTCCTGCAGGACGTCTACGGCGCGCAGCGCATTCTGAAGGACCGCAGGGTTCCGCGGTCGCTCATCTACTCCTGCCGCCACTTCCGCCGCGAGATGATCGGCGTGGAGGTCCCGCGCGGCATCTACACGCACGTGGCGGGCATCGACCTCATTCGCGATTCCCGCACCGGCGACTTCCTGGTGCTGGAAGACAACGTGCGCACGCCCAGCGGCATTTCCTACGTGCTGGAGAACCGTCTGGTGATGACGCGCATGTTCCCGCGGGTTTTCCAGGCACACGAAGTGCTGCCCGTGGACCATTACCCGATGGAGCTGGCGCAGATCCTGCGATCTCTCTCACCGCGCCCCCGGGACCCGGTGGTGGTGGTGCTCACCCCGGGCATTTACAATAGCGCCTATTTCGAGCACAGCTTCCTGGCGCGGCAGATGGGCGTCGAGCTGGTGGAAGGGCGCGACCTCATCGTGGACGGCGACATCGTCTACATGAAAACCATCCGCGGGCTGACCCGCGTGGACGTGATTTACCGGCGGCTCGACGACGAGTTTCTGGACCCCCTCGCCTTCCGCTCGGAATCGCTGCTGGGCGTTCCCGGCCTGATGGGTGCGTACCGGGCGGGCAACGTGGCCCTGGCCAACGCCATCGGCAACGGCGTCGCCGACGACAAGGCCATCTACGCGTACGTCCCCGATTTCATTCGCTACTATCTGGGCGAGGACCCCATCCTCGAAAACGTGGAAACGCGCATCTGCTCGCGGCCTCCCGACCTCGCTTACGTGCTCGAGCATCTGGGCGATCTGGTGGTCAAGGCGGTGGGCGAATCGGGCGGCTATGGCATGCTGCTGGGGCCTTATGCCACCGCCGCCATGATCGAGGATTTCCGCAAACGGTTGCTGGCCGACCCGCGCAACTACATCGCCCAGCCGGTGATTTCGTTGTCGCGCTGCCCCGCCTACGACGCGCACGCATCGAAGATGGCCGGGCGGCACGTGGACCTGCGCCCGTACTGCCTGTTCGACGGCGAGAAGGTGATCATCGTGCCGGGCGGCCTCACCCGAGTGGCCCTGAAGCCCGGCTCGCTGGTGGTGAACTCCTCCCAGGGCGGCGGCAGCAAGGACACATGGGTGCTGCGCGGAGAGAGCGGAGAAAAATGATGCTGTCGCGGATCGCCGAATCGCTGTTCTGGATGGCCCGCTACATGGAGCGCGCCGAGGACACCGCGCGCCTTCTCGACGTGCACTATCACATGTTGCTGGAGCATTCTCCGCAGTCCTACCAGTTGCGCTGGGAGGCCATCATCGCCATCAGCGGCGAGACCGACCGCTTCTTCAAGCTCTATCGCGAAGCCAATCCGCACAATGTTTTCGAGTTTCTCGGATTCCGCGAGGACAATCCCAACTCGGTGGTGACCTGCGTCAACCGCGTGCGGGAAAACGCGCGCACCATTCGCGATCGCATGTCCCGGGAGATGTGGGAGGACATCAACAGCCTGTACCATCGGCTGCGGGGATTCCGGCCGGAGACGGAGATCGCCGCCGGGCCGCATCGCTTCTGCAACGAGATCAAGTTCGCCAGCTTTCGCTTTCACGGAGTCTGCGACGACACGTTGCCCCACGACGAGGGATGGCAGTTTCTGAAGGCGGGACGGTCGCTGGAGCGCGCCGAGACCACGGCGCACATCGTGGACGCGGAATACCATCAGCTTCTCACCAGCGCGTCGTCGGAAGCGGACGTGAACAATCACCAGTGGATGGCGGTGCTGCGGTCGGTGGCGGCCTACGAGATTTACCGGCGCGAATACCACGGGCGCATCGAACCGGAAAAGGTGGCCGAGCTGCTGCTGCTGCACCCGCGTCACCCGCGCTCCGTTCGCTTTAACATCTCCTCGCTGCACACGGCGCTGCAGGCCATCAGCGGCTCCGGTCCGGACAGCTATGCCACTGAAGCCGAGCGCCTCACCGGCAAGATGCAGGAGAGCCTGCTCTACGATCGCATCGAGGACGTGTTTGCGCGCGGCCTGCACTCCTTCCTGACCGATCTGGAAAAAACCTGCCGGGTGATCGGGGAGCAGATTGCCCGCAGCTACTTCTACTACGCGGTGGTGGCCTGAATGAATCGCTACCGGCTGGTCCACGTCACCGAGTTTCAATACGACGGCGTCGTCTCGGAAAGCTACAACGAACTGCATCTGCGCCCGCGGCAGGACGAAACCCAGAGCTGCCTTTCGTTTCGCCTCACCACCGAGCCCACGGCCTCCACGTCCTACCACGTGGACTACTTTGGCAACTGGGTTCATCGCTTCAACGTGTCCGGCCAGCACACCCACCTGCACATTGAGGCGGATTCGGTGGTGCTGGTCCATCAACCCAACGCGCTGCCGGAGCAGAGCCTCACGCTGCCGGAATTCGACGCGATGAGCGAAGAGCTCGACGAGTATTACGACCTGCTGGCGTCCAGCCAGTACGCGCCGCACGTCGAGCTCCTGCGCGACCTGGTGCGGGGCGCCGAGCGACAGAGCGGCGGGACGCTGGCCGGCTTCGTGCGCGCGGCCACCGAACTGGTGCATGCGACGTTTCGCTACGAGAAAGGCGCCACGCACGTCCACTCGTCTATCCTCGATTCCCTGGCCAGCGGCGCGGGAGTTTGTCAGGATTTCGCGCACATTCTTCTCGCCGTGGTGCGCATGCGCGGCATTCCCGCGCGCTACGTTTCCGGCTATCTGGTGCCGCAGCGGGCCGCCGAGGCGGGCAGCAACTTCGAGGAAGTCATCGGCGGACAGGCCTCGCACGCCTGGACCGAGGTGTATCTTCCGGGAAAGGGCTGGGTGGGCATGGATCCCACCATGGGCCAGACCGTGGGGTTGCAGCACGTGCGCGTGGCCTACGGCCGCGATTACGGCGACGTGCCTCCGGTGCGCGGCACCTACAAAGGCCATGCCGGGCAGCAGCTATCCGTGGACGTGCGCGTTCGCCCGGCGCTGGATGACGAGGGTACTGAGCATCTGGAGAGAACCGCCGCGGCGCCGCCCCGGCCGCGCCTCGAGGAACCGCCTCAGCAGCAGCAGCAACAGCAGCAACAGCAGCAACAGCAGCAACAGCAGTGAGTCAGGACTTCGCGGACTCCTTGCGAAACGCCCGGATGCGCTCTCTGCGCCGCATCTTGCGCTTTCGCTGCCTGCCGAAGCGCGCTTTGTCCCCGTTATGCACTGACATGGTGCCTCAAGCGTAGCAGGTTGCACGCCGCCGCCGCGCTGGATCGGGGTGCCGGCCGGTGCGAAGCCGGCGGAACTGAGAACGGCCCCGCCGCGCAATAGATGAGTCCATGAGAGATCCTGGACCGGGACCGCACTAAGTCGGAGAAACCTGCGATACCACCTCCGGATGACGGTGCCTCGGCCAACCCGCCACGCGATGCAGACCCTGGGCTCAATCCTGGAGAGGAGAACGCCGCGAAGCGATCCCGCCGGTGTTTCAGCAGATGGAGGGAATAGATCATGAGTGAACCTGTCGAGTTTATACTGGTACATCCGCCAGCAAACATCGACATGTGCACTGCTGCTCCCGCAATCCCTTTGGGCGGCCTGTATCTTGCGGACGCACTGCTCAAGCAGGGCTTTTCCGTTGCGATTCTCGACGATTCAATCGAGCGTGCGCGATCTCGCCTCCGTCATCTCGTGGGCCGGCGAACGATAGCCATCGGCATATCGACCCTCTCTGGCGTTCAGCTACGGAATGCGCTCTCGGTCGCCGGCAGCATTCGCCAGGACTATCCGGGCATTCCCATCATATGGGGAGGAAGCCACGTCACCGCCGTTCCCCAGCAAACTCTCGAAAGCGAGCTGGTGGATTACGTCGTGTGGGGCGAAGGGGAAGAATCCCTGCCGCGGTTGCTTTCTTCCATTCGAAGGGGAGACGACGGGTTACCGGACATTAACGGGATCGGGTACAAAATGAACGGTCGTCATTTTCTGAATCCAGCCAGCGGGTATACCCCCCTCAATGACTCTTTTCATTTGCCATACCACTTGCTGGATATGGACCGTTACGCCAGGAAGTTGCGCATTGGGCCGCAGCGCTGCTTTTCAATCTTCTCTTCGCGCGGCTGCCCGTTCCACTGCAGGTTTTGTAGTAACACCAGCCGCACGTGGTCGAATCGGAGGATGCGCTATCACCCAATCGCGCACGTCCTCGGCGACATTTCAGCCCTCGTCGAACAGTACCGAGCCGACGGCATTACCTTCGGCGATGAAAACTTCTTTGTCCACGAGAAGAGGGTGGTCGAAATCTGCGAAGCCCTTGTCGCTGCCCGGTTTGACGTCGCCTTTCGGGCAGCAGGCCGGGCCGACTTATTGAGCCGCCTCAAGGATAGCACCTGGAAGCTCCTGAAAGACGCTGGTTTCGTGGGTATAGCAGTCGGTATAGAAAGCGGCTCCCAACGCATGCTGGACATTATGGGCAAAGGAACGACGCTTGCTCAAGTCCGCCGGACGGATCAATTGCTGACGAACTACGGCTTCTACAAAACGTACAACTTCCTGACATGCGTTCCCGGCGAGGGTGTCGATGACGTGAAAGCCACGCTCAACCTGATCGTTGAGCTCGCCCGTACCAGCTATACTTCACCATACCCGTTCGGGACGCTGCATAAATACATTCCGCTGCCGGGGACGGAGTTGTATGACGTTGCCATTCAACACGGCCTCATGCCGCCCATGTCCGTGAACGGTTGGGCCAGTTTTGATTTCGTCGATTTTATGGAGGCGTCGCGAGTCGTTCGGCCGTGGCTTGGCGACCAGATGCTGAGATTCGTGAATCGGGCGAATGAATTGATTGAAGATCTGAACCGGTCCTTTATTGGATCCCAAACCGATATGTACGACGTCTCCAGGAAGATTACCGCCATCGAAGAATGTGCGGCTGGATGAATTCCTCGGTAATGAACCCACCATGAACCTCTGAAATCGCTAATTCGTTTAGGCTGTCGCTTCACAGCCTGTAGAGCGCGAAGCAGAGCCCGGCGGAAACCATGGAATGCGAACCAGCGTGCTGAAAGCGCTGGTGAAGCCGGGGGACGACGTTATGCCCCCCTGGCGGCCCGTGATGCCGATTCCGCCACGGGTTCAGAGGCACGGCCTTAGCGCACTACCCCACCACGTCGTCGCGCCCCTTCGGGTATGATGGACCGAGCCCAACCTTTTATGGACTGGTATTACTCCGACGGACGGCAGCAATTTGGCCCGGTTACGCAGGCCGAATTCGACACGCTGGTGACATCCGGCAGGATCAACGCGAACACGCTGGTATGGCGCGCGGGGATGGCCAACTGGGCGCCTCTGGGGACCGTGCAGCAGCCCGCGCCGGCAGCCGCGGCCAGCCCGGTTGCGGTGGTGGCGCCCGCGCCCGAGCAGCCCCAGCAGCAGGTGCGCTTCTGCAACCAGTGCGGGCGGCCGTTCGCGCCCGGAGATCTGCTGGAGATCGGAAACACCACGGTGTGCGCGGCTTGCAAGGACGCGATGATGCAGCGCCTGCGGGAGGGCTCCCTGCCGGGCGGCCTGGCGTTTCAGGGGCGCCAGTTCGCCGGGTTCTGGATTCGCTTTGTCGCGGTGTTCATCGACGGCATCATTTTGGGCGTCGCGGCGGCGATCGCCAATATTCCGTTCCAGATAATGATGGCTGGCATGGGAGCGATGACGGATCCGAAGGTGATGCTGGGGAGCATGATCGGCATCTTCTCCCTCCTGATAGTTCTGAACATGGCCATCGCCTGCGCCTACGAATCCTGGTTCGTGGTGAATAAAGGGGCCACCCCGGGCAAGCTGGTGCTCTCGCTGGAGGTGATTCGCGCCGATGGCACGCGCCCCGGCTGGGGTCTGGCAATTGGCCGTTATTTCGCCAAGATCCTGTCCTCGTGGCCGACGCTCTATATCGGGTACATCATGGCCGGCATCGACGACGAAAAGCGCGGCCTGCACGACCGCATCTGCGACACCCGCGTCGTTAAGAAATAGCCGTGAAACTGCAATCGCCGCTGACCCATTGTCACGTGTGTCTGGCCGGCATTCCCTACCCGGCCGGCGGCGAGCCCGTGGAATGCCGCTGCGGCGTCGAGGCGCGCGCCCTCGTCTACCCGGCGATTTTCCGCCTGAGGGCGGGTTCGGCGGGCGAGGCCATTCAGACCGAGGGCGAATCGGCGTGCTTCGCGCACGAAGGCAAACGCGCGGTGGCCGCGTGCGATTCCTGCGGGCGTTTTGTGTGCGCGCTGTGCCGCATCGAGTGGGGCAGCCGGGTGCTCTGTCCCGCCTGCGTGAACGCGGCCGAGAAACGTACCGACCTGCTGACGCGCTCGCGGCCCTTCTACGACACCATGGCGCTGGCCATCGCGGTGGTTTCCGTGCTGCTGTTCACGCTCAGTATCTTCACCGCGCCCATCGCCATCTACCTGGCCATTCGGGCGCTGCGAGCGCCCCGCAGTCTGGTGCCACGCACCATGGTGCGCGCCTGGATCGCGCTGGGCATCGGCCTCCTCGAGCTGGGCGGCTGGAGCTGGCTGCTGGTCTACGTGATCATGAAAGCGAACAGTTCATGACGCGATCCGAGTACCAGCGGCTGCCGGGGAGGAAGAGCGGTCTGCTGCGCCGCGACACCCTGTGGCTCGGGCCGGACCACATCCTCTACGTGCGCTCTTCCCGCTTCACCGAGGACTACCGGCGATTCTATCTGGCCGACATCCAGGCGGTGGTCCTGCAACAACAGCCCACCGGCAGCCGCAGGGTAGTGGACTGGGTAGCCATCGGCCTTTCCGCCGTGGCCGTGGCCCTGTTGTTTCTGGCGGACCACCCCGTGTGGGGTTCTCTGCTGGCCATTATTGTATGCGCGTATGCGTGGTTCGCGCTACGCCGCGAGGACTGCAAGACATGGTTGCAAACGGCGGTGGGAACGGCTGAGCTGCCGTCCCTGTGCCGGATCGGGTCCGCGAGGAAGGCCCTGGCGATCATCGACGAGAAGATCCGCTCGGCGCAACCGGCCCTGCCGGAGGAGGAGCTGTCGCGGGCACTGGAGGCGCCGCCGCCCCTGCCGTTCCTCGCCGCAGTCTCGCCGCCGGCTCTCCCCCCGCCACTCCCCGCGATGGCGGATGCCGCGCGCGCACCGTCGCCGCTTTACCTGACCGCGTTCGCCGTGCTGCTGGGCCTGGGCGTCTTCAAGATGTTCACCGCGCTAACGCCCGCGTGGAACTTCGTGTGGGCCATGCCGGTGGGCTACCTGTGTTTTCTGACGTTGGCGATCGTTCCGCTGATCCGTCACGGGATGAAGAACATCCGCGGGGTGCGCGCCGTGGCCGTGTTCACATCCATCGTGATCACCGGGAGCATGGGCACGCAGGCGCTCAGTTGGGCGGCATCGCGGGGCGCCCGGCGGAGTGTGCCGGATGCGAACGTGCAGAAGATGTATGAAATGCTGGACAAGGCGGCGCCGCTGCACGTGGGGCTGGCGGTGGTCCTGCTGTGCCTGGCGATCTGGGGCCTGCTGGCGTTCCTGACGGCATCCGAAAAGGGGACAGACGGGACGTTTTCTCTGTTCGGCGCGAATCGCCCATGACGCCATTCGTCCACCAGCGCTGTTTCATCCATCCGTCGCGCGAAGCCGTTTCGCTGTGTCTCGAGTGCCGCCGCGCGTTTTGCCGCGAGTGCGTGGTGGATCACGACGGACGGCTCACCTGCGCGGCTTGTCTGGCCCGTCTGCGCGCTCCGGCGGCGCGCGGCAACCGGGTTCTGCGGCAATTGCTCTCGGCGGGGGCCGCCGCGCTGGCCATCCTGCTGTGCTGGATACTGTTCTATATGATGGGACGCCTGCTGATGCTGGCCGAGCCCGCGCACCACATGTTCCAGTAATCACGAAAGGCCCGTTGAAGCATCGCGACCACAGTGGCGGTCTACATGGTGTCCACGCCAAAGTCAAAGATAACGGCTGACCCGGAGGATGCAGTTCCAGCCATTGCGGTGCCGGCAATAAATGCGTACTCTCCGCTTTTCAAGCTGGCGTCGGGAGTGATCTTGTAGGCGTAAGGACGAATCTTCTCTGCGTTGAACTTGAAGGTCCGCTTTTCATCCGTGCCGCTGCTGGCGTTTGCGAATCCCACCTTAAGCACGGCGGTCTCTCGATGATCCTTCTTCACCTCCAGAGAGATTAGCGTGAACTGGGAAGGACTGCTGATTGTGTCCGCCGCGCCCAGACTGCCCGTTGGCGGAAAGTACATATAGAATTCGGGCCTCGCTATAGGGCTCCTTGTTGTTGCTCTTTGGCCCGGCAATTCTGCTTTGACCTTGGCCTTGGAGATGCCATAAGAAAACGCATGGCCCCAGATATTCGCGGTCTTCTCGTGGCCCGCCCCGGCCCGCTCGAGCAGCGTCATCGTTTTTACGCCGTCCCGATCAACGACGGCCAGATAGACCCCAGGATCATGCGGCGCCATCGGGTCGTTGATATCGGCTGCCGCAGGCGCGAGTCCGGCCGTGGGCGCGGCTGCGGGCGCGGGTCCGGCTGCGGGCGCCGCAGCACTCGGCTTCAGTTCGATCATCGCTTTCATGACCGCGCTGGACACCTTCGCTTGCGTCAGCCTGGCGAGTGCCGGCGTGGACAAGTCAAAGTCTGTCTTTGAACTACGAATCTTAGCGATGATGATCTCGTCGGGTAACCCTGCCGCGGCCATCTCCATAACTGCCCGGTCGTCGAGAACTTCCTGGGCGACGGTCACGCCGAGGAACAACACCACGGCGAACGCCATAAACACCACGCGATTCTTCATCATGAGGAGGCCTCCTTGGGCCAGGGCCACCGCGAGCCGAAAGGAGGCGGCTAGGGCGCTCCCTGCCCGAATCCCGGCAAGCAAAATAACTGGACAGCACCCAAGGGAAAGAACTGTTGCTCGCCGGAAGCGGGCGACCGCGGGGCTAACAGTTTCGCTTAGACTCTACTTGATCGCTCCAGCGTTGTCAAGAGAAGTCCTGTTCAAAGCTCTTGAGATACAGCCGCAGATTACGATCAGGACATCGTGTGACACTCGTCCGGTTGCATTGCACGTCTCTGTACTTATGCGCGTCTGTATAAATGAAAGGCTATCTTTGCGTGCCGGGAAGAGCCGCCGCCACTTCCGCGCGCGTCTGGGCGGTGATTTGCTCGCGGCATTTCAGCGTGAGGCCCGTAGTGGGGATGGGTCTTCCAATCACCATGCGGACGCGGCCTGGACGGGGACAGCCCGAGCCGAACGGCAGCACCGCGCGGGTCCCCACCAGGGTGAGCGGGACTAGTGGCACTCCCGCCTTGATGGCGATGTAGGCAGCGCCCTCGGTGAACGGCCCCAGCGCGCCATCGTGGGAGCGCCCGCCCTCCGGAAAGATCAGCAGCGAAACGCCCAGCTTCTGCACCGTTTCGGCGGCCATGCCGAGCGTCTTCAGATTCTGGCGGGCGTTGCCGCGAAACACCGGGATGTGGCCGGCGCGCTGCAGATGCGTGCCGAGAAACGGAATCATGAACAGGCCGCGCTTGGCCAGAAACCGGAACTGCACGGGCACGTTGGCCAGCACTACGGGCGTATCCATGTAGCTCGCGTGGTTGCTCGCAAACACGTACACGCCATCGGGCGAGATGTGTTCCAGGCCTTGCGCCTGCACGCGCACGCCGGAAACCCGCAGCAAAGTGCGGGACCACGCTGCGGCAATGCGCGCCGGGCGGCGTCCGGTAGGGTCAAAGAAGGAAGCGGCCACGCTGACCGAGGCGAACGCAACGGTGGCCAGCACGATCAGCGGGTCGGTGACGAGCGCGGCCCACACGGTCCAAAACATGAATCTTCATTTTACGAGCAGCGCGCGCGCCTCGCCGACAAGGAACAACGACCCGGTGATGACGATCGCGTCATCCGGCGCAGAAGCGCTGCGCGTCATCTCGAGGGCGGCGGCGATGTCGGGCGCCGTGCGGATGTGCGGATGCGCCGCCGCTTCGCGAATGACATCGGCGGGGGCCATGGCGCGCGCGTTCGCGGGGGCCGTCACCACCACGCCCGCGGCGAGTGGGAACAGCTCCGCCGTCATCTCGCCAACGGGTTTGTCGCGCATAGCCGCGTAGACCAGGCGGAGGGGCCGTCCCGCATAGAAACGCCTGATATACGCGGCCAGCGCGCGCACTCCGGCCAGGTTGTGCGCCCCGTCGAGGATGATGTCGGGCCGTTCGGCCACTCGCTCCAGGCGCCCAGGCCAGCGCGTGGTGGCGATGCCCGAGGCGGGGTAGCCGAGTGTGCGCAGGGCCAGAGCGGCCACCGTGGCGTTGTCCATCTGGTGCTCGCCGGCCAGCGGGCACTGGACGAACTCCGCGCCTGGGGAGGGAAAACTGGGCAACAAGAAGCTGCTGCCGCTGGCGGTGACCTGGAGACGGGACACGCGAACCTCGCCGGCCCGCTGGAACGGCGCGCCGAGCTCGGCCGCCCGCCGTTCCAGTACGCGCATTGCCGGCGCACTCTGGCGAGCGAACACCGCCGGCACTCGCGGTTTCAGAATGCCCGCTTTCTCGGCCGCGATCTGCTCGATGCGTCCGCCCAGGAAGTTCTGATGATCGTAGTCGATCGGCGTAATCAGGCACAGCTCCGGAGCGATCACGTTGGTGGCGTCCAGGCGTCCGCCGAGCCCCACCTCCATTACCGCCATTTCGACGCCGCACCGGCGGAACAGGAGGAACGCCATGGCGGTGACACTCTCGAAGTAGGTGGGATGAAGATCCATCTCGCCGGCCGCCATCATGCGAACCGCGGCGTCGTGCACTTCGGCGAACGCGTCCGCGAACTGGTCTTCGGAGACCGGTACACCGGAGATCTGAATTCGCTCCACCGGCTCCACCAGGTGCGGTGACGTGTAGAGGGCCGTGCGCACGCCCGCCGCGCGCAGCCCCGCCTCCACCATGGCCGAGACAGAGCCCTTGCCGTTGGTGCCCGCCACGTGCACATAGCGGCAGGCCGACTGCGGATCGCCGAGGCGCCGCAGCAGCATGGCAATGCGGTCCAGCCCGAGTTTGGCGGTGCTGACTTCGTTGCCGAGCGCGTACAATTGCCCGACTGCTTCCCGGTAGGTCATGAGTGCGCGGTTTGCGCCTTCATGATGCCACAGCGACGTTGCGGATGTCGCCGCGTTTTGCGGCGCCCGGCGAGAACGCGGCTGGCGCCGCGTGTCCTACTTCGATGCGGCCTGTGCGAGGCCGTCCTGCCGCAGGATCTGTGCCTCGATGAAGTCGAACTGGCTCGCATCAAGGCCGCGCCGCACAACCGCGGTGGTGCCAAAATCGAGCAACTCGTCACCGTCTTTTCGATACGCGGGCCACATCGGGGCGCCGGGGCAAACCGGGCTCCCCTGTTTGGCGAAAGCAACCCAGCACGCGTGGACCATGGCCGCTTCGGCCCGATCGCGCTCCGTCATGAAGCGGCCGCCCATGGGCGATTGCCGCCAGCTATCGAATACATACGGTATCTCCGATCCGTGCCCTGCGCCGATCATCCGGCCCTGCTGTCTTTCGCGCACGTAAGAGAAACGGTAGAGGTAGACCCTGGTTTGCCCGGAGACCTGGCGCGCCACCCAACGGCTGGGAGCGGCGAAGTTGGCATCGCGGAATACGGCGCGCGCGAGAGCGGCATCGTCAGAACCCGTTCCATATATTGTTTGCAACGCGGCGAGCCCGGCGGAACCGAAGCGCGCAAGTAGCCATGACGGCGTCATATCCGCGCCCGCGAGGAGGGAGCCTTCGTCACTGTTCCAACCGATCACGAGAGGAACGCGAGCCGCTTTCCCTTGCGCAAAAGCCACCTCCGGCTGCAGGGGGAGCAGTTGACCATCCACGTACGGGCCGCCGGACTCGATCCCGATCAGAGTTTCCGCCGGCAGGGCGCGTAGCTGTTCCACCGAAACAGTGGCGGGCAAGCCGAGCTTGCCTGCGATTTTGCTGCCGTCAGCTTCCGCCTCCGCGCGAGACGGAAGATGCATGAACCAGCCGCCCGACTCGATCATCGCTTTCTGAAACAGTCCGGCGGCCACGGGAGATGTCAGGAGCGCCGCCGTATCCTGGCCGCCGGCCGATTCGCCGAACAGCGTGACGTTTTCCGGATCGCCGCCGAAGGCGTGGATATTCCGCCGCACCCAGGTCAGCGCGGCGATCTGGTCCATCAGGCCGAAGTTACCGGAGAAACCGCGAGCCGTCTCCCCGGCGAGCGCCGGATGCGCTAAAAAGCCGAGAACGCCAAGCCGGTAATTGATGGTCACCAGCACGATTCCGTCGCCCGCGAACGCCGTTCCATCGTAGTATCGTTTCGAGCCCGCTCCGCTGCGGTTGCTGCCGCCATGCAACCACACCATGACTGGAAGCGGCTGCGGAGCGTGCACGGGCGCCCAGATATTCAGCGTGAGGCAGTCTTCGCTGGTCCGGCCGGGCGTGCCGCCGATCATATCGGGGATGTTCGGTTGAGAGCAGGCCGCCCCAAACGCGGTCGCGTCGCGAGCGCCAGTCCACTGCGCCACGGGTTGAGGCGGACGCCAGCGCAGCGGGCCAACGGGTGGCGCTGCGTAGGGCACGCCTCGGAAGGCTTCGACGCCCCCGTCTACCGTGCCGGTCAGCGAACCCGCGTCCACAGCCACATGGGCGGAATCGGCGCCGAAGGCGACAGCGTGAAGTATCGGCAGGAGGGCGACAAGTCTCGGGAGCATGGAGGCGGGAAGGGGATCAGGTGGGTACGCGTTTGGCGGCCATCTTTTTCTCGAGCGCCGACATCAGCCGGTCATGAACGTCCTGGGGGATCACTTGCGGCTGCACTCCCTTGTACACCTGCAGGGTCTTTTTGGTGGTGTCGAAGATGACCCAGCAGTTGGGGCATTGCGTCACGTGCGCTTCGAGGTGCGCCTTCAGTTCCGCATCCACCGATTCGTCCAGATACTCACTTAGTTCCTGGATAAAATCCTTACAAGTAAGCAAAGACGTCGTCTCCCTTCCGCTTGAAGAAACGGGTCAGCTTCTCGCGAAGCTGAAGCCGCGCTCTTAAAAGGCGGCTCTTCACAGCGGGGACGGATATACCTAAAGCCTCGGCGGTCTCTTCGGTACTCAGTTCTTCGATGTCGCGCAATACGAAAACGGTGCGGAAAGGTGCGCGCAGGCCCTCCACGGATTCATTGAGTATTTTCGCCAGTTCTTCGCGGGAGTAACGCTGCTCGGGGTTCTCTTCCCACACGGCGATCTCGCGGACCACCGTATCTTCGCCCGTATCCACCGGTTCGTCGAGCGGCACGGTTTTGTCGCTCTTCCGCTTGCGAAGCTTCATCAGGGCTTCGTTCACGGCGATGCGTACGATCCAGGTGTAAAACTTCGACTGTCCCTGAAAACCGGGCAGGTGCTCGAAGGCTTTCAGGAAGGTCTCCTGGAGCACGTCCTCGGCATCTTCGTCGCTTTGAGTAATGTTTTTGGCGAGACGGAAAATCCTGCGCTCGTAACGGGTTACCAACTCATTGAAGGCGGCTGCGTCGCCCTCGCGGGCACGTGCCACCAGCGCGGATTCGTCGAAAACCCCCGTCTCCACCGGCATCTCCCTCATGGTAGCAGCATGGGGGCCCGGCGCCTCAAAGACGCGGCGGTCGCCGCGTGTCCCCACAGGCTACGGCCCGCAGCACTTCCAGCGCCTGTTCGCAATCCGAGCGGGTAACGTCGCAGTGGGTAAGGGCGCGCATTTCGCGCGCATTCAGGGCGTTCAGGAGCACGCCGCCCGCCTTGAGCCGAGCGCTGAATTCCGGCCCGGCCAGGCCGGTTGCGCTCACGTCGAAAATGACGATGTTGGTCTGCACCATGGCGGGGTCCAGAGCGATTCCGGGGATGCCCGCCAGCTCGCGGGCCAGAAACGCGGCGTTGGCGTGGTCCTCCGGCAGGCGCGCGGGCATCTCCTCGAGCGCAATCAGGCCGGCGGCCGCAAGGATTCCCGCCTGGCGCATTCCGCCGCCCAGCCGTTTGCGGTAAAGCCGGGCTCGCGCGATGTCGTCGGCGCGGCCCACCACCATGGAACCGGCCGGTGCGCCAAGTCCTTTGGAGAGGCAGAACATCACCGTGTCGGCCTCGCCGGTGGCTTCGGCGACGGGCACGTTAAGGCAGGCCGCCGCGTTGAAAATGCGCGCGCCGTCCATGTGGACCTTCAGGCCCAGCGCGTGCGCTTCGCGGCAAATCTCGTCCACCACCTCAACGGGCATCACGCGTCCGCCGGCGATGTTGTGGGTGTTCTCGATTTCCACCAGCGCGGTGGGCGCGTTGTTGCGGCCGAAGGGGCGAAGGGCGGCGCGGATCTGGGGCCAGCGCAGGATGCCGTCGTCGGCGCGGACGCTGCGCACCAGACAGCCGGCGAACCAGGCGGTCATGGACAATTCGTAGTCGAGAATGTGGGCGCGCGATTCGCAGATCACCTCCTCGCCGTGGTGCGTGTGCAGCTTGACCGAGATGGTATTGCCCATGGTGCCGGTGGGGACAAACAGGCCCGCCTCGCGGCCGAGGATTTCGGCGGCGCGCCGCTCCAGCTTGTTGACGGTGGGGTCCTCGCCGTAGACGTCGTCGCCGACCTCGGCCGCGAACATGGCCCGGCGCATGGCGGCGGAGGGCCGGGTGACGGTATCGCTTCGCAAATCAATCAATGAATGAACTCCTCGAAGACTTCGTTGGACAGGAGCACGCCCCGGCTGGTCAGACGCAGCCGCGGGCCGTCGCGCACCAGCAGGCCGTCGCGCTGGAAACGCGAGATGGCTGCGTCGTGGCGGGACCATTCCTCAGGTGCGGGCTGAATCCCTTCCAGCAGCCGCAGGCCGACGAAAAACCGCTCTTCAGCGAGATTCGCCGGAACGCGCGACAACCCTGGGACGGGCGGGGCTGAGAGCCCCACGCAGGCCGGGGGAATGCCCCACAGAGCAGCAGAGCCGCAAACCGGCAGCAGGGCGGCCTGAGAGGCCGCCGCAGGCTGAGAGCCTGCCCCACAACAGATCGTCGCGGGCTGCGAAGACAGTAGTACATACTCCTGGGCCGATTCCGCGTTCTGCCAGCGCCAGACGCCGTCGAACGAGTGCGCATCGGCCCCGAAACCGAAGTAGGGCTCCAGCCGCCAGTATTTCAGGTTGTGCGCCGATTCGCAGCCGGGGCGCGCGAAATTGGAGATCTCGTAGCGGGCCAGACCGCACGCGGCCAGGCGCTCTACGGCTGTTTCATACAAGGCCGCGATGGCGTCGTCGCCGGGAACGTCGGGCGCACCGTAGCGGACGCCGTGGAAGAGCACTTCGCGGCCCAGACGGCTGTCCTCGTCCACTTCGAACATGTAGACGGAGGCGTGGGGCGCGCGCAGCCGCTCGACGCAATCGAGCGAGGCCGACCAGCTTGCCGCGGTCTGGCCGGGAAGCCCGGCAATGAGGTCGATGTTGAAGTTGCCGATACCCGCGCCGCGCAGCAGATCCACGTCGCGCGCCACCACCTCCGCGGTGTGCCGGCGGCCGGTGCGCGCCAGTTCCGCGGCTGCGAAGGATTGCACGCCCAGACTCACCCGCGTCAGGCCGAGCTCGCGCCAGCCTGCCGCCGCCTCGGCGGTGATGGTTCCCGGCGCAGCTTCGATGGTGGCCTCGCGCCAGGGGCGGCCGGGGATCGCGGCCAGAACGCGCTGGAGATCCGAAACCGGCATTCGGCTGGGCGTGCCGCCGCCGAGATACACCGTGTCCGGCGGCTCCGTCCACACGTGCGCTTCCATTTCCCGAACCAGGGCGTCCAGGTAGGCATGCTCCAGCTCGCGCGAGAACACGCCCGAGGCGAAGTTGCAGAACGTGCACTTCTGCGCGCAGAAGGGATACGAGATGTAAACGCCCGGCGCCACTACAGCCCGACTTCTTCCCCGAGTTGGCGGCCGATGGCGGAGGCGATCAACTCGGTGAGCGTCTGGCCCGTTCCGGGCAGCACGAAAGCGGCGCGGGCGTCGTCCCAATCGAGCTTGAAGCTGCGGGAATGCGCCGAAACCCAGATCTGCCGCACCGGGCTGTTGGGGCTGATAACGAATCGCGCCGGCGGATCGTCGAACTCAATGGAGAGAGCTCCGGCCTGGAACTCCGGCTCGAACTCGGCGTTGTCCGAGGCCTTCACCAGACGCGAGTAGAGTTGAGTGAGAGCGTCGTCCGCGCGCTTCTGGAATTCCAGATCGTCCATGATCTTCCTATTTTTACAGTTTCGCAGCGGGTCAGTTGGGGATGTGGGCCAGGTGGGCAACCGCCACACCCGCTACCCACAGTTTCGCGGATCGTGTTGCGCGCGCGGAACATCTGCTAACCTGGACCTTGCATGACCGAGAGCGCCTGTATAGCCCACGTCGAGCTGCCTGGCACCACTGCCCTATTCTCCGATTTCCAACATTGTTTTCAGCGGCTTGCCCGTTTCTACGAGTATTCTCCCTGGAATCCCGGCTCCTACGAGGCTGCCGCGCGGGAAATCCGATACCCGCCGGAGCGCCGCGAACGGCTGGTGGCCGCCCTGGCCCGGCATGGTCAGAATCCGGAACTGCTCGAAAAGCTGGCCCGGCCCGGCACGGTAGCGGTGGTGACCGGCCAGCAGGTAGGACTGTTCGGCGGCCCCGCCTTCAGCATTTACAAGGCGCTGACGGCGGTGAAGCTGGCGGAGACGCTCTCGGCGCGCGGCATCGAGGCGGTGCCGGTGTTCTGGCTGGCCACCGAGGATCACGATTTCGCCGAGGTGAACCAGGCCTGGGTTTTCGACGCCGCGCGCACGCCGATTGAGCTGAAGGCCGCGAACGCGAACGGCAACCGCCCGGTGGGGACCATTCCACTGGAGAGCGTACCGCTTGCGGGTCTGGAACGGGCGCTGGCGGGCTTCCCTCTGGCCGATGAGGTGCTGGCGCAGGTAAGGGAGGCGTATGTGGAGGGCCGGAGCTGGGGCGAGGCCTTCCGCCTGCTGATCGAACGCGAGCTGGGCCGACACGCGGTGCTGTATCTGGATCCTCTGGACGAAGCGTTGCGCGACGTGCGTGCTCCGCTGCTGGGGGAGGCGGTGCGGGCTTCCGCGGGGCTGACCGGCGCCCTGCTGGAACGGAACCGCGAGCTGGAGCAAGCCGGGTACCACGCGCAGGTGCACGTGGAGGCGGAAACGTCGCTGGTGTTCTTGCTCGATGGCGGGCGGCGCGTGGCCCTGCGCCGGCACAACGGCGGGTTTGCCGCGAAGGACCGGAGCTACGGCGAGGACGAACTGGTGGCCATGGCCGCGCAGCTTTCGCCGAACGCGCTGTTGCGGCCGGTGATGCAGGATTACCTGTTGCCCACGGTGGCTTACGTGGGCGGGCCCGCGGAGCTGGCCTATCTGGCGCAATCGCAGGTGCTCTACGATCGCTTGCTGGGGCGGATGCCGGTGGCGCTGGCGCGCGCGACGTTCACCGTTCTGGACGCGCACGCGAAGAAAGCCATGGACCGCTTCGGGCTGACCGTGACGTGCCTCTCGCACGGCGAGGCGGTGGTGCGCGACTACATCTCCGCTCGGCTGATTCCGCGCGCGCTCCACGACGAGTTCGCGGCGACGCGCAACAAGGTGCAGCGGGCGCTGGCGGAGCTGCGGGGCGAGGTGGGCGCATTCGACGCCACGCTCGGCCACGCTCTGGACCGGAGCGCCGCGAAGATGGTCTACCAACTCGCCAAGATGGAGGGCAAGGTGCAACGCGAGGCCCTGCGGCGAGACGAGCGCGCGCGCGCGGAGGCGGCGTATCTGAGCGGCCTGGTGTTCCCGAACAAGCACCTGCAGGAGCGGCTGTACGGGATTCTGCCGTTCCTCGCGCAGTACGGCGGGGGCTTCGTGGATACGCTGTACGAGCGCGTGGATCTGGCCAATCCGGATCATCAGCTCGTGGTGGCGTAGCAGGCGCACGGGTCTGCTACGATCAGTTCAGCATCCCCTTAGCAGCCGGAGTGGCGGAACTGGCAGACGCACGGGACTCAAAATCCCGCGCCCTTCACTGGGCATGTGGGTTCGACCCCCACCTCCGGCACCAGGACAGACACCGCAAGAATTGCGGAGAATTCGAGGCAGCCCACGCCGCACCGGTTGCGCCTTACGTGCGAAGGTATCCTGCCTGGATACGGTGTTCCGGAAGCGGACGAGGCGGAGTTGGCCGGTGACACGGAAGAGGCGCTTCGCAAGCACGACGCCGGGTGGGTTCGGGTGGCCGGCGCAGATGAGGTCCCCACTCTGGCCACTGGCTGTCCGCCTTACTTCGTCGGCGCCGCGCTCAGGAGGTTTATTGTCCAGGCCGAAAGAGTCATATGAAGGAAACGTCCAAAATCCGCAAGATTGCCTTTATTGGCGACCACTTGCCGCGCAAGTGCGGCATTGCCACCTTTACGACCGACCTGCTGGCCGCCGTCGCAGGCGCACACCCCCAAAGCCAGTGCCTCGCGGTATCGGTGAACGATCTCGCGGATGGTTACGAGTATCCGGAAGTGGTTCGCTTCGAGATTGAGGAGCAGGACCTGTCCTCCTATCTGCGCGCCGCGGACTTCCTCAACATCAACAACGTGGACATCGTCTGCCTGCAGCATGAGTTCGGCATTTACGGCGGGCCCGCCGGCGGTCACATCCTGGCGCTTCTGCGCGAATTGAGGATGCCCGTTGTCACAACGCTTCATACGGTTCTGCGGGAGCCGAAGGTAGATCAGCGGCGGGTGATGGAAGGACTGATCTCACTCTCTACCCGCCTGGTGGTCATGGCGGAGCGCGGACGAACCATGCTGCAGGAGATCTACCACGCGCCGCCGGCCAAGATCGATCTCATTCCGCACGGCATTCCCGACGTAGGTTTCGTCGATCCGACTTATTTCAAGGACCAGTTCGGGGTGGAAGGGAAAGTGGTCCTGCTGACGTTCGGCCTCCTTTCGCCGAACAAGGGCATCGAGTATGTCCTCAACGCGCTGCCGCAAATCCTGCGGGAGTTCCCCGAGGTTGTCTATATTGTGCTCGGCGCCACCCATCCGAACGAACTGCGCGAGCACGGTGAAGCGTACCGGCTCAGCCTCGAGATTCTCGCGAAGAGGAATCGCGTCGACAAGAACGTCATCTTCTACAACCAATTTGTGGACCTGGAGAATCTCAAGGAGTTCATCGGCGCGGCGGATCTCTATATAACGCCTTATCTGAACGAAGCGCAGATTACATCGGGCACACTGGCCTACGCGTTTGGCGCCGGCAAAGCAGTGGTTTCCACGCCGTACTGGCACGCCGCGGAATTGCTGGCGGACGACCGCGGCGTGCTGGCGCCATTCAGCGACGCGCCAGCCATCGCGCGCGAGGTGATCGGGCTGCTGCGGGACGACACCCGCCGGCACGCTATTCGCAAGAACGCGTACCGCATCGGCCGCGAGATGGTTTGGAGCAATGTGGCCCAGATGTACATGCGTTCCTTCGAGTGTTCCCGGTTGGAAGTGGCGGCGCTATCGCGGAAATTCCTCGCCACCAGGACGCTCGACCAGAAGCCGCGCGAACTGCCCAAGCTGAAGCTGAGTCATCTCGCGCGCATGACCGATTCCACCGGAGTCTTCCAACACGCCCTGTTCAGCGTTCCCAATTTCTCCGAAGGGTATTGCACCGACGACAACGCTCGCGCCTTCATCCTGGCGGTGTTGCTCGGCGAGTTGGGCGAGGACCTGGAGGGAGTGCGGACGCTGGCCACAACCTCCGCGGCTTTCCTCCATCATGCTTTCGATCTCCAAACGATGCGCTTTCACAATCACCTGAGTTTTGACCGGCGCTGGCTGGATGAACAGGGATCGGAGGATTCTCACGGCAGGGCTCTCTGGGCGCTGGGCATGGGCGTGGGGCGTTCGCCGTTTCGAAGCTTTCAGATGATGGCCGGACAGCTTTTTTCGCTGGCGCTGCCGGTGCTGACCGGCTTCACTTCGCCGCGTGCATGGGCGTTCGGCCTGATCGGCATCCACGAATACCTGCGCCGGCTAAGCGGCGATAGCCTTGTGAATCAGACCCGCGAAACACTCACTTGCCGGCTCATGGAGCGCTTTGACGCGAGTGCGCACCCGGACTGGCAATGGTTTGAAGAAGAGCTGTCCTACGACAACGCGAAGCTCGCGCACGCCTTGATTTTGAGCGGACAGGCCACCGGACAACCGGCGGTGCTGGAGCGCGGACTTCAGGCACTGCGCTGGCTGACGGAATTGCAAATGTCCGAGAAGGGCCACTTTCGGCCCATTGGCAGCAACGGATTCTACCGGCGTGGCGGCACGCGCGCCAACTTCGACCAGCAGCCCATTGAAGCGCAAGCGACGGTTTCGGCTTGTCTGGAAGCCTATCGCGCCACGGCGGACGTGTGGTGGTACGAACAGGCCCAGCGCGCTTTTGACTGGTTCATCGGCTGGAACGACCTCGGCCTGGAGCTCTACTCTCCGGAAACGGGCGGCTGCCGCGATGGGCTGCATGTGGACCGGGTCAATGGAAACCAGGGCGCGGAGTCGACTCTGGCCTTCCTGCTGTCATTGGCCGAAATGCGCCTGGCGCAGAATATACGGACGAGCTTTCAGCAACCCATCGCCATCGCAGAATAATTGACGCCTGAAACAACTATCCATCTCAATGCACCTCAAACGAATCGGCCCCATTCTCAATCCCGACCAATCGCGCGTTCTGCTGCGGCCCTTCAATCCAGGGGATTCCCAGCGGATCGACGGGATCGTCGGCAGGATCATGTCGCTCCCGGAAGTCCAGGTGGTCGCGCTCCTGGACGAAATCTACGCTGAATTCTCACCGCGGCACCAGCAGATCGGCAAAGTGTTTCTGGAGCGCTTTGAACAAGTCCGCGAGCTGCTGTGGGCCGACGAGGAGCTTTCCGAACAAAGACGGCTGCTGATCGGCTCGTACTTCCTGGCCGAATACTCATTGGAATCCGCTGCGCTGTTCAACCCCTCCATCGTTCCGCACCCCGATCAGACCGGCCTCGGGTCCGGCGCTTTGCGGTTCATTCTCAGCTTGCGCGCCACCGGGGAAGGGCACATTTCCTCCATCACGTTTCGAACGGGTATTATCCATCCCGATAATCGGATCCAGGTATTCACTGCGACCGGGTTCCTGACCGAGCCGCGCCAGATCCCAAACCCCCGCTACGAGAAAGCGCTGTTCGGACGGAAACTCTCCGAACTGCGATTGACCAGCGACTTCACCCGCCGGGTCATGTACAAACTTGGGGAGTCGTTCTCATTGGAGGAGCTTCGATCGAGTCTCCAGGCCGAGCAGTTTCGCCTGCCGGATGGAATGACGCACGAAGACCAGGACGATGCACAGGGGATTTGGATACTGGCGAGGTCCAACTACGAGGTCCGGTTCCAGCCCGACCAGGAGATGTCCGAACGCATCATCTTTCCGGCCACGCCCTCCCAACGCAACGGCATTGAGGACGCCCGCTTCGTCCGTTTCCAGAACGACGACGGAACACAGACCTACTACGCCACCTTCACGGCCTATGATGGCCGGATCGTGGTACCGGAACTGGTGGAGACTTCCGACTTCCTCCACTTTCGATTCCGAACCCTGAATGGCCGGGCTGCCGAAAACAAAGGCATGGCCATGTTCCCGCGGAAGATCGGTGGTTTTTTCGCCATGCTTTCCCGCCAGGACAACGAAAACATCTACCTGATGTTTTCCGACAACGTCCATTTCTGGAATGAGCACAGGACGCTCCTCAAGCCCGTTTTCCCCTGGGAACTGGTGCAGATGGGGAACTGCGGGTCTCCTATCGAGACGGACGCCGGGTGGCTGGTTCTCAGCCATGGCGTCGGCCCGATGCGAAAATACTGCATTGGCGCGTTCCTGCTCGATCGCGACGATCCGGCCAAAGTGATCGGCCGCCTTCGCGAACCCCTGCTGAAGCCTAGCGAGAACGAGCGTGAAGGCTACGTGCCCAACGTCGTTTATACGTGCGGCGCGCTGGTCCATAACGGTGAACTGATCATCCCCTACGGCCTGGCCGATCACGCCACGGGTTTCGCCACCGTCCCGCTCGGGGAAGTTCTGGCGGCCATGGAGTAAGACCCTGAGCCAATGACCCCGCCAAACAAAAGAGTGGCTGTCCTGGCGCCGGTCGCCTGGCGAACGCCTCCGCGACAGTACGGCGCGTGGGAGACCGTTGCCGGCAACATCGCCGAGGGGCTGGTCTCCCGCGGTTGGGACGTGACGCTGTTCGCCACCGGGGATTCCGTGACCCGCGCGCACCTGCACGCCGTGGTTGAGCGGGGGTACGAAGAGGATCCCGCCATCGATCCCAAGGTGGCCGAATACCTTCACATTTCCGAAGCGTTCGAGCACGCCGCTGAGTTTGACCTGATCCACAGCCACTACGATTTCATGGCGCTGTCCTACACCCGCCTGGTGAAAACGCCGGTCCTTACTACCATCCACGGGTTCTCCTCGCGCAAAATCATGCCGGTTTACGAGAAGTATCGCGACGGATATTTTGTCTCCATCAGCAATTCCGATCGCGCGCCGGGGCTGAATTACCTGGCGACCGTGTATAACGGAATCGACCTCTCGTTGTACCCGCTGCAAAAAACGGGCGGAGATAATCTGATCTTCCTCGGCCGCATTCATCCCGACAAAGGCGTTCATCTGGCCATCGCGGCCGCTCGCCTGAGCGGGTTGCCGCTGCTCATCGCGGGCATTATCCAGGATCATGCATACTTTCGCGAGCAGGTGGAGCCGCACCTCGACGGGACGATCCGCTACATCGGCCCCGTAGATGTGGCGGGCAAGAACGAGTTGTTCGCGCGTGCCCGAGCGCTGCTGCACCTGAACACGATCCCGGAGCGATTCGGCCTGGTCCTGGCGGAAGCTAATGCCGCCGGCGTGCCCGTGATCGCCATGGACCTCGGCTCTTGCCGCGAAGTCATCGACGACGGGCAGACGGGTTTCCTGGTCAATAACGTCAATGGGGCGGTGCGGGCGCTGGAACGCCTTTCCGCGATCGATCGCAGCGCCTGCCGCCAACGGGTCCAGGAGCGCTTTTCCATCGAAACCATGGTTGCGGCGTATGAGGACGTCTATCGTAAGGTTTTCGACATCGAAGAGACGAGGCGATCATGAAGCCGGACATTATCAGACGATATGCACACAACCCCATCCTCACCAAAGCGGAGATCCCTTACCCGGTAGAAACGGTTCACAACGCAGCGGTGGTAAAGCATGAGAACGAATACATCATGCTGTTCCGGTCTCACCTGCGCACCGGGCGGTCCATCATCGGCCTGGCGCGCAGCCCCGACGGATTCCACTTTACGGCCGATCCCGAGCCCTTTCTGACTCCCGCGCGCGACGGCCCTTTCGCGGCTTATGAGGAGTTCGGCGTCGAGGATCCGCGGGTGACCCGGCTGGAAGGGGAGTACGTCATCACCTACAGCGCATACTCGCGAAACGGCGTCCGGATCGCCCTCGCAAAGACGCAGGATTTCAGCCGGGTGGACAGGGTGTCGCTCATTACGGAGGCGGACTATCGGAACGTGGTGATCTTTCCGGAGAAGTTTGGCGGCCTCTACGCGCGGCTTGACCGCCCACATTCGGAGATAGCCCCGTGGTCAATCTGGATTTCCTGGTCTCCGGATCTGCGTTTCTGGGGTGAATCGGAGCTCATCATGCGGCCGGAGCCCTATCACTGGGATGAGATGAAGATCGGTCCGGGCGCGCCGCCGATCAGAACGGACCAGGGATGGCTTTCCATCTATCACGGCGTTTTCCGGACTATGGACGGATCGGTCTACCGGCTGGGCGTCGCTCTTCACGATCTGGCGAACCCGGCGAAAATGATCGGAGTGAGTGACTCGTGGATTCTGCAGCCGGAAGATCCCTGGGAAGTCACCGGATATGTCCACAACGTGGTGTTCACCTGTGGCGCCGTTGCGGAGTCCGATGGAACGGTGAAGATCTATTGGGGCGGCGCCGACACCGTCATGTGTGTGGGCGAAGCAAGTGTCTCCGAACTGGTCGCTTTGTGTCTGCATCACGGCAGACCTGCAAAATGAGCACCGGGTTCGTCAGATCGAAGCAAGGGCGCCGCAGCCGCCCGCACGGGCCGAAGATCGAATGGACGATAGGCCGCCAATCCCGCGCAGCGGTTTGACGGCCGTGTTGCGGAGGTCCAGGCCGGGCGGCCACGGAACGGTTAAGGGGTTGCGGAAGACGGAGGCATCGTTCATACTCCGACCATGACACTGAAAAACGCGGCATTGCTGGCTCTGATCGGAACGATTCTCACAACGGCGCTCCTGGCCTTTCATTTCATTCTCAACGTGCTAAACGTCCTGCGCGGGCTGGTGCCGGCGGTGATGCTTTTCTCATCGGCCATCTATGCCTTTGGCGCATTTAGCGTAGCTGTGTTCTTCTTCGTTTTCTACAAAGCGCAAAGTTGAGCCCGTCGGCTCCAGACGCGTGTGCGATGGAGTGCCGCCGTTGACTTCGATCCCTGAGTATCAAATGATTGCGGGTTTCCCGCCAGAAGTGTGGATCAGATGGTCGTATTGACCTGATAGACATAGCCGCGGATGATCTGTCAGCATAGCCCGGCCCTCGGAGCGTGAGCGCAGGGCGGGCCAGGGAGACGGGTGACTGCAGATGGCGGGACCCGGCACACGCACCGGCTTGACAGCTTCTGCCAATCAGATAATCTGAAGGTATGGCAACGAAGACTGCCACAATCAAAGATCGGATCGGACGTGTCGGGCAACGGCGGCAAGTCGTGATCCCGCGCGATATGCTCGAAACCCTCCAGCTCCAGGAAGGGGATTTTGTGGCGTTCAGCAGGCACGCGAACGGCGTGCTCATCAAGCCCAAGCGGCTGGTGGATCCCGACGATGTGCTCACGCCCGCCGAGGCGAAGAAAGTCCGTCACGGCATGAAGCAGATCAAGGAAGGTCGATTCAAGCTGTGGGGCGACGTGAAGCATGAATTGGGTCGTTAGGATCGCGGACGACGCCCAGGCATTCATCGATGGCCTGCCGGCCAAAGGCCGTCGGCAAGTTTCCCACAGTATCAGCCAGCTCGAAGAAGATCCGTTCCGCGGCGACGTCAAGCCGCTGCACGGCAAGGCGTGGAGAGGATACTATCGCAAGCGCGCCGGCGACTACCCGATCATTTTCTTCGTGCATCAGACCGAGCGACTCGTCGACGTGGGCTGGGTGGTAATGAGCTCGGAGAAGACCTATCGTCAGGTCCACGAGCCGGACGCTTCATCTGCCGAAACGCACGTAGCCTCGATCGTTTCACAGGGTGCGCCGCACGATGATCGCCGAGCGCATGCGGCGGATTGACGAGGCGTGATACGCGCGGGCTGTGTACTCAATACGCACCAACTTTCCGGTAAACAGGCGGAGGGTCTCGGCCAGTGGCGGTAGTATTGTCCGTATGATTACCCGGCGTTGTGCAACAGTCGTTACTATAGTTGTCGCCCTGTTCGGATTCGCGAGTGCGCAGACGAACGTTGAGGCTTTGTTTCGAACTGGCTGCCTCATGGCCCGGCGCGGCGCGTTTTGACAATTTCAGCGTTACGCTTGAGGGCATATCCCGGTTGATTTAGTGCAAGAGTGGATTCGGGGCTGCTCACCAATCGATCCGTTCCATTTTGGCCGGTTACCACGGCCGAAGTTCCATCAGTGCTTGCCCTCGGAGGTAGTGACGGGGATGCTCCGCGCTCGGACGCAGGATCTGCCGTCCGTCGAAACAGCCCGGAGTCGCCACGTCCTTTGCCGCGACATCGCTTGATCGTCTCTTATCTAGAGTGTGGAGCTTGGCTACCGGTGCCGGCACCTACCTGACCCTCTCGGCGCCAAGTCGTAGAGGTGGTCGCAATCAGTCCGTTACACCACTACCCGCAGCTTAATCCCATCGTTTGGAGCATTGACGAGGTCCTGGCGCGTCCCGAGATACCGCTCGGTCGTCTGGACCGACGCGTGGCCCAGCAGCAACTGGATCTGCTCCAGCTCGCCGCCGGCAGCCCGGCACATCTTCGCGCATGACCTTCTTAAATCATGCGGCGCGATACCCGGCACGCCAGCGGCAACCGCGTACGGCTGAAGGAGCTGCCAGACGACTTTCTCCGTCAGGCGCTCCCCGGAAATCCGGTCCCCGCGGTTCACGGGCCGGAGCACGTAGCCATCGGTCAACCCAGCCGCCGTGGTCCAGACGTCGATTGCGACCTTCACCCATGTGGGCACCGGATCGTGCGCACCCGCCCGTGCTTGCCGACTAGGTCCACGATGCACCAGCGATTGTCGCGCTGTTGGATGTGCCTGAGCGTGAGCGCGGCCACCTCGGACCGTCGCAGCCCACAGCCGAGAAGCACGGCGAGCGTCGCGCGGTCTCGCAGCCCCTTCCCGGTAGTCACGTCCGGCGCGTTCAGGAGCTTCTGGGCCTGCTGGAGGGACAGCCAGTTGCCAACGCGCACGCCGGTTGGACCTGGCGCCCTTGACGCGCGTGATGCCGGCGGCGAGCTCGGTCGCCAGCAGCCCGTTGTCGGCAGCCTCGACCGCCAGTTTCCGGACGGCGGTGATCCGGACGTTGATGGAAACCGACCCGAGGCCGCGGGCCTCCAGTTCCGCGCGCCGGGCGTGCACGGTGGCCTTGGTGAAGCCGGGGCGCGGTTCCCGGCCCTACCAGGCGAAAAACTCGTTGAGCCCGAGATTGTACACGCGCTTCGTGATCGCGACGACACGCTGTCGAGCACGAGCGTCTTCAATCTGCGCCAGTCCGCCGCCTTGCCATGAAGACCTTACCTCGGGGTGGTGAGGACATCGAGCAAAACGAAGGCGTCCACGGTTCCGGATTGCAGCCCAGATAGCACAGCGCGTCCTCGGCGCCCGAGTCCTGAGCGGAGGAGAGTACCTTCCCGGCCCAATGAGACCCATCCGCTTTGAGTCAGTCCCAAGGCGGTATTGCCTTGACACGAAGCACCAGCCAGTCTTCACGCTCGGACATCCACACTTGCAGCGATTCGCCGCAGAGGCGAAGGTAGGGCTTGCGACACACTCAACGCTCGCGAACGAGAGCCGCCCGAATCCTGTGTTGGCTAAGTGATCGACAGTGTCTCGCCAGCATTGGTTTGCGACGTTGCCGTCAACAGCACTCGCCAGAGCGCGCCGGCGCGCTGCACGTGGCACGGCACGTCTTTCCCTGCCAGTGTGAGTTTCCGAGGCTGAAGCGCGTCATCCAGCGCTGGCAGCCGAATCTCTCGCACCTGAAATGAGCCGTGTTCCACTTTCAGAGTAAACTCGCCGCCCAACTGGAACGTGCCCCAACCCGAGGTCGTCGACCAGATGCAACGGAACGACGGCACCGGTCGCGGCGGCGTCACGCGCAACGCGAGGCGCGGCGCGTCATAAAGGAATCCGCTTAGCGCAAGCACGCCGGTCCAGGCAGCCATGGCGCGAGCGTAGTGATGTCCGCATTCGGCCTCATCCCAGGGATTTCGAAGCCGCCCATCATAGCGGCGGCGGATGTTTTCGATGCACTCCACACCCTCGTCGACCATGCCCTGGTAGATCATCAGCGTTGCGGCCTGGTATTCGAAGCCGGTCATCACCTCGGCGTAGTAGGGGAACGGAATCGCCGGTCGCTCGGCCTTGCCGTAGTCACAGATTACGAGGCCGGATTCGTCGTTCAACGCAAAGGTACGTTGAACGCAATCGTGCTGCGCGAGGTCGCGCTTGTAGTTGTAGCGGTAGATGGCCTGCAACGCCTTGCGCAGGTTACCCTCGTTCACCAGCGGTCCGAGGCCGCAGACTTCCGCCTGATACTGTCCGACCAACTGGTCCACCAGACAGCCTGCGCCCACCTGGTACTCCGGCTGCTCGCTGTTGTCCGAGCCCATGTCGGAGACCAGTATCCTGGCGATCTGGTTCTTCTTGAAGCCGCGGACCTGTTGAATGTAATACTCGCCGTTGAACAGGTTCGCGTCAATCCACCGCGAGCCTTTCTCGAAGAGCGCGTGGCACTCGCCGGCGAAGGACGCGTCGCCCACGGATTCGGCCATCGCCTCGCAAGCACGTAGCGCGCCCAGGTAGTAGATGCCGCACATTGGGTTCGGCCCGTAGAACTCCACGTCATAGGTGTTGTGCTGCGGCCCCTGGAGCACGCCGGTCTTCCCGGGATCCCAGCCGGTGGCCGTCCAGGCGAACTCCATCGCCTTCCGGGTTCGCGGCCAGATTTGTCTAAGCCAGCCGGCGTCGCCCGACAGCCGCCAGTCCAGGTAGACTTTCATGATCTGGCCCATTTGTCCGTCCGCCGCGGCAAGGCCCGAGCGGCCGGTACCCCTGGGAAGTGTCTCGCGGAAGTGAATCGCCCCGGTGTCGTCCATCATGCCGCCGAAGACCGCGTTGCGGAGGCTGCGAGCGAGCGAAGGGAATAAGTGGGCCGTCGCCGTCTCGTAGTTCCACACGTGCGTACACGAGCCGTGGCAGCAGCCGCCCTGGTCGTTGGCGCCTTCAAAGCCGTGGAACTCCCCGTCCGCCGAGCGGAAGCAGACCTGCGAGACCAGCGTCGAGAGATTGCTCATCGCCGCGTCCTTCACCGCACCTGGCAGCGTCGAGTCGAGCATCGCCTGGACGAACAGGCGCGTCTTCGTTTCGAGCGGTTCGAGATTCCGGGCCAGATGCTCGGCCGCGGCCCAGGAATCCTTGTACTGCGTGCAGTAGTGATTCCCTATGACCGTCTTTTCGAAGCCCTTCTCCGCGTGCCAGCCGCAGCGCTGCGGCGTCCTGTTGGGAAAATGCCAGGCGAGTACGAAGGTGATGTCCGTCTCGGCGCGTGGGGCGATCTCTTTGTGCACGCACACCGCCCCCACCGCGCTGCGTGGATCGGGCTCGCCCTCCAGCCTTCCCTTTGCCGAGAACTCGTCCCAGAACTTCATCGGACTGTTCCACCAGCGGCCCTGCGGCCAGCCTCGCCAGATGCTGATTTCACCGTCGCCGAGCGCCGCCAGGGTGAAGTTGCCGAATAGCGGGTCATCCGCTGCGAGTGCCGGATTGGTCATCACCAGACCGCGTAGCGCGCCAGCCTCGCGCCGTTCGTTGGTGCGCTGGTCGATGGGCGGACGCGCCATCCCTGTGTCCACGTACTGGCGCAACGGGTTGTCGATGGAGAAGCAAAGCCCCACCCGGGCGGCCAGGAGGTTGGGGTTGGTGATTCTGTAGCGCAGAACCGCAACGGGCAACCCTGACGCATCGGCATCCAGGGGGAACAACGGCGTGAAGCCTTCGAGCACCAACTTCACCGGCAGGCGGCGGTCGGCAAAGTCGATGCGCGCCAGCGGATACTGGCCGGTGAAGACCGCGGAGTCGAGCCGTGGGAGCCCCGGCGAATTGTTCGAGCCCAAGCCGCTCGCGCCTTCATAGGGCGCCCCAATGCGCGACTCGGCGATCCTGACGACCCGCTTTCTGCCCGGCAGTTGAGCCCAGATGGATGCGTACGCATAGGGTGGCGCGTTGCCCTTCTCCGGCCGGTTGAAGATCTCCCAGTCTCGCAGTTGTCCCCGTCCACCGAGGGCGATGGAACCGGCGGCAATCCCACCCAGGGGGAAGGCAATCAACGAGAGCTGCTCACCCGTAAAACGCCGTGGCCAGCTCACCGGAACGGGAGCCGCAACGGGGCTCTTTTCGGAGCCATGAGTCGGCGGCACTGCTCCCGCCTGTGCCGCTGCAGTAGCCGCAACGGGCGCTGCGCCGGCGACCTTCAGAAACGTGCGGCGGTTGGATTGCATACTGCCTACGATATCCTGGACAACTACGGCACGCGAAATCCGCGAAGCCATCGAGCGGACGATGGCCGCTTCGATCCCGTTCATCATCCCCAGTCCATGGCTGGGCGACTGACGTGGGCCATCTGAGCGCGCCGATTTGCGCGCGTGGGGCGAGCCTCGACGAGACTCTAAGTGGATATCGATAGCCTATAGCCAGCAAGCTCGTTCGGGACAAGAGCCGGAAGTAGAATGGGTAACGACTATGGCAGAACCGACCTACGAAGAATTGAAGGCGCAACTGGAAGCGCTCAAGAATCAGCAGAGCAGGAAGCCGGGTGATTTCAGCTTGAAGGTCAGCGAGAAGGGGGCGGTCAGCGTCTACGGCCTCGGCAGGTTTCCCGTGACGCTCTATCAGGAACAGTGGTTGAAACTGCTCG
>JBEKPY010000068.1:0-34722 GCA_049520275.1 Bryobacteraceae bacterium
GCCGTTGTAATAATGTCCGTTGTAGTAGTAGGAACGCCGCGCGTACTCATGGCCATGGTACATATAAGGCCTTTGCACATAGCCGCGTCCGCCGCGCTCGGCAAAAACGCGGCTGTGATCGCCGCGTTCCACTACGACGGTCCGGTTTCCGCTCAGCCCGCGATGGACGTCCATGCCGCGTCTGGTGTCGTGCACCGTGGCGATTCGTCCGTCCGGCCGCTTGACAATTGATCCGTTTCTTGTCTGGACGACGGTGTGGCCGTGGGCAACCGGCACTCCGCCGGCGTGTCCTCCGGCGAGGGAGCCGCGAGTTGGCGTCACCACGCCGCGAGATGGCGTCGTCGGACCGTGAGGCGTCGTCGTCACGGGGTGGGACATCGTCGTCGGACCGTGAGATGTCGTGGTGGTCGCGGCATGAGGCGTTGTCGTGGTGGGACCGTGCGATGCCGTCGTCGCGCCGTGGGATGCGCTGGCCGCTCCGGCACCGGCGGGTTTGGCCGGAGCCGCGGCTTTAGCTGGCGCCTTAACCGGCGCCTTGGTCTTGGAGTCGCTCAGCGCCGGGAGGGCGAAGAGCAGAAGGGCCAGAGGCGCCGCCACGTATGCGGCTGAAAAACTCTTGCGAATTCCGCGTGTGTTCATTGAAGAATATCTCCAGATTCTCTCTTTTTCGAGTGGTTGCTCCAGACGGCGCCTGCTATTCGACGTCCTTCACCTTGCCGTTGACGAACGTAATCTTCAGATCCTTGTAAAAGTAGATTTCCCTGGTGGCAGTCTTCGCCTTCTTGAGAGGCGGGCCGAGAGCCGCTACCACCTGCTCCGGTGTTTGGCCCACCTTCACCTCCACGGGGTCGGCAGGCGGGGGCGGCGGAGCCTCCAGCGGTGGCGGGGGCGCTTCCACCGCCGCTGGTGCTGCCGGGGTTGGGGCGGCCGGTTGAGCGGGAGCCGCTGGCGTTTGCTGCTGACCGCCCTGCGGCGCGGCCTGCTGGTTGTCTCCGGACCCCTTGGCGTCCTCCGCGGGGGCGACTGTGATCACTTCCTGGACCGCTTTCAGGGCTTCCTCCGGCGACGGCGCCACGGCTCCAAAGGGAATCGTCAAGGCGCCGATATAGCGAGTGTCCTGGATGGCGTCGGTGAAAAAGTAGAAAACAACTCCGTCGTTCCGCGCGTCGATCTTTGTCACCCAGAACTTCTCCCCTGAAACAAAGTTCCTGCTGGCCACACTTGGCGCACTGCCGAGACCCCCGAGGCCTGGGACCATGCTCCCCCACCTGCTGGCCTTTTGCGATATCTTGTTTGCTCCGCAGGCCTTGGACTGGACAATTTTCCCATCCTTGTAGGTGTTCATGCACGGGTTAGTGGCACTGGTGGAAGCCACCATCACCACCTTCTCCTTATGGAGCACAAGGACGGAGCCGGCAGTCACGATGTCGGACTTGTCGTCGGTGGTCTTGGTAAGGGCGTACTCGGCTTGCAGCTTCTTTTGGATGGCGTCGTTTGTCTGCGCCCGGGCGTTGACCGACCCGGAAATCGTAAGCAGCACTCCAATGACCGAGGCCGACAGCGTTCTCATCATGATTTTCCTTGTCCTCCCGTCCTCGAGGGTGCGCCCTGTTAGCGTCTTCCGGGGAAAATGGTAGGTCGATTATACCTCCCCTTGCTGTCGCATGCAATCCGCCTGCTCCACTGTGGCGGATGAATGGTTTGCGGTCCTTGTGGAGCGGGCTTTGGCCGGCGACGAATCGGCCTTCCGGGGCGTCTTTCGTACGGCCGTTGCTGATGCCGGCGCTCAACGGCTTCTGGACGCTGCGCGCATGCTGCCAACTGTGCGCATCATGGAATCGCTATGCCGCGAAAGACCCTCGACACCAGGGTAGCCGACTTTGGTCACGCCATCGGGCGATTGGTGCGCCGCATGCGCGCGGCGGCCGCCTCGCATGAGCTTTCCCTGACCGAGGCTGCCGTCATGGCGCGGCTCGCGAGAGACGGGCCGGCAACCACCGCCGATCTGGCGCGCGCGGAAAGCATGAAACCGCAGTCGATGGGAGCCACCATCGCGGCGCTCGAGGAAATGGGCATGATGGAGCGCAGACCGCATCCGGCCGATGGCCGCCAGGTGAATATCGCGCTGACCGCCAAAGGCGAAGCGATGCGGAAAAGCGCCAAGGACGCGAAGCGGACGTGGCTGGCACAAGCCATCGCCCAGCTCGACAAGCGGGAACAGGCAACTCTGTTCGCGGCCGGCGAAATCGTCAGGCGCCTGGTGGAATTGTGAGAAAGCCGGCAACCGGCTGGGACCTGCGAGAGACCGTGTCGCACGCGTGGCGAGCGCTGCGCCACCGCAATTTCAAGCTCTTCTTCTTCGGACAGAGCATCTCGGTGATCGGCACCTGGATGATGCGGCTGGCGACAAGCTGGCTGGTCTATCGATTGACCCATTCGGCGCTGCTGCTTGGCGTGGTGAGCTTCGCGGGGCAGATTGTCTCGTTTGCGCTGGGGCCATTTGCCGGCGTCTGGGTGGAGCGCCTCAATCGCCGCAAGCTGCTGGTGTGGACACAAGCCGCCGCGGCCGTGCAGGCGCTGGCGATGGCCGCGCTCACCCTGGCACATGTCATCACCCTTCGGGAAATCATCGCTCTCGCCGCTCTGCTTGGCGTGATCAACGCGTTCGACATGCCCGGGCGCCAATCCTTCCTCGTACAGATGGTGGAGGATCGCAACGACCTCAGTAACGCCATCGCCATCAACTCCGCGATGGCCAATGGCGCGCGGCTGATCGGCCCGGCCATCGCCGGCCTGGTGATTGGAGCCGTCGGCGAAGGCTGGTGCTGTCTGATTAATGGCGTCAGCTTCTTTGCCGTGATCGCATCCCTGCTGGCGATGCGCCTCAAGCCCTCGAATACCCGCCGCAGCTCGGCCGGCATGCTCGAACAAATGCGCGAGGGTTGGGACTATGTCGTTACGTTTCGTCCCATCCGCACGATCCTTCTGCTGTTAGCGCTTGTCAGCCTGATGGGCTATCCCTACGCCGTCCTGCTGCCGGTTTTCGCCGGACGGGTGTTGCACGGCGGTCCGCACACTCTCGGCTGGCTAACGGGAGCTTCAGGGATCGGTGCGCTTGTGTCGGCGCTTTCGCTTGCGGTTCGCAAGTCGGTCGCCGGGCTGATGCGCATGGTTCAGATCGCGGCCGCGGTACTCGGAGGCGCGTTGATTCTCTTTGGCCTGTCGCATACGTTGTGGTTATCGCTTGTTCTGATGGTGTTCGCCGGCTTCGGCTTGATGCAGTGCGCGGCTGCGAGCAATACCATCATTCAGTCGCTGGTGACGGAAGACAAGCGCGCCCGCGTGATGAGTTATTACACCATGGCCATTTTCGGCGCGGCGCCGTTCGGCAGCCTGCTGGCCGGCACGCTGGCTCACCGGATGGGAGCGCCGCACACCGTCATCGTTACCGGCGCGTTCTGCGTCGCCGGCTCGCTATGGTTCACGCTCGAACTGCCGAAAGTCAACGCTGTCATGCGGCCGATCTATCGGGAGATGGGGCTGCGACCTGCGCGCGACACAACATCACCGCTCCCTTGACGGCCCATGCTGCAGACCATTCACCTGCCGTCGTAGAGCGGGCGTTTTCGCCTGCGTTCGGCCGGTGTTACGACATTTGCCAGCACTCGGACGCGTCGCCTGGGACACGGATCGCGACACGAAGCCCCGCGCAGGCTGGGGGCCGGCCCGGGATCCTGCCGTGGGATTCCTGCTTACCGCAGACTCTCGGCCAGATCGCGGGCCAGCAGATCGGCGCGCTCGGCCAGACTGCGTGAGGAAACCAGGTCGGTCTTCCGGCTCTCTTCCGCTTGGGCCACGAAGGTCTCCACCTGAGCGGCCATCCTCTGTTGCGCCTCGGTCAGCCTGGGGTTGCTGCGCGCCTTGCGAAGATTGGCCCGGGCTCGCTCCAGAGCGTCATGAATGCGGACCTCATACTCGCGTCTTTGCTGGTCGGTGAGCATCTGGCCAAGCTGCGGAACCGGCGCCGGAGCTGCTTGTTGCGAAGGGGGCGCCTGAGCAGCCGTCTGCGCGTCGGCGCTCTGCGTCGCGGAAGCGTCCTGTTGGCGCGTTCTCTTTGTTGCTTTGCGCTTCTTCTTCGGCGGCCCGGGAAGGTTTGTTTCCGTCGCGATCGGCGGGGCCGTCACTGCCGGAGCGCTTTGTGCGGGCGGAAGCTCGGGCGGTGGAGGGGGCGGCGGGGGCGGCTTTTCAGGAACCTGGGCCGTTGCCGGGGGCGGAACCATCACGTGGGCCGGCGGCTTCTTACGGTGGCAGGAGCAACAGGCGACGGCGGCGCACAGCGCGATCACGGCAAACCGGTTGGGACGCGCTGTCATGAAGAGATGTCCGCCCTCCGCCCACTCAGAAGGTGTAACACATTCAGCGCCGTTGCCCACTCCCTCACGGTCGTGGCTCGGCAACATGCTGCAAGCTCAGGATATCGTACCCGAGCCGCGACGGTTACAGAGCTGCCGTTACGGTCGTGGCCCGGTAAGACGCCGAATTCCTCAAATGCCTGTCTGGGATAACGCAAGCCGCCTCTGGCCGGCGTGGGCGGCTTCTGGAAAACGCAGCCGGAATGACGTGCCGTCCCCCGGTTCGCTGACGAAGTCGATGGTACCCCCGTGCAATTGCATCATTCGGAAGGTCAGGGCCAGACCGATGCCCGAGCCGTCCCGCTTGGTGCTGAAGTACAGGTCGAAGATACGGTCGCGGATCGCTTCCGGGATTCCGGGCCCCGTGTCGGATACCGTGAGTATACACTCGCCGTCGTCGTTCTCCACCTTGAGCCCCAGGCGGCCCTGCTGATCCATGGCGTCGATGGCGTTGACCACCACGTTCAGAATCGCCTGCCGCAGCAGTTTGGGATCGCCCTTGATCCAGGACTCCTGGGACAGCTCCGTGTGTACCAGGATATGCCGGGCGTCGGCATCGGGCGCGAGGAAGCTGGCGATTTCGCGAACAAGGTCCGGCAGATTCACGCCGGTCAGTTCGAGCTCCAGAGGCTTGTTGAAATTCAGAAACGTGCGCACCACATGATCGAGGCGGCGAACTTCGCGGGTGATCAGATCGATCTCCGGCTCGGGCGCCTCCAGCCTGCTCCGCAGCACTTCGATATGCAGAGCGATGGCATTGAGCGGATTCTTGATCTCGTGCGCCACGCCGCTGGTCAGGCGGCTGATGGCGGCCAGCCGCGACGAAAGATCGAGGTGCGACTCCAATTGTTTGCGCGTTTCCGGATCGCGGAGCCGGACCAGCGTGCCGATCGGCTGGCTGCTGGAGCTGCGCGCGAGCAGTTCCACGCTGAGCAGGAGACGCCGGCGGCCCTGCTCGGGCACCTCCAGCCAGACCACCCGGTCCCGCAGGGGTTCATTCCGTTCGAGTGCTTCCCGGATGGCCGTTCCGGCGCCGGAGTCGAGCGGAAACAGCGCCACCAGGGTTCTGCCCAGAATCTCCTCGCGCGGCAACCCCAGCAACTGCTCGGCGGGCCGGCCGGCCATCACCGCGCGCCCCTGGGCGTCGAACAGCATGACCACTTCCTCCAGACGCTCCAGCAGCTCCTCGATGTTGTTGCGCAGCTCCAGCGCATCGCGGCGCGCGCCGTGAAATTGCTGGCCCAGCAGGTTCAGTTTCGACTGCACGTCGGCATACTCGCGCGATTCCCGCCGGGCCGCCGCTTCCGGCCCCTCCGGCAGCTCGCCCTGGCTGATCAGGTCGATGGTGCGGCTCACTCGCGCCAACGGCCGCAGGGCCAGCACCGGAACCAGCCACGCCAGCGCCAGCGATACGGCGAGGGCGATGAGAAAGCCGTACCCGAGGTTGGCGAACGCGGGCGCCAGGGCGTGACGAATCAGCGACGAACGAACCACCACCATCACCGTGAACTGCGGCGTCTGGTCGCCCTTCGCCGCCACGGGAATCTGGATGGCATAGTTCTCCTTCTGGTTGAAAAGCTGCCAGAGGTTGCGCAGGGGCGGTCCCTTTCTCCAGGCTTCGAACGACTTGTACCGGGAAGTGCCGGAAACAAATGCGCCCGTGAAGGAGGTAAGCGTGTGCCCTTGCGGGCCCTGGATGATGATGTCCAGCACGGCGGCGTTGGTGCTGACACTGCGCGTGAGCATCTGCGGAATCAGCGGATCGCTTCGGATGATGCCGGCCACCCCCTCCGGCACCTGTTGCGGACCGATGGGCCGGTCGGCCGGCGCGGCCAGATTCTGGTCCACTCGCTCCACCACGTAGCCGGCCACTTCCCCGGCAATCTGGCGCGCGCTGTCGGCCGCGCTGTCGATGGCGCTGCCGGTGAAATCGTAGAGGTAGATCACCGAGACCAGCACCACCACCACGGCAACCAGAGCCGCGACCGAAAGGCGGATTCTGGTCTTCAGCGACATCACGAGGACGAGGCGGCTTCGGCTTCCGCCGCCGCGCCGTACTCCTTCAGCTTGTTGAACAGAGTCTTCAGGCTGATGCCCAGGATTTCGGCGGCGCGCGTCTTGTTGTTCTTCGTGTGCTGCAGCGTCAGCAGGATCAGCGCCTTCTCGGCTTCGTCCACCGTGGTTCCCACCGCCAGCCGCACGCTGTCCACGTCGGGCGCCTGCGGCGCGGGGCGGGCGCCCAATGGCGCGCCGAAATCGCGCGGCAGGTGCTGCGTGGTGATGGCGCCTTCGCCGGCCACGATCACCGCCCGCTCCAGCACGTTGCGGAGCTCGCGCACGTTGCCCGGCCAGGTGTGCCGGCGGAACATGTCCAGCACCTCGCCGGCGACGTCCCCAACGCGGCAACTGTGCTTCCGGTTCAGCATGCCGATGAGCGCTTCCACCAGCAGCGGTATGTCTCCATTTCTTTCGCGCAGCGGAGGCAGCGCCACCTGAAACACGTTCAGGCGGTAGAACAGATCCTCGCGCAACTCTCCCTTGCGCAACACTTCCTCCAGGTTCCTGTTGGTGGAGGCGATGATCCGGACATCCACGGCGATTTCACTCTTGCCGCCCAGCCGCCGCACGTGCGAGTCCTCCAGAACCCGCAACAGCTTGGCCTGCGTGGCCACCGGCATCTCCGCCAGCTCGTCCAACAGCAGGGTTCCGTGCTGCGCCAGCTCGAAGCAGCCCGCCTGCCGTTCGATGGCTCCGGTGAAGGCGCCCTTCTCGTGCCCGAACAACTCGCTTTCCATGAGCGTCTCGGGCATGGCCGCGCAGTTGATGGCCACGAACGGACCGTTGCGGCGCGGGCTCAGGTGATGGATGGCGCGCGCCACCAGTTCCTTACCGGTCCCGCTCTCGCCGGTCACGAACACCGCGGCCTTGGACGGGGCCACCTGGCGGATCAGCGAAAAGACCTGCTGCATGGGCGGGCAGGCGCCAATCAGGTCCACCAGCACGCCCTTGTACTGCAACTCCCGTTGCAGGCGCTCGGTCTCTTCGGCCAGCCGGCTCTGCGACGCCGCGCGCTCCAGCAGGATCCGCAGGGCGCTGGGTTGGATCGGCTTCTCAAGGAACCAGAAGGCGCCAAGGTCGTGAATGGTCTGGATGGCCGTCTCGATGTTGCCAAAAGCGGTCAGCACGATGGCCGGGGGCGCGCCACCCTGCGTGTTGAGGCGCTTGAGCAGCTCGAACCCGTCCATGCGCGGCATCATGAGATCGGTCACCAGCACATGCACGGGCAGAGCATTCAGCTTGTCCAGGGCCTCCTGACCGTCCGCGGCCGCTTCCACGGTATAGCCCCACGACTGAATCATGCTGGCAAGGCCGATTCGCTGGCTCTCTTCGTCGTCCGCAATCAGAATGCGGGTCGGTGGAGCAGAGGCGATGTTTCCCATCAGGTCAATTGTAACCGACGGTTATGGACACGCGGCGCCAGCCGCGTTCTCGCCTGAACCGCGGGAAGTCCCCCATCCCGCCGGCCGCCCAGTTGCATCCCACTAGTGACCCATGCTCTCCTCATAGATTCAGCATCGTGACGAGAATCAACATTTGTAAGAACCTCGCGGCCTGCCTGATTCTGCTGGCCGCGCCCGCCTTTGCGCAACGCGAGCTGTCCGGCGCCGCCAGGGTGTACGAGTCCCTGCACAGCCTCGCCAACACCGGCAGCGTGCTCATGATCGCCGCCCACCCCGACGACGAGAACACCGCGCTGCTGGCGTATTTTGCCCGGGGATTATTCGTTCGCACCGGGTATCTCTCGCTGACCCGTGGCGAGGGCGGGCAGAACCTGCTCGGGCCGGAGCAGGGCGATGCGCTGGGCGTCATTCGCACCCAGGAGCTGCTGGCCGCCCGCCGCGTGGACGGCGCCGAGCAGTTTTTCACCCGCGCCATCGACTTCGGGTTCTCCAAAACCGCCGACGAGTCCTTCCAGAAATGGGGCCGGGAACGTACGCTCAGCGACATTGTGCGGGTGATCCGCCGCTTTCGGCCCGACGTGATCGTACTGCGCTTTTCCGGCACGCCGCGCGACGGCCACGGCCAGCACCAGGTCTCGGCGATTCTCGGCAAGGAGGCCTTTTTCGCCGCTGCCGACGCGGCGCAATTCCCCGAATGCGGCCCGCCATGGCAGGCTAAGCGAGTGCTGTGGAACATGTTTGGCTTCACCCGCGAGCAGCAGGAGGAGAACGCCAAAGCTCCCGGCAAGCTGGAGATCGACGATGGCGCCTGGGACCCGGTGCTGGGCCATTCCTACCTCGAAATTGCCGGCATGAGCCGCAGCATGCATCGCAGCCAGGGCATGGGCTCGGCGGAGCGTCACGGCGTGAATGTGGATGCCCTGCTTGTGGTTGCAGGCGAGCCGGCTCAGAAAAGCCTCTTCGACGGCGTGAATACAACGTGGAGCCGATTCCCCGGCGGAAAGCCCGTCGGCGATCTGCTGGAAAAAGCAATGCGGGCGTACGAGCCGGCCCACCCCGAGCAAGTGGTTCCTCTGCTGGCCGAAGCAAAGCGCCTCATGCCGCCTGGTGACGATCCATTACTCAAGCGGAAACAACGAGATCTGGACGAAGCCATCGCGCTCTGTGCTGGATTGTGGGTGGACGCCACGGCCAGCGACTACGCGGTGGTGCCGGGCGGGAAGGCTGAGGTGACCGTGACCAGCCTGAATCGGGGTCCGCTGAAGGTTCACAAGGGTGGAAGCGCGCTATTACAAAACGAAGCCAATTCCGAGAAGAAGACTGTTTCAATCCCGCGGTCGGCCCCGTACTCGCAGCCGTATTGGCTGGTGCAGCCCCCGCACGGCGACTCCTACGAGGTCGGCGATCCGAACCTGATTGGCACCCCCGAAAACGAGCCGCTGATTTCGGAGCGGCTCGAGTTCGATGTCGCCGGCACGCGCATCGCGCTGGATCGCCCGGTGGTCTATCGCTGGGTGGACCGCCTGCTGGGCGAGCGCTGGCGTCCCCTGGCCGTGGTACCCGCGGTCGGGATCGGCGTCCCCGAGGCTTCGGTGGTTTTCGCGAATGACCAAACGAAGCCAATTGCCATCGATCTGAAGGCGGTGCAGCCAGGAAAAGGACAGGCCCGGCTGGCGGGATCGTGGAAGACCGCGCCCGATTCCGCTCCGTTCGTGTTGCAGAAAGGCGAGGAGACCAGCGTCAGTTTCGAGGTTTCTCCGCCGTCCGCGCAGGAACAGGCCTTCGCCACAGCCGAGGTTCATGCCGGCGGCGAGACCATCGGGGTGGCCACGGAGCTGATCGATTATCCGCATATTCCGCCGCAATACCTGTTTCCGCCGGCGCAGGTGAAACTGGTGCGCGTGGACGTGTGCAACCTGGCGAAGGACGTTGGCTACGTGATGGGCGCGGGCGACGAAGTTCCCGGCGCTCTGCGGCAAATGGGCAGCGCCGTGACCCTGCTGGGCGCCGAGGATCTCGCTCGCGGCGATCTTGGCCGGTTCGACGCCATCGTCACCGGCGTGCGCGCCTACAACACGCGAGCCGATCTGGTCGCCAACGAGCAACGGCTCATCGAGTACGTGCAAAATGGAGGCACGCTGGTGGTTCAGTACAACACCATGAACGCCTACTCCGGGGAAGGCGGCGGTGTGCTGGAACACGCCGGTCCCTGGCCGTTTCAGATTGACCGTCAGAGGGTCACCGTGGAGGAGGCGCCCGTGGCCTTCCCGCGTCCGGAGAATCCGCTGCTGCACCAGCCCAACGAAATCACCGGGCGCGATTTCGACGGCTGGGTGCAGGAACGCGGCCTGTACTTCGCCTCCGCATGGGATTCGCACTATCAGCCGCTGTTCGAAACGCACGACCCTGGCGAGCAGCCGCTGCTGGGCGGAACGCTCTGCGCGCGCTACGGCAAAGGCGCGTTCGTGTTCACCGCCTTTTCCTGGTTTCGCGAGTTGCCCGCGGGCGTGCCCGGCGCGTTTCGCATCTTCGCCAATCTGCTGAGCGCGGGGAAGACGCTGCCGTGATCGACCAGAAGCCGCCCGAAATGCCCGACGGCCCGCCGCCGTTCCTGGGCACCTGGCCGCGCGTCTACGCGGTGGTGGCTTGCTACGTGGCCGCCGTGATCTTCCTCTTCTGGTTGTTCAGCCGGGCCTTCGCCCCATGAGGCCGCTGGACTGGATTGTCATGTGCGGCTGGCTCGCGTTCATCGTGAGCTACGGCCTGTGGCGCGGCCGCGGCAGCAGCACCACGCGGACATTTCTGCTGGCCGGAAAAACCATGCCGTGGTACGCCATGGGGCTCTCCATCATGGCCACGCAGGCGAGCGCCATCACCTTCATTTCCACCACCGGCCAGTCCTACATCGACGGCATGCGCTTCGTGCAGTTTTACTTCGGCCTGCCCGTGGCCATGATTATCCTCTCGGCCACCGCGGTCCCCATTTTTCACCGCGCCAATGTTTATACGGCGTACGAGTATCTGGAAAGACGATTCGACGCGAAAACGCGGTCGCTGGTGAGCGCCATTTTTCTCATCCAGCGCGGGCTCGGCGCGGGGCTCTCGCTGTACGCGCCTGCGGTGGTGCTCTCGGTGATCCTGGGCTGGCCGGACCGCGCCACCACCGTGATCATGGGCGTGCTGGTGATGATTTACACCTCGTGGGGCGGCATCAAGGCGGTGACCTGGGCCGACGTGTACCAGATGGCGCTCATCTTCGCCGCGCTGGTGCTGGCGCTGGGGATGGCCGTGTACCTGATGCCGCACGGGGTCTCTTTCGGCGATGCCGTGTCGCTGGCCGGCGCCATGGGCCGGCTCAATCCTGTGACCACGAAGCTCGATTGGAACGACCGCTACAACATCTGGAGCGGGCTGATCGGCGGCGCGTTTCTGGCGCTGGCCTACTTCGGGTGCGACCAGAGCCAGGTGCAGCGCTATCTCACCGGCAAGTCCATCGCGCAGAGCCGCCTCAGTCTGCTGTTCAACGCCGTGGCCAAAATCCCCATGCAGTTTTTCATCCTGTTCATCGGCGCCATGGTGTTCGTGTTTTTCGTGTTCCAGAAGCCGCCGCTGCTGTTTCATCCGGTGGAGCAGGCCAACGTGGAGAGAAGCGCGGAGTACGGCCAGGTGCGGCAGAGCTTCGACGCAGCGTTTACGCATCGGCGCGAGGCGGCGGAAGATTTCCTTGCGGCGCGCCGCCGCGGCGACGAGACCAGCCGCCAGGCCGCGGCCAGCCGCTATCGCCGTGCCCAGCAGGATCTCGACGCCGCGCATACGGCGGGCGAACATCTGGTTTCGCCGAAATTCAACGACACTAATTTTATTTTTCTTTCCTTCGTCACGCGTTATCTGCCCGCGGGCGTGGTGGGGCTTATTGTCGCCGTGATTTTTTCGGCGGCCATGTCGTCGACGTCGGGCGAAATTAACTCGCTGGCCACGGTGAGCGTGATCGACATCTACCGGCGGCACTTCCGGCAGAACGCCGCCGATCATCACTACGTTGTGGCGTCGCGCCTTGCCACCATTCTCTGGGGTTGTTTTGCGGTGTGCTTCGCGAATTTCGGGCGCAATTTCGGCGCGTTGATAGAGGCCGTGAATATGGTGGGCTCGTTGTTCTATGGCGGGCTGCTGGGCGTGTTCGTGCTCGCGTTTTTCTGCAAGGGCGTCGGCGCAAATGGCGCGTTCTACGGCGTGCTGGCGGGCGAGGCCGCCATTTTCGCCGCCAACCGTTTCACGCACATTGGATTTCTTTGGTACAACGTGATCGGCTGCCTGGTGGTGGTGGTGGCGGGGGTGACGATTTCGGCGTTCTCGAATCGACCGGCGCGCGTAACCTGATCATCGGTGTCAGGGAAGGAGGATGTCGTGGCATTTTTGATCTTCGACCATCGGAAGATCGGCCAGGCGCCTTACCAGCCCCAGGTCAGCCGGACTCCGTTCCTGTTCGAGGACGCCGTCAGCGACAAAGCCGCGCACACGTATGCGATCGCGGCCGTGGACGCAGCCGGGCGCAGTGCCGCCACCGCAGACCTGCCGATTCCGACAGTGTGAGGCGGCGGCCATCGCGGAGCGCCCATTTGTGGCAAACTGAATCCTTATGGACGAGGCGAAACTGCGGGCATGGTGGTTTCATCGGCAGGGGCTGGATGGCAGGTTCGCGGGCGGCGCTGGGGCCGCGATCCTCGAAGAGACTGGCTGGGCGCGATCGGTGGGCGGCGTCGGCCCGTACCTGACGTTGTTCTCACGGGGCGGGGTCGCGCGCGAGGCCGCCGACAGGGCGGTGGAGGCGCTCGAAATCCATGAACTGCCCAGCGCTCGTGGCTGCACCTACGTCGTACCCGCGCGCGATTTTCCGCTGGCCTTGAAGGTCGGACAGAACTTCGCCGGCGAAATCCGGACCGCCGAAAAGCTGGGCGTCACCACACGGGAAATCGACAGACTCTGCGAGGCGATGATCACGGCGCTCGCGAAAGGCCCGCTCGATCCCACCGAATTGCGGGATGTGCTCGGTTCGGCCGTGCGCAATCTCGGGGAGGCGGGCAAGCGGAAGGGGCTCGCCACCACGCTGCCGGTGGCCCTGGACAAGTTGCAGTCGGAAGGCGAGATCCGCCGCGTGCCCGTCAACGGGCGCCTGGATCAGCAGCGGTACCGCTACACGTTGTGGCGTCCGAATCCGCTGAGCCGCTTCAAGCTCAGCGCCGAGGACTGCTGGACCGCCCTGGCTCGGCTCTTCTTCGCGTGGATTGGGCCCGCGACGCTGGCCGAGTTTCGGGCGTTTTCCGCGCTGGGCGTGAAGGCCGCCAAAGCCGCCGTGGAGCCGTTGCGGCTGGAGCCGGCAGAGGAGCGTTCCGAGCGCCTTTTGCTGAGGGAGCAGCGCGACGCGTGGGAAGCGTTCCGTGCGCCGAAGCGGCCGCATTACGCGCTGGTGAGCAGTCTGGATGCACTCGCCCTGCTGCACCGGGACCTGAAGGATGTGTTGGTCTCCACGGATCTGCAGCGAAAAGTTCACACGGAAAAGGGGACCGCCGGGATTGGGAGCCTTACGTATCTGCCCAGCCATGCCATCGTGGACCGCGGCCGCCTGGTGGGGCTGTGGGAATACGATGCCGCGGCCGGCTCCATTGTGTGGATGTCTTTCGTTGGGGAGGACGCTGCTCTTCGCCAGGCGGTTCGAGAGACGGAGAAGTTCGTGCGCGATGAGCTTGGGGATGCCCGCTCGTTCAGCCTCGACAGCCCGAAGAGCCGCGAGCCGCGCATTGCGGCGCTACGTGCAGCGGCTGGGGCCTGAATTGTCATCCGCACCGTTCGGGGGCAGCCTCTCAGCCCCTTCGCCCGTTGGTCAAGGCCGCCCTGCCCATCACTGGCTTACTACGCTGTAACCCAGCGCCTGCGAGATGATGCTCAGGCCGGTGGTTACGTTGATCGCCGTGGTTGGAACCGCGGTCCCGCTCGCGGCCTTAGCGGTCGCCTGTAGATGACCGGGGTTCAACACGTTCACATTGGTCACCACAACGCTGCTGGTTCCAAAGCCAACATACGTCTGGCCCTGCACAAAGTCGGTGTTCGTGCCGATCACATCCACCGTGGTGGAACCTCCGGCCGTAAGCGTGCCGGAGGTGACCGCCAGCGACGGCGCACCGGATCCAGGCCACGTGTAGGTGGCAACGCCGGAGTCGCCCGAAACATACAGCGAACTCTGTCCATCCGGGTTGAGCGCTTCGACGTGGCCCACGAATCCCTGGCGCGCCACCGGCGGCGTTACGATGAGCTGCGTACTACCGACTGCCTTCACCGGCGCCCCGGCGGCGCCGTCAAACACGATGCGAGTCTGGCTCGTGAAATTCGTGCCGCTTACCTCGACCGTGCCGTTCGCCAGCGCCTGGACGCTGGTCACCGAAGGTGACGGGCCGGTCACCGCCCGAACGCCCGCGGGCAGCACGTAACTGCCGTCGCTGCCGTTCACAACCAGGTGTCGCGCCCCCGCCCTCACCACGTCCATTACTCCGCACGGATACGCCTGCACACCTACGGAGACGAATCCCTGGTAGATCCCGGGGCTGCCCGACTTGACACCCAGAAGCCATCCGAGCGTATCGAAACTCAGGCCCTGACTCAACTTACCGGTTGCATCGAAAAGCCCATTGCCCTCCAGAAGCAGCGTCAGCGGCGCTCCGTTAATCACCAGCGGGGGCGGACCCACGGGGATGCCGCTTGGGTAGCCGAAGGTCCGCACCGAGTTCACGGCCATCGTGGCGCGGGGCGACACCTGTATGTTGATCGCGCTGTTCAGCGAACCGGCATTAATCCCAATCTCGGTGGCCAGATGCCAGTCATTGGCGCCTGGATAAAACGTGGTTTCGAAATAGCACATGCTCGCGCTGGCCGGGCCATCGCAGGTGGGAGGAAGGCTGGTGACGCCATCCGCCGCGAGTGGATAAGTCAGGCCCATCCGTGCGCTTTCGCCCTGCTGAGCCGGGGGCACAGACTGCGCGTAGACGAAGTAGTAGCCGGGCGGAACACCGTCGATCCGGTACGTTCCGTCCGGCAATGTCATAGCGCCCACGGCGTCGCCAGCCACCGGGGCCGCTACCACGGCAGCCAGGTTGACCGGCGTTCCATCGGTGAAGGTGACCCGGCCCGCGATACTGCCCGTCGTCGAAACGAAATCACCGGCCGGATAGAGCAGGGAAACGGCCGCGATATCGTCGGCGGAAAGGGGCTCCGCTTTGGTCACGCCGGAGGTCTCGTAAGTGGACATCGCGGCCGATGTGGTGCTGTGCTGCAGGCCCAGGTTGTGGCCGAACTCATGAACCGCGGTGGTGAAAAACAGCTCGCTCCAGGTTGCCAGAGGAACGCCCGGACCATTCAGACCGTAGGGGAGTGTCGGGAAAACGAGAATGGTCGACTTGAGGGGCAGGAACGCCGCGCCAATGGGGGTGGGGGTTGGGGTTTTGGTGGAAGCCTGTGTAGTCACCAAAGAATAAGCCAGCAGGCCGAGCGGGACGTTGTCCGAGAACTCTACATTGATTCCGGCATTGCTGGCCGTACCATTGGAGTGAAACAGGCCGCCGTACCCGATGCGAATTGCCGAGCCGGGCGCGCTGTTCCACACGCCGGCGGCGGCGCGCAACTCGCTCACCAGGGTCTCATACCCGTCGCCCGGGTTCATGGCCGCGGTATTCAAACCGGAGTCGGCGACGTAGAAATTCACGGTGTTGTTCGAAAGCGTGGTGAGGTCCCACTTCCACGGCACCGCCTTGCCGTTGGCATCGAATTGAATGTAGTAATAGTATGCCGGTGCGTTGCCGCTGGCCATCAGCAACGCCGCCACTGCGAGAACCCTGGTAATCAGCCCTCTTTTCATCTTGCCTCCGCAATCGCTCGCTGGACGTACCGGCGCATCTCTTCGATCTTCATCCGCACCGGCGCGGCTGTCATTCCCGCCCCGGAACGATCCACCATGACCTCGGTGTTCGAAGCCTGGACGGCCTCGTCGCTGGACGAGTTCACTTCGAACAGACCCTGCGACAGCCCGATGATCAGGTTCATCCCGGACGGGCTGCGCCACAGGAACAGGACATACTCACGGCCCTCCGCCAGATCGGGTGCACCGGCGCACGTTTGTCTCAGGCCATCAAGCACGCCGCCCTGCACGGCCAGATCCAGCACCGGCCCGCCCGTGCCTTTCCATCGGTCGCTGACGGAAACCAGATAGTGCGTGAAAACCTGAGAACCATACCAGGCTGCCCTACCGCGCTGCACGTGTCCGCGGACAATATCGGTGGAATGCAACGCCATGTCCTTCAGGCTGAGGTGTTGCAGGGTGGAGGTCCTCGCGGGCAGGCACACCAGTCCCGCGAGAATCAGGAACTGCAGACTACGCATAACACCCACTAAGGTTCCAGCAACTCTCCAGCCACAAGAATACCTTCCCAATCAGACACTTACATGATATCCAGCGGGTTGATTGTAGCGGCGCGACACACCGCCCGGGACACGGGGCGGCAACCGCCTGCTCCAGGCGCCTCGGGAACGCGGTTCATCGCCCGGTGACAGGCGGTTGCCGCCCCCGCTGTAGACTGCTGATAGGCCCCTATGCGCACGGTGGTGGAAGCAGCGCCCATTGAGGTGAACCAGCCTTGCGAGGCCGATCTGGCGGCACTGCCCGAGGTCGCGGCGGTGTTCGTGCTCCGGGCCGGCGAGCGTTCCGCTTATGCCGCGCGCACCACCATGCTGCGACGCCGGGTGCGCCGCGTGGTGAAACTGCTGGGTCTGGGCGGAATCCTCACGCGCGTCGAATACTGGCCGGTGGCCTCCGCGCTGGAAGGCAGCCTGTCGCACTACGGGGTGATGCGCCGGATTTTTCCGGACCAGTACCTAAAGCTGATCCGCCTGCGCATGCCCGCGTACGTGAAGGTGACGCTGGGCAATGCCTTTCCACGAACTCAGGTGAGCGCGCGCCTGAGCTCCAGAGCGCTGCACTACGGCCCGTTCCGCTCGCGCGCCGAAGCGGAGAACTTCGAGAGCCAGTTCCTCGATTTCTTCCAGCTCCGCCGCTGCCAGGAGGATCTGGCGCCCTCGCCCGCGCACCCCGGCTGCATCTACGGCGAAATGAACATGTGTCTGCGGCCCTGCCAGCAGGTGGTGAGCGTGGAGGAATACCGCAGCGAGGTGCAACGCGTGGTGGATTTTCTTTCCACCAACGGCGCCTCGCTGCTGGCTTCCGCCGCCGCCGCGCGAGACCGTCTCAGCGAGGAGATGAATTTCGAGGAAGCCGCCCGCCAGCACCAGCGCCGCGAGCGGATCGACGCCGTGCTGGCTCTCCGGGGCGAACTGGTCCGCGATGTGGAGCGGCTCTCGGGCGTGGTGGTGACGCCCGCGCTGAGCGCCGAGACGGTGAACCTGCACTTCGTCTGGCGTGGAGCGTGGATCGGGCCGGTCCCGTTTGCGGTGGGGCACATGGGCTCGTCGCTCGATCAGCGCCTGCGCGAGATCGTCGACGGCCTCGAGGCGCCACGCCTGAGCGTTCAGGAAAGGCAGGAGCACCTGGCGCTGTTGGCACGATGGTATTACTCGAGCTGGCGCGAGGGAGACTGGATCGCCATCGACGACCCGGCCCGGGTGCCCTACCGCAGAATCGTGCGCGCCGTTTCGAAGGTGCTGGGCGGAGGCGCCGGCCGCGCCCTCAAATGAACATCTCTTCGTCGCTGGTGGCCCGGTCGACGCTGGGCCGCGCGCTGCGAAGCAGATAGCTGAAAGCGGCCTGGATGCCCGCCGCGACGGCCTGAATCTCCCGCATCGGGCGCTGCACGCCGCGGGATACCATGTTCACGGTCTGCTGCGCCTTGTCCATGGTGTCGTCCAGCACCATCTCCACGCGGTCCATCTGGATGCGTGCCCTCTCGATGGCGTCGGTGACCACGTCATCCACCTTCGCCAGTTGCTCCCTTGCCGACGCCACCAGCTTGTGGCTTTCGTCCACCGTGGCTTTGGTGGATTCCACCAGGGCTTCCACTTTGGGGATCACCGCGTTGGCCCTTTCGACAAACGACTCCACCTTCGGGATCGCTTCGGCGACCGCCTTATGCATGGAACTCACGGCCCGGTACACGGCGAACAGAATCGCCGCCTGCAGGACGATGGCCACGGCGGCGATGCCCGCAAAGACGGTCTGAATCACGAAGAGATTATTCGGGTCCATGACGGCCCGGCGCCTCAGCCCTGTTCGCCCGCAGCGGCGGCGTCTTCCTCGGCATCCTTCTCCACCGTTTCACGGTAGGCCTGCCTGCCCGCTTCCACGGCCGCGCTCAACTGTTCGCGTTGCCGCGCCAGAGCACTCCGGCCGCGCTCGAGGGCGTCGCCGGCGGAGGAACGCAACTGTTCGCCTTGCCGTTTCAGATACTCTTTTCCCTCGTCTGCCTTGTTCAGCAGCAGCTCTCGGGTCTCCGAGCCGCTTTTCGGCGCAAACAGCAGACCGACCGCGACGCCCAGCCCCAGACCGAGGAAGAAATACGGAAACTTGTTGTCGTCTTGCATATTCAGCTCTCGCCAACTACAGTACCAGAAAGCTCTCTTCAGAATACCAGCGTGCGAAGCGGTAGGTGCGCGGCAGGAAAGTGGAAGCACCCGGACTCAGTGGACATGCGGCTGTCCGTCGCATGTGCGCCCAACTTCGCGGCTGCTGCGCGCCATTCACGGTCGGACACCGCCGAGCACGCTGTCGCGAGCGTTGCGCTCGCGCGGCTTCACGGACATTCGATCTTTCACACCCCTTTGCGAGCCGATTCGTGGTTTGAGCAGTTCTTCTGAAGCGGAATGGCTACTTGCGCTCAAACGCCGCATCCGCCTTCACCGCGCGCCACGATTCTTTTTCGCCGGCCACGTCGCGGTCGTCCACGCGGTCGTAGAGGTGCCGCGCCGTGGTGGTGCCCAGCCCCTGGTTGTACAGGCTCTGGAGTCCCAGCATCTCACCCAGGTCCTCGTTGAAGGCGTGCAGCGCCTGTAACTGATCGGCACGAGCGGGGGCGCGCCTGCCGCTGCGCGTCATGAGAAACATCTGGTATCCCGCGCTCACCAGCTCGGCGATCTCGCCGCCCAGCAGGATGCCGGCCTTCCCGAGATGCGCCTGGCCGTCCGGCGCCTCGCCGATCACGGCGGCGCACTCACCGCGCGTGACCCGCACTCCGCCCGAGGCGTCCGCGCGGGTAGCGAATCCGGCGGCTGCCAGCGAGCCGATGCGCTGCTGGAACGTCCTGACCTGGGGCTTTACACGGCGGAAGAACATATCCATACTATAGTGCCATGGCTTACGTGCTCGCCCTGGATGAGGGCACCACAAGCGCCCGCGCCGCCCTCTATGACGAACGCGGCCAGCGGCTTGCCATGGCCGCCATGCCCATCGCCTGCGCCCATCCCCAAACCGGCTGGGTGGAACAGAATGCGCGCGACATCCTCGATGCGCAAGTGGTAGTCGCAAACAGGCTGCTGGCCGACCGTGGAGTGCAGGCGCGCGAGGTGGCCGCCATCGGCATCACCAACCAGCGCGAGACCACCGTGGTGTGGGACCGAATCACCGGTGCGCCCGTGGCCCCCGCCATCGTGTGGCAATGCCGCCGCACCGCGGACTTCTGCAATGCTCTGGCGCAATCGGACAGCGCGGAGTTGATCACCGCCCGCACCGGCCTGGTGGTGGACGCGTATTTCTCCGCAACCAAGATTCGCTGGATTCTGGATCGCGTCCCCGACGCGCGCAGCCGCGCCCGCAACGGCGACCTGCTGTTTGGCACCATGGACTCGTGGCTGATCTGGAACCTTACCAATGGCTGCACCCACGTCACCGATGTCTCCAACGCCTCGCGCACCATGCTCATGAACCTGGCCGACGGCGAATGGGACACGGATCTGCTCAACCTGTTCGACATCCCTCGCGCCATGCTGCCGCGCATTGTGCCCTCTTGTGGCATAGCCGGCATGGCCGCGGCCGGGCACCTGGGCGCCGAGATCCCCATCGCCGGCATAGCCGGAGACCAGCAGGCGGCGCTGTTCGGGCAGGCCTGTTTCCGCCCCGGCTTGTCCAAGAACACGTACGGCACGGGTTGTTTCGCGCTGATGCACACGGGCGGGCGGGTCCCGCAGTCTCGCAACCGCCTGCTGGCCACGCGCGCGGCGGCGGCGGATTCGCGGAACGAGTTCGCCATCGAAGGCTCCGTCTTCGTGGCAGGCGCGGCGGTGCAGTGGCTGCGCGACAAGCTGGGACTGGTGAGCAGCGCCGCCGAGACCTCGGAACTGGCCCATTCGGTGGAGAGCACCGGAGGCGTATATGTGGTGCCCGCCTTTGTCGGCCTCGGCGCTCCCTGGTGGGACTCGGAGGCGCGCGGCACCATTACCGGCCTGACGTTCGGCTCGACGCGCGCGCATATTATCCGCGCCGCGCTCGAATCCATCGCTTATCAGACGCGCGACCTGGTGGAAGCCATGGAGGGCGACAGCGGTGAGCGGCTGCGCGAGCTGCGCGTCGACGGCGGCGCTACCGCCAACGATTTTCTCATGCAGTTCCAGGCGGACATCCTGGGCCGGCCGATTGTCAGGCCCGTGGACATTGAAACGACGGCGCTCGGCGCAGCCTATCTCGCCGGCCTGGCCGTGGGGTTTTTCCAGGGAATCGGCGATCTCGAAAACTTCTGGCAGAAAGACCGCGTCTTCGAACCGGCTATGCCGGAGACGAGGCGCGAGGAACTGTTCGCGGGCTGGCACGAGGCGCTGCGCCGGGCAAGAAGCTGACAACCGACTGTCCGGCGTGCGCGGCTCGGGAGGTCCCATGCCCTGCCGAGCCGCGCGTTTGTACCAACCCCGTGGGAACTTCTCGAGGTGTCCTATTCCTTCTTCTCTGTTTCTTTGGGAGGTTTCGTTGTCTTCTTTGTTGCCGCCGGCTTGGCGGTCACATGTGGCTTCTCGGTAGCCGCAGGTGGAGGCGCTTTCTTCTCTTCCACGCGCGGCTCTGTAGTTCCCGCTGGCCTGGTGGTCTTCTTTTCCGTAGCGGCAGGCGGGGGCGCTTTCTTCTCTTCCACGTGCGACTCCGTAGTACGCGCGGGCCTGGTGGCCTTCTTTTCTGTAGCGGCTGGCGGAGGCGCTTTCTTCTCTTCGGCGCGCGGTTCCGTGGTACGCGCAGGCCTGGTGGTCTTCTCCACGGCGGCAGGCGGAGGTGTCTTCTTCTCCTCCTTGTTCGGCGCGGTGGTGGGAGGCAGAGGCGCTGCAAGCGGTTTTGCACCCGGCCGAGCCTGTATCGCCTGCATCGCTCGCTGAGGCGGCTGTTTGGAAACCGTGGGCTTAACCACGTGCGCGGCCGGAGCCTGTTTCACAACCATGGCCCGCGCCGGCGGAGGCGAACTCTGCCGAATCTGCTGCACCTGCTCGTGACTCAGCGGGACGCCAGGGTTCTTCTGGAGCGCCTGTTGTTTCTGTGCGAATGAAACGGGTGGCGGCGGTGGCGCATGTTTGGCGACAACAGCCCTGTTGGCGAGCGCGGCGGGCGGGTGAGGGACATTCGCTGGAGCGTTGGCATGGCCGAGAACGGCCTGCCGCTGCGGGGCGACCTGCGCCGCTCGCACGACCTGCGCGGAAGAGAACTCCGCCGCCGACACGGGCTTCGCCACTTCATGTACCGGCCGCGCCGATGCCATGGCCTGAGCGGGCATGGCGACGACAGCGTTGGGCGCGCGCGAATTCACGTAGGTTACGTGGGTAATGTTGTAAACGTTGGTCACGTCGAAGTTGGCGATCACGGTGTTGGAAGTGTTCACCCGCGTCACGTAGGCCGAGCTGACCTGGTAGGGCGGCACATAGACTTCCCGCGGTCCCAGCGGCACCCAGGCTATCGCCGCGGAGCCGAACGACAACGAAACGCCGAAATGCGGTCCGCCCACCCATGCCACCAGCGCGGGCGCATACACGGGACGTGCGGCGAGAGGGCCGGGCACCCATGCCCAGCGATCATTCCAGTACGCCCAGCGCCCGTAGTGGAACGGCGCGAATCCCCAGGGAGCATCGTCCACCCAGGTCCAGCCCCACGGATCGATCCACGACCAATGCCCATAGTGGTATGGCGCCCAGCCTGGCTGTACGTCGCGTGGCACCCATACCTGCCCGTACGGGCTGTTCTGCCAATACCCGTGATCGTCGAGGTCCACATAGCCGGTCATCTCCGGCGGCACGTAGCGCAGAGACGCCGAACGCTCCTCGCGCATCTCCCGATCCATGCACCAACCGTCCCACGCGTCGGGATCGGGCGCGCCGTACACGTCATAGTAGACGGACCGATCGCCCGTCACCGCCGCCTGCTCTCCGGAAGCGATACTGAACGCCTGCCCGCCGCCGGTAACTTCGCCGTTTCCGCCCCGCACGGTGACGAAGGTTGTCTGCGAGTTCGGCGGCACATCGATGCGATAATCGCCGGGACCAAAGATGGAGAAAGCGGAGTTGGGCGTATCCACTTCGAAGACCTGGCTGCTATCCAGATATCGGACGTGTACGCTCAGCGAGCCCGAAGTCAGTTGGATTTGCGTGGTCTGATCGTCCAGGCCCAGAAACTGCAATGAAGTCTCCTCGCCGAGGCGCAACGCGGTTGAGCCCACGTGCATCTCCGCGCGTGCTCCCTCGTCCACCCAGATCTGGTCGCCGGTGGTGATTGGGCGGTTGGGCGACGCAGGCACCCAATCCTCGACGCCCGCGGGTTGGAATGACACCGAACCCTGGATGTACCCGAGCCGGCCTATCCGTGTTGGAGGATCTGCCTGACCGAAAAACGTAACCCCGCTAACGAGTAGTAACAGTGAAAACCCGATGCTCTTCACCTTAGCCTCCTGTTTCCTTAAACGCCTCGCAACGTCGACAGGTTTACCTGGACGTCATTAAAGTCCCTGAATGTTCCAGGGAGTACGGCCTTCTCATTTTACCCGCTGGCAGCGAGGCTGCCATCCCGCGCGGATGTAACTTCTTCGCCTGCGGGCGCGGTGCACCGGCGATACTTACTGTAGTAAGAAGGAATCATGATGAATCGCACTCAAATCTCATTCGCACTGGCCGTCGTCACACTGGCGGCGTGCAGCGCTGTTGCCGCCTCCGATGAAGTCAGAATCGATACTGGAAAACTGAAGGGAGTCACCGCCGAAGGCGTTACTTCCTATAAGGGCATTCCGTATGCGGAGCCCCCGGTGGGCGATCTCCGCTGGCGTCCTCCCCAGCCGGTGAAGCTGTGGGCGGGCGTCCGCCTGGCTTCCGAGTACGGCGCCGATTGCATGCAGCTTCCCTTCCCAGGCGATGCCGCGCCGCTGGGGGTCAAACCCGCCGAGGATTGTCTCTATGTCAACGTGTGGGTTCCGGCGGCGAGGCCCGCGAAGAAGTTGCCCGTCATGATGTGGATCTACGGCGGCGGCTATGTCAACGGGGGCAGCTCGCCCGCGGTTTATGACGGCAGCCAGTTCGCGCGGCGCGGCGTGGTGTTCGTCAGCTTCAATTACCGGGTGGGCCGATTCGGCTTCTTTGCGTTCCCGGCGCTCTCGAAGGAGAGTCCTTCCGAGCCCCACGGGAACTACACGTTCATGGATCAGATCGCCGCGCTCCAATGGGTACGCCGGAACATCGCCGCGTTCGGCGGGAACCCGAAGAACGTCACCTTGTTCGGCGAGTCGGCGGGAGGCGGGTCGGTCCTCACTATGATGACGTCGCCTCTGGCGCAGGGGTTGTTTCAGAAAGCCATCATCGAGTCCGGCGGCGGGCGCACCGGCCTGATGCCCCCGCGATATCTGGATCACGCCAGCCCGGCGGGCACGCCGTCGGCCGAATCCATTGGCCTTGCCTTCGCGAAGAAAGCCGGCATCGCGGGAGACGATGCCGCCGCCCTGGCTGCGCTGCGCAAGCTTCCGGCGGACGCGGTTGTCGACCGCCTCAACATGGCCAGCATGTTCGCGGCGGCCCAGACCTACGCGGGCCCCATGATTGACGGAAAGGTGGTAGCGGAGACTCCGGAGGCCGCCTACGCCGCGGGCCGTGGCGCCAGGATTCCCCTGATGATCGGAGCCAACAGCATGGACATCGGCTTCAACCGGGCGCGAACCATGGACGATCTGCTGGCGCCGTTCGGACCCAATCGCGACAAGGCGCGGGCGGCTTTCGATCCCACCGGCAGCGGCAGCGTGAATGCGGCCGGGACCATGATTTCGGCGATCCAGATCATGGTGGAGCCGGCCCGCTTCATGGCCCGCACCATTGCCGCTTTGGGCCAGCCCGCTTTCGAGTACCGGTTCTCCTACGTCGCCGAATCGATGCGGAAACAGTGGAAAGGCGCGCCGCACGCCACCGAGATCCCCTTCGTCTTCGACACCGTTCAGGCGCGTTACGGCAAGGAACTGACGCCGGAGGACAAGGCTGCCGCCGAGATGGCCAACGCCTACTGGGTGAACTTCGCGAAGTCCGGCAATCCGAATGGCGTCATGGTCGAAGGGGGCCTGTGGCCCGCGTACAAGGCCGATACCGACAAGCTGCTCGACTTCACGGAGAAAGGCCCGGTGGCCGGCCCGGATCCGTGGAAGGAGCGCATCGACCTGGTGGAGGCCATGGTCACGAGCAAGGCGAATACGAAGAAGGAGTAGGCACGTATTCGATCCAGCCCCATGCGGCCCGAAATGGTGGACCAGCGCTGGCGGCGGACGGCGGCGGAATCGGGGCTGCTCGTCAGCCCCTACGTGCCCTTCGCCGACGTCCAGCGCGAGGGACACAAACACGTCTCGCTGAACGGGTACACCGAAGCTCCCGTGACCATCGGCCGCTATGCCGTGTTGTTGAACCTGCGGGCATTCGACGGTTACGTCAACATCGGAGCTTTCAATTGCGCGCCGGCTAACACGGCCTCCGCGGTGATCCAGTCGCTGTCGTCAAGCACGGACGCGCCCTACGCCATCATCGAAGCCGACGGCGGCGACCTGACCGCGAGCCAGTTCCGCCAGCTCGAGACGGTAGCGGCCCAGTGCGTGAGCCGACGAGATAGCGAGGCCGCGCGCCGGGCTGTGGCGAGCGCCCCCGCAGAACACGGACGGCAGGGCTGACTGCGATGTCGAACTCGGGGCTCGCGCCGACAGCCACGTACTCGCCCGGCACCGCAGAAAACGCGGCTGGCGCCGCGTGTCCCGTGGGCGAATCCATCTGTCGCCACGCCGCCGTCATGGAGAGCCAGGCAAGTCCACGCGTTTGGCAATGTGGTCCCTGATCCAGTGCGCGTCAAAGAACTCCTTCGGGTCGATCTGGATGCCGTCCAACTGCATGCTGAAGTGGATATGGTCGCCGCCAGCCATGCCGGTCATACCACTCTTGCCCATGATCTGCCCACGCTTCACCATGTCGCCTTCGCGCACCGCGAACTCGCTCATGTGGCCATAAATAGACTGCAGCCCGTAGCCGTGGTCCACCACAATACAGTTTCCGTAGATGCCCAGAGGCGCGGCGTAAACCACCTTGCCATCGTTTGACGCCTCGACGCCGATGTGCGGTGTGATCGCCAGATCGTAGCCCAGGTGCACTTCCTGGTCGACCTTCCTGCCGTGATAGATGTAGTTGCGCACGTCGGCGAAGCTCGACTCCACCTGGGAGTTATGCTCCTGCAGAAACGGCTGCGACCACAGGAACCGGCCCTCGGTCTTGTCGCGCAGATCGAAGAGCGTCTTGTTGTTGTCCCTGCGCATGTCGCGGTTGATCTTCACAAAACGATCGACCAGCTCGCCCGACCCATGGGGGTCGAGCTCACTCACCACTCTCTGGACGAAGGCGTCGTCGAGCAGGAGGTCGCGCACGCGGTACTTCGGCTGCTCCTTCGGCGGAAAGATGGTAACCATGCGGGCCGTGACTTCGGTTCCGGCCGGATTCGCCGCATAGACCAGGGGCGCCGTGCTCAGCGGCGTGTTCCACGGGAAGGCGTAAAGCGAGAAGAGTCCGGGCTTTCCGCCGGGCATCGGCCAGCTACGGAACGTGTTGTCGCCGACACGCACGCCCGCTTCGGTCACATAGCCGCTCACACTGAAGGTCACGAGATCCGCCATGCCCAGGTAAAGATAATGCTGGCCGGAATCGACGTTGAGGCCAGGCGGGCGGCTGACCACGGTGACATCGCGGCTGATGGACGCGCTGGCGCCGCGAAAGTCGTTGGATGCGGCCTCCACCACCAGCCGGGCTTTGCCGTCCTTCAACTGCGGCGTGGTCCTGGTGCCGGCGGTGAAGCTGCAGGATGCGGGCGGTACGTGGCGCGCCCATAACAGGCGCCGCGCGGGCAGCGCTTGCTGATACACGCTGAACCGGGCGCCGTTCTGTTCCACCCACGCTTCGATTTTCCTGATTCCGTGCGGATCTGTGACCTGCACGGTGACCGGGGTGGCTGGTCCGAGCGCGGTTATGGACGGCGGCATTTCCACAACCGGCGTCGACGAGAAGACCAGCAGAAGGATGAACGGGAGAATAAGGATGATAATTACGAAGAGTACGATACGCAAAATCGTTGGCACAGAGATCAGAATAGCGCGGCAGTGGGGATGGGACATGACGCTCGCGTGCGGGGCGTGGCTGATCGATGACAATGCCAGTTGGCCTGCAAACTCGAATCCACCAGATCGCCCAGCCCCGCGGCCGCCTGGCGCTCCAGCTTGCGCATGTCCCGCGGCGTGCGCTTCACTGCTTCCGGCGGCGGGGGTCCGGCGTTGCTCTCCCGCGAATGCCGTGTTGCGACAAGCACCAGAATGGTTCCAAAATGGTTCCATGAACATCACCGTCAAGAATGTGCCTGATTCCGTCTATCGAGTAATGAAGCGAGAGGCGAAGAGGAAGCGGCGGAGTCTCAATTCCGAGATCATTCAGGCGTTGGAAACGGAGGCGGCCGAGTCGGAACGGCGACGGCGATTCGGCAAGGGGCTCGAGGAATTGGAGAGGTTCGCGGCTTCTCTGCCGCCACAGAACGATAGTGCGCCCCTGATTCGAGCGCACCGCGAGCGATAGCCGATGCCCGGCACATTCGTTCTGGATTGCAGCGTGGCGGCGAAGTGGGTGTTGCCCGAACCCGGCCGCGAACCAGCCCTTGGGTTGTTCCGGCGCTACGCGGCGGGAGAAATACTGCTCATCGCTCCCGATCTGCTGCTGGCAGAATTCGCAAGTCTCGTAGCGAAGCGCAGCCGCCGGAAACTGATGTCGGCGGAGCAGGCTCACCAGGCCTTCGCATTGATGGGGCGATACGCACCGCGCCTCTTCGACATGCGTCCCCGCCTTTCACGCGCCCTCGATCTGTCTCTGCGCCACCAGTTGTCCTTATGGGATTGTGTCTATCTCGCCCTCGCCGCGGAACACGATTGTCCCGTCCTGACCGCGGACCGGCGGCTCTTCCGGGCAGAAAGCGGCCGGCACCCTTTCCTGGTGTTGGTGCAGTAACGAATCCTCCATTCGCGGAGCACCGACAGGAATCTCACTGGTGTATGCAGACGCTGACCGCAAGACTGTTGCAACCGTGACCTTCAGTCCACCAGATCGCCCGACCCCGCGGCCGCCTGGCGCTCCAGCTTGCGCATGTGCTGCAGCGTGCGCATTTCGTCGATAATGCGCTCGAACAAACGCTTCACCGCTTCCGGCGGCAGGGGGCCGGAGTTACTGTCGAGCACGTTGCGGAACACCTGGTCTTCGCGGCGCGGCTCGTAGATGGGCATCGACATCTCTTCCTTCACCTGCCCGATTTTCTCCACAATGGCCGTGCGCGCGTTCAGCAGCCGGAGAATGCGCACGTCCAGATCGTCGATCTCGCGGCGGTAATCCTCCAGCAGCTTCCAGCCGTCGTCGTTGTTCATGCGTCTTTCGATGGTAACGCCGAGGAAAGCTGGCGGGCGAATTCCTCGAGCGAAGCGCCCTGCTCCACGGCGTGTACGATGGCGCTGCCCACCACCACCGCGTCGGCCACACTGCCCACCGCCCGCACCTGTTCCGGCTTCGAGATGCCGAAGCCGACCGCGAGCGGCAGATTGGTGATGACGCGCATCAGTTCCACCAGCGGCGACACGGAATCCGACACCGTGCTCCGCTCGCCGGTGACGCCGGTCCGCGACACCAGATACACGAAACCGGTGGAATACTTCGCCACCAGTTCCAGGCGCCGCCGCGTGCTGGTGGGCGCGGCCAGGAACACCGTGTCGAGGCCATGGTGGCGCATCGCGTCCACCCAGGGGCCGGCCTCTTCCACGCTGAGATCGGTGATGAGGCAGCCGTCAATGCCGCAGGCCACGGCATCGCGCGCCAGCGCATCCAGGCCATACCGCAGCACCGGGTTCAGATACGTAAACAGAAGCAGCGGAATCTCAGACCGCTCGCGGATGCGGCGCGCAATCTCCAGAACGCCGCGCAGAGTGGCGCCCGCCCGCAGCGCCCGGTCCGCGGCGCGCTGGATCACCGGACCGTCGGCGATGGGATCGGAAAACGGCACGCCGAGCTCGATCAGGTCGCATCCGCCGCGTTCCAGCGCGGCAACCAGCTCCGGCGTGGCCTCTGGCGTCGGATCGCCGGCGGTAATGTAGCCGATCAGGCCGGCGCGGCGGCTGGCGCGAAGGCGGTCAAACAGCCGGCTGATGCGCGTCGGGTTCATCAAGCTCCTTCAGATGTTCACGATAAATGTCGGTGTCTTTGTCGCCGCGGCCGGAGAGATTCACCACGAAGATCTGCCCCGGCGCCCGTGGGCCGCGCCGCAGCAGCTCGGCGAAGGCGTGCGCCGATTCCAGCGCGGGGATGATGCCCTCGAGATGCGCCAGCATGCGGGCCGCCTCCAGCGCTTCCTCGTCCGTGGCCGACGTGTATTCCGCGCGCCGCTGGTCGCGCAGCCAGGCGTGCTCGGGGCCCACCAGCGCGTAGTCGAGGCCGGCCGAGACGGAATGCGTCGCCGCCACCTGCCCGTTCTCGTCCTGCAACAGCCAGCTATAGGCGCCCTGCAACACGCCGGGAGCGCCACCGGAGAATCGCGCGGCGTGATCGCCGAGACGCCCGCTGCGGCCGCCCGCCTCGACGCCGATCAGCTTCACGCCCGGGTCGTCGAGAAAAGCGTGGAAAATGCCAATGGCGTTGCTGCCGCCGCCAACGCAGGCGATGATGGCGCCGGGCAGACGGCCTTCGCGCGCCAGAATCTGCTCGCGCGTTTCCAGACCGATCACCCGATGGAAATCGCGAACCATCATCGGGTAGGGATGCGCGCCCAGCGCCGAGCCGAGCAGGTAGTGAGTGGTGTCGACGTTGGCGACCCAGTCGCGCATGGCCTCGCTGACGGCGTCCTTCAGCGTGCGGCTGCCAGTGGAGACGCCCACCACGGTAGCCCCCAGCAGGCGCATGCGGAACACGTTGAGGCGCTGCCGGCGCATGTCCTCTTCGCCCATGTAGACCACGCACTCGAGGCCGAACAGCGCGCAGACGCTGGCGGTGGCCACGCCGTGTTGTCCCGCGCCGGTTTCGGCGACGATGCGCGTCTTGCCCATGCGGCGCGCCACCAGAATCTGGCCCAGGCAGTTGTTGATCTTGTGCGCGCCGGTGTGCAGCAGGTCCTCGCGCTTGATGTAGACCTTCGCCCCGCCGAGGGCTTCGGTCAGGCGCCTGGCATAGTACAGCGGCGTGGGCCGCCCCGCGTAATCGGCCAGCAGGCCGCGCAGCTCGGCCTGAAACCCCGCGTCGAGACGCGCATCGAGATACGCCGCTTCCAGCTCTTCGAGAGGCGCCATCAGCACCTCCGGCACGAATCGGCCGCCGTACGGGCCGAAGTGCCCGGTGGCGTCGGGTTGCGTGCGGTTCATGGTTCCTCCGCCAGCGCGGTCTCCGCCAGCGCAGCATGGATGAAATCCGTCATTTTCCTGTGATCTTTCCTTCCGGGCGCCGACTCGATGCGCGAACACGCGTCCACGCCCCAGGGACGCGCGGCGCGAATGGCCTCGCGCACGTTGCCGGCATCCAGCCCGCCGGCGACGATAACTCGCCAGCCCTCGATGCGCGCGAGCTGCCACGCGAAGCTGTGGCCCGTGCCCCCGTGCAAGCCGGGCACGGCGGTGTCGAGCAGAATGGCCTCGGCGCCGGCGGCGCTTTCCAGATCCAGCACGGCATCGGCGCTCACGCGGCAGGCGCGCCAATAGCGGAATCCAGCGGGCGCTTCCCCGCCGTGCAACTGAACCACGTCCAGCTTCACCGCGCGGGCGATGGCCGCGACGGACGCCGGCGCCTCATTCACAAACACGCCAACCTTCACCGCCCGCGCAGGCAATTGTTCCGCAATGGCCGCCGCCGCCGCCGGGGTCAGATAGCGCGGGCTTGCCGCATAGAAGTTGAAGCCAAGCGCGGAGGCGCCCGCTTCCACCGCCGCCAGCGCATCCTCGGCGCGGGTGATGCCGCAGATCTTGACCATCATCCCAGCAGCGCCCTCACCGCCGCGGCGGGATCTTCCGCCATCATGAGATGCTCGCCCACCAGACACGCGTGATAACCGGCGGCGTGCAGCGTGCGCACATCGGCGGCGGTGCGGATGCCGCTCTCGGCCACGCGAATCGCGTTCGCCGGCATCCGCGCCGCGAGTTCCAGCGACGTTTCCAGGCGAACCTCGAACGTGCGCAGGTCGCGGTTGTTCACGCCAATAATCTCGGCGCCCGACGCCACCGCGCGCTGCAACTCCTCGCCATCGTGAACTTCCACCAGCGCGGCCATGCCGTGGCCGGCCGCCAGCTCCCGATAGTCCCGCAATTCGCGGTCGCCGAGGACGGCGGCGATCAGCAGAACGGCATCGGCGTCGTGCGCGGCCGCTTCGAGGATATGAAACGGATCGATGGTGAAGTCTTTGCGCAGCACCGGCACCCGCACGGCGGCGCGCGCCGCTTCGAGATCCGCCAGACTCCCCTGGAAGTGCTTCTGGTCCGTAAGCACGGAGATCGCCGCGGCTCCCCCCGCTTCGTACGCACGGGCGATGCGCGAAGGATCGAAATCGGCCGCAATCAACCCTCTGCTGGGCGACGCCTTCTTGATTTCGGCGATAATCGCCGGCGGGTTGGCGGTCAGCGCCCGCGCAAAATCGCGCCGGTCCTCTCTGCGCCGCGCCAGCTCGGCCTTCTTGTCAATGATGATGCGGTCCAGCATGGCAGGGGTAACTATTATCCTCGCATGCTGAGACGGGCGGCGGCAGCCAACGTTGGCGGCAGCCAACGTCCGACGAACCTGTTTTGGTATATCCCATATGGGGTTATATGCTTGTTGCCGGCAGAACGAAATACGTGGCCAGCGAAGCGTACCAAAGGTTCCGAAAGCTCCTTACGGAGGCTCGGAAAGCGGCAGGCCTGACTCAGTCCGAGCTTTCTTCCCGCCTCAAGCGGCCGCAGTCGTTCGTTTCGAAATACGAGCGTGGGGAGCGCCGGCTGGACGTCGTCGAGTTCGGCGACGTCGCCAAGGCACTCGGGGTAGACCCGATCCGATTCCTCCGGCGGTTTTACAAGGGAGGAGCGTGAAAATCGTAGATGTGATCACGCTCCAGTCCTGCGGGCCGTATGCGGGTTCGGCGCACTGGCGGAGAACCAGAAAGCAGATTCATCAGGCGGTCAAGCGGTGCGAATGGCCGGTTGGCAGTGGATCGTTCACCATCGGGGAATTGAAGCGGCGTGGCTGGGTGATCGAGGGGAAGGCCAAGAACGCGCTCGCCCAGGAGCTTGGCGACTTCGACGCTGTGCTGCCCGGTCCTGAGAAGCCTATCGTCGTCGAATGGGAGACTGGGAACATTTCCTCATCCCATCGATCAATGAACAAACTGACGATGCTCGTTTCCTGCGGCGTCATTTCCGCGGGCATTCTGGTGGTTCCGTCTCGCAAGCTGTACGCGTATCTGACGGACCGGATCGGTAACGTCGCGTATCTGACGGACCGGATCGGTAACGTCAGAGAGCTTGAGCCGTATTTCGGGCTCTGGAAATCAGTGCCCTGCGATTCTGGAGTCCTGGAATTAGTGGTGATCGAGCACGACGCCGAAAGCTACGACGTTCCACGAATCCCCAAAATGACGGCTGGACGCGCGGGCGGCTAGCTCTCCACGAAATCGGCGTTCTTATGAGAGTGGATCTCGCCCGTTTCGAGGCGATCGATGATCTCCTGGGCGAAGTCGATCTCCATGCCGATCCACTCGCGGCCCTTCTTTTCGCACACTGCGAACGTCGTACCGCTGCCGCCGAAAGGGTCCAGAACGAGGTCGCCGGGCAACGTTGACATCTCTACCACACGATCGAGAGTTTTCGTCGACAGCGCGTTCGCCTTCCTCTCCTTCGATTTGAACTTCCAGTGGCGCACCGGCGGGATGTCCGTCCAGACATCCTTGAGTGTGACCCCTTTCGGGTTCATCGCTCCCCGGTGACCTCCGTAGTCCTTTACCTCGCCGCCGCAGTGCCGGCAGGTCTGGATGGGAGTCCTGATCTTCGGTTTTCCCTTCGTATAGTAGAGCAGGCTGTAGTGGCTTGGATGAAGGCGCCCTGGAATGGGCAGACACGCCGAGATTTCAATGGCGATCCAGTGACGGAAATCCATTCCCAATTCCGTGAGATACGCCCCAAGGATGACGTTCCACCTCGGGAGGTTGTACAGAAAGAACGCCCCGCCTGGTTTGATGACGCGAACGCACTCCCCGACCCATTCCCTGCACCACTTGAGGTACTCCTGGTTCGGCAGAAGGTCATCGCAACTCTCGCCATACTCTTTGCCGAGGTTGAACGGCGGGTCTGCGAAAACCGTGTCCACTACGCCATCTCTGATATGTGGAAGCACCGCCATGCAATCGGCTGAAAAAAGGGCCCCGAGCGATGTGGCGAATAGTGGCTCCGGCGCTTCGTCCTCCTTGAGAAAGGGACGTGCGTCAAACTTCCGGTCTTCCCATTTCAACGCCGATTGCTTCGCCACTGGCTCAAGTCTCTCCGAAGAACCATAATAACCCAAAACAGGTTTTCGCGCAACCCGACGACTGAGAAATGCCCGTTTTGCTATCCTGCAACTCATATGGTCAAGGCCGCGCTCTCGTTTCTGCTGTTGTCGCTGTCGCTGCTGGGCGGCCCGCCGCCGGAGTTGAAGAATTCCTTCCGCCGGCCCGAGAAGAACGGCTGGATCTTCGTTCACCTGCAGGGCCAGCCGTCGCAGATCGGCTTTCAGCATGGATACCTGCTGGCCCCGGAGATTCAGGACCTCCTGCGCGTGACCCGCGTCTCGCTGACGCACGATTCCGGCAAGGACTGGGCATTCTTCCGCGAAGCCGCGCAGACCGTCTTCCTGCCGCACGTCGAACCGCAGTATCGGGAAGAGCTGCAGGGAATCGTCGATGGGCTGCATGCCCGCGGCGCCACCGTCGACCTGATCGACGTCGTAATCCTGAACGCCTGGCCGGAATTATCGCCCTATTACACCAACTGGTACGACAAACAGAAGCCGGTGCTCAGTGCCGCCGCGCGCCCCGTTCCCGAACACTGCAGCGCTTTTGTCGCCACCGGGAGCTACACGCGCGACGGCCGTCCGGTGATCGCGCATAACAACTGGGTGGACTACGCGGCCGGCTCCCGCTGGAACATCATCTTCGACATCGTTCCCGCGGCCGGGCATCGCCTGCTCATGGACGGTGTGCCCGGCGCGATCGACAGCGGCGACGACTTTGGCATGAACGACGCCGGCATGGTGATCACCGAGACCACCATCGGCCATTTTTCCGGATTCGATCCGGCCGGCATCCCGGAGTTCGTGCGGGCGCGCAAGGCCATGCAGTACGCCACCAATATCGGCGAGTTCGCGGCCATCATGAAAGAGGGCAATAACGGCGCCTATGCCAACACCTGGCTGGTGGCCGACATGCGCGCGAATGAGATCGGGAGCCTCGAGCTGGGCCTGAAGCACGTCACCCTGCAGCGCGCGAAGGACGGCTACTTCGCCGGCTCCAACTTCCCCGCCAACCCCGATCTGATTCGCGACGAGACCGATTTCCCGTCCGCCGACAAGCGCATCAGCGAGAATGCCCGCCACGCCCGCTGGGACCAGCTCATGGCCGAAAACAAGGGCCGCATCGACCTCGCGTCCGCGCAACGCTTCCTGGCCGACCACTACGACACGGTGGACAACGTAACCGCGCCCAGCGAGCGGACGCTGTGCGGGCACATCGACCTTTCCGCGCGCGGATCGAGTCCCTGGCAGCCGGCCTGGGGACCCGCCGGCGCCGTCCAGAACAAGGCCACCGATGCGACGCTCGCCCTGCGCATGTCGCTGACCGCCGCCATGGGCCACGCCTGCGGCCTCGACTTCCGCGCGTCCGAGCACCTTCGCGAGCACCCGCAATTCGCCTGGCAGCAGGAGATTCTGCGCGACCTGGCGGCGCATCCCTGGACCACGTTCAGCATCGCGCGGTGAGGAAGCGATCTTCCGGACACCTCTGTAGAGCCGGCCTTCGGCCTGCATGCGAGAATGACCGGGTGGCTGGCTCTGGCCGGGCACCAGCGCAAGCTGAAAGGCTTGCTCCGTATTGCAGCATAGCCGTAAGCCAGGAGCACAGCGGCCTTGACCACAAGCGGAAGATCATTGCTGACCTTATCCGGTGGTAAGGAGACCGCGGCGGCCTCGCCCCTGGTCAAGGCCGCCGCAGGCTGGGAGCCCAATGGCACTTAACTTTTGGAACGGGCCTGCAAATCTAAGAACAGAATGTGCGTATGATGGAGGATTCCTTTGTGGGGCGGCCAATCCTGGCCGCCGCCGCGTTTCCACGCGGCGCC
>JBEKPY010000069.1:0-34068 GCA_049520275.1 Bryobacteraceae bacterium
AGCCGGTTACGCGGCTATGTTTTCGTCGATTTTGACGAGCTTGTATCCCCTGTCGCGAGCCTGTCGTTTGAGTTTGGCCTCGAATCTTTTCTCTCGCTCGGCATCCCGCTTTGCCCAGATCGAAGCGTCGTATTCCACCTGGTTCTTCACCATCGTGTAGAAGATGATCGCCAGCTTGTGAGCCGTCGCGGTCTGCGCCGCCGCGGGCCCGATTTTGCTCTTCATCCGGCGCAGATGGTCTCCCATCGGGCTGAGCTCGCGATGCAGATCAAAAGCCGCCATGCGAAATAACTGCCCCGCCCGGTTCCGCGTTCCCCGCATGCCTTTCCACAAAACTTTCCCTCCGCTGATGTCGTTGTCCGGGCACAACCCCAGCCAGGAGGCGAAGTGCGCCGCAGTCGGCCACCTCGACATGTCCCGGCCGATTTCGCCGAACAGAGTCAGGGCCATCATCATCAGCCCGGGAATCTGCGTCACGTCCACTCCGAACAGCTTGTAGGCCTCGGTTCGCATGTCAAAGCCCGTCTTCGGATTCACGCCCGGGGTGACGCCCCTCTTCCTGCGCTTCCTCTGTTTCGCCTTGCGGTCCGGCGGCAGCGGATGTTCTGTGGGATCCACCCGAGGCTCGAACGCAACCACCAGCTTTTCGATCTGCTCATCGCAAGCCATGATCGACTCCTGATATCGCTGGTAAATCTGCCGCGACTGCTGCAACGTGAACAGATGCTCCGGTTTCCAGTTGCCCACCAGCGATTTCCGAACCACCTCTTCGCGGGCATGTTGGCCCAGCGAAGACGCAAAGGCCATGTTGGCCCAGCGAAGACGCAAAGGCCAGGCCTTATCCCCGGACAAGGTGGCCATGCGTCTGCGCCCTGGTCGGCCCGGACAAGGTGACCATGCGCCTGCGCCCCTGGTCAGGGTGATCGCGCAATTTGGCCAGAACTGCCGCGAGGATCGCGTCTACAACCGCTAAGCCGGTTACACCCGCGATCTCGCCGGAACGGGATCGCCGTGAACGTCGTGCAAGACTCCCGTCCAGGGGCTCGCTTCGTGCTGCTGGCCGACGGCCAGTGCGCACGTTATGAAGATGAAGGAAAACAGTTTTGCGAACACTACTCCGATGATATCGTCCCATCCATAAACACCGGCGCAGGAAACAGGCCGTTTTGACGCCGCCGGCAGGCAAGCCTTCCCGTCCTCATCTTTCCCATCCACACAAGCGCGAGCCTATGCGGCTCGTTGCATTGCCCGCGCCGGCGCCGGCTGTCTGAAGACGACTGTGGTGAAGAACTCGATCATCAGCCCGAATACCGCGTTGCCAATGGGACTGACGAACGGCATCGTTCCCGCTCCCAGATTCATGAAAAGGAACCAGGAGAAGATCGATCCGACCACCAGCCCCATGACGATGCCGTTCCAGGCCCAATCCAGTTTCAGCCCGGACGCGCCGATGGCAAAGCCCATCACCGCCCTATTGATCAGGATCCACACCAAAGAAACCTCCGTGAGTTTCAGTGTGCCGCTGGAGAATATAATGGTCGCGCAAATCCCGCCTGCGACCAGGCCGAACAGAGTAGCAATGGCAATCCGCTTCACAGGTCCTCCTCGCTTCGAGCAGAACCACGCTCGCGCTTCCGATTAGTGATACGGCTCGGCGTGATCCATGGTTCGCGGTTTGTTGGGCGCGCCCGACGGCCGTTTCCGGCGGCCCGAAAAAGACGTTGACATACGCCGACGGATTGGCCGTCAGGCCCGCCCGCACCAGCACGTCGATCTGGAAGAACGTGGAAGACAACCCAGGCGCCGCCCCTGCGTAAACCACCGGGCGCATTGAGCGGATTGCTGTCGATGGGGCTGACGGACCAGCCTCCCGTGACGCCCGCGGGACTGGTGAGCACTCCTCCAGTGCCGGACAGCGCGATGACGTCGCCCGCTCTGGCCGGATTACTGGGGGAACTGACACATCCGTCAGCGTTCAGAATCGCCATGGCCTGCTGGACCTGCGTTCGTGCCACAAGATCGGTTTCAGCGTAACAAGTTTGGGGACCTTCGCGCTGCGCGCCTTGAAACAATTGTTCGGAAACTCGCCTCTAACCAGCAGGGAGGAGTTATGCGCGGCTTTGCATTTCTGTTGTTAGCTGCAATCGTTGCAATCGGATTCACGGCCACGACCGCCGAGGCGGCTCAGGTTACCGTGGACATCGGAGTCGCCCCGGAGTGTCCTTATGGCTACTATGACGTCCCGCCTTATGCCTGCGCACCGTACGGCTACTACGGTCCGGAATGGTTTACAGGTGGCGTCTTCGTTGGCGCGGGTCCGTGGTTTCATGGCCCTGTTAGTTTCCGGGGTCATGTTAACAACCGTTTTCATCCCGATCACGGCTATAAAGGCCCGACGCCTCAGCGCGGCGAGAAGGTCAATCCGGCGAATCGTCTCGACAAGGTTTCCCACTTCAAGGGGAATGAAGTGCGTGACGGGCGCGGCCACGTACGAAAGTAGCGGGTGTGCGCCTGGCTGAGAGCCCGCGCAGGACGACGGGGCTGCTTTCGCGGGACGAGTGTTTTCGAGGGTGAACAGCCCTCACTCGTCGCGCAAAGCGGTCAGGGGATCTATGCTGGCGGCGCGGCGGGCGGGAATGTAGCCGGCCAGCACGGCGGAGATTGCCAGAATCGCCGTCAGCAACGCGAAGACTAAGGGCTCCACCAACACCACGTTGTACAGCACGTGAGACATCAGCCGCATCATGGTGAAAGCCACCGGCACGCCTATCCCGAGGCCCGCGGCGGCGATGCGCACGCCCTGCATCAGAGTCATCCTGAGCACGTCCGAGCGGGCCGCGCCGAGAGCCATGCGCACACCGATCTCGTGGGTGCGCTGCACCACCGAGTAGGAAATAGACGCGTAGATCCCAGTCACCGCCAGCAGCAGCGCGATCACCGCGTACGTACTCATGCTGACCGCCGCGCCGCGAACGCCCGAGGTCTGCTCGTTGATGAATTGCTGCATGCTCTTGACGTCGAACACCGGCTGATTGCTGTCCACGTTGCGCACGGCCGCGCGCACTGCGCCGACAATCATATCCGGGTCGCCGGCGGTTCGCACCAGCACCTCCATGGCCGGCCCGGGAGCCTGCGGGAAAGGCAGGTAGGCCGCGGGCTGGGACTCACCGAAGAACCAATCCTTCACGTCGCCGCATACGCCGACCACGGTGAGCCAGCGCGATTCGCCCTTTTGCAGCCGGACATGCTGGCCCAGGGCATCGCCGTTGGGCCAGTAGTGCCGGGCCACGGTTTCGCTGAGGACCACCACGGGCTGCGTGTCCTTGCCATCCTGCTCGGTGATGGGGCGCCCAGCCACAATGGGCAGGCCCAAAGCCGCAAAGTACCGGCCTGCGACGGAGCTGACGTTGGGCCGGGGTTCGCCGGGCCGGGGCTCCGCTCGCCCCTGAATGAAGACTGCGTCGGCGCCGCCAATTGAGGCCGCCGCTCCGGCCGACTTCACGTCCGGGGTGTTCTGCAGGTTGTGCAGCAGGCGGTCATAGAAGCCGGTCGTCTGAACGTCAGTTCGGTACGTGGAATCGGGCAGCGCGATTTGCAGGGTCAGCAGGTTGTTCGGGTTGTAGCCACAGTTGACCGTCAGCAGTCTCTGGAAGGTGCGGACCATAAGCCCGGCGCCCACCAGCAGCACCAGTGCGAGGGCCACTTCGGCGGTGGCGAGCGCGTTGCGCATGCGGCTTCGGCGCGGCCCGGCGCTGGAGCTGCGGCTGCTCTCCTTCAACGCTTCGTTCACTTCCACCACGGTGCGCCGGCGGGTAATCTGCAGGAAGGACGGAAGCGCACACAGCATGCCGGCGACCACCGAGGCCACCAGGGTGAACAGGACCACCGGCGTGTCGACGCGCATGGAGTCGAAGCCGGCGACAAATCTGTGGACTATCGGCGGGATATGCGATTGCATGTAGCTCAGGTTCCAGGCGGCCAGCGCCAGGCCGAGTGCGCCGCCCACCAGAGCGATGGCCACGTTCTCGACAACAAGCTGACGCACGATGCGCAGCCGGCTGGCACCCATGGCCGTGCGGACGGCCATTTCTTTCTGCCGGCTCATGATGCGGGCAAGCTGCAGGTTAGCCACGTTGGTGCAGGCCAGCAGCAGCACGAAGCCGGCGGTGCCAAACAACATAAGCACGAAGCGGTCGGTGACGTAGTTGATCCGTTCGAGGATGGGCTCGATCAGAGCGGCGCGGCCCTCGTTCGTGTTGGGATGCTGCTTCTCCAGCCGGCGTGAGAGGGTCTCCATCTCGGCGCGCGCCTGGGCGACCGGCACACCGGGTTTCAATCGGCCCATCACGGCCAGGCTGTGCGTGGCACGGTCGTCCTTCTGCTCGGGGGTCATTGCCAGCGGCGCCCAAATGTCGGTCATGAGAGGGAAAGCGAAATTGGGGGGCATGACCCCGGCGATGGTGTAGGTTTGGCCGTTGAGGGCGACGCTGCGGCCGAGCACGCCGGGCGCGGAACCCATATGCCGCTGCCAGAACCCATGGCTCACCACGATCGCGAAGGCATGGCCGGGCTCGGCCTCGTCGGCGCGGAACGTCCGGCCGAGCACCGGCTTCATGCCCAGCACGGCGAAGTACTCGAGAGACACGCGGCAGGCCTGCACGCGCTCCGGTTCGCTGAGCCCGGTGAGATTGGCGTCCCACGGCTGAAACGCCGCCAGGTGCTCGAAGGAGCGGCTTTGTTGCTTCCAGTCGAAAAAATTGGCTGGGGCAACCGCGTCGCGTTCGGAGTGCGCCTTCGGCACGGTCTCCCACACGGTCATGACACGGCCAATTTCCGGAAACGGCAGCGGGTGCAGGACGAGTGCGCTGACGGTGATGAAGGAGGAGGTATTGACGCCGATGCCGAGCGCCAGGGCCAGCACAATCACGGCGGTTGTGCCGGGGCTCTTGCGCATGAGGCGCAGAGCGAGCTGGAAGTCCCGGAGCAGGTTGTTCACGACACTCTCTGCAGAGCACGTCTGGGGCCACAAAACACGGCTGGCGCCGCGTGTCCATCCAGCCCCGCCGGTGTTCGGTTATGGGACCCGCCTCTTCGAATGTGCAACGGTTAGAATCAAGACATCATGCCCGAATGGGACGCGCAGGCGTATCTGCAATTCGCGAACGAACGCACACGGCCGAGCGTGGATCTGGTGCAACGCATCGGCGTCCTCGCTCCACGCCGGATCGTCGACCTCGGCTGCGGGCCGGGAAACAGCACCGAGGTGGTGCGCCGCCGCTGGCCGGAGGCGGAAGTCATCGGACTGGATAGTTCGACCCAGATGATCGAGGCGGCGCGGAAGGCCTGGCCCGAGGGGAAGTGGGTGCTGGGCGACGCCGCCACGTGGACCGCCAGCCAGCCGTTCGACCTGGTGTTTTCCAACGCCATGATGCAGTGGCTGCCCGATCACGCCCGGCTTTGCCCGCGGCTCCTCGCGCAGGTGGCCACGGGAGGCGCGCTGGCGGTGCAGATGCCCGCGCATTACGAGCTGCCCATGCACCGCGAGATCGTGGAGGTGTCCAGAGACGCGGCGTGGGACGAGCGCATGCAGGCGGCGCGGACCGCGCTGACCAGGGAGCCCGCATCCTTTTACTACGACACGCTGCAGCCGGTGGCGGCGCGCATCGACCTGTGGGAGACCATCTACTATCACGAGGTGCCCGGACCGGACGCGCTGATCGAGTGGTTCCGCGGCACGGGGATGCGGCCGTTTCTGGAAGCCTTGTCGTCCGACGACGAGCGCGAGCGTTTCGAGATGATGCTGTTGAAGCGCTACATCGCGTCATATCCGCGGCGCCCGTCCGGACTGGTGCTGTTCCCGTTTCGCCGGCTGTTCTTCGTCGCGTACCGGTGAGCGCCGCGTTGGACGCCTACGCCTCGTTCCGCTTTCGCGACTTCCGGCTGCTGCTGACCGCGAACTTCCTGGCCAACTTCGGCCTGCAGATGCTGTCGGTGGCGGTGAGCTGGGATCTGTACATGGAGACGCGGTCGGCGGTGGTGCTGGGCAACGTGGGGTTCGTGCAGGTGGCGCCGTTTCTGCTCTTCGCGTTGTTCGCGGGCCACGTTGCCGACCGCTACGACCGCCGCCGGGTGATGCTGGCGACGCAGGCGCTGCTGCTGTCCGCTTCCGCGCTGCTGGCATTCGCCTCCCGCTCGGTGGCGCTCATTTACGCCTGTCTCTTCCTGATACAAATGGCGCGAGCGCTGCAGGGGCCGGCGCGGCAGGCCATGGTGCCTCAGATTGTGCCAGCGCACGCGCTGAGCAACGCCATCGCGTGGCACACCAGCGCCTTTGAAATCGCCAGTGTGACGGGTCCGGCGCTGGCGGGGATACTGGTGGCGGCGGCGGGCAGCCGGTGCGGTGTACGTGATCCAGGTGGGTTGCGCGGGGCTGACGCTTGCCAGCGTCTGGATGATGCGATACCGCGGCGAGGGGAAGCGCGACGATACGCCTGAGGGCAGATCGCTGCTGGAAGGGCTGCGATTTGTGTGGCGCAGCAAGCTGGTGCTGCCGGCGATCTCGCTCGATCTGTTCGCGGTTCTGTTCGGCGGCGCGACGGCGCTGCTACCCATCTTCGCGGTGGACATCCTGCATGCGGGCGCGCGCGGGCTGGGGTGGCTGCGGGCGGCATCGTCGGTCGGGGCCATTCTGATGGCCTTCCTGCAGGCGCACGCGGGGCCGATGCGGCGGTCCGGACTGGTGCTGTTGTGGTCGGTGGCGGGCTTCGGCGCGGCCACGGTGGTGTTTGGCTTTTCGCGCTCGCTGTGGCTGTCGTTCGCGATGCTGATGGCGGTTGGCGCGCTGGACAACGTCAGCGTGGTGCTGCGGCAGTCGCTGGTGCAGAAGAAGACGCCCGATGCGGTGCGCGGGCGCGTGCTGGCGGTGAACAGCATTTTCATCAGTTGCTCGAACCAGCTCGGCGCCGTGGAATCGGGCTGGACGGCGGCGTGGTTCGGGGCGGTCCCCAGCGTGGTGGGCGGCGGGCTGGCCACGGTGCTGATTGTGGCGGCGTTCGCGGTGGGGTCGAGGGAGTTGCGGGAGTGGACGGAGTGAGGAATGGCGCAGCTACGAGGTTCGCGATACGAATTCCAGATCCTCCTCGTCCTGGGTCGTCGTCAGGAAGAGGAGTCCGAAGTGCTTCGGCTCGATAACCATGACGCCGCCACCGTATTCAGTCACGTACCAGTCGTCAGGATCGTTAGCAGGGTCGGCCACGAACTCGATCTCACCGGGTTCGCCGTCGTAAAGCACCCGGTCTCCTTTCCTGATCTCCTCGCCGGACTGATAGAAGAATGGCATTCTCATTGCGCCGCGATCAGTTTACACCTTGGCATTGAGTTCGCGAATGGTCAGGATGTCGTCGATGCGCTCTTCGAGAAACTCGAGGCGCTCGGCGGGCGTCAGCGAGAGCATCCACCGGATCAGCGAGAGGTCGACCCCGTCCTCGCTGTACTCTGGCTCGGGGGCAGGTTCGTCAGGATTCATGCGTCAGATCGAGGATAGCGAATCCGCGGGCAGCCGTACTGTTCCCATGGCGACATAAGCACTCATACCCGTCTTTTGCGGCGTTCTTCAGACTTGCGCTGGAGCCGGGCGCGGGCCTCGTGCGGGTCAACGTGCTCGCCCCGGTCGAGGGCGGCAAGGCGCCGGCCAAGCGCCTTGTTGAACTCGCCCAGTTGGGCGGCGCGCGCCATTTCGTGTTCCTCCAACAGGCGGAGGGCCTCCCTGACGACTTCGCTGGCGGAGTTGTAGCGGCCCGCCCGAACCTTCTTGTTGACGAACTTCTCCAGTTGCGGGGTGAGGGAAACGTTCATAAAGGGCCTCGGGATGCCTCTGCTGGCAAGGTACCATCGATAACAGGCTTTGTCAATCTATGGCATTACGGGAATGATTGACCTCTCGACACGAGTTCGAGATCCTCCTCGTCCCGGGTATCGGCCATGAAATTCGCGGTCGTTGCTTGGCCATTGAGCTCGCGAATCGCCAGGATGTCGTTGATGCGCTGTTCGAGGAACTCAAGGCGCGGCCGATAAGGCCGTCAACTGCCATCGGGGAACCCGCCACGGTGCAGCACCATGGGATAGTGCGGCAGCGTGTCAGGCTTGCGGATAGATGCTCGCCAACCGCCGGGACAGGGCTCCAACCCGCGGAACAGCGGCGAGCGTTGCGCGGTGCAATCGCCGACCAGCCGCTCAAGGGACTCCCGAAGGGCGCCGACGGCATCGTTGCCAAAGCGCACATCCCAGCGCTCTTCGATGGTGCCGAGCAGTTGACGGTACGCGTCCTGAGCCTCCCGGCCATTCGGGGTGAGGCGAGCGACTTTCGCGCGGCCATCCGGCTCGACTACCGCGATGCGTTTCTTCTGGAGGATGCCCATGGCCATGCTGATCGCCTCCTTCGATACGCCGGACAGGAGCGGAAGGTCGCGGACCCGCACTCCTTTCTCGTCGAGGACCCGCACGACGTTGGCGCTGATGGCAAGCGACAAGTCCGACTCGCGCTCGAACTCGATGGCAAAGGCCAGCAGCACCCGGGAGAGGAGCGCCGGTAGAGGGAGACGGGAGACGCTGTGATCTTCGCGTGCGGCGGTCGCACGGCGCGCGTGGTCCGGCCCTCTGCTGAACAGCCCATACCCCAGGATCGGGAGACCGTCGGGCAGATCGAGGTCAATCCGGCCGATGAGCGCCGAGAGCGATTCCCGAAGCTTGCCGATCTTGTCTTCGCCGAAGCGCTCCTGCCAGCGCTTCTCGATGACGGCAAACAGCGGCCGCCATACCTCCTGCGCCTTCCGGCCTTTGGGCGTAGCGCGAATCAGCCAGGCGGAGCGGGGCGGCTTTGGGCGGCTGTCGCGCGGATCCGGTTCGACGACGATGTACCCCCACCGTTCCATGCCGTTCAGGTTTGTCGCTGTGCGGGCGAGGGCCTCAAGCTCGCCGACGCGCACCCCCTCCTCGCCGACGAACCGCATGCAGTTCCACCACATCACCATGGACACCAGCCAGGGACCGTAGCGCACGCCTGCCGACGAACCATGGCTCGTCGTCCGATGCGGCATCTGCCGCTCGAACTTGTTGTCGAACTCGATGGTGAATGCCACCAGCACCTGGGATAGCAGGGCCGACAAAGGCAGGCCGGCAGCCACTACTTCACCAGCGCCTGGAAGGCCGGGTCCGGGCGCAACGCGGACAGGTCGTTATCTTTGCTCGCCTGCTGCTTCAGCTTCGGGTTCAGAGTGAGGGCTTTCTGGAGCGCGTCCAGAGCCTCCATGCGGCGGCCGTTGGCGAGGCGGATGACCGCCAGATCGTAGAGCAGCTCGGCATTGTCGGGCGCGATCTGCGCGGCGCGCTCCTGCGCCTCCAGCGCCGCCGGGAATCTCTTCCTCTCGAAAGCGGTCCAGCCGGTGTTCCACAGGTGGTTCGTTTCGGCCAGCTTGAGCAGGCGGCCGAGCTCGCGGAACGGGTCGGGGTTGTCGTCCACGCGGATGTCGATGGCACGGTCGTCGTAGCCGCCGGCGCCCGCCCCTTCCTTCACCACGATCAGCGCCGCCGATTGCCTGCCGCGCGAATCTCCGCCTTTGCTGTCGCCCGCCGCGAGAGCCGCGTAGAGACGGCTGGCCAGCGTTCCCTTCGTCTCCAGAAACGCCGCCTCCATGGCCGTGACCACGCTCTCGCCGGTGAGGATGTTGCCCTGGATGGCGTAGTTGGGACCCTGCCTCCCGCCCGCCCAGGGGTTGCATTTCGGGCCGCTGTAGGTGACAGACTCGCCGCTGGCGCTCACGATGCCCACCTGGCGCCCGTTGGGATCGTCGTCGTGGGCGAGCAGGGTTTTCAGTGCCTGCCCGGGAGTCATTCCCTTTTCGAGCAGATCGAGTCCGCGCGGGCCAAACGCCGGGTTCACGAAGGACTGGGTGGCCACCGCGCCCACGCCCGCTTTCGCCCACGGCACCACGCTGCCCACCGCGAAGTAGCGCGAAGCCACGGCCACGCCAAGCTCGCCGGTGGCGGGATCGCGGGCCACGATGGAGAACGTCGACGCCACGGGTTTCTCGCGCGCCGAGACGGTGAGAACGAAGAGTCCGGCGGCAGCAAGACGGAATGCTCTATTCATGGGATGGCTCCATCTGAACATGGTAGTCGACGCGTTCGCCGAACGCCACGATGCAGCCGGGGGTCATCCGAAGCTCACTGGACCCGGGTTCATCGCCACCGCCAGAAGGATGGGAGCGCGGTTGCGCCCGCACGACCGCAAGCTTATCGCCTCGGGCCGCCGGCGCCACGTGGCGGTGGTCTGAAGTCCCGCTTACAATGGATGCATGTGGCCGCTGCTGGCCCTTCTTTCCGGTCTTCTGGGCTTCTGGAACGACCCTTCCGCCGAAGGCCTGAAGGCTCTGGACGACAAGCGTTACGACGCCGCCGTCGAGAGCTTCACCCAGGCCGTCGCCGCGGACCCGAAGGACTTCTCGGCCCATTTCAACCTCGCCTTTGCCTTCAGCATGCTGCGCCGCGACGCCGACGCCGTCGCCGAATACCGCAAAGCGCTCGATCTGAAGCCGGATCTCCACGAGGCGCGGTTGAACCTGGGCATCCTTCTAATCCGCGACAAGCAGCCCGCCGACGCTGCCGCGGTTCTCGAAAAAGCCGCGTTGGAAAAACCGAAGGAGTTTCGTCCGGTCTACTACTTGGGCGAAGCGCTGCTCGCCTCGGGCAACGCCGAAGCCTCGCAGAAGGCCTTCCAGACCGCCGTGGAACTCGATCCTAAATCGGCGTTCGCGGAGCTCGGGCTGGCCCGCTCGCTGGCGCGTCTGAACAAGCTGGACGACGCCGCTCCGCACTTCCGCAAGGTGGCCGAACTCGATCCCACGCGCCGCGACGCGCTGCTTGAGCTGGCCGTCAACTACGAGACCGCCGGGAAACCCGATGACGCCATCGCGCTGTATACCCAGTTTCCCGACGACCCCGCGGCTCAGGAACACCTTGGCCAGCTTCTGCTGCAGGCCAACCGGGCGGCAGAAGCCGTCGATCGCTTCAAGGCCGCTGTCGTCAGGTCGCCCACCGCGGCCAACCGCGCCGGGCTCATTCAGGCCTACCTGAAAACACACCAACCCGATCTTGCGCTGCCGTTGATCGACCAGGTCCTGGCGGCCTCCCCGGGCGACTACGATCTGGTGATGCTTAAAGGGGGCATTCTGCGCGACCAGCGGAAGTTCGACCTGGCCGCGCGCCAATTCGCCGAGGGCACCAAGCTCCGGCCCGGCGACGGGATGGCGTGGAGCGAGCTGGCCGATTCGCTGGAGTTGCTGGAGAACTATCCGGCCACCCTCGATGCTCTCGACCACGTTCGCGCGTTGAACGCCGAGAAGCCCGGGCACGTTTTCCAGCGCGCCAGGGTCCTTGATAAGATGCAGGAACTGGAACGCACCGGCAAGGCGCGCCGGGAGGCGATGCAGGGTGCTCTCGAAAGCTATCGGCGGTTTCTCGAACTCAGCGGCGGAAGGTATCCCAACCAGGAGTTCCAGGCGCGCCAGAGAATTCGTATCATTCAACTGGAGTTGAAAAAGGGATGACGGCCCCGGCGATTTGCGCGATGTTCCTGCTGGCCGTCGCCAGCGCGGACCAACTGGATACGGTGAAGTCGGAGCCCGACCTGAATCGGCGCGCCGAACTGGCCGTGGACCAGGCCGACCGCGATCTGGATGCCGCGCGTCAGTCCTGGCAGAACGGCGACTGGACGAAGACCCAGGCGGCGCTTACGAACCTGAAGCAGGCGGCGGAGCTGGCCGGAGCGTCGCTCGAGCAAACCGACAAGCAGAAGGCGCCGCGCAACAACAGGCATTACAAGACCGTCGAGCTGAAGATGAGAAACCTGATCCGCCGCGTCGACGCTTTCCGCCTCGAGGTGGATTACGATCAGCGCGACGCGGTGAACCAGGTGGAGACGCGCCTGCAGGAGCTGCATGACAAGATCCTCGACGCGGTCATGACCAAACGGAGGTGAATGGATGATACGTCACGCCAGCGCGGTGCTCGTGGCAGCCGCAGTGATGCTGGCCGGAGCAATCCCGGCCGCCCGGGCGCAGGACCGCGATTATCTTACGCCGGATGAAGTCCAGCAGGTGCGGGATACGCAGGAGCCGAATGCGCGCCTGCTCCTCTATGTGAAGTTCGCGCGCATGCGCATCGAGTACATCGACCACCTGCTGAGCAACGAGAAGCCCGGCCGCTCCATTCTGATTCACGATACGCTCGAGGACTACACCAGCATTATTGAAGCCATCGACACCGTCGCCGACGATGCGCTGCGGCGCAAGGCGGATATCGGCGTGAGCATGAAGGCGGTTGCCGGCGCCGAAAAGGAGATGGCCGCCGCCCTCGAGAAGGTCGGGGAGAAGCCGCCCGCCGACCTCGCGCGCTACCAGTTTGTGCTGAATGAGGCGCTCGACGCCACGCGCGACAGCGCCGATTTGTCCTCCGAGGACCTCAACGCGCGTGGGGCGGAAGTAACGGCCCAGCAGGCTCGGGAGAAGAAGGAGCGTGAAGCGGCGATGACCCCCGACGAACTGAAGAAGAAGAAAGCCGACGAGGCCGAGGCGGCCAAGAACCCGCCGCGCAAGGCGCCGACGCTGCTAAAACCCGGCGAAAAGCCGGCAGTCGAGTAGCTTGCGGGGGAGGGGAATTGCGTCCCCCAATTCTCCTCTAAGGCATATCCCCAGGGGTCTGCTCCCCGTTCGCCTGGCGAACTAAGGTTTCCGGGGAGTGGAACCGATAGTGGAGGTAGTGATGCAATTCGACGCGCTCATCTGGGTGCTTCTGCCGGTGTTCATTGCCGCCGGTTCCGCGCTGCTTTCGTTTTACATAATGTCGGCGCGCATGGAGGTGGCGGTGGCGAAGGAACGTGAGGCGCTGGCCGAAACCAAAGCGACCCTCAAGGCTCAGGATGCCACCACCGTGGAGCGCGTGAAGGCGGCCGAACAGGAAGCGCGGCGTAGGTCGCTGGACGATTTCATGCAGGACTTCCGCGTGGAAGAGCGCCACTATGTGCGTGAAAACAAATCAATTCTGATGCACAAGAAATCGGTGGTGCTGCAGGAGCGGCTCTATTTCCGGAACATCCCGCTGTCCAACTGGGTGGAGCACGAAATGACCATCGAAGAGGGCGGGGACCCGCAACAGGCCGTCCGTGGCGTCTCCGTTTTCAGCGCTCGGGGACTCTCCGACGAACAACAAAGCGCGGTTGCCCGCCTGCTGGGAAGGGTCGGTGAGGAAACGCCCGGACCCCGCGCTGTGGAGCCGTTCAGCCAGGCGGCTGGCTGAGCTACTTCGCGAAGAACAGCATTCGGACCGAGATCAGCAGGAGGAACCCGCCGTAAATCCGCCGGATCAAGGCCGGTTCGAGGCCGATCACGATCTTCGCCCCGAAATAAGCCCCTACAAACAGCCCGGCCGCGATCAGCATAGCCCAACGAAGATTGATCAAGCCGGCGTGCCAGTATTCATATGCCCCGAGCAATCCGACCGGGGGAATCAACGCCGCCAGGCTGGTCCCGGTGGCCGACTTGATGTCAACGTTGAACAGCAAAGCCAGAGCCGGGACGATGATCAGCCCGCCCCCAATCCCGAACATGCCTGCGAAAACGCCCGCGACGAGTCCCACGCACAGAAACGGCAGCCAGCTCATAGGACCAGGGTAACAGGGCGGTGCAAGGGACACGCGGCGCGGCCGCGTTTTTCAGGCGCCCGGGCAACCCACGGTGTGCTATCATAAGAAATCCGGCGAGCAACCGCAACTCTCGCTATTTCTATCACTTAAGGGTAATCCACTGAGCGCAATTGCAACACTGATCGACCACACGCTGCTGCGCCCCGAGGCCACGCAGGACCAGATTGTCGAGGTGTGTCGCGAAGCGGTGGAACACGGGTTTGCCAGCGTGTGCGTGAATTCCTGCTGGGTTCCGCTGGTGGCGGCCGAACTGGCGGCCACGCCGGTAAAGGTCTGCACGGTGGTTGGGTTCCCGCTGGGTGCTTCGGCGACCGAAGTGAAGGTGGCGGAGGCGTCCTGGGCGCTGCGCTACGGCGCGCAGGAAATCGACATGGTGATCAACATCGGCGCGTTGCGTGGCGCCGATTTCGCCACGGTGGGCAGCGATATCAGCGCCGTTGTGGAGGTGTGCCATCGCGGCGGCGCGCTGGTGAAAGCGATTCTCGAAACCGCGCTGTTGAGCGACGAGCAGAAAGTGATGGCGTGCAAGCTGGCGCGCAACGCGGGCGTCGACTTCGTGAAGACCTCCACCGGTTTCGGCCCAGGCGGCGCAACCGCGGCGGACGTGCGCCTGATGAGAGAAGCGGTGGGACCCTCCATCGGCGTCAAGGCCTCGGGTGGCATCCGCACCCTCGAAGATCTCCAGGCCATGGTGGCTGCCGGGGCCACGCGCATCGGAACCAGCGCCGGCGTGCGCCTGGTTGCGGCGGCGCGTTAAAGGAGAGCCCACCCATGCCCCTTTCTTCCGAGCCCGCCGCCATTTTCCAGGAGCGCGCCGAACTGCTGGATTTCCTGCTCGAAGTCTCCACCGCCATGGCCGAGACGCTGGACCTCGACCGCATCCTCGCCCAGCTCGCCGATTACGTCAAGGAAGTGGTCCCCTACGATCTGTTCGCCGTGCTGCTGTACAACGAGCGGCTGCGCGGGCTGCGCATACGCCATTCCATCGGGCATCGCGAGGAGATCGTGAAGAACCTCGTCGTGGCTCTGGGCGAGGGGATCACCGGAACCGCGGCCAAAACGCGATTGCCCGTGCTGGTTCCCGACGTTCGGATGGACACGCGATACCTGAGCGCGGTGGACGCGGTGCGCTCGGAGATGGCCGTGCCCATGGTGGCGCGCGGCAAGCTGGTGGGCGTGCTGGACGTGCAATCCACGCAACTCGACGCGTGGAACGAACGGCATCGCTCGCTGCTGATGCTGATTGCCAGCCGCGTGGCCGTCTCCATCGACAACGCGCGCCTGTACCGCCGCGTGGAGCGAAACAATCGCACGCTGCGCACGCTGGCGCATTTGTCGACGGAATTCAGCTCGATTCTGGCGCTCGACGAGTTGCTCGACCGAATCGCCAAAACCGTGCATGCGCTCATCGAATTCGACGCCTTCAGCGTCATGCTGGTGGACGCCGAGCGGCGCGTGCTGCGGCACCGCTTCAGCCAGCGCTACGACCAGCGCGTGAATATGGACAACGTGCCGCTGGGCAAGGGAATCACCGGCGCGGCCGCGGAATCGCGCCTGCCCGTTCGCGTGGTGGATACGCTGGCCGATCCGCGCTACATCGCGTCGCACCCCGACATCCGCTCCGAAATGGCCATCCCGCTCATCGTGCAGGACCGCGTGGTGGGGGTGATGGATCTGGAGAGCGAGCGCATGGGCTTCTTCACCGAAGAGCACGTGCGCCTGCTGGCGCTGCTGGCCCCGCAGATCGCCAGTTCGGTGGAGAACGCGCGGTTGTACGAGGAACTGGGCCAGCGCGAGAAGCGCATGGAGGAGGATCTCAAGGCGGCGCGCAAGCTGCAATCGGTGCTTTTGCCGAAGGAGGCGCCGGAGATCCGCGGCTTGGAAATCGCGCTGAACCTGCGGCCGGCGCGCGAGATCAGCGGCGACATCTACGATTTCTTCGAACACGGCGACGAGTATGCGGTGATCGCCTTTGGCGACGTCAGCGGCAAGGGCGCGGCGGCCGCTTTATACGGGGCACTGGTGAGCGGCCTGCTTCGTTCACTGGCGCCGCGGAGGCGCGGGCCCGCGTCGTTGATGCGCGCCCTGAATGAGGTGCTGCTGGAGCGAAAGATCGACGCCCAGTATGTCACCCTGACGCTGCTGCTGTGGTCCAGCCGCGACCGCCGCTTCGTCATGGCCAACGCCGGCGCCGTGCCGCCCATGATCTGCCGCGAGGGCGAAATCCTGAAGCTGCGCGTGGAAGGCGTGCCGCTGGGTCTGCTGGACGAGCGGGAGTACGACGAAGTTACCTTCGATGCGCAGCCCGGCGATATCATTCTGCTCTATTCCGACGGGGTGCAGGACCAGACCAACGACGACGAGGAAGAGTACGGACGGCATCGCCTCGCCAGCGTGCTGAAAGCATCGTGCGCCGAGACGCCCGCGGGAATTGTGGCCGCCGTCACGAAGGATCTGGCCGCGTTCCGCGGCGGCGCGCCCGACTTTGACGACCAGACGCTGATCGCCATCCGGGTGCTGTGAGGGCTGGACACGCGGCGACAGCCGCGTTTGGTGAAGGGACGCGGCCGTTGCCGCGCGTCCGCGAAGAGGCAGAATGAACGCATTCTCCTGGCACGACAACGCGCTCTGTTGCGAGGACACGCCGCTCGCCGAGATCGCCCATCGGGCGGGCACGCCCTGCTACGTCTACTCGAAGGCGGCCATTCTGGACCGCTTCCACGAGTACGACCGCGCCTTCGGTGACGTGCCCCACAAGGTCTGCTACGCCGTCAAGGCCAACTCCAATCTGGCCGTTCTGCGGCTGCTGGCCGAGGCCGGCGCGGGCTTCGACATCGTCTCCGGCGGCGAGCTGTTTCGCGTGCTCAGGGCCGGCGCCGGCCCGCAATCGGTAGTGTTCAGCGGTGTCGGCAAAACCGCCGGCGAAATCGAGTTCGCGCTGGAGAATGGCATTCACAGCTTCAACTGCGAATCCGAGCCGGAGCTGGCGCTCATCGACGCGCTGGCTTCGCGCCTGGGCGTCAAAGCCCGCGTGGCCGTGCGCGTGAATCCCGACGTGGACGCTTCCACGCACCCCTACATTTCCACCGGCCTGCGAGAGAACAAGTTCGGCATCGATATCGGGGAAGTGGTGGAGGTGTACCGGCGCGCCCAGACCCTGCCCAACCTCAAGCTCGCAGGCGTGAGCTGCCACATTGGATCGCAGATGCTGGACGCCGGCCCGACGCTGGAGGCATTCGAGCGGCTGCTGGATCTGGTGCAGCGGTTGCGCGCAGCCGGAATTCCCATCCGCATGCTCGACCTCGGCGGCGGCCTGGGCGTTCCCTACCGCTCCAGCGACGCGCGGCCGGGCATCGCCGCCTTCATCGCCGCCGTCCGCGAGAAGGTGGCGGGCAGCGATCTGTACCTGATGGTGGAGCCGGGGCGTTCCATCGTCGGCGAGGCGGGCGTGCTGGTGACCCGGGTGCTCTATCGCAAGAGCAACGGCGGCAAGCAGTTCATCATCGCCGACGCGGCCATGAACGATCTCATCCGCCCGGCGCTGTATCAGGCCCACCACGAGATTGTGCCGGTGCGCCGCAGCGGGCTGGGCGCCATCGTCGCCGATGTCGTGGGCCCGGTGTGCGAGAGCGGCGATTTTCTGGCGCGCGGCCGGGAGATTCCCAACGTGCTGCCCGGCGACCTGCTGGCCATTTGTACCGTGGGCGCCTACGGTTTCGTGCAGTCCTCCAACTACAACTCCCGGCCGCGCGCCGCGGAGGTGCTGGTGGACGGCGCCGGCTGGCATGTCGTGCGCGAGCGCGAAACGTACGAGGACCTTGTCCGCGGCGAGACCGCCCGGCCATCCGACACCACTGGGCGTTAACGCCGGCCGGCCCCGGCTCGTCCAATTACCAGAGACACCAGAGCGGGCTGTTATGCTGACGTATGAACTTGCGCTTCCCCGATTTGCGCTGGCTGGAGCGCCGCCACGCGAAGCGCGTTCCCGCCGCATGACTCTGCCGCTGAACGAGGATCTGGTTGTCTCCGCGCAGAATGGCGACCGCGAGGCGTTCAGCCGCCTTTACGCCGATTTCGCGCCGATGGTCCACGGCATCCTGCTGGCCCGTGTGCCCCGCGACGAAGTGGACGACCTGCTGCAGGACGTATTCCTCACGGCGATGAGACGTCTGCGCAGCCTGCGCGACCCGCGCGCGTTTGGCGCGTGGCTGGCCACCGTGACGCGCAATCGCGCCAACGATTACCACCGCGCGCCGCATGGTTCGCAACTGCCCGACCAGATCCCCTCGCCCCGGCCCGTCGAGACCGAGGCATGGTTCGTCCTGCAGGCCATCCGCAACCTGCCGGAGGCCTACCAGGAGACGCTGACGTTGCGGCTGGTGGAGGGCATGAGCGGTCCGGAGATCTCCGCGCGCACCGGGCTGACCGAAGGCTCTGTGCGCGTGAACCTGCACCGCGGTATGGTCATGCTCCGCGACGCGCTGGCGAAGAAGGTTGTATGAGCGAGTACGACAACGGTTATTTGTGGGATAAATCGGGCCCGGTGGATCCGGAAATCCAGCGGCTGGAAGTCCTGCTGGAGCCGTACCGATGCCCGGGCTTGCCGCCGCTTCCGCTGCCCGCGGCCCAGGGACTGCTGCGCACATGGCTCTTTCTGCCTCGGCTGGTTCTTGCCGGGACGGCGGCCGTCGTGGTGATGGCGGCTGCCTGGTTTGTGCTGCGCGGCATGGCGCCGGACACGTGGACCATCGCGGTGCTGTCCGGCGAAGCGCGCGTGGGCAGCGTTCCCGTTTCCGGTTCCGCCAGGCTGCGCGCCGGGCAGGTGTTCGAGACCGGGGCGGGCGCCCAGGCCAGCATTCGCATGCCCCGCGTGGGCCGGCTGGACATCGAACCCAACACGGCGCTGCGGGTGGTGGAAGCGGGGCGCAACCAGCAGCGGTTGAGTCTGCTGCGCGGGACGATTCATGCGCGCGTTTCGGCGCCGCCCCGCGTCTTCATCGTGGACACGCCTTCGGCGGTGGCGACGGATCTCGGCTGCGCCTACACGCTGCACGTGGACCCCTCCGGCGACGGCGTTCTGCGGGTGACGCACGGCTGGATCGAGTTCGATTGGAAGGGCCGCGATTCGCTGGTGCCCACCGGCGCCATGGCGGTGACCAGAGCCGGCGCTGGACCGGGCACGCCGTTCTTCGAAGATTCCAGCGAGGCGTTCCGGCAGGCGCTGTCGCGCTACGATTTTCCGCCGGATGCGCTGGCCCGCTCGCGCGCGCTCGCCGCGGTGTTGACGAAGGCGAGTCCGCACGACGCGGTGAGTTTGTTGAATCTGGTCCGCAACGCGCCAGCCGCCGACCGCGGGGCGGTGTACGATACGCTGGCGCGGCTGGTCCCACCGCCACCGGGCGCCAGTCGCGAAGCCGCCCTCGCCGGCGATCCGCGCGCGCTCGACCCGTGGTGGCCGGCTGTGGGGATTGGGCGGGCGCCGGGGAAGTAGGCGCCGAGGCGAGCCGATTTCGAGACATTTCCGCCGGGTTCCCCCTCGGCTCTCGTCCGTCACTGTGTAATTCGAGCCCTTCATCCAAAGGCGTGTCCAGCAATTCCCTGGCTAACCTCTTACGCGCGCAAAGGCGGTGCAAGCAACTCACCATTCCATGTTTGTTCCGATTGTGATATGCTCACAACCGCACCTAACTCATACGTTCTGAAGCGCTCAATTTGCGTTCGTTCCAGGAGCGACGCCGTTCGCCGTCGTGGAGCCTGTACGCATTTGCGGAGGCGGTTCGGCGCATCCCATCTGGGAGTGTCGTAAATGCCAGAAGCGGAAGTAGCGGAATTTCGAAAAGTCGCACAGCCCAATCATGTCTTGGAGCTGATGAGCCCAGAAGCCGTTAAGACCCTTCTCAACGGCTTCTCCTTCGCCCTCAAGGCGGGCGTCTCATTCTTCTACAGTACCTCGCCCAGCAACGCCACCAGGGACTCGATTCAGCAGATTAATGTCATGAGCGAGCCACTTTTGGCGCTCCAGGTGGCACATCCGTTCTGCCGCAATTATCGATCAACCGACTTGATTCACGAAGAGTATTGCCACGAGGCGGACAAGGAAGTCACCCTCCGGTATTACGCGGGCGAATGGACTGAACCCAGGCTTTACCGCTGCCACATGAACCTCTGGGACATGACTTTCCCCTTGAGAGTCAACCACACCTTGATCGGCGTTCTGTGCGCCGGTCAGATCATCGTCTCCGATCACAGCGTCGAATGGGGCGAGGCGCTACGTGAGTTGACCGACATGGTCGATTGGGCCTCTGTGCCCGGGGAGCGTTCCTATCAGGTGGATGACGTCTGTGAGGCCATCAAATCGCGGGCACTGAGCGAGCACCGAGGTGCACTGGCGCAGATGGTGCGGGAGGATCCCGACAACAAGAACGTGCCGGTTTCCAAACTGCTCACGCGCTTTGCGGGGTTCATCCGCTTCGGCAAGATGATGCAGGGTTTACTCGGAGAACTCTATTCACTCAAGGTCCGCGGCGCCGAGCAGACTCTCCTGAACCAGATGGCTATCCAGCTTGCGAGAGGCACGACAACGTACGGAAACTGGTGGCAGGTGCTGCAAGCGGTCGTCTCCGAATTCCGTGATGCTGCCGCTATCGGGCCTGTCGACGTCTTTTACGGTGAGGCTACAAGGTATGTCCAACGCATCGGTCCAGGCGGAGTCCTGCCAGAGGACTGCGAATCCACGCTCCCGGTCCATCTGGGCGCCTTGTTGCCTGCCGATCACCTGGTTTCACCACGCGAACTGGATGCCACTGGCATCGCCCTCGAAGGACTACCCCTGAATGTTGGGGATCTTTTGTTCAAGACCAGCCTGGCGCTTCTGGAAGGCCAGCGGATCTCCATGATCTTTGTGATCCGCGGCGTCGCTGACCAGCCGGACAAACGTCGGTTCATCGACGACTTTTGCAGGATGCTGGGCCTGCGTGCAAGTCTGAGCGAGGTGCTCTTCCAAATCAGTGCCGACCGCGATGAATTTGCCAAGCGGGTGCGAACGGTGTCGCATTCGACCAGAACTCCTCTGCAACTTGCGTTAATCCATATACGCCGCGCCCGTGAGGAGGCGGAAAGACTGGCTGGCGGGGAGGAATTGCAGCGCTATTTGGACCAGGCAAGGCTCGCGGTGCTGCAGGCCAAAGCAGAGAACGCGGAAATCTATCCGGCGGTCGGGCGCAAGAGACAGCACGTGTCACTGAAGAAAATGCTCAAAGGAATAGTCGGCGACATGGAGCCGCTCGCCGCTGAGAAGCGCTGCCAACTGGTACTGCGGCTTCCTCCCGGCCGAATCGTTGTCCGTGTCCGTGAGCCTGAGATGCGGGTGGCTCTGCGAAATCTGCTCGACAATGCGATCAAGTTCAGCTACAACGATCACGAAATCCGTGTGACGATGCGTCGAGCGGGTACCGACACGGTCGAGATTGTCTTCAGCAACTACGGAATCGGGATTCCGCCGGACAAGCTGCTGCTCATAAGCCGGGAGGGGGGACGCGCCAGAGTGCGGGATCCCATGAGACCGCCCGGGTGGCGTCCCGGAACCGGGCTGGGCGTGCCCATTGCGATCCGCTATCTTCAGGCGGAGGGCGGAACTCTGGACATATCCAGCCGCCCCACCGTGGCCGAGGACCGGCTCGAATATCACAACTACCTTACGCTCGTTTCCGTGACTCTTCCTCTGTCCAGTTTCCAAGGTGACTCAGATGACTAATACAAGCTCCAAGCCGTTGATTCTTCTGGTTGAGGATAACTCCGAGATCGCTGAGAGCCTCGAGAAGTATGTCGAGCGGGAATTACGTGTCAACGTGACCATCGCTGCGCACATGAAGGATGCGGAGAACCTAATTGGAGCCAATGTGAATGGTTTCGCAGCATTCATTGTGGATCTGATGCTTCCGAAAGACGAACCCCAACTGACTGCGCTGGTCGAGCTTGATCAACAACGAGCCAAAGCCTTGGCGGAACTCGCCGAAGGAACTCGCGGGGATGCCGACTATCTCGACGAGAAGACCGCCGCGCTACGCTACCGTGTCGATGAACTGGATCGCGAGATCGACGAAAACCTTGCGCTCGAGGGAGGCTGCGAGATCCTTGAATGGTACTCGGATCAATTGCATTCCGGACAGCCTTCCGAGAACCGGCAGCCGCTTGACCTGCCAGTGATTATATTCACCGCCAGGGGGCTGGACGAGGTCAGAAGCAGATGCGAAAGGATAGTGACCCGCAAGTGCCTGGTGTGGCGCGAGAAGCCAATTGATGAAAAGGACATCGTCAATGACCTCAAGGACCTCCTCGATCTCAAATCCTAGCCGCGAGCGACTGAAGGACTACCGTACTGCGCTTCAGGAGATCCGCGAAGGTAAGTTGACCTGCCTTCATGGGTTGCTCCTGCGCGTCATGCGGATCATGCTCGCTGACTCCGTGTATGTGCTTCACGAAGGCGATCCCGACTGCAGCATCAGATATGAGATAGGAGTTCCTGAAGGCGTGCCCTTTCAGCGTGATGAATTCCTTAAAGCTTTCCGGGAGTGGCTCGGGAAAAACAGGAAGGGTCTGCACCTCTGGGATACGCACGAGTGGAGGGTGAACGCCCAGCAAGGTCAGAACCAACCGTTACGCTGGATGCTCGTGATCGAGTTGCCTTTCCGTCATGTGGTTCCTAACCGGGTCGTTACGCACTACATCGCCCTGCTTGGGTCCAAGTGGATGGGGCCGCGAGTTGACTGGACATCGGTGACCCAACTCGCCGACGAAGCATTTGGAATGGTCTGGGAGTGGTTCACCTGGCTGTATTCGCAACGGGAGGAGCGGCAACGATGTCTTGAAAAGCTCTCTCTGGCGAGTCCCCAGGATGAGCAGAAGGACCTCAACGAGCGCCTCATCGAGACTCTGCAATGGCCAGTCCCATTTCAGGACCTCATCGGTTTTCTTCAAGCCGCCTAGGATGCTGCCCCCCCTCGCGATAGTGAGGGGAGGAACCAATTCAAGAAGCAGTGGTTGGAGCCGGTCAAGGACCGGTTGTGCCTGTCGGGGTCCAAATTCCAGAATCTGTTTTGCGGACCGCAGAAAAGCCTCTGTGGGGAGGACCAGGAAAGGATCAGTTTCAATCGGCTGGCGGGCTACCTCGACTGGCGCTTCCTCCCGGAGCAGAGCCCGAACGGCTTTGCGAGCCCGCTGGCGAAGAGGAACCCCTTCGAGCCTCTTAGTCCCGATGAGCCGCTCCAGCGCAGGACCCTTACTCGCTTCTTCGCCCACAAGTTCTGGAAACAGTGGCTGCAAGACCCAAGTTGCCGCGCGGCATTGGGTCCACGGGAACAAGGACGCGGCTTGGCATTTTGCGCTCATCTGGTTCACTACATCTGCGGGGATCTTCCCGTCGACGAAAAGACGATCGACGCTCTTGTGTGGTCCCTTTCGCGATACGGCGAGGACTGCCTGGGCATCGAGCCGAGACTTGACCTGCGCGCACATTTGCTTCAGGCCGCGCGGCTCGAACCGGCGCTTCACGTCCTCCGTCCTTACTATCGCGACCACTTCTTCCATGCGACCGAGGTTTGCCTCTTGGGTCACTATCTTCTCGAGATGCACGGGCGCAGACTGCTGGATCAATGCATGGCTCTCCTTCGTATGAAGCCGAACGAGGTTTTGGCGGAGTGGTACGTCGCCGCCCTCCTGCACGACATCGGCTACACGTTGGACCTGCTTGTGGGCACGCGGCGCATGCTCGACTTCTACGGGCAGTCGAAGGCGCTCTCGGCCCTGGGACGAAGCATTGACAGGGGAATCGAGAGTCTCAGTGTTGCACTGGCCGGTCAACTGCGTGATTTCAGCGCCGATGACAAGCCGGGCGAGGACCACGGGGCTGTCGGCGCCGCACATTTGAGCAGCCTGATCGAGAACATCCAGACGCGGAAGAAGGGTGTCAGTACGTACGCGGCCGCGCAGCGCGCGATTTCCGTTCACAATCACCGCGGGAAAGAGGTCTCTTTCCGGGAGCACCCGCTGGCCTTCCTTCTGGTTCTCTGCGACACCATCCAGGAGTGGAACCGGCCACACTTGCGCTACTCGACGTCGCCGGAAATAATGCTGGCGAGGCTGCTGCGCGGTGGATCCGTGGAGGATCTTACAGGACCACTCGACGAAGTAAGAACCGAGTGGGACGACGGCACGCTAAGGCTCTCCCTCAGCTACGGAGATGACATCAACCAAAACGCAGGCGTTTTCCGGCTGTGGCTCGATAGCACGTCCAACCTGCAGCGCCTTCATGCCGACGGCCTCGACTTCAACATCAAAGTGGCCTTTGACACGCCATTGCTCCGGCAAGGAGGTCAGGCCGTGAGCCAGATGGATCGGTTGAGGGACGCCGCGGAAGAGACCCGCATGAACTTCCTGTCCGACTGGTTCCCCGCCAGATCCGGCGGGGCCGTAAGTCATGAGTTGCGGGGAACGCGCGAAGTCCTCACGCTGGACCTCAAGGAGCTGAGCGGTAAGAGACTCGTCAGCGAAGAGATGGGCGTGTTCTGGCGACGCCTGGCTCAATGGAGCCGATTTGCCGAGGATCAGGACTTCCTGGACAGCGCTGGCGCTGTCCCATCGTAGGGCGTTTGAACGCGCCTCCGCCCCGCTATAGCGCCGCCACCCGCCGCTGCACCAGCAGGAACCACGCGCCCAGCAGCGACAGCAGCGCGCCGTTGACCGCCAGCACCATCGGGGCCGAGAATCGCACCGACAGCAGGCCCACCGCCAGACTGCCGAAGGGCATGCCCCCGCGAAAGGCCACGTTGTACACGCTCATCACGCGCCCGCGCATTTCGTTCGGAGTGATTAATTGCACTAGTGAGCTGATGCTCGCGAACACCGCCATGAGCACGCCGCCGGACAGGAACAGCAGGAACGCGCTCAGCAGGAAGATCTTCGACAGCGAGAAGCACAGCATCAGCGCGCCCAGCACCACCAGCAACAGCAGCGCGGTCCGGCCCCGCCGCTGCAGCTTGTCCATGGTAGCCACCGCCAGCGCCCCCATCACCGACCCCGCGCCCGAACAGCAGAGCAGGATGGTGAACGCGCCCGGCCCGCCGTGGAAAACGTCCTTCGCGAACACCGGCAGGAACACCATCAGCGGGAAGCACAGCATGGTCATCAGGAACGCCAGCGCGATGAGCCCGACCATGCCGTCGCGTCCGCGGATGAAGTGAATGCCCTGTTTCACGCTGGTCAGTATCGAGTCGCCCGTGGGGGTGGGAATGAAGCGCGTGCGAACAATGTACAGCGAAATGATCACCGCCACGAAGGAGAGCCCGTTGAGGCCGAAACACCACGTGGCATTGAGCTGCTGCAGCGCGATGCCCCCCAGCATGGGGCCGATCACGCGCGCCAGGTTGAACTGCATGGAGTTCAGCGCGATCGCGTTGGGCAGGTCCTCGGATTTCACCAGGCTGGGGATCAGCGCCGAATACGCTGGCCCGCCGAAGGACTGCGCCAGCCCCACCACGAACGACAGCGTCAGGATCTGCCACACCTCGATGTACCCCATTGCGTACACCGCCGCGAGGGTGAACGCGCAGGTCATCTGAATGTACTGCGAGCCGAGCAGCAGGTAGCGGCGTTCGATGCGGTCGGCCATGGCGCCGCCCACCAGCGAGAACAGGAAAATCGGAATCTGGCCAAGAAACGAGTCGAGCCCCAGGAAAAAGCTCGATTTCGAAAGAAAAAATACCAGCCACGACTGCGCCACCACCTGCATGAACGTGCCCACGCTGGACGTGCATGAGCCCATGAACATGACGCGGAAATCGCGGTATTGAAATGCCTTGAAAGTGCGCTGGAGCAATGGATCGCCCTTCAGGGGAGCGGATTCGGTCGCTGAATCAGATGCAGGAAGTTGCCATCGGCGTCGGTGAAGAACGCCAGGCGGTTCCCCTGGTTTTCATACGGCTCCGTCAGGAAGTTCGTTCCCTCGCGTTTCAGATGCTGGTAGCAGGCGTCGAAGTCGTCCACCGCGATGGCGAGGTGACGCAGGCCGGGATCTCTCAGCGCCGCCGGCCGGGCCACTCCCTCCGCCGGAATGATCTCCAGCATGGATCCATTCGGAGCGCGCACGAAGAAGTTGCCGTCGTACTCGAAGTTGATGCGGAACCCGAGATGCTCGACGTACCAATCGGCCAGACGCCGCGGGTCCGGCGAGGCGATGGCCGTGTGCTCCAGTCCCAGAAACATGGCGTTAAGACGTGATTGTAGCAGAGGGGTTTGCGCGGGCCCCACAATTGGCCCAGAGCCGGGGCCGCGGGGCGTCTCCGTTCGGCCGGGCTTCATCCGCACGATGCGCCCAGTTGCCGCTTCAGATACCGGCCGGTGTAGGAAGCTTTGCACTCCGCGATCTGCTCCGGCGTGCCCTGCGCCACCACGCGGCCGCCGAGGTCGCCGCCCTCGGGGCCCAGATCGATAACCCAGTCGGCGCTGCGAATCACCTCCAGATTGTGCTCGATAATCAGGATGCTGCCGCCGTTGTGAATCAGGCGCTGGAAGGCGTCCAGCAGTTTAGCGATGTCGTCGAAGTGCAGTCCGGTGGTCGGCTCGTCGAAGATGAACAGGGTGCCCTCGCAGCTCGCCTGGCACAGATGGCCGGCCAGCTTCACCCGCTGCGCCTCCCCTCCGCTCAGTGTCGTGGCCGACTGGCCCAGCCGCAGATAACCGAGCCCCACATCGGCCAGCACCTTCAGTTTGTCCACCAGCTTAGGCGTCTCCGAGAAAAATGAAATGGCCTCGCGGACGGTGAGCTGCAGCACCTGGTGGATGTTCAGCCCCTTGTAGCGAACTTCCAGCACCGCGTTCTTGTAGCGGGTTCCCTTACATTCCTCGCACACCAGCTCGACGTCGGCCAGGAACTGCATCTCCACCATCACCGTGCCGTCGCCCTGGCAGGTTTCGCAGCGCCCGCCGGGGATGTTGAAGGAGAAGTGGCCGGCGGTGTAGCCGCGGCGGTCGGCCTCCGGCGTGGACGCGAACAGGCCGCGAATGACGTCGAACGCTTTGATGTAGGTGACCGGATTCGAGCGCGGTGTGCGGCCGATGGGCGACTGGTCCACCATCAGCACCTGATGCAGCAGGTCGGCATTCTCCACGCGGCGGCAGGTGAGTTTCTCGATGGTGTCCGCGAAGTCCTCGGTCATTTCCGGGCGGCCCTGCCGCAACTGCCGCTCGAGGGATTTGTAGATCACGTCATGTACCAGCGTGGATTTTCCGGAACCGGAAACGCCGGTGATGGCCGCCATCATGTTCAGCGGAATGGAGACGTCCAGGTTTTTCAGGTTGTGCGCGGTGGCGCCGAGGAAGCGCAGCGAGCGGCGCGGGTTCATTTTGCGGCGGGCCAGCACGTGCGACGTCTTCAGCTCGCCGCGCAGGTAGCGGCCGGTGAGCGAGCCGTTGCGGTCATCGAGGAGCTTTGCGTACGAACCTTCGAAGATGATCCTGCCGCCCAGTTCGCCGGCTCCGGGGCCGAGGTCGACGATGTGGTCGGCGGCGCGCATCACGTCCGGGTCGTGCTCCACCACGACGATGGTATTGCCGAGCTCGCGCAGCTCCTCGAGGATTGCTATGAGCCGGCCGGTGTCGCGGCTGTGCAGGCCGATGGACGGCTCGTCCAGCACGTAGCAGGCGCCCACCAGGCGGGAGCCGAGGCAGGTGGCCAGTTGAATGCGCTGCGCCTCGCCGCCGGACAGCGTGGAGGAGAGCCGCTCCAGAGTCAGGTATTCGAGGCCGACGTCGTTGAGGAAGCGCAGCCGCTGGCGAATCTCCACCAGAACTTTGTCGGCGATGGCGCGCTCCTCCGGCTCCAGCGCAAGCGCCTCGAAGAAAGCGTATGCCGCGGCGATGTTCATGCGGGCCACGCTGGCGATGGTTTCGCCGCCTACGCGCACATTGAGCGCTTCCGTGCGCAGCCGCGCGCCCTTGCACACGGGGCACTCCGCGTAGCCGCGGTATCGGCTCAGGAACACGCGCACGTGCACCTTGTACTTCTTCTTCTCCACTTCGGCGAAGAAGCTGCGCACGTGATCGCGCACGAATTCGCGCTGCTCCGCGGTCAGGTCGCACCAGGGCGTCTTGAGCGGGAACTTCGCCTTGCGCGCGGCGGCGTCGAAAAACTCGTCGCGGTACCAGGTGTATTGCGGCTTGGTCCACGGGTCCACCGCGCCTTCGGCGATGGACAGCGTCTTGTCGGGGACCACCAGATCCATGTCGTAGTCGATGGTGTTGCCAAATCCCTGGCAGCGCGGGCACGCGCCGGTGGGACTGTTGAAGCTGAACAGGCCCGGTTCGGGGACCGCCAGCTCGATGCCGCAGCGCTTGCAGGCGAAGTTCTCCCAGAAGCGCAACGTTTCGGCTTCGAAGGTGGGCTGCTGGAATAATACTTCGCCGGTTTCGCGAAAGGCGATCTCGACTGCGTCGACGATCCGCTGGTGCAGGTCCGGGGCGATGGCGATGCGGTCCACCAGGGCGAAGACGGGTTTGCTGAAATCGACGTCGATGAGCGACTCGGGCGTGGAGAACTCGTAGACCTCGCCGTTCTGGAACAGGCGGTTGAAGCCGTTGCGGCGCAGCTCGAAGAGGCGGTCGCGCAGGGCGTCGCTGGTCATTCCGGCGCCGCGCACACCGGACGCCACGGGGAACAGCACGTACCAGCGCGAGCCCGCCGGTTGCTCAAGCATGCGTGCGGCCACGTGATCCACGGTGTCGCGCTGCACGCGGTCGCCGCAGTGGGGGCAGTAACTGCGGCCGGCGCGTGCGAACAGCAGGCGGAGAAAGTCGTGAATCTCGGTGGCGGTGGCGACGGTGGAGCGCGGATTGCGCGTGGTGTTTTTCTGGCGGATGGCGATGGGCGGGGCGATGCCGAGGATTTCGTCCACGTCGGGCTTTTCCATGCGCTCGAGAAACTGGCGGGCGTAGGCGGAGAGCGATTCCACGTAGCGCCGCTGGCCTTCGGCGTAGACGGTGTCGAAAACGAGCGAGGATTTGCCGGAGCCCGACACGCCGGTGACCACGGTAATCCGGTTGTGCGGGATTTCCAGCGACACGTCCTTGAGATTGTGGACGCGCGCCCCACGAATGATTATCGAATCGTCCAGGGAGCCTCCGGCGGGACGCGCACTGCCGTGGTCGGAGCGATGCGCGCGCTGCCACCATTATAGGATGGGGCGGGAGGAGGGCGTTGTGCGCTGAGGCTTAGATGGGCGGCAGTTCTGTGGCTCGAATCAGGTCGGCCAACTGCCGCTTAATGGGTTCAAAGTCCGCGCAAAACGTGTCGCTGATTGGGGGTTCTCTAGGTATCTTCCTGTTCGCCGGGAGGTTGTTCAGCTCGTTGCGCTCCATCCACTCCCAGTAGGCGGCCCAAATCTCATTGATTCGACTTGGTGGGTCAGCTCCATGCAAAGCGAACACAAAGTAGTCGCGCTCTTGCGTTAGACGGTTGTGTCGTTCCTGAGAGGCGGCTCGGAGCTTCTCGTTCTTCGCGAATTCCGCCTCGAGCCGTTGTTGCTGGCGTTGTTTGTCCTCCTCGAAGCGCAGGTCGCGGTTCCGTTTCCACCGCCATGTGAAAGTCGCAATGACAGCTATGATCGCCGCGCTGATGGTGCTACCGACTACCGAGGCGGCGATATCCACGCCCCTGTTCCAGACCTTCAGCCAAAACGGCGCGTCTGCGAGCACGGCTCCAATTCTAACTCGGCGACGTCCTTCAGGTTGTGGAGGCGAGCGCCGACGGCTCAGGCCGGGGCGCCATCCCGCGGTACGACTGCTCGAACACGGACTCCGCGAAGTGCAGAATCGCGGCACGGGAGCGCCTGACCGGCGCCGATCTGGCTGCGCCCGGCGTAGACGGGGGAACATTCTCCGGGGTTCTCGCGGCTTCGGCGATTCTGGGCCGCAACATGATCCGGGCGATTGCACCGACTCCGGCCGCCGCCTGACTCTGCGGCCGGCGGTCCACTACCATGGGTGCGGGACAGGGAAGTTGTATGTTGCCGGCGAGTTACACGCGGCGGCTGCAGCCTGCTTGCCTTGGCGCCGCAAAAATGCGGTTGGCGCCGCGCATCCTCGATGTGATGCTAAAATGTATCACATGCAGCAAGCGAGCATCCGCGACCTTCGCTACGACTTCAAGAAGGTGGAGAGTCTGCTTCAGTCCGGCGCGGAAATCGAGATCACTCGCCGCAAGCGTGTGATTGCGCGGCTGGTACCGCCGAAGCGGCGAAAACGCCTCAAAATGCCCGATTTCCAGGCGCGTATGCGAGGGATCTTCGGCGACAAGGTGTTCACGCCGAGCAACGCCGAACTGATCGCGGAAGGGCGGGAGCGTTTTTGAAGGGGTACTGCGACAGCAGCTTCCTTACGTCTCTGTACATGCCCGATTCGAACGCATCCTCCGCCGTTTCCCAGTTCGAGAGTGCGGGTGCTCCGCTTGGCATCACGGAGCTGTGCCGGGTTGAGTTCACGAACGCGCTCCAACTGCGGATCTTTCGCAACCAGATGACGCCGGCCCAGGCCCGTGGCGCCAGTCTGGCCCTCGATGACGATGTCGCCGGGGGCCTGCTGACCCTTCATGCGTTTCCCGCGGCGGCGTGGGAAGAAGCCAGGCGGATCTCGCTGGCGCACACGCCGACAATTGGCGCTCGATCGCTCGACATTCTTCAGATTGCCGCGGCGCTCACGCTGGGCGCTCCGGTGTTCCTGACATTTGACCGCGTTCAGCGCAAGCTGGCTGCCGCCGTGGGCCTCCACGTCAGCCTCGGACGGCACTGATCCGCGCGCATCGAGCCTTCGTGGCTCGGCGCCGTCCGGGTCCATAATGGTCCTGAAACGGTGACGTACACCTCATTTCCGAATTCCGTCAGCCGCCGCCACGTCCTTGCCCTGCTGGGACTGCTGGCCGGCGACGCGTGCCGCACTCCCGCCCGCTTCCCCGGGCGCAAGGTTGCCGATGTTCTCTCTCCCATTCCGCTGGGCGACGTTCAGTTGGGCGGCTGCCTCGGCCGGAAACTGGACCTGTGCATCGGCCATCGCATCTTCGCGCAGGACCCCGCGAAGCTGGTCGTGCCGTTTCGCCATCGCGAAGAGCGGAGCTGCTGGCAAACCGAGTTCTGGGGTAAGTGGTTCCTCTCGGCCGCGGCCGCCTGTGAATACACCGGCAACCGCGACTGGCGCGAGCGCCTTCGGGAATCCGCGCACGAACTGCTCGCCACCCAGAGTCCCGACGGCTACATCGGGAACTACGCCGCCGGCGACCATCTCCATGCCTGGGACGTGTGGGGCCGCAAGTACACCCTGCTGGGCCTGCTGGCCGGGTATGACCTCACGGCGGACTCCGCTTGCCTCAGCGGCGCGCGCCGCCTGGCCGATGAACTGATGAGGGAAGTCGGTCCCCTTGCCACCGACATTGTCACGCTCGGGCTGTACCGCGGGATGGCCGCCAGTTCGGTGCTCCAGCCGATGGTGCGGCTCTTTCGTCGAACCGGCGATCCGCGCTACCTGCAATTCGCCGCGTACATCGTGGCGCGCTGGTCCTCCCCGCGCGGGCCGCAGTTGGTGGAGAAGGCCCTGGCGGGTGTTCCGGTGGGGCGGCGCTTCCCGCGCCCGGACAAGTGGTGGTCCTGGGAGAACGGCGAGAAGGCTTACGAAATGATGTCCTGTTACACCGGTCTGCTGGAGCTGTACCGGGAGATGGGATGGCAGCCCGGCCTCAACGCCACCGTACGGACGTTCGAGAGCATTCGGGACACCGAGATCAACGTCGCCGGTTCGGGCTCCGCGGGCGAGTGCTGGTACGGTGGCCGCGCGCTCGAGGCCGAGGCGCGGGAGCGTTCCATGGAAACCTGCGTGGCCGTGAGTTGGAACGAGCTCTGCGCCAGCCTGCTGCGCATTACTGGCGACCCGCGCTTCGCGGATGAAATTGAGAGAACCGCGTACAACGCGCTGGCCGGCGCCATGACCCCCGATGGGTCGTCCTTCGCTCAGTACAGCTCGCTGGCGGGTGTGCGGTCGTTGGGGCCGCCACAGTGCGGAATGGAGTTGAACTGCTGCACGGCGAACGGGCCCCGCGGTCTGCTGCTGCTGCCCGAGGTCGCGGTCATGCTGGGCGCGGAGGGTCCGGCCATCAGTCTCTATTCGGATGGGGTGTGGAAGTTCCGCCTGCCTTCCGGCGCGCCCTGCCGCCTGAGTGTGAAAACGGACTATCCGGAATCCGGCGAGGTGAATATCTTAATCGAGCCCGCGCGGGCGGAGTTTTTTTCGTTACGCCTGCGCATTCCGCAATGGAGCGAAGAGACTACCGCAACCGTGAACGGGGCGGCGGTTGGCGGACTACGGCCCGGGACATGGGCGGCGATCGGGAGACGATGGACGCCCGCGGACAGCGTGCGTCTGCGCCTCGATGTGCGCGGTCGAATCCTGCGGACGTCCGCCGGGGATAAGCGGTATGTGGCGATCATCCGCGGTCCGGTGGCTCTGGCGCGCGACCTCAGGCTCACTCCGGGCGGCCTTGACGAGCCCGTATCGCTCGACCTCGACGGGCGCGGCCGCATTTCGCTGAGGGAGACGGTGCCGCCCGCCGGCATAAGCACGGCTTTTGTCGCGGCCGGCGGACTGGCCCTGTGCGACTACGCGTCGGCTGGCAACACGTGGGACCGGCGATCGCGATTCCGCACGTGGCTGCCAACGTGATAATCTGTGGTCAACCCAATTATGAGCCCCTGTTCGGCTTGCGGCGGCGAAATGCGCAGGAGCCACCGGTCCTTCTGGGAACAGTTGTTCTACCGGGCGGCGTTCCGCTGCCGTTCCTGCGCCCGGCGGATACTGGTGAGGAGACGCATACCGCGGCCGTCTCGCTATACTAACTGTCCCCACTGCGCCAGCCGTGCGCTGGTGATTCTGAAGAAGCGCGACGGCATCGACAAACTGAACAGAAACCCGCTGCGTCTGGTGCAGCGCTTCTTCGGCGCCCGCCTGTACTACTGCTGGGCCTGTCGTCTGCAGTACTACGATCTGCGAAGGCTCCAGCCCGCCGCGCGGAAAACGGCAGGTGACGGAGGTCGCTGACCTCGACTTTCGGCGTTCCGCGGTGGACGCAGGATTCCATCCGGCGGCGGATTTTCAACCCCCAGGGAAATTGCCAGTTGTCAATCCGGGCGTAATTATCTTAGAATTAATATTATTACTCGAATAATCCGACAAGAGAGCCATTCGACAATCCGGGTCGATTTGCCGTCTTGAGTCGGATGGTGTCGCGGTCATGTCCTTGATCGCACTCCAGCGGGCCGGGACTCTGCAGTGGGCGAAAAGCAACGAAGAGTAATAACTCAACGGCTTCCACTGTGCGTCGGGAGTCCCGGCTTTCCGCTCGATAAGTCCCCCGGCGCGTATGCGGGACCTGAATGCCCCGTTGGGACTGAACAATACGGCGCTGGGAGACGCATCGGTTTGGCGCTGAGCTGCAGCCAGCCGGTTACGACGCGGCCACCCCGCCGTGCTGCAGGTTCTTTCGGACGTAAGAGGGGTGGCGCCGGCCGTGTTGCTGGCCGTGGCCACCCTCCACGAGCTACTGCACGTCGGAGACTTTGCCGTTCAGGAAAGTCACCTTCATGTCCTTGTACACGTAAATCTTCTTTGCCCCAAGATTGACGATCTTGGTAGGCTGCCCGAGCGATCCAGTGACCTCGTCGATGGTTTGACCCGCCGAGATGTTTGTGGGCTCAACGGGCGGGGCGGGCGCGCTGTTTTCTGCAGGTCCCGCGGCTGCACCGCCTGCCTCCTTCTCCGCAGCGTCCGCTTCTCGCGATTGCTGATTGATTTCGGCGGAAACTTCGCTTTGGGGCGGCGGCGGCGGGGCAGCGGCCGCCATAGCCGACTGCACGGGCGCGGTTCGCGCTGCGGCAGGCGCGGCGGGCAGCCCGCCCTGGCCCTGTTTCTGCTGCAGTTCCTGCATGCCCTGATCGATTGTCTGGCGCATGTGGTTCTGCATCTCCTGCAGGTCGGTAAGCTGGACCGCAACCGCGTCGCCCCGTGGACACTCCCGGCCACCCTTGCTCGCCAGCACGGTGAGGTTCGCGGCCGAGGCGTCCGGCGCGGTCTGGCCGGGATTGAGCTGAATGGCGTCGCCTTCGCTGAGGGCGCACTCGTTTCCGCCGGCATCCACCACATCGAGGTCGCTGCCGGCCACGAAAACGTGCGCACGGCCGTCGGCGAGCAGACGTTGAATGCTGCTGGAGGCCGGGTCCGGCTCG
>JBEKPY010000070.1:0-33701 GCA_049520275.1 Bryobacteraceae bacterium
CCAGGCACTCCACCTCCAACGTCACGTGCCCATTCAGTAGTTCCGGGATGCTCGGCATGACCGAGATTCTACGAAATCCCGCGACTCTACGCTGGTCGGTTTGAGGTCGAAGACCTCGCTAGCATCCACTCCGGAAGCGGTAGCTGATCAGCATCAATGCCTAACCGAAGCACCGCAGGCCAGAGGCAGTTCGCTTCGCTCGGCTACGTTCCACTGCTGCGGCTCATCGGCCAGTAACCTCTTCCCCAAAGGTGATGGTGGAGTCCACCCGGTACACCTTGACGCTGCTCCCCGCCGGCCGCAGCATTTGCAGAACAATCGCTTCGCCCCGCGTGTTCAGGGAGAAGTGCGAGTTCCCACCGCGGGCCACCGGAAACTGCCGCGAGCCGAACGGCGGCACCATCTCCTGAATGGTTTCCGAACAAACCGGCGTCAGCTCGGCCGCCGGCCGGCCGTTATGCGGAACCGAGTACAGCACGCCGAACGAATAGCACCCCCACACCCGAGCCGGGCTCTCCGACGTGTTGATGAGCGCGATGACCCCATCGTCGGCGTCGCTCACGTCGCCGGAATACCAGGGATTATGAGTGGGCCATGCCACGTCGCGAACGGTGCTGTGCAGTTCATTGGCGGCCAGGCACTCGGTGGCGCCGCTCACCGCCAGCACCGGCGAGAGCTGCGGCGACGGAACCTTCTCGCGCACCCGCACCCACGCGCCGGTGGTCTCCTCCGGCAGTTGCAGCTTGAACTCGGCGTGCTCGCCCGCGCTCAGACGCACGTGGATTCCGCTGCGTCCGGCGAGCGGGGCCAGAGCGCCGCTGCTCTTGTGCGCCTCCACCTCCGCCGCAACCTCCCGGTTCCCCAGGTTCTGCAACTCCACCGCCGACCAGCACGCGGAATTGTACGCCAGCCACGGAACTATGCTCTCCACCACTCTGCTTTCCGCAACTCGGGCAGAGCGCGGATCGGTTTGCGCCAGGCCAGCGCTCACCGGGAGCAGGCAGACGAGCAGACAGAAACGCACAACCGGGCGGTTGGCGGGCTTTCCGGTGGGGAGGGACTCCGGCATTGGCGGCCGAGGGGGCGCAAGGGGCCCGGCCCGGGGTCTCCCCGTGGAGGGGAACTCCGGCTCCCGACGCGGAGGCTCCGTTTCGCGGACCTTCCTCAACAGCCGCCTCACGCCCATATCTTCGGCGGCGCGGGTGAATCAGAATAGAGGAAAGAGAGAATGCGACTCCTCAACAGAACTGTCCTCGGCTGGTTGTCTGCAGCCTTCATCCTGCTTCCCGGCGCGGCGCTGGCCCAGACGCCCGGGCCGCGTCCACCCGCTGTCATTCCCGGCACCATTGAAGGGGAGGACTACGACCCCGGCGGAGAAGGAGTCACGTGGCACCTCGCGAAAGCACGGGACACCGCCAGGGTCTATCGCCCCGACGCCGTCGATATTCGGCCGGTGACCGGGGGCGGGTTCGCCGTATACGCGGAACCCGGGGAATGGCTCCGCTACACGGCCAACGTTCAGGTCGCCGGGATGTACACCATCGACGTTCGCGTGGCCCATCAGACCGGTATGGACCCCGAAATCCGCGTCCTTTGCGACGGCGTTGACGTCACCGGCTCCATGACGGTCCCCTACACCGGCGGATCGGAACACTGGGTTACCGTGAGCCGGCCGGGCGTGACGCTGACGGCCGGCCAGCACGTACTCAGACTCGAATTCGGCGGCGGCAGCGGCTTCTACCTGGACTGGATTCGGGCGACGCCCGGAAGTCTCCCGCAACCGGGTCCTAAGCCCGACCCGGCACAGTGGGAGCTGGTGTGGGGCGACGAGTTCAAATACACCGGCAAACCCGACCCAACGAAATGGGACTACGACACCGGCGGCGGCGGCTGGGGCAACGACGAACTGGAGTACTACACGGACCGTATCGAGAACGCCCGCGTGGAAGGCGGCCGCCTGATCGTCGAGGCCCGGCGCGAAGAGTACAAAGGCCGCCACTACACCTCGGCGCGGCTGGTGACGCGCGGCAAGAGGGAGTTCCTGTACGGCAGGATGGAGGTCAGCGCGAAGCTGCCCGCCGGCGCGGGAACCTGGCCCGCCATCTGGCTGCTGGGCGTATCGCGCAACGAACCGTGGCCGGCCTCGGGCGAGTTGGACATCATGGAGCACATCGGCAGGAACCCGGGCTGGATCCACGCCTCCGCGCACTCCCAGAAATATTACTGGAAGAAGGGCAACCAGAAGACTGGCGTCACTTGCATCCCCGACGCCCAGACCGCCTTTCACGAATACGCGCTCGAGTGGTACCCGGATCGCGTGGAGTACTTTGTCGACAACAACAAGTACCTCACCGTGTTCAACGAAGGCACTGGCTGGGAGGCCTGGCCTTTCGACCGCCCCGAATACCTGCTGTTGAATGTTGCCATGGGCGGCGGCTGGGGAGGTGCAGTGGACGATTCCGCCGTTCCCACCCGCATGGAAATCCAGTACGTTCGCTTCTACCGCCACCGGTAAGGGCGCAGGACGGGATCAAATCCCGGTGCCCGCTCATACCCGCCGTCCGCTCGCCGAAGAGTACAGAGAATGGACGGCGCAACCCAAACCGAAATCACCAGCCTTGCTCCCGATATCGACGAGAGCAGCCGCTTCCTGCAGATAGTCAAAAGCCACGCACTGTTCGTGCAGGGGACCGGCGGCCAGCGAGCGGCGGTGGAAGGACTTACGGTGCATGACCTCGCGCTGAGGGACGCCGTCCTGAAGAACGCGCGGATGGTCCGCATGACCGTGGTCGAGTGCGACTTTACCGGCGCCGTGTTCGAAGGGGCCGAACTGGAGAACTGCGACTTCCAGCGGACCGGGTTCGGCTCGTCGGATTTCAGCGCGGCAGTCATAACCGACAGTCAGTTCTCGGTCGCCTGGCTGTCCAACGCATGTTTGGCCGAGGCCCGGTTGAGCGCGACGATGTTCCCGCAAGCGCAATTGGAAAAGGCCCGCCTGCACGACGCAGTGGCCCAGGCTTGTTCGTTCCGCGGCGCGGACCTGAGCGAGACGATGTTCCATCACGCACATCTGAACGAGTGCGATCTCAGCCAGACGGAACTGGGGCGCGCCCAGTTCTATCAGTCGCGACTCTCATTCTGCCGTTTTCAGGGGGCACACGGCGCCAACGTCAACTTCAGCGGCGCGCGGCTCACCCACTGCGACTTCGACTCCGCCGACCTGTTTGGAGCCCGCTTGCAGAAAGTGGACGCGCAATCCTCTTCGTTTCTGCGGGCCATTCTTAGCGAGGTGGACTTTCGGGACGCCAACCTGAGCGGAGCGAAGTTCGGCGCAGCGGATCTGGCCCGCGCCAAGTTCGGCGGCGCCCGCATGCTCGCCGCCGATCTGCGTGGAGCGAACCTTGACGGCGCGCGCGAGCTGACCATGGAACAACTCTCCCAGGCGCTTACCGACCGGACAACGGTCCTCCCGAACGGCCGACGCGGGCCCTACATGAGGTACTCGGGAGCGGAGAAACCGCGCATCCGTGAAGACGCGACGGAGCGCCGCCGGCCCCCCCAGGAGGACTGAACCGGGCACGACCAGCCGGCGCCCAGCCTCAGTCTCCGGATGTCCGCTGCGGTTCGAACGCCGCCGTCCACGAAGGCGCCAGGCGCGGGAAGCGGATTCGCCACAGCCGCATCGCCTCCGGCCAGTGTGTCCGCAACAGCGACAAGCCCAGCATCACGGCAATCAGAATCGCCGCCGCTACCACGCACTGCGCCACGCCCAGCGACTCTTTCAGCAACGCGGCCGAGCGGCCGTACACCAGCTCGATGTGCGTCCAGTAGACCACCAGCGATGTCGTGCCCATCTGGCGGGCGATGCTCCACTTCCCGCGCAGGCCGTATTCGTGCCACAGGAACGCCATCGCGACAATCATCAGCAGCGCGCCCAGCTTGATGGCCACCAGCGCCGGGCTGTTCAGCCAGAACTCCGACTTCGGGTAGAGGGACCAACCCACATTGCTGAAGTACTGCCCACCCATCATCAGCGCGATCCCGGTCAGGGTGGCCCATTGCATGATCCGGTTCACCTGATCGGCGCTGGCCAGACGCAGGATGCTGCCGGCGCTGAGACCGAAGGCGATATAGGACGCCCACGGGAAGAACGAGAAATAGTCGTAGCTGGGCACGAAGTACGCGGTGACTTGCGGGGGCAGCCAACTCCAGTCCATCAGCGAAATCACCGGCCCCATCAGCGCGATCGCGGCTCCCATGATCGCACCGATCTTCACGCGGTCCGCGGTGGAGAACAAAGCCGAGAAGGAGAAGATGGCGATGGCGAAGCCCATCAGATTCAGGATGTCCACCTTGAACAGGTAGTGCCAGTCGCTCCACGGATAGCCGAACAACCAGAGCTGCGCGCGGAACAGGAATGCCAGCATGAGCAGATACAAGGCGCGGCGCAATGCGGCGCCCCAGCGCGCCATGGGTCCGAGACCATTGCGCGCCCGGCGGTCGATGAGGAACGCCAGCGTGATCCCGGTCAGGAACAGGAACACCGCCGGCCCGATGCCGCCCATAAACTGCGAGAGCATGTACGGCCCGTCGTTGCGCAACTCGTTCTTCGTGAAGGAGTGGAACACGTGGCCCTGCAGCATGATGAGCACGGCCAGGCCGCGGGTCCAGTCCAGAAACCCGAGGCGTCCCGGGCCGTACCGCCGATTCGCGCTGGAGTTTTCCGGTTTCACCTTTGCGGATACTCGACTTTCGGGTTGGGCGCGGTGTGCAGAGTAAACGCGTCGGCGCTGAGGTTCGGGTTGATCTGTACACTGCTGTAGCTGACCACAATGTAATCCTTCGAGGGCTCCCAGAGTTTCTCCTGGATCGGATAATTCTGATCGGTGATCCAGAGGTCGATCCTGGTCAGGTACTTCTTCACCTCGTCGTCACGAGGTATGAGCTTCACCCTTGTGGTCTGCGGCATCTTGTTGTCCGCGAGTACATCCACCTCGTACCCCTTTGCAAGTTCCTTGCCGGACGTGCCGAACCCAATGGAAAGAAACTCATCCAGTTGCTCGCCGTGCTGGCCGAGGTCAAACTCCTGCACCGTGTTGATCGCCGGTGTGTAAATTCGGAGTTTCCTTTTTTCAAACGAGTAGAGTTTATGATCGGGCGCGGTCAGCTCCACCAGACCCTGAATCTCACCGGACGGAAGCCGGCGCATGCGCACGGAGCCGCTTTCCACGCTGTCCTCGTTGAGCACGGCGGTGTGCGTGATGCGCTTGACGTCCGCCGACATTTGCAGAAACTTCGCCGCCGCCTGGTCCATGCGGCCGCGGATCTGGGTCACCGCAGGCGCGTCCGCGGCCATCACCGCCGCCAGCACCGTCATCAGCGCAAAGGCCGCGAACCTTGCGGCGATCGTCGCACTACTTCGAATCGTCGCGAGCCGCGGAGATTGCGGAGTGCGGCCGTACAAAGGTGTGCCGCAGGCTTTCAATGATCGAGAGAAGCTCATTCCACACAGAGACCTTACGGGTTGGCCACGTAGGCCATCCAGCCTCTGATCTCCTGCTCGGAATCCGGGATGGGCTGCAGATGCACCACGCGGTACGGCCGCTGCCACCGTGCCTTGAGCAAACCCTCAATGGTGGTGGTTTGTTGCGCCGGCGCCACGCCGTCCAGCAGCTCCGGGGCAATCCAGAACGCCTGGCCGTGGCCGCGTTCGGCAGGGAGCATCACAATGCTGCTGGCCTTGGGCTGATCGCGAAACCACTCGCGCGGCATCGCGAAAACGAACAGAAGGATGATGCCCACCATCACGTCGTACTGCCAGCCGGCGCGCGGGAAGTCCCACAAAAGGAAACGCTTCAGGCCGTTCCAGAAGCCGCCCATGCACCCATCAGTCTATCACGCGGCTTCAGGCCCGGAACTTCAGGAAGTGTAAGGAGTTGTTTCAGCGGTACTTGCGCAGCACCGAGATCACCCGGCCCTGGATCTGCAGTTGCGACGGATGTACGTAGATGGGCTCCATGGACGCATTGGACGGCTGCAGACGCACCCGCTCGGCGCTCTCCCGGTAGAACCGCTTCAAGGTCGCCTCGACGCCCCCGACCAGGGCCACCACGATGTCCCCGTTGTGAGCGTCCGGGGTCCTTTCCACGAGCACATAGTCGCCGTCGCAGATGTGATCGTCGATCATCGACTCGCCGCGCACCTGCAGGGCGAAGGTGTCGCCCTTCCCCGTGAAATCGGCGAAGGCAATGGTATCCTGCCCGGCAATGGCTTCCACCGGCGAGCCCGCCGCGATCCGCCCCAGCAGTGGCAGAAAGTCGCCGGTTTTCCCGCGCTCGCGCCGGCGCTCCTCCAGATAGGCCGGTGCGACGTCGATCGACCGGCTGTGGTTGAAGCTGCGGCGCACGTATTTGCGCTGTTCGAGCGCCTCGATATGCTTGTGGATGGTGGCCAGCGAGGCCAGTTGCAGGGCGTCCTTCATTTCGGCGTAGCTGGGCGCGTAGCCTTCGCGGTCCACGAAATCGGCGATGAAGTCGAGCAAGCGCTTCTGTTTGGGGGTAAGGGCCATTTCTTCGTGCCTCGGCCCATTATGGGCGAATAAAAGGAGAAGGTCAATAGGGTTTCGCAGCATTTCACAGGGGCGTCGCGCAGCCTCCGTTCACGCAGTGTGCGCGCCGGCTCTTCCCGCCACCAGCTTCAGCGTCCTGGGCTTGACCAGACGGTCGAAGTCTTCGTAGGACATGCGGATGAGCTCGCGATGGGAACCCGCGTTAAAGGCGATCTCCTTCTCCTTTGCCAGACCCTCGTCGACGAAGACCGCCATACCATACAGATTGCCGAACGGCGGCATGGCGCCGGTTTCGCATCCCGAAAAGCGGCCGAGGAAGTCCGTTTCGCTGGCCAGGCTGACGGAATTCGCGCCGGCGCCTTCCTTCAACAGTTCGAGGCTGACGTGCCAGGAGGCCGGGACCACGGCCATGGCGAGCGCGCCATCCACTTTCACCATTACCGTCTTCGCCAGCTCCCTGCCTCTGGTGTGAGTGAGGGCGGCGATCCCCTGAGCCGTGTATGCGATGGAGTGCGTGATGGTCACGTACTGGATATTGTTGTGATCGAGGAATTCCTTCAGTGCGCTGACGGGCATGACTCACCTCCGCGGGACTGCCTGAATGTGGCGTCACGCCGGATGAGATTGTGCGGGCACCGCCGCCACCGCTCCGACGCGCCCGGTCTCATGGTACACCTGTGTTCCACGCCGGGAAAGCCCCCGGACTGCAGAGCACATCCTGGCACGTCCTACGGTTATGGTGACTCGGAATGTGCCTGCGTTTCTGAGCCGCGCGTGCCAACGGGCGGTTTTCGGCCTTTTCCCTCAACTTCCTCTAATCGGCGCCTTGCGCCCATAGGGCAGGACTGACCCACAGCAGCGCATCCGGCGTTCTTGTCGGGGTCACCATCGATCCCCGGAGATGGTACCCTGCTGCCATGCCAAAGCGAACCTGGGTATTCACTCCCCATCGCGGCGGGTAGAAGATCCCGCCCGCGCTTCAGGAACAGACGCGTCAGCGTATCCTCAAACACGTGGCGAAGATCGCGCCCGGCAAGGCTTCGCAGGTGCGCGTGCGGTTCAGCGGCCACTTTTGCTACATCGACGCGCTGGAGCCGGACTTCCCAGAACCTCTGCACCTGTGCCGGCTGCGATACGTGGGAAACCTGATGGGCTGGAGCCTGGCCTTCTACACCTACAGCAACGAAAGGTACGAACCGTGCGTCTTCCGCTCCGGTGACTTCTTCGGGACCCCGGAAGCGGCTCTCGAGATCGGCGCGATTTATCTGCAGTAACGGTGCTATCATCGGCGAAGGAAAGGCGAAGCTTCCCGCGCGTGGGCGATCTCGAGGAACAACTCGGCTATCTGCGGCGGCGCATTGCCCGCATTGATCGCAAGTACGCCGGGGGACCGCCGCCCGCGCCACCGCCGCGCGCGTCACAGAAACCCGATAGGTACTTCGTCGAGGAGTACCTCGGCGGCCGGGAAGTGCAGACGGAGTTCGGACGCCACTTCGAAACCGAGAAGTTGTACGAGCGCCATCGCCGCCACGGCAGCATCGGCATCTGCGACCTGGAACAGTTGCCGCCCCACCTGCTGGAACCGATCTCCAACGGTCTGATCGCCAGCGCGCCGCCACAAACGTGGGCGTTTCTGGACACGGAAACAACGGGCCTCGCCGGCGGTTCCGGCACGTATGCGTTCCTGGTGGGCGTGGGCCGCGTCGCGCCCGACGGATTCCGCGTGCGCCAGTTCTTCATGCGCGATCACGGCGAGGAAGCCAGCCTGCTGCACGCGCTCGCGGAACACCTGAAACAGTTCCAGGTGCTCATCACGTATAACGGCCGCACCTACGATCAACCGTTGCTCGAAACCCGCTATCGCATGGGGCGGCGCCGGCCGCCCTTCGACGACTTGCGGCACCTCGATCTGCTGTTCGGCGCGCGCCGCCTCTGGAAGCTGCGCTTCGATTCCTGCCGGCTGGTGGAGCTGGAGGGCCGCATCCTCGGCGTCGAGCGCGAGGGCGATCTGCCCGGCGAGATGATCCCCTACGTCTACTTCGAGTACCTGCGCACGCGCGAGATCTTCCGCCTGGTCCCGGTGTTCCATCACAACGCCATCGACATTCTGACCCTGGCCTGCCTCACCGCCATCGTGCCGTGGGCGTTTCACGCTCCCGAAAACGCGCAGTTCACGCACGGCGCGGAGATGGTGGGCCTGGGGCGCTGGTGGCGGCAGGCGGAGAATCCCGACAACGCCCTGGCGCTGTTCCGCGGCGCGGTGGAGCGCGGCCTCCCCGACGACCTGCATTTTCGGACACTGTGGGACATCGCCTGCCTCGAAAAGAAATCGGGGCGCGATGAGGCCGCACTGCCTTTGCTTGCCGATCTGGCCGGCTCACCCAACGCCTGGCGCGTGCCCGCCCTGGAGGAACTGGCGAAACATTACGAGCGGCGCGAGCGCAACTTCGCCGCCGCGCTGGACACGACCCTGCGCGCCCTCGCGCTACAACCCACCGAGGCGCTGGCGCGGCGCCGCGCGCGGCTGGAAAGACGGCTCACCCAACCGAAATCGCAACGCCTTCTGTAAGCTGGTACTTGCTCCCCGAAACACAGTCAAAAGCACTGGTCCCGCGCGTGTGGCGCGCGCTGATGCCGACGCTGCGCTACTGGATGGAAACGGAGGTGCACGTCTTCTCATTCTCGGTTTCGGCCAACGTTCTGCTCTCGTTTTTTCCGTTCCTGATCGTGATGGCGTCCATCACTCAACAGGTGTTGCACTGGCAGGCCGCAACCAACGCCATCTACTTCGCGCTGGAAAGCTACCTCCCACACTTGATGGAAGAGTGGATCAGGCTGGGTGAAGGAGGCAAGGCGCACAACGGACTCGTCAGCGTCCTCTCCCGCAACAAGTTCCAACTGGTTTCGGTCCTGCTGCTCTTGTTTACGGCGAACGGCATTTTCGAGCCGCTGGAGGTGGCCCTGAACAAGGTGTGGGGATGCAAGGTGAATCGCAGTTTCGTGCGCAATCAGGCGGTGAGCCTGGGACTTATTTTCGTCTGCGGAATCCTGGCCATGCTGTCCGCCCTGCTCACGGGCATGAATAACGAACTGTGGAGCGGGGCCCCATCGTCGGTGGCGGGTTTCTTCACCGCCGCGTTTTTCAAACTGGCGGCCGTTCCCGTCTCCATGCTCATCCTGTTTCTCATCTACTGGCTCCTGCCCAACTGCAAGGTCCGTCCCGCCGATGTGCTCCCGGCCGCGATCTTCGTCGGCTTTTTGCTGGAAGCCCTCAAATACGTCAACAAGATCACGTGGGTCTGGACACAGCAAAAGATGCGCCGCGAGTACGGGCCCTTCCAACACGCGGTCACCATGATCCTGTGGAGCTTCTTCGCGTCCATGCTGATCCTCGCCGGCGCCGAATGGTCCGCCCGCAAGGCCCGGGAGCGCACGGCGATCACCTCCGCACTCTCTCCACCGCCCGCACCGCCCGCTCCACATCTTCCTCCGACGTCCGCCAGTTACAAACGCTGACGCGCATTGCCCGCTTGCCCCGCCACGTAGTCGCGCCGAAGAACGCTTCTCCGGTGGCGACGATGGCGGCGATGGTTTCCTCCGTCCGCCGGTCGTCGCCGTCAAAGCGCACCAGCCCCTGGTTGATAATCGGCTCGGCCAGAATCTCCACGCCGCGCAGCCGGCCGATGCAGGTCACCAGCGCACGCGCATGGTCCGAGCAGCGCTCCACCAGAGCGGCCAGTCCGCCGCGCCCCAGTTCGCGCAACGCGGCATAGGTGGCGAAACCGCGTCCGCGGCGCGACCATTCCGGATTCCAATCAATCTGATCGCGCGCCTCGGTGGCGTGCGTCAGATAGTCGGCGCGGTGGGACATGGAAGCCCGGTGCGCCTGCGCGTCGTCGACGAAAGCGTAACCGCAATCGTAGGGCACGTTCAGCCATTTGTGGCCATCGGTGGCCCACGAGTCGGCGGCGGCCATCCCGTCCAGCAGGTGGAGGAAGCGATCGCTGGCGGCGGCCCACAGTCCAAACGCTCCATCCACATGGACCCACGCGCCGTGCCGTTGCGCAATCGGGATCAGCGTCGCGAACGAATCGAAGGCGCCGGTGTTAATGTCGCCCGCCTGCAGCAGGACCATGGTGGGCTTCGGCGTGCCGGACCGCAGAGAAGCTTCGAGATCGGCTGGCTCGAACGTCACCACCTGATCAGTGCCCAGTCCGAGCAGCCGCACCGCCCGCGCGACAGAGCCGTGAGCGATGACCCCGTGAGCCTCCCCCGCGAGGATGCGGATCGCGGGAGCGCCGACCAGTCCGCGCCGTTCCACGTCCCATCCACATCTGGCCAGCAGCGCGTGGCGGGCGGCGGCCAGACAGGTGACGTGCGCCATCTGGCAGCCGCTGACGAGTGCGAAGGCGGCGCCCTCAGGCAGGCCGAAGATCTCCTTCAGCCACGCGCCAACCAGCTCTTCCACCACCGCCGCCGCCGGGCCGCACGAGTACAGGGCCGCATTCTGATCCCAGGTTGCAGTCAGCCGGTCGGCGGCGAGCGCCGAAGGTAGCGTGCCGCCAATCACCCAGCCGAAGAAACGCCCGCCCGCGTTGCCAAAGATGCCACCCTCCACATCGCGGACCAGATCCGCGATCACCCGCTCGGGAGCGACGCCCTCTTCGCCGGGTTTGCGATCCAGCCGCCGGCGCAGCGCTTCGAGACCGGCGGTCGCGTGAACCGGCCGCTGATCCAGACCTTCCAGCCAGGCGAGCGCGTGTCGAAGAGTCGCCTCGAGCACCGCGGATTGCGAATTATTGGCAGCCACGAATCCACGCTACAACGAGCGCCGGGCGGTAACTCGCCGGAAACGGCTGTCATAACGGCACGGCGCAGCGTGGGCCCTTCAGCGCCATCGGAAAATCCGCAGCGCCACCACGAAAGACACCACCAGCCACACCGCCAGCGTGGCCAGTTGCGCCCCCACCCCGGCCACGCCGCCGCCCTGCAGCATGTTCGCACGCAACGCATCGACGGCCGCCGTCAGCGGAAGCGCGTGAATAAGCGGCTGCAGGATCGCTGGAAAGCGGTTCGACGAAAAGAACACGCCCGAGAGCACCCACATGGGCAGCATAGCCAGGTTCATCAGGCCGCTGATCGCTTCGATGGTCTGCGGCCGCGACGCGAGCAGCAGGCCGAGCGCGTTGAACGTAAGTCCGCTCACAATACAGATGAGGACGAACACCGCAAACGGTCCGCGAAAGGGGACTCCGAACACCAGCCACCCGAACGTGGCGATCACCGCGATCTCGGTGGTAAGAATCACGATGCGCGAGAGCAGGTACGACGCTAGGTACTCGGCCCGGGACATGGGCGAGGCAATCAGCCGCTTCAGCAGCTTGCGCCGGCGCGCGTCCACCACGCTGAAACCGATGCCCCACATGCCGTCGCCCATCATGTTCATGCCCAGCAGCCCGGGCAGCAGAAAATCGATATAGCGCGAGCCGGGTTCGCGGTCGCGGTCCTCGGAGGTGGGCACCGGGTCGCGCCGCCCAGCCCCGCGCTCGATGGCATTTTCCACCAGCAGACGCGCCGCGCGGCCGTCCGGATTGGTGTCGTCGTAGCGCCAGGTCACGCCGCCATCGGGTCGCGCCAGCACCACCAGCGCGACGCCGCCGGTCCGCAGGGCCAGATTCGCCTTGTCCTCGGCCAGCGTCTGGACGTGCAGTCCTTTGTCCTGGCGCAACCACAGCGCCACCTGCGCGGATGCCGCCCCACTCCGCACCACCGCCACGTTGACGAAATCGGCGGGCTTGTTGCGGAAAGCGATCCCCAGTCCCGCGGCCAGCAGGATGGGGAACCCGAAAGTCCAGAAGATGGCTTCGGGTTCACGCAGGAACTCGCGCAGGCGCACCAGCGTCAACTGCAGCAACGGGCTGTCGCGCCGTTCGCTCATCGCCACTCACTCATCTCGCAGGTGCCTCCCGGTCAGCGACACAAACACGTCTTCCAGGGTGGCCGAGTGCGTCCGCAGCTCGGCCAGGCTCACTCCCTGGGCATCCAGTTCCTCCAGCACCGCCGGCACGGCCGCGTGCAGATGTTCCACGTGGAGCTGAACGTGCCCGTCGCGGGCGTGGACCGACCGTACGCCCGCCAGCTTTCCAAGCGCCTCCGTGTCCGCCGCCGGCTGTCCCTCGGCGGCCGCGAATTCGATCACGTGTTCCGCGCCCAGGGATGCGATCAACCTCCGCGGCGTGTCCAGCGCGATGATGCGTCCCTGGTCCATGATGCCCACGCGGTTGCACAGCCGCTCCGCTTCGTCCATGTAATGGGTGGTCAGCAGAACTGTGCGGCCGGTGGCCTTGAAGCGGTCCACCAGGTCCCACACCTGGCGGCGCGCCTGCGGGTCCAGACCGGTGCTGGGCTCGTCCAGAAAGAAAAATTCGGGGTCGCCCACCAGCGCGACGGCCATGGCCAGGCGCTGCTTCTGCCCGCCGGAAAGCTGCCCCACGCGAGCCGCGCGCTTGGGCTCGAGCTGCACCAGCGCGATGGTCTCCTCCACCGTGAGCGGGTGCCGGTAGAAGCTGCGAAACAGCCGCACCGTCTCCTCCACCGTGAGCTTGTCGGTGAACTGCGTTTCCTGGAGCTGCATCCCGAGGAGCTGCTTCAACTCGCTTCCGCTGTGCGCCCACGTCCTCCCCAGCAGTTCCACGCTGCCGGCGTCGGCGTCGAGCAGGCCCTCGCAGATCTCGATGGTGGTGGTCTTGCCCGCGCCGTTCGGACCGAGCAGCCCGAAGCATTCCCCTTCGCGCACCTCCAGATCGAGCCCGTCGACGGCCACCACCTCGCCGTACGTCTTGCGCAGGCCGCGCACGCGAAGCGCAATGTCGGTGTGGCTGGCTTCCATGGAGAACGAGACCGCCCGTGGAGACGGGCTCTCTCGATGGTAATGCATCCGTGCGAGCGGGTCGCTCTGCCGGGCCGCTCGAATGGCCGGACGTTACCGGCAAGGGCCTTCCCCGCAGCGGCCCGGATCGGGCTGGTGCAGAGTCTGGTTCGCTTCGCCCGGCCCGCCGGAACGCTTCGCGCCGATGCCTCTCCAGCCAGTACAATATGGGTACGGGATGGGCATGGTTGCGGCCACAAGGAATGCGACCAACGCCGCCGGGCGTGCTTGGGCCCTTAGCTCAGCGGTTAGAGCAGCGGACTCATAATCCGTTGGTCGTAGGTTCAAATCCTACAGGGCCCACCAGCTTTCGAAGGACGAACCTGTATCCACCCGCCGTTCTGATACCATCGAATTTCAAGCATTGCTCGATGGCCGGGGCTCGGCCTGCCGGGTCCGGCTCTCCTGTAACATCATCCCGACAACTGGAAATCCTATGGCAAAACTCTCAATCCGCGATCTGGACCTCAAGAACAAAACTGTCTTCATACGCGTGGACTTCAACGTTCCACTCGCACCCGGCGGCCAGGAGATCACCAGCGACAAACGCATCCGCGCCTCGCTGCCGACAATCAGGTACGCGCTCGAACAAGGCGCCGGCGTCATTCTCGCCAGTCATCTGGGCCGTCCCAAGGGCAAGCCGAATCCGGAGATGAGCCTCAAGCCGGTGGCCGCGCGCCTGGCGGAGCTGCTCGGCAAGCCCGTCAAGATGGCGCCCGATTGCATTGGCCCGGAAGTGGTTGCCCTGAAGCCCGCGCCGGGCGAAGTGCTGCTGCTCGAAAACCTGCGCTTCCACCCTCAGGAAGAGAAGAACGACCCCGAATTCTCGAAGCAACTGGCCGCGCTGGCGGACCTCTACGTCAACGATGCCTTCGGCTCGGCGCATCGTGCGCACGCCTCCACGGTGGGGATGATTCAGTTCATGCCCAAAGCCGCGGCCGGCCTGCTGATGGACAAGGAACTGGAGTGGCTGGGCAAGGCGACCACGAATCCCGAGCGGCCCTGCATAGCAATTCTGGGCGGCGCCAAGGTTTCCGACAAGATCGAAGTGATTCAGAACCTGCTGAAATTCGCCGACGAGCTGCTGATTGGCGGCGCCATGGCCTACACGTTCATGCGCGCGCAGGGCAAGACCACGGGCCGTTCGCTGGTGGAGGAAGACAAAATCGACCTCGCCAAAGAGCTGCTCGCCACCTCCGGCCCCAAGCTGAAGCTTCCCGTGGATCACGTGGTGGTGACCGAGCTGAAGGAAGGCGCGCCGTTCGACGTGGTGGAGACCATTCCCGACGACAAGCTGGGCGTGGACATCGGACCGAAGACCATCGCGTCCTTCGAAGCCGAGATCGCGGCCGCGAAGACCATCATCTGGAACGGTCCCATGGGCGTGTTCGAAAAGCCTCCGTTCGATACCGGCACGGTGGCGCTGGCCAAGGCGGTGGCGAAATCGGGCGCGGTGTCGGTGGTGGGCGGCGGCGATTCCGAGAAAGCCATCAAGTCGGCGGGCGTCTCCGACAAGATCACGCACATCTCCACCGGCGGCGGCGCATCGCTCGAGTACCTGTCCGGCATCGAGCTGCCGGGCGTAGCGGCACTCAGCGACAAATAACCCCGGAGATTCCTCCCGGAAGACTCCATGCCGGTGTCCGCATCGGCTCAACCTGTATCCGCCTCTACCGGACCGGGGGAAACCGTGCCCGGCTGCCGGCCGGCACGTGCGGTAATCGTCCGATTCCTGCCCGATTGCAGAGTGAGCCGGGATGACTCCCACGACGGAAGTCTGCCGTCTCCCCCACTTGCGATGCCCACCGTTGTCTTGATCGAGGGAGCCACGAGCAGTGACAGATCCCGTAAGCTGAAATTGTTATTGATCGCTCTTGCCCTCGCGGGTTTTGGATTCGAGCGCAGGATTTACAACCACCGTCGATGCAGCCAACACGAGACTTGCGGCACAAGTTCAACTGCTGACATTGGTCAATTCGACGAGAGGCGATCTCGCCGCGCTGAATCGGCTTTCCGGAGGCGCCACGTATCACGTGCAAATTGCCGCGGACTCGTCGAAACGTGTTGTGTTTCTCGCCGCCGAATCAGCGTTCTGCTCGATAGCACTCAGCCAGTACTATCGGGAACTACTTCGGATTCCAGAAACACGCAAATCATAAGCCGCGCTGCCACGCGAAACCGAGAGACAGGGTCCGGATGTCGCGACGGGACGAGCTACCCCGTTATGAGTCCTTGACGCGTTTAGGTGCGGCGACGGTCGCATTACTCTCGCTCTGAGATTATCGGGAATGGTGCTGGACCGTCAGTATTCTGTGGGGGCCGTGCGGGGGCAAAAACTTCGATGATCGTCCAGGTCATGGTGGGCGGTGCAGGATTCGAACCTGCGACCTTCTGGGTGTAAACCAGACGCTCTAACCGGCTGAGCTAACCGCCCGATGACGTCTCATTGACATCATCGCACGGCAACCGGCGCGCCCTTTTCCTGGTTCGAGGCCGCGGACTGCAGACGATGGTAGTCGGCGGTGATTTGCCGGGCGATCTTGTCGGCCACGTCGGCGCTGGCGCCAAGGAACTTGCCCCCCAGGCTCTCCTCGGTGGCCGACCAGATGACGTCCCCCTCGCGATTCACCAGCCGCACCGCGGCGATCGCCTCGTGCTTGCGCTCTTCGATGCTGCTCGATTCGCTCTCGCCGATGCCGAAGCCCGCGCTGTGACTCTCTCCCTCGCTGTAGTAACGGGATTCCGACGAGCGGTCCGAGGCGCCCACCTGGGTGTGCATGTTCAGGTTGTCGCTGGAGCGAAACCGGTCCGTGAAGATCTTGTCGTCGGCGGCGCCCTTCAACACGGCGTCGGCGCGATCCTGATTCTCGGTCACGATGAAGAGCCGGGTCTTCTGCAGGCTGGCCATCAGCATGTCCCGGAGCCGCGCGGCCGCTTCGCCGCCGGTGAGCACGTCCACGTAAATACGGCGCACGGTAGTGAGGTCCCGCGCCGCCGGCGTTTCGTCGCGGGCGTCCACCTTCTCCACCTGCAACCGGGGCGAAGCATTGGCATTCGCGGCGCTATCGGCACCGGGGCCGGAGGCCAGAAGGAATACCACCAGAACCGCGGGACCCATGCTCAGCCCTTTCCAGCCTTTCGAGCCTCCTCATCCTGGAACTCCACCCGGCGGCCGGTCCGCGCTTCCAGCGTCACCAGCGCACCGCGGATGTCGTCCTTGTTCACGCGGAAGATCAGCGCCTGGTGCCTGCCGTTTTCGTCCATGTATCCGATAGTGAGAAAGTGCGCGCGCGACTTGCTCAACAGGAACAAGGGCGAGATGATTACCGCTGCCAGATAGCGGCGGTCGACCTTTTGCCCATATTCCAGCAGGTCGATGCTCTCATAGGGGACCCGCCAGCTTGCGCCTTTCGAATAGAAGACGAAGAACTGCTCGTCGACGGTCTGGGCCCGGCCGGAGCAGCCCGGCGGAATCTGCACGATGGTGCCGCCGACATATTGCACCCGTGAGCCGGGTTCGCGGGCGGTCAGACAGCCGGCAAACAGCGGCAGCAGGAGAATCGCACTAAGCAATTGTCTGGAACGCATAACTGTTCTCGCTGGGCTGCAATCTGGTTGCCTGGATAGCGCAGAGTTCTCACACGATCCCGCGTATGACCTTGTGACCATCTGGTTTATCGGCCGCCACGGAATAGGTGTAGAATGGCCGGGGAATGCGCAGCATCGTGCTGATCCACTGGAAGCCGGCGGAGGCGGAGGAGCACGCGGAAGCTCTTCGCCAGGCCGGGATTGCCGTCGAGGTGGTGGCGCCGAAGGATGGCCGCGCGGTTCGCGCGTTGGGGTCGCGCGCGCCCGACGCGTTCCTCATCGATCTCAGCCGTCTGCCGTCGCAGGGCCAGGCGGTGGGCATCGAGCTGCGAAAGACGGCGGGCTCGCGGCGAGTGCCGCTCGTTTTCGTGGGCGGCGAGGAGGCGAAGGTGGAGCGGGTGTTTCGCGTGCTGCCCGACGCCGCGTTCCTGTCGTGGGCGGAGCTGCCGGGCTCTCTGGATGCCGCCATTCGCGGCACCCCGGCAAGGCCGGTGACCCCGGACGCCATGGCCGGCTATTCGGGAACGCCGCTCCCGAAAAAGCTGGGAATAAAGGCTTCCACGGTGGTGGCGTTGTTGGGCGCGCCGGAGGGATTCGAGGCGAAACTGGCGCCACTGCCGGATGGCGTGCGCGTGCAAAGGCAGGCCCGCGCGGCCGACCGCGTGTTGTTCTTCGTGGATTCGCTGGCCAGCCTGAAACGGCGCTTCGATGCCGCCTCGCGCGCCGTCCGGGAGGGCGGCGGGCTGTGGATCATCTGGCCGAAGAAGGCTTCCCTCATCAGGACCGATGTGACCGAAACCGCCGTCCGCGAGTTCGGGCTCGCCGCCGGATGGGTGGACTACAAGATCTGCGCGGTGGACGAAACGTGGTCCGGCCTGCAGTTCGCGCGCCGCCTGATTCGGTGACGTACACCTCATTTCCGAATTACTTGGGCAAGACGCCCACGGAATCTGTCTTCCGTCTGGCCCCGGAATTCGGAAATGAGGTGTACGTCACCGAATCCAATCAGCTCCCGAATCGGCTCACCAGATGCGGCAGGCTTCGGCGCGCACCATCGGCTGGCCGGCTTTGCAGGCGAACGCTTTGCCGAACTCGGGCAGGTTCGCCACCACCCCGTTGACCCGATACTCGAGCGGCGAGTGCGGATCGGTGATGGCGCGCATCCGCAACACCTCTGGGCGCTCGCTGCCGCAGGCCCACTGCGCGTAGCCCACGAAGAACCGTTGTTCGGGCGACATGCCTTCCACCGGCTCCAGCGTCCAGCCCCTGGTGGAAGCCTTCCACGCCAGCCAGGCCAGCAGCGTGCCGCCCAGATCCGCCACATCCTCGCCGGAGGTCAGCTTGCTGTTGATCTTTATGTCGTCCACCACGGTGTACTGCGCGTACTGGTTGCGCACGCAGTTCACGCGCTTCTCGAATTCCTCGGCGTCCTTCTTCGTCCACCAGTCCTTCAGGTTGCCCTGCGCGTCGAACTGGCGGCCCTCGTCGTCGAAGCCGTGCGTGAGCTCGTGACCGATGGTGCCGCCGGTGTCGCCGTAGTTGGGCGCCATGTCCAGCTTGAGGTCGAACAAGGGCGGCTGCAGCACGCCGGCCGGGAAATTGATGTCGTTCATTTGCGGGTCGAAGTAGGCATTCACCGTGGGCGGCGTCATGTTCCACTCGGTGCGGTCCACCGGCTTGCCGATCTTGGCGAGCTGCCGGTGCGATTCGAAGGCGGTGGCGCGGTCCACGTCGCCGAGGAAATCGTCGCGGCTCACCACCACGGAAGAGTAATCGCGCCACTTGTCGGGGTAGCCGATCTTATTGACGATGGTGTGCAGCTTTTCCAGCGCGTGCTGCTTGGTTTCCGGCCCCATCCAGGGCAGGGCGCGAATCTCGTCGCCCATGGCCTGCTCGATCTCCCGGGTCATTTTCAGAGTGCTCTGTTTGGCCTCGGGAGAGAACGTTCTGGCGACGTACACACGGCCCAGCGCCTCGCCCAGACTGCCGTCCACCAGACGGACGCAGCGCTTCCAGCGGGGCGGCATCTGCTCCACGCCCTGCAGGTATTTCGAATAGAAGTCGAAGTTCTCCTGGACGAAGGCGGAGGGAAGATAGCGCGCCTCGGCGTGAACCAGATGCCAGCGCAGGTAAGTCTTCCAGTCCGCCAGATCGTGCGCGACAAGCTGCTGCTCCAGCGCCTTGAAGAAAGCCGGCTCGGTGGCGTTGACCACGGCGGGCGAAGCGAGCCCGATGTGGGAGTAGTAGGCTTCCCAGTCGAAATCGGGCGCCAGCGCCTTGAACTCCGCGGGCGCCAGCTTGTGAAACAGATTGTACGGATCGCGTTTCTCCACGCGAGTGAGCGACGCCTTCGCCAGCTCGGTCTCGATGGCCATCACCAGCGCGGCATCGGCCGTTGCCGTTGCGTCGTCTTCTCCGATTAGCTCGAACATGCGGGCCACGTGCTGCAGGTACCGGCCGCGGATCTGCAGGGATTTCGCGTCGGTCTTGAAGTAATAGTCGCGATCCGGCAGGCCCAGCCCCGCGGCGTCGGCAAAGGCGATCACCTGCTGCGAATTGGCGTAATCCTGATTCGAGCCGAACCCGAACAGCGCATCCGACTCCGTGCTGCTGTGCTCGGCGGCCACCACCGGCGCCATCTCCTGTTTGGATTTCAGAGCGGCGATGGCGTCCAGCGCCGGGCGCAGGGGGGCGAGTCCGGCCTTCTCGATGGATGCCTCGTCCATGCAGGCGTGAAACAGATCGCCGATCTGCTGTTCTTCCTGCGTGCGCTTGCGCGAGGCATCGCCGGCATCGAGGAGAATGCCCCACAGGTACTGCAGATTCTCGGTGGCCAGCTTCGAGTACACATCCCAGGAGGCCTGGTCGGCGGGGATGGGGTTCTTGTGAATCCAGTTCCCGCAGGAGTACTGGAAGAAGTCCTCACAGGGGTTGACGGTTTTGTCCATGGCGCTGACGTCCAGGCTGGGGCTGTACGGGAGCGCGGTCAGGGGTTTCGCATCGCTCTGGGCAAAGGCGGCGCCGGCGCAGAGGATCAGGGCTGCGAGCAATGTGTGGAGACGCATAGGAATGAGGCGAGCCTTTTGCGTTTCTCGGCCCGCACCTATTCATGGTAGAGCAGAAGGGCAGACCCGGCGTAGCCAGTGGGACACAGCAGCCCGGTCGTTCTGCCCTGTGGGGCAGGCTCGCAGCCCGCAGTGCGGCACGTTGTGGGGCAGACCCCCGGTCTGCGCGGGTCCCCCGGACCCGCTCTTCGCTGGCAGCATCAGGCACCTGTTCACGGGAACAGGCCGGCCGAGGGCCGGCCGCAGCCCGAGGGGCTGCCCCACGAATTCTGTATAAGCGTCCGTCAATAGAAAAGTTAAGTGCCATTGGGCTCGCAGCCTGCGGCGGCCTTGGCCAGGGGCGAAGCGCGGACAAGGACAGCATTCGTCTTTCGCCTGTGGTCAAGGCCGCGTTTCCGGCTTGCCGCTACAGCTTCGAATTGAACAGGTGCAGCACGGTCAGCGTCAGCCAGCCCACCAGCGCGGACGCCGGGATGGTCAGCACCCACGCCCACATGATGTCCTTGGCCACGCCCCAGCGAACAGCCTTCAGACGCTGGATGGAGCCGACGCCGGCAATGGCCCCGGCGGTCACCTGAGTGGTAGACACCGGCAGGCGGAGCCAGGTGGCAAACAGGATGGACACCGCCGCGGCGGACTCGGCGCAGAAACCGGTGCGAGGCTTCAGCCGCGTCAACCGCTGTCCCATGGTCCTCACAATTCTCCATCCGCCGCTCAGGGTCCCCAGCGCAATGGCGGCGTGGGCCCCCAGGATCACCGCGATGGGCACCTGGAAGGTCTTGAGGTAACCGGAAGTCACCAGCACGCCGGTGATGACGCCCATGGTCTTCTGCGCGTCGTTGGTGCCGTGCGACCAGCTCAGCGCGGCCGCGGAAACAAGCTGCAGACGCCGGAAATACTTATCCATCTTCCTTGGCGTCGTGTTGCGAAAGCCCCAGTACACCACCACCATGAAGACGTAGGCGAGCGCCATGCCGATCAGCGGCGCCACCACGATGAACAGCAGCGTCATGGTCCAGCCGTTCCACAGAATGGCGTCGAAGGCTCTCGCCAGGCCTTTCGTGTAAGCGACATGAGCGATGGCCGCGCCGGCGTACCCGCCCAGCAGCGCGTGCGAGGAGCTGGTGGGCAGGCCGATCCACCACGTGAACAGATCCCAGGTGATGGCGCCTGTCAGCCCGGCCAGAATCACCCAGGGCGTCACGAAATGCAGGTCCACCATGCCCGAGCCGACGGTCCTGGCCACACCGGTGCCAAAACTAAAGGCCGCGACAAAATTGAAGAAGGCCGCCCAGATCACCGCCTGCCCCGGCGTTAGCACGCGCGTGGATACGACGGTGGCGATGGAATTCGCCGCATCGTGAAACCCATTGATGAAGTCGAACGACAGAGCGACCAGGATGATCACCACGGTCAGAATGAGGGTGGAGTCCATGCCGCCCTCTAACTGTTTTTCACAACCACGTTCTGGAGTGCGTCGGCGACGTCCTCGCAGCAGTCGATGGTCGCTTCAAGCCGGTCGTATACCTCTTTGAGCTTGATCAGCCTGATGCAGTCCTTCTCGCTGCGAAACAGCTCGCTGACGGCATCGCGGCCAATCTGGTCGGCCACCTCCTCGAGGCGGTTCACCTCGATGCAGTGCGCCAGCAGCGGGGCGTCCTTGCTGAGCGCGGTGAGGGCGAGCTCCAGCGTCTTCGCGCAGGAATGCACGATGCGGCACAGCTCCACCACGGTGGGCGGGATGGGATCGACACGATAGGCGACGACGATGTGCGCCGACTCCTCGATGCCGTCCAAAATGTCGTCCAGGTTGGCCGACAGCGAATGGATGTCCTCGGGATCGATGGGCGTGATAAACGTCTGGTTCAACCGGACGTAAATGTCGTGGATGATCTCATCGCCCTGCTGTTCCAGAACGTTGATGCGCGCCGCGGCGGTGGCCAGCGGCCCATTGCCTTTCTCGGCGCCCTGCAGCAACAGCAGGGACGCCTCCACCGTGACCGCGATCTGATTCAGGAACAGGTCATAGAACTGCTCGTCGCGCGGGAGCAACTTCATAGGCTTTATGATTACCGCCCTCCATTGTGTCACACAGCCGCAACATTCGCCGGACACGCGGCGCCAGCCGCGTTTCTGCCCCGCCGCATGCCACTGTTACAATGAAGGCGTGTTTGCCGCGCCCGTGGCGCTGTCGAAGCTGGCCGCCCTCGAATCGTCCCTTGGCGCGGCGATTCGCGGCAAAGCCGACGTAGTCAGGCTCTCCATCGTCTGCCTGCTGGCCCGCGGACACCTGCTCATCGAGGACGTCCCCGGCGTGGGCAAAACCACCCTCGCGCACGCTCTTTCGCGGTCGGTGCAGTGCGGCTTCCACCGCCTCCAGTTCACCAGCGACATGCTGCCCTCGGACGTCCTGGGCGTCACCGTCTACAACGCCCGCTCGGGCGAGTTCGAGTTCAAGCCCGGCCCCATCTTCACCAACTTCCTGCTCGCCGACGAGATCAACCGGGCCACTCCCAAAACGCAATCGGCATTGCTCGAGGCCATGAACGAAACGCAGATCACGGTGGAGAGCCGCTCCTACGCGCTGGCCCAGCCGTTTATGGTGATCGCCACGCAAAACCCGGTGGAGCATCACGGCACCTATCCTCTGCCGGAGTCGCAGCTCGACCGCTTCCTCATGCGCATTCGCATCGGCTACCCGGGCCGCGGCGCCGAGCGCGAGATCCTGCGCAACACCGATCACGCCTCCATGGACGCGGTTCGCGAAGTGCTACCGGCCGAGGAGCTGGTGGCCATGCAGGCGCAGGCAGCCGCCGTGCGCGTGGACGAGGCGCTGGTGGATTACATGCTGGAGATCGTGGAGAGGACGCGCACGCACGAGTCGCTGGCGCTGGGGGTAAGTCCGCGCGGCGCGCAGGCCCTGTTCCGCGCCGCCCAGGCGCTGGCCATGATGGAAGGGCGCGACTACGTCATCCCCGACGACATCAAGCGCCTGGTGCTGCCGGTCTGCGCGCACCGCATCATAGTGAACACGCGCGCGGCCATGTCCCAGCGCAGCGCGGAGCTGAGCGAGCGCGTGCTGGAGGACATCCTCACCCAGGTGGACGTGCCGCTGTAGGTGGCGATGTGGGGCAGGCTCTCAGCCTGCGGCGGCCTCTCAGGCCGCCTGGCCAGAGTCGGACATCTGAAGCCGCACGCAAGAATGCTATGAACGTAGATGACTTACACAAAAAGGCTCACGAACGTTGGGAAAGTGGCGACCTTCGTTCGGCATTCCGCCTGTTTCTGTCGCTGGCAAAACGCGGCGATAGCGAAGGCCAGTTCTGCGTAGCTTATTTCTACGATGTTGGCGTCGGCCTCAAACCGAACTGTGAGAAGGCCATCCACTGGTACAAGCAAGCATACCGGCAGGGCATGCGATCGGCCGCGAGCAACATCGGTACGGTGTTTCGCGACAAGCAGGATCTTAGACAGGCGTTATCCTGGTTTGAGCGTGCCGTAAAGCTGGACGACGGTGACGCCAACCTGGAGATCGCCAGGATCTACCTCCGCAAAGGTAACGAAATAAAGGCCGTCCGCTACCTTAGGCAGACCCTCAAGGCCAAGGCTGATGATGTTACGGAGGGGTCGAAGGACGAAGCCCGACGTATCTTGCGGCAACTTACGAAAGCGACAAGGTGACGCGCGGCAAGTGGATCGGCCCTATTGCAATGCGGCGCGCAAGTCCGCCAACGTGACCGCCAGCGTCATGGGCTCGCGAGGGCTCGGGTCGAAGCCGAGCGCCAGGTAGAATCTCTTTGCCTCTTCCGAGATGGCATGCACCACAATTCCACGAATGCCAATGGTGTCCGCCGCATGAACCACTCGCTGCCCGGCATCGCGGAACAGGGCGCGTCCGATGCCCCGGCCCTGGAACGCGCGGTCCACGGCAAGGCGCGCAAGGATGGCCACCGGAATCGGATTCGGCATGTTCCGTTTGAATCTGCCGGCGGCGCTTTCCACCACAATGGCGCCAGAGGCCAGCGCATAATATCCGATAACCCGATTCGCCTCACAAGCCACCCAGGTGCGTGAGGCGCCGCTCGCCTGATTGGCCCGCGCGCGGCGTTTCAGCCAATCGTCCAACGAGGGCTCACCGGAATGGAGGTCGTCGAGCTGGTGGCCATCGGCCAATAGCTCGGGCGGCGCAAGGGACACATTCAATCCCAGGGTGCGGATGTCCGCATAGTTCGGCGCAAACGCTCGTTGGGTTTGGGAGGAGCATCAAGACGCTTCAGAAACGCCGCATAAGCCCTGGGGCTGACCGCGAACACCGCGCGGTCCAGAAGCGCGTCCTCAGCCGCGTGCCGCGCGGCATCCAGCACGAAATCGGTCCGGGTCTTGCCGGTCATCTCCGCCGCGCGATCGATAAGGCCCCGGACCTCCGGCTTGATCCGGATGTTCAGGGTTTCGCGTTTGGGCGCACGGAGCCGAGGAACTGGCATGAGATGCTCGCTCTATTCAATGTACCAACCTGTAACGACGTTGTCATTACCCGGCAGCGCGCCGGCCCTGTTCCGCGCCGCCGCGCAGCGGGTTGCCAGGAATGCGAAACTGCCCATTCATCGTCTTACTCGGATTTGAGAGAAGCCATATCGATCGAGAAGCGGTATTTCACGTCGGACTTCAGCAGTCTTTCGTAGGCTTCGTTGACCTTCTGGATAGGAATCACTTCCACATCGGCGGTGATGTTGTGTGCGCCACAGAAGTCCAGCATCTCCTGGGTCTCCGGGATCCCGCCAATGAGCGAGCCGGAGAGGCTGCGTCGCCCGCACAGAAGGCCGAAGCCGGCGACGGCGAAAGGCGACGAGCGCCTCGCCGCCCGATGTCCAGCAATCTGGTCCGTGGCCTACTGCTTCACGAAGTCAAACGTGCAGGGACGGCCTACGACGCCGAGGCCCGTGTCGCGGGTGCCTGTGCCCTCGGTGTCCTGAAACTGGGCCTTGATGTTGTAGCCATATTCCTCGCCCTTGTGGGCCAGAACTCCACGGGCGTATTTTCTGGAGGCGACCACGCCCGTTGCAGACAGCCTGGCGCTGCCGTCCCCCGCGATCTTGCCTTCGATCAGCAGGTAGCCGGGCTCTCCCGCTGTGCCGTGCTCTCCGTGAAAGTTGCTGTTCTGGATCACGCTGTCAAACTGCCAGGTGTAGCTCTCGGTGTTCCCTTTTGCGGGGCAGGTGAGCCTGGTGAGCCACTTGCCATCGAAACGCGGTGAACTTTGGCCGCCGGCTCCCGCCGTTGGAGCAGGCGAGGATGTGCTTTGGGCGAAAGCAATCGACCAAATCAGCAGTGCGGCAGCCAGTCGGAGAGCCGCCCGAGCAATAGTAGTCAAACGCATATAGGGACGGTTGATGCAATCTGGCAGCCAACCGGATTTGCACGAACTCCAGCAAAACAGTGCGGCGTATTGCGAACCGGTGCCCCTGAGGACGGCGCTCTCACCGGGAGCAGTGCGCCTTTTGACTCAGACAGCGCTCCCATGCGCACATGGAAACACCAGACTTACTCGGATTTGAGAGAAGCCATATCGATCGAGAAGCGGTACTTCACATCGGACTTCAGCAGTCTCTCATAAGCCTCGTTGACCTTCTGGACAGGAATCACTTCCACATCGGCGGTGATGTTGTGTGCGCCGCAGAAGTCCAGCATCTCCTGGGTCTCGGGGATCCCGCCAATGAGCGAGCCGGAGAGGCTGCGGCGCCCGAACAGAAGGCCGAAGCCGGCGACGGCGAAAGGCTTCTCGGGCGCTCCGACAAGAGTGATGTTGCCGTCGCGGCGGAGCAGTTGAATGTACGCGTTGATGTCGTGATCGGCGGAGACGGCGTCGAGGATGAAGTCGAAGCTGCCGGCGTGCTTTTGCATCTCGCCGGCATTGCGGGAAACGACCACTTCGTCGGCGCCAAGGCGGCGCGCGTCTTCCTTCTTGCCAGGTGAGGTGGTGAAGACAACCACGTGGGCTCCCAGCGCGTGAGCGATCTTCACGCCCATGTGGCCCAGTCCGCCGAGACCCACCACGCCGGCTTTCCTGCCTTTGGTGACGCCCCAGCGCCGCATGGGTGAGTATGTTGTGATTCCGGCGCAAAGGAGAGGCGCGGCTGCGGCAGGATCGAGGTTGGACGGGACACGCAACACGAAGTGCTCATCCACAACGATGCTGTCGGAGTAGCCGCCCCAGGTGACGCCTCCGAGGTGCTTGTCCAGGGAGTTGTAGGTGAAGGTCGCGTTGGGGCAGAACTGCTCGAAGCCAGCCTGGCACTCGGGGCAGGTGCGATCGGAATCGACCATGCAGCCGGCCGCGCCGAGGTCGCCGGGCTTGAACCCGGTGACTGCGGAGCCGACCCTGGTGACACGGCCGACGATCTCATGGCCTGGGACGCACGGGTACACGGTCGGCATGACGCTCCGCCACTCATCACGCGCCTGGTGGAGATCGGAGTGGCAGATACCGCAGAACAGGATCTCCATCTGCACGTCGTGTTCGGTTGGATCTCGGCGCGTGATGGTGGTAGAGACAAGCGGCGATGTCGCGCCGGCGGCGAAATACGCCTTCGTGTTGTACATGGATCTATGCTCCTGGTGGTTCCTTTTCGGCCCTTCGTCAGGCGTTGTATTGTTCGTCGCTGACCTGTTCCATCCAGTCGGCGGCCTTGCCGTCAAGCTGCTCCTGAATGGCGATGTGGGTCATGGCCGTGCTCGGTGCGGCGCCATGCCAGTGCTTCTCGCCTGGCGCGATCCACACCACGTCACCTGGCCGGATTTCCTCCACCGGTCCGCCCCAACGCTGTACCCGGCCACAGCCCCCCGTCACGATCAGGGTCTGACCGAGCGGGTGTGTGTGCCACGCCGTACGGGCGGCGGGCTCGAAGGTGACGCTGGCGCCGAAAGCACGCGCCGGAGCGGGCGGATGGAACAGCGGGTCAACCCGCACCGTGCCAGTGAACCACTCTGCCGGTCCTTTGCCGGAAGGCTGAGAGCCGCTTCGTTTGATCTCCATTTCTTGAACTCCTTCGCGCGGCCGCTCAGCGGCCGGTCATCTGCTCCAGCTTTTCGGGGTACCGGGCGCCTTGCACCGTGATCCTTGAGGCGGCCTTCTCGATGTCACCGAGATCGTCGGGCGTGAGTTCGACTGCGACTGCCCCGATGTTTTCGTCCAGGCGAGGCAGCTTTGTGGTGCCCGGGATCGGTACAATCCACGGCTTCCGGGCCAGCAGCCAGGCGAGCGCGATCTGAGCGGGTGTCGCCTTCTTCCGTTCCCCGATGCTGGCGAGCAGATCAATCAGGGCCTGATTCGCTTTCAGGGCCTCCGGCGTAAAGCGAGGCAGGGTGCTCCGGAAGTCGGAGCTGTCGAACCGCGCATTCTCGTCGATCTTGCCCGTGAGGAAGCCCTTGCCCAGGGGGCTGTACGGGACCAGGCCAATTCCGAGCTCCTCCAGGGTCGGTATCACTTCCTTCTCCGGAGTCCTCGTCCACAGCGAATACTCGCTCTGGAGAGCGGTGACCGGCTGGACTGCGTGTGCACGGCGGATGGTTTGCACTCCCGCTTCGGAAAGGCCGAAGTGCTTCACCTTGCCTTCCTGAATCAGGTCCTTCACCGCTCCCGCTACGTCTTCGATAGGCACGTTCGGGTCAACCCGGTGCTGATAGAGCAGGTCGATGACATCAACCTTCAGCCGCTTGAGCGAGCCCTCGGCGGCTTGCTTGATGTGCTCTGGCCTGCTGTTCAGGCCCGGCGAGCCCTTCATCCCGCGGGGATCGTGCTCGGGACTGAGGTCAAACCCGAACTTCGTTGCGATCGCCACTTGTCCACGGAACCCAGCGAGGGCTTCGCCCAGGAGTTCTTCGTTTGTGAACGGACCGTACACTTCAGCGGTATCAAAGAACGTGACGCCGCGTTCAACCGCCGACCGAATGAGGGAGGTCATCTCCTGCTTGTCTTTGGGCGGGCCGTAAGAAAAGCTCATTCCCATGCAGCCGAGCCCGAGAGCCGAAACTTCCAGGCCGCTCTTTCCAAGTTTGCGCTTCTGCATTGTTTCTCCTTCGAAATCGTTTCTCTCATCTCCAGGGTAGCGTCTGCCGCCGTGAGAGCGGTATCCCGATTCTTCCGATTTGTTGCCTATTCCTCTTGCACTATTGATCGGCGGACAAGGGCCGCAGTATCCTGGGGTAGAGGAAAGCGAATCGTCACCGTGAAAAACAGCAGTGGAGACGCTCGCGAACTGCGGGCCGAGCTGGCTCGCAGGATTGCCTTGTTCATTGGCTCCGCAGACAACCGGGCAACGGGTATTCCCACCCTCACGCTCCACCGGCGGACCGCCCCCACCGCTCCGTGCTCGATGACGTACCAGCCGGGCGTGACCGTGATCGCCCAGGGGCGAAAGCGAGTAGACCTCGGCCGAACCACTTTCATCTACGATCCGTCGCGATTCCTGCTGACGTCGGTCGACTTGCCCGTGGTCAGCCGGGTGATCGAGGCAAGTGAAGAGGTTCCCTGCCTGGCGTTGTCGCTCAAACTCGAAATGGCCGTGGTCCGAGAGCTTCTCAGCCGGGAGGAGATTCAGGTGGCCGAAGCGCCGTCCGACACTCCTGCGATGGTCACCGGCGAGACCACGGTGGAATTCCTCGGTGCCTGCTGCCGGCTCGTGGACCTGCTGTACACGCCACAGGACATTCCCTTTCTCAGCGGCCTGATTCAACGCGAGATTATCTACCGAATCCTTCGCAGCGCGGAGGGAGCGCGCCTTCGAGCGATCGCCACGCTGGGAGAGCAGAGCCACCGGACGGCAAAAGCGATCGCCTGGATCAGGGCGAACTATGCCAGGCCGCTGCGGGTGGAAGATCTCGCCGAAATCGCCGGCATGGGCGTGTCCACGCTGCACCATCATTTCCGGGTGCTCACCGCCATGGGTCCTCTTCAGTATCAGAAACAGCTTCGGTTGCAGGCAGCGCGGGGACGCATGCTCATGGATGGCCTGGACGCCGCCAGCGCGGCCTTTGAGGTCGGATACGAAAGCGCCAGCCAGTTCAACCGCGAATACAGCCGTTTCTTCGGCCAACCGCCGATGCGGGACATTCGGACTCTTCGCTCGCCCGGCGCTCCGCCGCTGGAGTCGGCCAGTAATCAGTAGAACGGTCGGTCGCCGTCCCCAGCTTACAACTTGGTTTTCTCCTGTGCGTACTTTATGTCGTCATTCACAATGAACCGGCAGCCGTGCTTGCGGTTGGCAAGCGACCGGGTCAGAAGGCCGGTCTCCGCGCTGGTGCCGTCGTAAGCCAGATACTCATAGTCCTTACCCACAATCCGCACCTCGGATTCTCTGACGGTCACCTGATTCAGGAGCTTTCCTGTCGTCGGCTGTTGATCCGCCTGCAAGTCGGCAATCTTGCCGATCTGCCAAGCGTGATCCTTCGCAACAGCGGCGGCAAGAGTCAAGGCGAGAACTCCAACGACGACGAGCGTGGTCCGCATGGTCATTCCTTCGGTGCCGTATTGCCAGAACACCGAACACGCACGAAGGCTCTTGGGACGTTTTCCCTGGTCGTCAACAACCTGAAGGCATCCCTGAATTTCTTGATGTCCAAAGCCAGGAACGTTCCGAACGGCTCTTTACAGCAAGGACAGGCGTCCGGGAAGCTGTCGGCTACCGGACTAGTGGCGTCGGTGACGATTTCCGTTCCGCAGCGAGGGCATGCGACTCCGATGTGGGACAGTTCCGAAAACAGCAAGGTGAGTTCCCTTTGCATGCTCATAATCATACTCCCGAGTTCGCTGGTCTGGATCGCGCTCATTTCCAGCGCGTTGCGACGTGACACTTCGGCTCTCCTCCTTCTTTATCGAGCAAGCGAAATGCGTCAGTCACTTCCAAATCTTCCAAATAACCGCCACATCGGTCTCCTGCCACAACCCACCATGCAAGTTCACTTTCAGACGGTCCTTACGGATGCCTTTGCGCTGGTCGTGCGAGAGGTCCCTCGAAGGGAGTGTAATGACGATTTCGTCGGCGTTATCGAATTCGACGCCCTCGGCCTTGCTGATTAGGGCAGCTAAGACCGAGTCGTTCAGGGCCGAGGGCTCCCGTGGAATGTAGTGCAGTGAAAAGAGGCTGCCATCCGGGAGCGCCTCAAGGGTCACCACCCCGGACAGATCACTCATGCGCCAAGCACCGCCTGACCATTCAAGCCCCCACTTGTATGTCTCAAGCTCGGCCTTCGTAAGCGGCGCATCGGAAACCAGGCTCGCGTAGATGCCGAACACATTTGCCGATGTCGGCTTGAAGTGCTCATCTGCGGAGGCTATGACGGCGACACAACAGAGACTGATGGCGAATGTAGTTTTTCTCATGGGCGAAGTCTAACAGGTTCAACGTGCTTGCACGCGGAACCTCTCTGGGCACTCAGGCAATGGCTCACCCCTTTCTTGCCTTTGCTTGAAATGCCTTGATTGCGATCCTGCGTCTGGCAAGCTCCTTGAGCTTTACTTCAGCATCGGCGATCACTTCGCCCCATCCGTTCTCCTCCACAGAGGCGACTTCGGCGGGGCTGTGGCGGCGCTCGCCTTCCGGGGTTGCACGGTAGACCTTGATGAGTTGCGCGAGATCCACGCGGTCCTCAAGTGTATTGCTGATCGCAGAGCGGTACGGCGTAAATCCGTCCGTGATGATTTGGAACTTCTGGCTGGCGGTTGCGAGTCGCAGGCCCTCGAACGGCAGAACCTCTCGATTCGAATGGGCACGCGGCGCTTCACCCGGCTCACCAATGCGTTCAGCAAGAAGTTCGAGAATCACTGCGCAGCCCTGATGCTCTGGTTTGCGTTCTACAACTTCTGCCGCGTCCACAAGTCGCTCCGTATTGCGCCTGCGATGGCAGCGGGGATCGCGGACCATGTGTGGACCGTGTGCGAGTTGTTGGAGGCAGCTTGACTCCATTCGGATGTTTTCCTTTGTGGCAGAAACCACCACCATGCAGCCTACACCTTTACGGGAGGATTCCATGCGAGAAACTCTTCCAATGCCAGAATCAGATCCAGCATCTTGGTTGACTCATCCCGAGTGAAAAGCCTGACATATGTTCTATTCCAGTCATTCGCTTTGAAGAGGGCACTGGAAAGGGCCTATTATTGTCCCTCGCTTTTCCTGCACTACATAAAGACGGACATGAATAAAAGTCCATTGGTCGTCTACTTCCGGGGTTGAATGTGGATGAAACGGAAACGCAACCTCCTCGCGATAGTCATGGTCAAGATGTCTGCATTCGAGAAGAACGCTGTCCACCTGGCACTTCAGAATCTCCAAAGAGCCCGATGCGCCATCTTTCTCTTTCTTTAATCGCTCCAGCTCTCTTTGCAGAGCTTCGTTGAGCCGCTGAACGCGGATGGTTCTGACGACTGCCCACGTCATCAGACCCAAACCGGCGGCCATCAATAATCCAACGACTACCTCTACCATGACGCACCTGCTCGCCATGCGAACCGCGACATACGCTGCGATTGCCACAGACACAAGTCCGGCAATCGGAATCCACCATGTTTTGATCGTTTCGGCCACTGGCAACACCTCCCCGGAAGCGGTGGCTCTGGCAACAACGACCGCTTGCCGCCTCCGATGATACTAGTAATAACCAAGGGCTGCACCCTTGAAATCCCGGGGAGAGGCAGTCTGGAACCCACAGGTGCAGGCGGTTGATTCCATCGGTCGCCCGGTCAGATGATTTTGGTATCCAGCCAGACATCTGAGGAGGCGACCGATGGAAACCTTCGCGAAGCTCTTTGAGCGCTTCCTGGTTTTTGTATATCACTGTTTCGACCGCATCGTGATTCAGGGGTACCTGCCGCTGCTGACCCGGCCCGAACACGTCGTGCATTTCTTCCGCGATGTGCACGGTCAGTATCCGATCAGTCCACAAGTCCTTGCGAAGCGTACCCTGGAATACCGGGGATGGGTGGAAGGCTACGCGCGCAACCACAAGATCCCCGTGCTGAAGGCCGAGAAGGGTATGAAAAAGGAGGATTGCGTCCGCCCTCATCTGCAGCGGATGGAACGGCGGAATCAACACGGGGTTTATTGCATCTTCACGGGCATGGAAATGGGCAGCACGTTCCGCTCGCAAATGCCGAAGTACCCGACCGGCGACCCGGACTACCGCATTATCCGGCGCGTGCCGTCACGTTTCCTGCATTACTACTTCTACATCCGCGATCCAGTGATCGGTCCGCTGGCCATGTGCGTCGCTACGTACATTCCGTTTCAGACGACCTATTACCTGAACGGCCACAACTTCATGGAGATTGAACTCCGCCGTCAGGGAGTGGCTTTTCGCAAGGACGACAACGCGTTCCTGTCGACTGCGGACCCCAGGGCGCTGCAAACAGCCGCCGACAAGCTCAGCGCTGCCATCATCGAGAAACGGTTGAACTACTGGAGCTGGCTGCTGGGGCCGAAGTTTTCCGAGAAGGACCGCAAAGCGGTCAACCTGCGCCGTGACTACTCCATCAACCAGATCGAATACTGCCGGAACTTCATCTTCAAGCGGCACTTCCCGATCCACAGGATCTTTGAGCGCTCTTGCGAAATGGGGCTGTTCCGCCTGGCCGCCGACAAGGTGGCGTACATCTTCGGCGTGCGCGTCACCAGACGGCTCCGCGGCAAGCTATACAGCATGCTCGAAAAACTCGACCACGGCCATCACGTGCTACGGATCTACTGCAAGAATCTCGTGGGCCGCATGTATGAGAAGTTCAGCACCTTCCTACGGGTGGAGGTCTGTGTGAACCGGATGAAAGATCTCGGCCTGAACAAAGGGCTGGAGAACCTGGAGCGCCTGCGCCAGCGACTCGTCGCCATTACCGATCGCTTCGCCGGTTTCGAAGCGCAATCCCTCAACGTTCACGTCGACTTCCCGCTGTTCCAACGGATAGCCCTGCCGGTCATGGCCGGCAAAACCAAAATCGCCGGCATCAGGATTCACGACACCCGGATGATGCGGCTTATGGAGGTGCTGCTGCACGGCGGCACGCAACTCAACGGGTGGCGGTCCGCCGACATCCATCAGGCCATCCTCGCCACCTTCGGCCTGTCCGCCAGCGCCTACACCCTCACCCAACTCCGCTACGACCTTCGCAAAATGAGGGCCCACGGCCTGCTCGAACGCATCGGACGAAGCTACTGCTACCGTCTCACCGACAAAGGGACCAAAGCCGCGCTCATGTTCATCCTCTTCCACAAGCGCGTCTGCGGGCCGCTGGCCAACTCGCTGTTCCATCACCGGCCCGACGAAACCCTCAAGCCGGTCAGCAAGATCGAAGTCGCCTACCACAAGGCCGATCATGCCATTCAACACGTGCTCGACCTGCTTGCCGCGTGAACGTTCTGAGAGATGAATCCTCAGACTGGCTGATGCTAGTACTACTGTGTTATAAACAGAACATTCTGGTGTAGAATTGTTTTGTGGGTACACAACCGACGCCAGGCCCACAGGAGAAGCGCTTTGCGGCATATATGGACCGCCTGGCGAAAGCCGC
>JBEKPY010000071.1:0-32955 GCA_049520275.1 Bryobacteraceae bacterium
CCGCGTTTCCACGCGGCGCCAGGCCGGCTTGAAAGCCGGCTGCGGGCAGGATTGCCCGCCCCACAAACTCAGAGAATCAACCACTTGCCAGACAGGCTCAAAAGTTAAGTGCCATTGGGCCACGGCTACCCGCCGGGGGGCGGCGATTCGAATATGCGCGCCGAGATTCCTCGACGGCGACGGGTTTCGGCGGTAATCTCATAACAACCGGACCCAATCCGGGAATGCCAAAGGAGAGATTACCGTGAGAAAGATGACTTGCCTGTTCGTGTTTGTGGCCGTTCTGGCGGTGAATGCCGCCGTGATTCCGCCGAATGCCGCATGGAATAGCCGCGTTGCTGTAACGGACGTGCCGTTTCCCGACCCGCAGCCCCTGCCACCCCGCTAGGGTACAATCCGCTCAGGGCGGCCTTCATGGCCGCCCTGTGGCATTCCGTGGACATTCGTCAGGTTTTAACATGGACGGCGGCAGGGACCGAAGTACTGGCCATTGGCCGCTTGTGCGGTCTGGGCTTGTACCGCAGGTACCCGTTCTTCGCCACGTATTTGACGGTTGACATAGCGCGAACGTTCTCTCTCTCTTTGTTTCGGCTGAATCCTGCCGACCGGGACTACCTTCTTTCGTGGATGATAACGGAACCCGTGCTCGTTGCGCTCCAGGTGCTGGTGGGCTGGGAATTGTACCGGCGGGTGTGTGACCATTACCGCAACTTCGAGGCGCTTCGCGTCAGGCTTCTGCTGATCTCGGGTGCGATCGGGATGTCGTTGTGCGTCCTGAGCGTGTGCCTCGATATACGCCACATGATCGGGCAGTTGGCAGTCGTCTACGAATGGCTGCTGGCGCGATGCGTTACATTCGTCCTGGCGGCATTCCTCGGAACTTCGGCGCTGTTCTTCGCCCAGTTCCGCGTCCCAATGCGCCGAAACGTCCTCGTACACGGGTGCTTGCTGGCGCCTTACTACGCCACTATCGCGGTCTATGCCATCGCCATTCAGTTGCACGCCAACAAATACACTTTCGACTGCCTGCTCATGGGCTTACAGACACTCATCTTCCTCGGCTGGGCCACTTTGCTGTCCCGGCGCGGGGAAACCGTGGAAGTGTGGCCGGAAGTGACCAAAGCCGAGTACGACGCCACCACCGCGGCCAGGGAAGAACTCCTGCGAATTGTCCGCGAGCTATAGGACTGGCTGTACTGCAAGCCGCTCCAGCGAGGCAATCGAGGCATCCACCCATTCCGGGGCGGCGTTCAGGCGCAGGGCGTGCAGCGCCGTTGCCGTGTACAGGCGGGCGATGTGGTACCAGAACGCGGCGACGTCCCCGCAATATTCTTCCACCGCGTACCACTCGCCGCGGGCGATCTCTTCCCTCCGTTTCCTGAGAACGGCCACCGCGTCGGCGGCCAGTTCGTCAAGAAACATGCGGAAAATGCGCCGCCGCCGTGAACGCAACTGACGCGCGATTCGATCCTGACCGAGGCCGCGCAGGAAGGCCACATCCTCTTCCTTCAGAAGGCGGAACATGGGGAGGTACTTCGAGGTTTCCGGTGCAGACGGGGACAAATACGTGGAATGTGTGACAGGAGGGTGGCCTTCCCAAGGAAAAACACCAGCGCAGCCCGAATCGAGTGGTGACCGCATGTCGCTCCTCTCGCCAACAATACGTCCGCCTGGCGGTTAATGTCAAGAGAGTAATCGCACAATCATGAACAACTCGCTGGAAAGCGAACACAAATGAATAGTAAGGGGAGAAAAGCGCTCAGCTTTCGGGAACTATGTAAGATGCCATACGCTGTCAATAAACCGGCGCTTCGCCCGGCGGACGGGTCTTCCAGCGGCGGTGGATCCACAGCCACTGGCCGGGGTTGCGGCGGATCACCGCTTCCAGAACCGCATGCAGACGCTGGGTATCCGCGCGCGCGTCGCCGGCGATCTCCACCGGCGGAAAGAAGCGCAGGACGTAGCGGGCTTCGGCAGGTTCCCAGACGGCAAACCCGGGAATCACCGCGGCCCCGCTGCGCGCGGCGATTTTGGCCAGGGCGACATTGGCGCACGCGGGCACGCCGAAGAAATCCACAAACACGCCTTCGGCCAGCGACGTATTCTGGTCCATCAGGATGCCCACGGCTTCGTTGGCGGCCAGCGCGCGCAGAATGCCCCGCGCCGCGTCGCGCTTTTGAATGAGCCGGTTGCCGGAGAGCTGGCGGCGCCTTTCCACCAGGGCGTCGGCGGCGGGGTTGTCCAGCGGCCGAACCACCACGTGCATGGGCTCGGTGAGCAGGGCGTGGGCAAAGGCGCTCAGCTCCCAGTTGCCGAAATGCGCGGTGGCGAAGAGCACGCCGCGGCCACGGCGCTTAGCCTCGAGGAAGTGTTCCAGCCCTTCATAACGGATCCAGCTTCCGATGTTGCCGGCATGGAGCCGCGGGAACCGCGCGAAGGTCACCAGCAGGCGCGCAATGGAAGCGAAGACGCCGTCGACGATGGCCTCGTGATCGCCTTCCGGATAGCCCGCCAGCTCGAGATTTCGGCGCGCCGCGCGGCGTAACCGGGGCAGCAGCAGATCCAGCAGCCACGTATAGAACCGCGCGATGGCGAAGGAAAGCCGCCGCGGTCCCCACGCGAGCGTGAACAGGGCAAGTCTGGCAATCGGATACTGGATGCAACCAGTGTAGGAGAAACGCTACCCTGTGGTACAGGTCCCCAGGGAGGTGCGACCCAACTATGCCCTGCTGCTGGCTGCTGGCGCTTATCCTGTTGTCGCCGCGAATCGTGCTGGCGCTGATGTACTTCTTCACCAACTATCTGGTCCGCCCGTTTCACCACCATCTGCTGGTGCTGGTGCTGGGCTTCCTTTTCCTGCCCATCACCACCCTCGTGTATGCGTGGGAGGTGAACACGCACCGGCCGCTGGAGGGCATCAATCTGGTGTTCCTCGTCATCGCGGTGGTGGTGGATCTCTGCGCCCACGGCGGCGGAGCCTCCAGGAAGTGGCGCAACAACTGACATCGGCCGCGCCATCTTCGGGCCGGATGCGGCAGCTCGTCGAAGAGCTGCAGACGCTCGAAGAGAAGCTGCGCGCGGGGGGCGGTCCGAAGAAGGTCGACAAGCAGCATCGGGACGGGAAGCTCACCGCGCGCGAGCGCATCGCCGCGCTGGTGGACGCGGCCTCGATGTTCCTGGAGATCGGCCTGCTGATCGCTCACGATCGCCACGACGGGCAGGCTCCGGGCGCGGGCGTGGTCACCGGCCTCGCGAAAGTCGAGGGCCGGCCGGCGATCATCGTGGCCAACGACGCCACGGTGAAGGCGGGCGCGTGGTGGCCGGAGACCATCACCAAAATCCTGCGCGCGCAGGAGATCGCCATGCGCAACCGCCTGCCCATCGTGTACCTGGTGGACTCGGCCGGGGTGAACCTGCCGCTGCAGGATGGCATCTTCCCCGGCCAGTACGGGGCCGCGCGCATTTTCTATTACAACTCGCTGATGCGGCGGATTCTCCACGTGCCGCAGATTGCCGCGGTGATGGGACCGTGCATCGCCGGCGGGGCCTACCTACCCGCGCTCAGCGACGTGATTGTGATGGTGGACGGCGTCAGCTTCATGGGATTGGGCGGGCCCAATCTGGTGAAGGGCGCGGTGGGGCAAACCGTGGATGCGGAGACGCTGGGCGGGGCGCGCATGCACACTTCGGTGAGCGGCGTGGCTCACTATATGGCGCGGGACGACCGGCACTGCCTGAGCCTCATTCGTCAGAAGTTCCGCGAAATGCCCGCGCCCGAGGGCGCCGCCGTGGTGGGTACGCCTCCCACGAGACCGGCCGAAGGATTGTACGATCTGCTGCCGGACGACCACCGCCTGCCCTACCACATGGACGAAGTGGTGCACTGCATCGTGGATGGCGACGACTTCCTCGAGTTCCAGCCCGAGTTCGCGCCGGAGATGCTGTGCGCCAATTGCCGGCTGGCGGGCCGTCCCATTGCGCTGATCGCCAACCGGCGCGGCTTCCTGAAGTCCGCCGGAGGGCCGCGCATAGGCGGCATTGTGTACACCGAATCGGCGCGCAAAGTCGCGTACTTCGTGGAAAACGCGAATCGCGGCGGCTTGCCGCTGGTCTATTTTCAGGACGTCTCCGGGTTCATGGTGGGCGTGGAGGCGGAGAGCGGCGCCATTATCCGCGCGGGCGCCGAGATGGTGGAGACCATGGCCTGCGCCACCGTGCCGAAGATCGTGCTCACCATGAATCACGCCAGCGGCGCCGGATACTACGCCATGGCCGGCCAGGGCTTCGATCCGAACTTCGCCTTTGGATGGCCCACGGCGCGCATCGGGGTGATGGAAGGCGAATCGGCGGTGCGGGCGATATACGGACCCGAGATGGACAAGCAACCCATGTCCGACGAATTGCGCGAACGCGTCGACAAGACGCGGGCCGACTACGAACGCTGGCTGGATGCCCGATACGCCGCGGCCCGCGGGCATGTGGACGCGTTGATCGATCCGCTGGAGACGCGGCGCGTGCTGGCCTTCGCGCTGGAAGCCTCCACTCGCGGGCGCTCCCCAATTCCATGATTCGCATCGCCAATGGACAGGGCTTCTGGGGGGACTGGCTGGAGGCGCCGGTGCGCCTGGTGGAGCAGGGTCCCATCGACTACCTGATGCTCGACTACCTGGCCGAGGTCACCATGTCGATTCTGCAGAAGCAGAAGGCGGCCGACCCAGCGCTGGGATATGCGCGCGATTTCCCGCCGCTGATGGCGCGCATGGCGAAGCTGGTGCGGCAGCGGCGCGTGCGCGTGCTGGCCAACGCGGGCGGGGTGAATCCGGTGGCCTGCGCGAGGGAGGTGCGGCGGCTGGCGCCCGCGCTCAAAGTGGCGGTGGTGCTGGGCGACGACATCCTCGATTCGCTGGACGAGCTGATGGCGGCCGGCCACGAGATGCGCAACATGGACACCGGCGCGCCGCTGGCTACCATTCGCGAGCGCATCCAGAGCGCCAACGCGTACCTCGGGGCGTTTCCCATCGCGCAGGCGCTGGACACCGGCGCGGACGTGGTGATCGCCGGCCGTTGCACCGACAGCGCGCTCGCGCTGGCGCCCATGATTCACGAGTTCGCGTGGAAGGAGGCCGACTGCGACCTGCTTGCCGCGGGCACCATCGCCGGGCACGTGATCGAATGCGGCGCGCAATCCACCGGGGGCAACTGCCAGGTGGAGTGGCAAACCATCCCCGACATGGCCAACATCGGCTTTCCGATTCTGGAAGTGGAAGCGGACGGCACGTTCACGGTGACCAAACACCGCGGCACCGGTGGGCGCGTCACGGCGGCGGTGGTGAAAGAGCAGTTGCTGTACGAGATCGGCGACCCGCGCCAGTACATGATGGCCGACTCGGTGGCCGATTTCACCACCATTCGCCTCACCGACGAGGGGCAGGACCGCGTGCGTTTCACCGGCATTCGCGGCGGGCCGAGGCCCCAGACGCTGAAGGTGTCCATCAGCTACCACTACGGCTGGAAAGCTACCGGCACGCTGGTGTTCACGTGGCCACAGGCGCTGGAGAAGGCGCGTGCGGCGGACGGCATCGTGCGCGCGCACCTCGAGCAGCTCGGCCTGCGGTTCGAGAAGATCCATACGGAGTATTTCGGGGTCAACGCGTGCCTTGGTCCGGCGGCGCCGCTGGTGGCCGACCCGGCGGAAGTGGAATTGCGAATTGGCGTGCGCGGCGAAGACCGCAAGGCGGTGGAGCGGTTCACGCGCGAGCTGATCCCGCTGGTGCTCAACGGTCCACCGGGCGCGACGGGCTACGGGGAAGGCCGGCCGAAGGTCCGCGAGATGGTGGCCTACTGGCCGGCGCTGATTCCGCGCGAGGCGATCCGGACGCGGGTGGAGGTGGTGGAGTGAAGGACCCCATAGGCGTTGGACAGGCGACGCAAGTCGCGTTTGTGCTTGCCGGTGCAACGCGGCTCACGCCGCGTGTCCGGGAGGTGGTGGAGTGAAGGACCCCACAGGCGTTGGCCACGCGACGCAGGTCGCGTTTGTGCTTGTCGGTGCAACGCGGCTCGCGCCGCGTGTCCGGGAGGTGGTGGAGTGAAGGACCCCACAGGCGTTGGACAGGCGACGCAAATCGCGTTCGTGCTTGTCGGTGCAACGCGGCTCACGCCGCGTGTCCGGGAGGTGGTGGAGTGAAGGACCCCACAGGCGTTGGACAGGCGACGCAAGTCGCGTTTGTGCTTGTCGGTGCAACGCGGCTCGCGCCGCGTGTCCGGGAGGTGGTGGCGTGAAAGTCCCGCTTGCGCGGATGGCGCACACGCGTTCGGGGGACAAAGGCGATCTTTCGAACATCGGCGTGATTGCGCACCACGAAAAGTACTACACCGTTCTGGTCCGCGAGCTGACGCCGGAGCGCGTGAAGACGCACTTTGGCGAGCTGGTGAAGGGCCGCGTGGAGCGCTTCGAGCTGCCCAACCTCGGCGCGCTCAACTTCCTGTTGCACGAAGCGCTGGACGGCGGCGGCACCATCTCTTTGCGAACCGATGCCCAGGGCAAGACGTTCGGGGCGGCGCTGCTGGCCATGGAGATTGACGTGGACGCGGGTGAGCTTTGATTCGCTCGCTCACGTTCTGGATCTTCGCCGGCATGGTGGCGGGCGTGGCGCTGGGGCTGGCTGCGCCGGGTTTCGCGGGAACGGTGGCGGTGTCGCTGGTGGGAACGGCGTTCCTGCGGCTGATTCGCTCCATTGTGGCGCCTCTGATTTTCGGGACGCTGGTGGCGGGGATCGCCGGCGCGGGCAGCGTGCGGGCGATGGGCCGGATCGGCCTGAAGGCGCTGGTTTATTTCGAGGTGGTGACCACGCTGGCGCTGCTGATCGGGCTGGCGGCGGTGAACCTGGTGCGGCCGGGCGAGGGGGTGCAGCTACACAGGTCGGCGGCGGAGATGGCCCTGCCCGCGGCTCGGCCGGATGCGAGCACGGTGATGGAACACACGTTTCCGGCCAGCGTGGTGGACGCAATGGCGCGCGGCGAGGTGCTGCAGATTGTGGTGTTCGCGTTCCTGTTCGGCGCGGCGTGCGCGTCCATCGGGGCGAAGGCGAAGCCGGTGGTGGAGTTCTGCAGTGCGCTGGCCGAGGTGATGTTCCGCTACACGAATTACGTGATGTACTTCGCGCCAGTGGGCGTGGCTGCGGCGATGGCTTATGCGGTGGGCAGCAAGGGCGCGGCGGTGCTGTGGAGCCTGGGCAAGCTGATCCTGACGCTCTACGGCGCGCTGGTGGTGTTCGTGGTGGGGGTGCTGGGCGCGGTGTTGCTGATCGCGCGCATTCCGGTGCGGCGATTCATAGCGGCGGCGCGGGAACCGTTCCTGATCGCGTTTTCAACCGCCACCAGCGAGGCTGCGCTGCCGCGGGCGCTGGAGAACATGGAAGCGTTCGGCGTGCCCAGGCACATTGTGGCGTTGGTGGTGCCGGCCGGCTACAGTTTCAACCTGGACGGCAGCACGTTGTACCTCTCGCTGGCGGCCCTGTTCGTCGCACAGGCGGCGGGCGTGCACATGGCGCTCTCCCAGCAGTTGCTGATGCTGCTCACGCTCATGCTCACGAGCAAGGGGGTGGCCGGCGTTCCGAGGGCGGCGCTGGTGATTCTGGGCGGCACGCTGGCCACGTTCGGGCTTCCGCTGGAGGGCGTGGCGGTGCTGCTGGGCGTGGACACGCTGATGGATATGGTGCGAACTTCGGTGAACGTTCTGGGCAACTGTCTGGCGTGCGCGGTGGTGGCGCGGTGGGAAGGCGTGGACTTCGGTGTAACCCCGGGGGCGCGCGCGTCCCCGGAGTGAGCGCGGCGAACCGTGGTTCAGGCTGTAGCTACGCTGGCCAGATCCTCGATGGCATCCTTGATGTTCGAGCGGGCGTGATCGACGGAACGGCCCTGCAGGTCGGTGAGCGCCTGGCTGACGTGAATCAAAGCGGATTCGATGCCGGGCACGCGGAGCACCCGGACGCTGCCGAACTGATCGCGCTGGCGGACGAAGCGCCTGGCCACCAGTTCCTGTTCGCACACATGGAGCTCCCGAATGAGCTCTCTGGTTGGAATCTCATCACCGGCAGCCCCCTGTAAGCGCGAAGCTGCCGCCGATAAACTCGTTTCCAGTATTGAAGTATCCATACCTCCAGTGTAGCGCCGATAACGGCTTTAGCGGCCCAGATCGATGCCGAATTTCTTGAGTTCTTCGGCATAGTACCTTCGGTGCAACAGATCCCACTCTTCGCTGCCCTCGGTGATTTCGCGTTTCTGGGAGCGGATGCGGGTGCGCGCGGTGCGGTCCACTTTGTCCTCGACCTGCAGGATCTCGGTCATGGCCTTGAGGATTTCGAGGCGGGCGTCGTTGGGGTCCTTCTTCACGCGGACCTCGCGCGATTTGCGCAGGGCGGTGACCAGCTTGTGCGACATGTCGTTGACCTTGTCGCGGGAGAGCTTCATGGCGTCGCCGGAGTCGCGGCCGGAGGCGCGAATCACTTTGCGCTGGGCGATCAGGGTGTTCTTGATGCGCCGGAACATTTCCTGGTAGCTGACGTTCTCCTGGCGCATGTAGTCTTCGTACTGGCTGAGCAGATCGCGGACCTCGTCGTTGAGGCGGTCCTCGACGGCCAGCTCCTGCTCGACGACGCCGGCGATGAGATCGGCGGTGCCCTGGGGACTGCTGGTATCGATGATCCTGGGGCTCAACCGGCGGACGATCTGGCGCGAGAGATAACCTATGAATTCGCGGGCTAGAAGCATGCTTCAGGCGTCAGGCTGGCGTGACACGCGAGAGCTCTGGCGTAAGAATCAGTGTAGTGCCGCGCGGCGGCGCGCGTCAAACGCGCGCGGACACCAGGGCGAAAACGCGGCTCGCGCCGCGTGTCCCGGCGAAAAAATCTAAGGAGCGCTCCCGAGCCGCTTGATTAACCCTCACGGCGAAGAGACCGTTCGGTAACCCGCAACGGCGTGGGGCCGGTGATGCACCGGCAAGCATTCGTCGCTCGCAACTCTGCGCGGAGGTAACTAGTATTCCCTACGCCTCGTGATCCGCCCCTCCGACGACTGAGCAACGGACTCTTGATTGGGAATGTAGCACCGCAGTTGGCGGGTGCGGCGCGGCCCGGGCTGCAAGTGATTGGAATCAGGGGGAAGATAAGTGGAAGATTGGCGTGATGGCTCCTGCGAGCGGTGCGATAATTCGTCTGGGATGGCCGCCAAACGTACACTGCTGGACGAGGCCGCGCTGATGGAATACGCGGCGCGCCTGCTGCGCGGCCGGGCGCATGCGAGCGGTGAGATGCGCGACAAGCTGCGGCGGCGTGCGGCCCGCGCCGGCGACGTGGACACCGTGTTGGCCAACCTGCGCCGGCTGGGGTATCTGGACGACCGGCGCTTTGCCGAAAACTTCGCCACCGCGCGGCTGGAGAACGAAGGACTGGGACGGTCGCGCGTGCTGCGGGATTTGAGCCAGCGCCACGTCGCCCCGAAGGTGGCCGAACAGGCCGTGGCCCGCGCCTACAAGGAGCAGAACGAGGACGCGCTGATCGAGGCCTTTCTCGCGCGCAAATATCGCGGACGCGACCTGGCCGCTCTGTTCAGCGAAGAGAAACATCTGGCCTCGGCCTGGCGCAGGCTGCGCTATGCCGGATTCTCCCCAGGAAACTCCCTGCGCGTGTTGAAACGCTACGCCGCCGACGAGGCAAAGCTGGACGCGCTCGAAGGCGAGCCGGAAGGCGATCCCGAAGGCGATCTGTAGGTACCTCTCGTTTCTCGCGCGCCTGTCCGATAATGGTGGTTCGCCGCCACCGTTTCTCGGCGGCTGAAACATGATGGAGGTGAATTGCGATTCGTCGTTTCCGGCGCCGCCGGCTTCATCGGCTCACATCTGTGCGACCGCCTGATCGGGGAAGGTCACAGCGTGGTGGCACTGGACAACTGCATCACTGGTTCGGCGGCCAACCTGCGCCACCTCGACGGCGATGCGCGGTTCGAGTTCCGCGCGGACGATGTCACGCGGCCGTTTGAAGTGGACGGCGGCGTGGATGGCGTTCTGCATCTCGCCTCGCTGGCCAGCCCCAAAGACTATCTCGCGCACCCCATCGAGACGCTGGAAGCGGGGGCCCAGGGCACCGGGAACATGCTCGAGCTGGCGCGGCGTCACGGCGCCGGCTTTCTGCTGGCTTCCACTTCGGAATGCTATGGAGACCCGGCGGTGCATCCTCAGGTGGAGACGTACTGGGGCAACGTGAATCCAGTGGGCCCGCGCTCCTGTTACGACGAGAGCAAGCGCTACGCGGAAGCGCTCACCATGGCCTTTCATCGCGTGCATGGCGTGAATACGCATATCGCGCGCATTTTCAATACCTATGGCCCGCGCATGCAATTGCGCGACGGGCGGGTGGTTCCGGAGTTTCTCCATCAGGCGCTGCGCGGCGAACCGATCGCCGTGTTCGGCAGCGGCACGCAGACGCGCAGCTTCTGTTACATCAGCGATATGGTGGAAGGCCTGTGGAAGCTGTTCCACTCGAGCGAAGCATATCCGGTGAATCTGGGCAATCCGCAGGAGCTGACCATTCTGGAGTTTGCCGAGCGCATTCGCGCGCTCACCGGCTCCACTGCCCCGGTGGAGTTTCTTCCGCTGCCCGAGGACGACCCGCAGCAGCGCCAGCCCGATATCGCTAAAGCGCGAAGGCTGCTCGGCTGGGAGCCGCGCGTGCCGCTGGAAGAGGGCCTGCGGCACACGGTGGAGTACTTTCGCAGCCACATGGAAGCCGCGGCAGGAACATTCCGGGGATGAACGGCCGGGAAGCGTGGGATCGCGAGTACGTCCGCCGCGGCATCCCTTCCAGCTTCCGCGACCAGCCTTCGGGCGCGCTGGCCTGGGCGCTGGACAACTGGCCTCGGCTCACCGGCGAGCCCGGACCGGCGTCCGCTCTGGACGCTGGCTGCGGCAGTGGGCGAAACACCCGGTTCCTCGCGGCGTCCGGCATCGTCGCCGTGGGTGTGGACTATTCGGAGGCCGCTCTCGCTCAGGCGCGTGGCCGCGCGCCGGTCATCCTGGCGGACCTGAGGGAGGGTCTCCCCGTTCGCAGCGGTCATTTCCATCTGGTGTGCGACTTGTTCGTGTACAAGCACCTGATTGGGGCGGCCACCCGCGCCGGATACCGGAAAGAGATGGCGCGGGTGCTCCGGCCGGACGGCCGCCTGTTGCTGTCGCTCGCGGAGGCCAGTGACGGCTACTACGCGGCATGCCCGGATCTGGAAGGCCCCAGCGCGCCACGCACTGTGATGGACCCCGTCGCCGGCGTTGCCAGCGTGCTGTTTTCATTCGAGGAGCTGTTGAGCGAGATGTCCGATCTGTTCGCACTGGAGATGTCCTGGCACAAGGAAAAGCCGGGGCTGATGCACGGCCGCGAATACGTTCGGCGGACAATGGCGACGATCTGGCGGCCGCGGCCATTTACCCGTTGACCTGAGGTTCCCGTTGTGGGAACCCGCGGTGCGCAATTTCTGCGACACTGGAACTGCTCCTCCATTGGGCCAATGCGCCGAATTGCGGCGCACGTTTAACGGGCGACTTCGTCGGCGATCTCACCGTGTTCGACGTGGGCGGGAGCAAAAGGGCGGTCTTCATCAAGGACGTTATGACGCATCGGGAGTACGACAAGGGGGACTGGCGACAATGACTCCCACTACCATCGATCTGGATACGAAGCGCTATGGACGGTTGCTGGCCAACGCACTTCCCACGGTCATCAAGTCGGAAGACGAGAACACCCGCATGCTGGCCATCATCGAGGATCTGATGGCGAAGGGTGAACGGAATCTGACTCCGGAAGAGGACGCGCTTCTGGAGCTGCTGGTCGACCTGGTGCACGATTTCGAGGAGCAGCGCTATCCACTTCCTTCCAGTCCTCCGCACCAGATGGTCGCGTTTCTTCTGGAGCAACGCGGGTTGAAGGCGAGCGCCCTCTGGCCGGTGCTCGGATCGAAGGGCAGGGTCTCCGAAGTGCTGTCTGGAAAACGGGGGGTCAGCAAGGAACAGGCCAGGAAACTTGCCGCGTTCTTCCACGTCGGCGTCGACCTGTTTATCTGACAAACGATTGCCGAAGACGAGTGGGAGAACTCGGAGGGCATCGCGTCGCTCGTGGGAGGCAGAACGGGCCAGCCGAAAAGGCGGAGATGGCGGTGGGGGCCAGAGCTTGATCGCCGACCGGCTATCGAGACGGGCGACGAACTGCTAATCATTGCGTCCAGAGAGGGACGTTTAGCGAACAAGGCGTTGTCGACCGCCTGATCCGCGAGTACGGCTGCACCGGCCGCGAACGAATACTACGGCTATTCCGGTGAAACGACGATTTGTAGGCGCATCGTCACGCCGCAGCCCCGCCTGATTCACGGCTCTTCAGACAGCCGCTTCACCATACTCTACGCTGCCGACTCGCTACCCGCCTGACGTGATGCGGGAAGGCCGGAACATCATGCAGGACGGCGACCGCCAGGAGGAGCACGACACCGAATGCCGCGATACCATCTAGAATGGAATGCCAGAGTCCATGGAGAACGAGGACCAACAGGTCTCAGACAAAGCAGCACGCGTCAACGTTGATGGCCTTGACGCGATCCTTGGCAAACGCCTCCCCTGCCTCGACGATGGTTTCGTGCGGGTTGTCGACTATCTCGGAGCAGACGCTTCCATTGTTCAGGCGGCCAGAATTTCCTACGGCAGCGGAACGCGCACCGTACACGAGGACCGTGGACTGATCCGGTACCTGCTTCGACACAGGCACACCACGCCATTCGAGATGTGCGAGATCAAGCTGCACGTGCGCGTGCCGATGGACACCTGGAGGCAGTGGATCCGGCATCGCACCGCGAATGTAAACGAGTACAGCACGCGCTATTCGGTGGCGATCGACCGAACTCAGACCACGGCGCCCGATCAGTGGCGAATCCAGAGCACGCGGAACCGGCAGGGAGCCTCGGGCTTCGCGGACGCGGAGATTGGGCGCATGCTCAGTGAGCGCGAAGAGGCTTTTCAGGCCGAGGCTCGCCGTGTTTACCAGGAGCGCATCGACGCGGGGATTGCCCGTGAGCAGGCCAGAAAGGACCTGCCGCTTTCCACCTACACCGAGGCGTACTGGAAGATCGATTTGTGGAACCTGCTCCATTTCCTCGGCCTGCGCATGGAGGAGAACGCGCAGGAGGAGATTCGGCAGTACGCGCAACTGATCGGCAATGAAATTGTGCGGGTGTGGGTGCCGCTGGTATGGCAGGCGTTCCTTGACTACGAGTTCAACAGTGTCCGTTTTTCGTCAATAGAGACGGAAGTGCTGCGCGCACTGCTGGCCGGCGACCGCGAGGGCGCCAGTGCAATCGCCGAAGGCGCCGGGTGGCTGGCGCTGCAGCCCGGAAAAGACCTCCTGCGCGCCAACCGCGAGCGCGATGAGTTCGTCCGAAAAATGCGCGAGCGGTTCGGCTATGAGGTGAACTGGCGGATCCCGGGGTAATCCTTTCTATGCGAATTGATTTGCCGATTAAACGGCTTCGTCCTGAGGCCGCGCTGCCCGCCTATTCTCACGGACCCGAAGAAGATGCCGGGCTCGACCTGTCGTATTGCGGCGAGGAGACCCTTGTGCTGCCTGCGGGCGGCCGTCTCCTGTGTCCCACGGGGTTGGCGATCCAGCTTCCTCCCGGCTACGAAGGGCAGGTCCGGCCGCGCAGCGGCCTCGCGGCTTCGCGCGGCATCACCATTCTGAATGCGCCGGGCACCATCGACCCCGGATATCGGGGCGAGATCAAAGTGATTCTGGTGAACCTCAGCGACACGCCTCAGAAGATTGCGCCCGGCGACCGCATTGCGCAGCTTGTGGTGGCACAGTACTGCGCCGTCCAACCCAGGGAGGTGGAAACGCTGGACGGGAGCCGGCGCGAGGCCGGCGGTTTCGGAAGCACCGGCTAACGTTCCGCTGCGCGCCCGCTCTCCCGCTCGAACCGCAGGATTCCGGCGTTTGCGAGCGCCTGTCGAACCTGTTTCTGGATGCTGTCGACGCTGCGCATCGCCCCATGCTCGTCCGCGCAATCCAGCGCAATGAAAGAGGGGTCGTGGGCGCCGAAACTGCGATACTCCGCGACGACCTGTTGCTGGAAGTGCCCGGCTACTTCGTGGATGTCGTCCCGGCCGTTCAGGTAGGAGCGCTGCTCCTGCGCGCGGCGGCTCACATTCGTGAGCACGAATTCCATGGGCACATCAAAAAAGAGATTGAGATCCGCTCTGGGGATGCGATTGCACTCGAATTCGAGATGCTCCAGCCACGATGCGAATGCGCGCTTCGCCTCCGGGCCCTCGATTTTCGCGGCCTGAAACGCAAGGTTGGAATAAAAATAGCGGTCCACCAGCACGAGGCTGCCTTCGTTGAGCCATTGCTGAATGTCCCGGATGGCCGAAGCGCGGTCGCCAGCGAAAAGAGACGCGACGAGGTACGGGTGAACCTGCTCGAGAGATCCGAACTCGCCCCGCAGAAACATGGCGATGGCTTCTCCGTAGCCGCGCTCGGATACCCTCGGAAAGCTGATGTGCCGGACGGAGATGCCCTCCGCCCGCAGCCAGTCGTGAAGCAACTGTGCCTGAGTGGATTTGCCGGACCCGTCAACCCCTTCTAAGGCAACAATTGCCGGACGTGCGACGACACGATCAGCCGTTTGGGTCATGGTATTCGAAAGGCGCTTCGGGACTACGCTTTTCTGTCGCCGCCGCCCATACCAGCCAAGCATATAACACCTCCCTGCCAATCGTTCCGCGTGCGGCGGCGCGGCTCGTCCAATCAGGTGAGTAGTGGGACCACGGATCGTTCCGTCCTCCTGCTTCCATACCCAGTCGTTTGACTATTGCCAGGCAGCCCGCCGGTTCGCCGTACGTGTAGCCGATGTCAGACGGCTTGAGCGGGTCGAGCATGCGTCTGTGGTAATCCTTGAAGTCTTCTGGTGTAAAACCATAACTGCGAGGAAGTTCTCCCGGCTCTTCCTGAGGCTTCGCACGCTCCTGCGGCAGCCGGCCGCATTCACGACAACCCGCGCGCGGGTGCAGCCGCCAATGCCCAATCTCAAGTAAACTGGATCAACGCGCCACGCGTCTGTTTCGCTTATGAAAATCCCTGTCCTGTTGTTCCCCGCCCTGCTGGCCGCCGCCGCGCTCGCCGGCGCCCAGACCGGCCGTCTGCACATCCCCATTCAACAATTCAAACTCGCCAACGGCCTGAGGGTGATCGTCTCCGAGGACCACTCCGCCCCCACCTTCGCCATCAGCGTCACCTACAACGTCGGCTCGCGCGACGAGCGCAAGGGCCGCACCGGTTTCGCGCACCTGTTTGAACACATGATGTTCCAGGGCAGCCAGAACGTGGGCAAGGGCGAGCACTTCATCCTGGTCCTCAACAACGGCGGCAGCATGAACGGCACCACCAGTCAGGACCGCACCGACTACTTCGAAGCGTTCCCCTCCAACCAGCTCGACCTCGGCCTCTACCTCGAAGCCGACCGCATGCGCTCGCTCGCGGTGAACGAATCGAACCTGGTGAACCAGCGCAACGCGGTGCAGGAGGAGAAGCGCCTCGGCGAGGATAACGCGCCCTACGGACAGGCGGAGGACACGCTGAACGAGCTGGCCTACGGGAACTTCGCCAACGCCCATTCGGTGATCGGCTCCATGGACGACCTCAACGCGGCCACCGTCAAAGACGTGCAGGAGTTCTTCCGCACCTACTACGCGCCGAATAACGCCGTCCTGGTGCTGGTGGGAGACGTCGATGCCAACACCGCGCTGGCGAAGGTAAAGCGATACTTTGGCGATATTCTCGCGCAACCGGCGCCGCCCGTGCCCGACCTGTCCGAAGGCCCGCCCACGGGCGAGAAACGCAAGACGCTGGAGGACGGCTTCGCGCAACTGCAGCGGATCGACGTGGGATTCCGCAACGTGCCCGGCGACACCCCCGACGATTGGGCGCTCAGCGTGCTCGCGGAAATCCTCGGCAGCGGCCAGTCGTCGCGGCTGTATCAATCGCTGGTGAAGGAGAAGGAGCTGGCGGTCAGCGCGGCCGCCTTCGAGCTGGACCATCGCGGTCCCTCGCTGTTCCAGGCGCGCGCGACGGTACGGCCCGGCAAAAACGTGAAGGACGTGGAGGCCGGTGTACTCGCCGAAATCGAGCGCATGAAGACCGAGCCGGTGGCCGACTGGGAACTGCGCAAAGCGCAACTGCTCTTCAAGCGCAGCAACGTGCAGGACCTGCAATCCACGCTCGAGCGGGCGGTGGAGATTGGCGAGTTCGCCGTCTTCTACAACGATCCCGATCTCATCAACACCATGCAGGAGAAAATCGAGAAAGTGACGAAGGAGGACATCCAGCGCGTGGCCCGGCAGTACCTGACCGCGGAGAACCGCGCCGTGGTGATTTCGGTCCCGAAACCAAAGACGGCGGCGTCAGCCGGAGGTTCACGGTGAAACGGACATTACTATGCGCGGGCCTGCTGGCCGCCTCCGCCTTCGCCCAGCAGAACGACAAGGCCATCCCGCTGAGCAAGGTGGAACGCAAGAACAAGGCCCCGGTGTCGAATGAAGTGCTCCACGTCAGCCTGCCGAAACCGGTGGAGCTGACGCGGCCCGATGGGCTGAGGGTGCTGGTGCTGGAGAACCATCGCCTGCCCACCGTATATGCGCGGCTCACCATCCTCGGGGCCGGCGCCGTTTTCGAGCCCGCGGAAACGCCCGGCCTTGCCAGCTTCACCGCGCAGATGCTCAACCAGGGCACGGCCTCGCGCAGCAGCCGCCAGATCGCCGAAGAGGTGGAGGGCATGGGCGCGTCCATCTCCGCGGTGGCGCCGTTCGGCTCCAGCACCACGGTGATCACGGCTTCCGGGCTCAGCGAAACGTTCCCGCAGTTGCTGGCTCTGGCCGCGGACATCGTGCTCCATCCGGCGTTTCCGGAATCGGAGCTGGCCCGGCTCAAGCTACGCCAGAAGGCGCAGCTCATGCAGATGCGCGCGCAGCCGCGGTTTCTCGCCAACGAGGTTTTCAACAAGGCTGTCTACGGCTCGCATCCCGCCGCCGTGGTTGCGCCGACGGTGGCGTCCATTGACGCCATGACGCCCGAGCTGCTGCGCCAGTGGCACGACCAGCGCTACGTCCCGCAGAATGCGATCCTGGGCATCGCCGGCGACGTCACCGTCGACCAGGTCCGCGATGCGCTGGGCACGCTGCCCGAGTGGAATCGGACCGATCTCGCCACGCCGCAGCCGCCCCCCGCCAAAGCGGCGGAAGTGAAGAAGGTCAGGCTGGTGGACCGGCCCAACTCGGTGCAGACCACGCTCATGCTGGGCAACATCGCGGTGAAGCGCACCGACCCGGACTACATCCCCCTGGTGGTGATGGACCGCATTGTCGGCGGCAGCCCGGCGGCCCGCCTGTTCCTGAATCTGCGCGAGAACAAGGGCTACACCTACAACCCGTTCAGCTCACTGAACGCGACCCTGTTCGCCGGCCCGTGGTCCGCGTTTGCCGATGTCCGCACTCCGGTGACCGAAGGGGCCATGACCGAGTTCCTGAACGAGATCCGCCGCATCCGCGACGAGAAGGTCCCGGCGGCGGAATTGGACGAGGCGAAGCACGCGCTGGTGGCCTCCTTCGCGCTCTCGCTGGAGAACCCCTCCGAGCTGCTGGACCGCGCCACCGTGCTGCGCATCTACAATCTGCCCGCCGGCTACTGGGACGCCTACCCGGCGAAGATCGCCGCCGTGACCGCCGGCGATGTGCAGCGGGTGGCGCAAAAGTACCTCAATCCGGACAGCCTGCAGGTGGTGGCGGTGGGCGATGCCGCGAAGATTCGCGAGGCCCTGGCGAAGTTCGCGCCGGTGGAAGTCCGCGACGCCCAGGGAAAGATCGAAACCCCGGCGCCGCCGGCCCCCGCCCCGTAACGTTGCGATAATGAAGCCTGGCATGCTCTCGGTCGTCATCCCCATCCACAACGAGGAGCCCTCCATTCTGCCGCTCTACGACCGGCTCACCACCGTGATGGAGGGCCTGCAAAAGCCTTACGAGATAATCTTCGTCGACGACGCCTCCACCGACCGCAGCTTCGATCTGCTGGCCAATCTGGTGGAGACCGACCACCGCCTCAAGGTGATCCGCCTGCGCCGCAACTTCGGCCAGACCGCCGCGCTCTCGGCCGGCTTCGACGAGGCCCAGGGCAGCGTGGTGATCTCGCTGGACGGGGATCTGCAGCACGCCCCCGAGGATATTCCGGCGCTGCTGGCGAAGATCGACGAGGGTTACGACATCGCCAGCGGCTGGCGCAAGGACCGCATCGATAACGCCGTCACCCGCCGCTTCCCCTCGCGCATCGCCAACTGGCTGATGGCGAAAGTGTCGGGCGTGGAGCTGCGCGATTTCGGCACCACTTTCAAGGCGTACCGCGCCGAGATCCTGAAGGACGTCAACCTCTACGGCGACTTGCACCGCTTCATCCCGGCGCTGGCGAGCTTCTACGGCGCGCGCATCGCCGAGGTGCCCATCCGCAACGTGCTGCGCACGAACGGAGCGTCGCACTACGGCCTGTCGCGCACGTTCAACGTGATGTTCGACATCGTCACCATCAAGTTCCTGCTGAAGTATTTCACGCGGCCCATGCAGTTCTTCGGGCGGCTGGGGCTGGTGGGCACCGTCTCCGGTCTGGGAATACTGGGAACTCTGGGGGTGCTCCGGCTGGCCGGCCGCGTGCTGCTGGGGGACCACTCTCCGCTGTTGCTGCTGGGCGCGCTGCTGCTGCTGACCGGTCTGGTGATGTTCTCCACCGGCCTGCTGGGCGAAGTGCTGATGCGCACCTACTTCGAAAGCCAGGGCCGGCGCATCTACGCGGTGCGCGAAGTGCGCTGCCGGCGAGAGGCGGTCACGCCGGGAAGCTGAAGACGCACGGTGTATAGTAGAGTTGGAAGTGTTTCTTTATGCTCATCCATAGAAGCGCCGTTGACCCGGTGACCTATGGCTGGTACCAGGACCAGTGCGGCTGGCACTTCGTTGTAAACATTCCGAGCTGGGTCAAGGCGCCCATGCGTCTCGAACTTCGCCAGTGGCTTGAAGACTACACCGCGAAGATTCGCACGGTGACAAGGTGGGGTTTGCCGGTCATCTGTTGCGGTTAGTCCAGGAGAACGCTTACGTCTGAGCACGAAGTCGAACCTGGCGACGAGGTTTCGTTACCGCCAGAGATACCGAGCCCACCCGCTGGTATCCCCGCTCAGTACACGCAGATCAATATCACCAGCCCTCCACCGGCTGCCTGGAACAAGTTGACTGGCGCTCAACTTGAGAAGATTCCGCTGAGCGCCCTGGATCTCGCGCACCGCCAGGATGATCGCAGGTTTCTACTTGCAAAAGAGCAGTTCGCGGTCAGCAACCGCAATGACACGGTCAAGGTCTGTTTGGGGACAGTCATAGCTCTGGCGGGTCTGGGCGCGGTTGTCTATCTCGCCTCCATTGGGCAAGCGACCGCAGCTGGCGACGCTTGTGTCCGTGATTGTTGGGAAGAAGGTTCTATAGACTATAGTGTAAAAGCGTATTATTGAGGAAATCCGATCTCGAATCAAAGCTATCTCCAAGGAGCGTTCCGTATGAATAGTTCGACCAGCGGCCGAAGTCTCGCAGTTATCGTTTCCACCTGCACGCTGTTCTCACTCGGCGTCGCCTTCAACAGCGCCAAAGGCCAATCCGGAGCGTCCGGCAGCGCACTCTCCGGGCCGCCGACAATTCTCGCGGAGTATCAGGCTCGTGCGCCCCGCAAGTGCGCCAGCGTCAAGGGGCCGCCATCTGTCGCGCAAGCATCTGCCCTCATTCAATGCTCCATGGATGGCCTCACACCCCGTGGTCTGACGTTGATTCAGGACGTGAAGATCGAAGAAGGCACACCCAGAAGATTCGTCAACAACACCGACGCCGGATTGGAAGGAATCGATCTGAATGCCATGGTAATCCCACTGCGCGGGAGCTACACGTCATATTTCTGCAACATTGTCAGCCCGCAGTTTGCACCGGCCGGCAAGAGCTGCCAGGTCAGCCCTATTGATAGTTCGCCGGGATGGTGTTGGAAGACCTCGTTTGGCGATTACAGGTGCAAGATGCTAGGGGGCGTGCTGTCCTTTGGCCGCGGTCCGGCTCCCACCACTTATGGCTCGGGAGTAGCCGCGGTTCTTCCCTTGTCAGCCGCAGCCAAAACGCCGAATCCTCGGCAGAATTCTCCATCTCAGTCGCAACAGACACAGTCGGATCCTTCGATTTGGACGGACCCGGCAACCGGACTGGTGTGGGCCGGAGGAGCGAACCAATCAGCAGACCCGATGCCCTGGCAGCAGGCGACGGACTACTGCACGGCCCTCAAGACCGGAGGTGCCAGCGATTGGCGCCTGGCGTCGATTGAGGAACTCCAGATGGCATTCAAGCACGATCTCCAGAAGAACGTAACGCTCAACGGCCTCGGCGCGTGGAGCAGCACCATGGACGGTCGGGTGGCAGCTTGGGGCTTCAACTTCAACCTGCGCCTGCGGCGATCCGACCCCCTCACTGCGCAGTACTACTATTGGGCGCTATGCGTTCGCTAGTGTAGTGCGTCACTCAGAATGACGATTATGCTGGAGCTTGTGGGGAGGGCTATCCAGCCCGCGGACCCGCTTTCCAGCGGGTCCAGCCGCCTGGAAAGGCGGCTTGCAGGCACGATTGCCTGCCCCACCGAACGTCGCAATATCCTTATTAAGTGATCTGGAATAACAAAACAGCCACCCCGAAGGATGGCTGGAAGGAGAGTTCTCGGCAATGGCACGCCGGTGATCTCATCTAAGACAGTGAGGGCACGGCATGCGGATAACGTGTTCGCCCGCCGACGTCGGAAAGACCTCGGCAATGTACTCGTCAGGGCCGTAGATTTGAAAGCTTACGTCATTGGCATGGCATATGCTAGGCTTCGTCGTCGTCGCGGAGAGAACACCTCCCGTAGCTGTGAGGTAGTTGATGGTTCCGTTTCCCGAATAGACTCGCCTGGCTTGGAGCGGCGCAACTGCTCCCGGCGGGCGTGATTTCGTCGAGATCCAGGTTACGCAACAAACTCGACCTCGGCGTATTCCGCAACGGCGCTGGGCATGCCCGGTGTTCCTGTCGAAAGAGGTTTGCACGCCAGTTTGTGTGGGGCGCTTGCGACGTTTTGACGAGTGAACGGGCCCGGGGTGCCGGTCCTTTGCTGCCTGGGAGCGGCCAGGGCGGCCGATTTTCGAAAAGTGGTCATTACAGCCCCCCAGGACTGGGAACTATAGGGGGTGACTATGGCGATCAGCTCTCGCATGCTCGATGATGCCATGGGGTGAGACAGAAGGCGGCTCCACCGAGTTTGACGCCAGTGGGTTGTCCCCGACGCAAAGTGCGGAACCGGGTGCGCGACTCTGCCCGGCCGCGATCCCGTTGTGGCAAACTGTAGAGGGTTCACGGATATGCACGCGGCGCGACTGAATGCGATCCTGTGGGAGTTCCGTCACGGTCTTGAGCAGATCTACGGCGCCCGGCTCGTTCGGGTGGTCCTGTTCGGCTCTCAGGCGCGCGACGAAGCCGAGCCAGACTCGGACATTGACGTGATGGTGGTTCTGCGCGGTCCGGTCAATCCTCACGAAGAGATCCGCCGGCTGTCGGCCTTCAAGGGTGAACTCTGCCTGAAGTACGATGTGGTGGTTTCGTGCGTGTATGTTTCCGAGGCGGAGTACCGCCAGGAGGAGACCCCGTTGATGCTCAACGTGCGTCGCGAGGGAGTCCCGGTTTGACCGACGCGCAGAGTGGTTTGCTGAGGAAAGCGCATCGCACCGTACAATCGGCGCGGTTGCTGCTGACGGACGGCGACTATGACGGCGCGGTTTCACGAGCCTATTATGCGATGTTCTATGTGGCGGAAGCCCTTTTGCTGTCGAAGGGCATGACATTTTCCAAACACTCGGCAGTGATAGCGGGTTTTGGCAGGGAATTCGCCAAGTCCGGGATGATACCGGAGGAGTATCACCGCCATCTGATGGATGCCCAGGAAGCAAGGAACACGGGCGACTATCAAGTGGTCTCGCACCTCACCGAAGCAGAAACCGTGCAGCACATCACCCACGCGGAACACCTTCTGGAAGCGGGCGAGAAACTCATTCGAGAGAATCCAGACAACTCCGGCGAACAACGGTTGTAGGTAAGTTCATCGCGGAAGCGCAGAGGACACGGAGAGTCAAGACGGTCTCTGTGGTGAATCTGGGTTTCCACGGTTCCTGGAATGCCAGGACTGGAAACTGGCCTGTTTTCGGGAACTCCCGGCCGTGTATCCGCCCTGCTCGGACATCGTCGATTGGTGCCACCAGGGCGTCCGTTAGCTGTCCTCACTCACGGCGCAGCGCCTCGGCCGGCGCGACGCGCGCCGAGTATCAGTCAGCACTACAATTGTGGGCGACAGGTTGGCCGAGGTGGCCAGATAAATGGTGGCGGCGAAGCTGATGAGCAGCGCCGCGGCGGCGATCCACACGCCGTCCAGCAGGCGCGGCGCGAAGGGCACGTAACTCAGGGCATAGACGTCGGCGTCCAGGCGCGCCTAGCGGTAATTCGGACCCGATGGCCGTCCCCACCGCGCCAATCAGCCCCGCCGCGGGCCGCCTGTTTGCCGCCGGGTTCTTCAGGAGCGGTCACCGCCACTCACGAGCTTCCTGATGTCTTCGAGCCTGCTGTTTATGTCGGCGATAGCGCTGCCGGAAAGGGGCCGCGGAGTGCCTGGCTCGGGGATCGGATCCCCGAATTCCACCATGGTGAGTAGAATGGACCTGAGGGCATCCCGGCCGTTGGCGATTGTCTCTTCGATCGTCTCGCCGTCCGATATGCATCCGGGAATGTCGGGGTATTCGATCAGATAGCCGCCCCCTTCGTCCTCGGCCAGGGGACGCACCATGAACGGATATCTTTCGAGCCTCAAATCATCACTCATTGCGTTCCTCCTGTTGCGCGATCAACGCCACAAACAGCCGGACATATACCGGCTTCACGGGGCGCGCGGCGGGGACGCTGAGCATGTTTCCTCTTGCGTCCCGGAACGAAACATGACTGGTTCCCTGCTGCCGGTATTGGATGCCGTACCGGTCCGCGACAGCTTTCAAGTCTTCTATCCGCCAGTCGTGCGGATTGTTCCGCATCCCGTGCGCCGGGCTTTTTCCGAGCGTTGCCGGCATGTTGGCCTTCCTATTCATACCGCAGTGCTTCGGCGGGGGCGACGCGCGTGGCCGAGGTGGCCGGGTAGATAGTCGCGGCGAAGCTGATGACGAGGGCCACGGCGGCGATCCAGACGCCGTCCAGCGGGCGCGGCGCGAAGGGCACGTAGCTCAGGGCGTAGACGTCGGCGTCCAGGCGCAGCCAGCGGTAGTGATCCGCCAGGAACGAGAGCGTGTAGCCGGAGGCCAGCCCGATGGCCGTCCCCACCGCGCCAATCAGCACACCCTGCAGCATGAACACGCGCCGGATTTGCGCCCGCCGCGCGCCCATGGACATGAGCACGGCGATGTCCCGGTTCTTCTCCATCACCATCATGGTGAGGGTGATGAGAATGTTCAGCGCGCCGATCAGCACGATGAGCCCGATGGTAATGGCGGTCACGATGCGCTCCATTTTGAGCGCGTTCAGGATGCCGTGAAGCTGCTCCATCCAGGTGGTGGCCACCAGCTTCGATCCCACCATCTTCTCCGCGGCGGCGGCCGCCTGGGGCGCCTGGTAGATGTCGTCCAGCCGCAGCTCGATGGCATTCACGGCGTCCGTGGAGAAGACCTGTTCGGCCGAGGCCAGCGACACGAAGGCATATTGGGAATCCACGTCGGAGAAGCCGCTTTCGAAGATGCCCACCACGCGGAAGCGGAAGCGCGTGAACTGGGGACCGAACGGCGTCAGCTCGCCCTGCGGGCTGAGGATGTTGACGACGCTGTGCGGCAGCATGCCGGTGCTCTGGGCCAGACGCGAGCCTAGGACGATGCCAGGCAGACCATCGCCGGTCTTCAGCTCGTTGAACGAGCCTTCCTTCAGATGCCGCAGCATGTCCGGCGCGGCGTCGAGCGGGATGCCTTTCAGGACGGCCTGCGACGATTGCATGGGCCCGGAGGCGAGAACCACGCCGTAGAGAGAGGGCGACGCGGCGATCACGTGCGGGATGCGGCGGAGTTGCGGGTCGAGGTCGCGCCAGTTGCCAATTCCATACTGCGGAGCTTTCTCCAGGATCATGACGTGCGCGGTGGCGCCCAGCAGGCTGCGCTGCAGGGTGTTGCGAAAGCCGTTGTTGATGGCCAGCGCGATCACCAGCGCCATCACGCCCGCGGCCACGCCCACCACGGAGATCACCGTGATCACGGAGATAACCGCCTGTTTGCGTTTGGCGCGCAGATAGCGGCCCGCGACGAAAAGCTCAAATGTCGGCATGGCGCTCACTTACTCGACCCCGCGGGGGGCGGCCTGAGAGGCCGCCGCAGGCCGCGGGCCTGCCCCACAAAAGCCTGCGCCACATTCTGCATGGCTGGCTCAGCCTTCCAGTTCGCGCAAGCGGCGGGCGATGCCGATCTCGCCCTCCGGCCGCAGCAGCGGAAACAGGATGACATCGCGGATGGACTTCGAGTTACTGAACAGCATGACGATGCGGTCGATACCCAGCCCCTCGCCGCCGGCCGGCGGCATGCCGTAGCAGAGCGCGCGCACGTAGTCCTCGTCCATCTGGTGCGCCTCTTCGTCGCCCTGGGCGCGCGCCTCGAGCTGCGCTTCGAAGCGGCGGCGCTGTTCCTGCGGGTCGTTCAGCTCGGTGAAGGCGTTGCCGATCTCCATTCCCGCGGCGAAGATCTCGAAGCGCTCCACGAAGCCGGGATCGCCGGGCTTGTTCTTCGACAGCGGCGAGACCTCCACCGGGTAGTCGTAGACGATGGTGGGCTGCGTCAGCGTGTGCTCGAACTCGTTCTCGAATCGGTCCACCAGCGCGTGGCCCGCCAGCGACGCGTCGCCCACGATCTCGCGCATCGTCGCGCGGCGGATGTTGCCGAAATCGAGCTGACGGCCGTCGTATTCGACAACCGCCGAGCCGGTGGCGTCGATGGCCGCCTGCTTCAGCAGTTCGGCCGAGAGGTCCATCATGCCCAGGTAATCCGTGTAGGCCTGGTAGAACTCCAGCATGGTGAATTCGGGGTTGTGCTGGGTGGAGATGCCCTCGTTGCGGAAGTTGCGATTGATCTCGTAGACGCGCTCGAAGCCGCCCACCACCAGGCGCTTCAGATACAGTTCCGGCGCGATGCGCAGGTACAGATCCAGGTCGAGCGTGTTGTGATGGGTCACGAACGGCCGCGCCGCCGCCCCGCCGTAGAGCGGCTGCATCATGGGCGTTTCCACTTCCAGATACCCGTGCGACTCCAGTTGCCGGCGGAACGAGGCGATGGTCTTCGCGCGGGTGACGAATACTCTGCGCGAATCCGGATTGGCGATGAGGTCCAGATAGCGCTGGCGGTAGCGGATCTCCACGTCCTCCAGCCCGTGCCACTTCTCGGGCATGTTGAGCAGCGTCTTCGCGAGGAAATACAGGCGCTCGGCGTGCACGCTCAGCTCGCCGGTTTTCGTGCGGAACAGATAGCCTTCCACGCCGACGATGTCGCCGATGTCGAGCAACTGCCAGAGCTCGAAATCGCGCTCGCCCACGGCGTCGCGGCGGATGTAGACCTGGAGTCTCTCGCCGTTCTGCAACAGGTGCGCGAAACCGGCCTTGCCCATGCGGCGGATGGTCTGCACGCGCCCGGCGATGCGCACGTGGACGCGCGCGACATTGACATCCGGCTGCAGTTCTTCGGCCTTCTTCGCGCCGTAATCGCGCAGGATATCGGTGACAGTGTGGGTGAAGTCGAAGCGCTGCCCGTAGGCCGCGAAGCCCAGCGCCTCGATCTGCGCGATGCGGTCATGCCGCTGTTTGAGAAGATCGTCTTCCAATGACACGTAACTGCATTATAAATCGCGCTCGTCGATATAATGCCTTTTGACCTCACTGTCCGTCGTCATCCCCGCCTACAACGAGGCGAAGAGACTGCCGGCCACACTGGGCCGCGTGCTGGCGTGGCTGGACGCGCAGTCCCTGGAGTTCCGCGAGCTGATCGTCGTGAACGACGGCTCGACGGACGGCACGGCGGCGCTGGTGGAGAGCCTGCGGGACGCGCACCCGCGTCTGCGGCTGCTGAACAATCCCGGCAATCGCGGAAAGGGCTACAGCGTGCGGCACGGCATGCTGGAGGCGCGCGGCGAATGGGTGTTGTTCAGCGACGCCGATTTGTCCACTCCCATCGAGGACGCGGCGCGGTTAGTGGCGGCGGCCACCGAAGCGCGGGCGGACATCGCCATCGGATCGCGCGCCGTGGACCGCTCCCTTGTGTCGGTACACCAGTCCCTGCTGCGCGAGCTGTCCGGACGCTTCTTCAACGTGGTGATGCGGACGGTGACGGGGCTGCCCTTTCGCGACACGCAGTGCGGGTTCAAGTTGTACCGGGCCAGCGCCGCCCGCGAAGTTTTCTCGCGCCAGCGGCTTGACGGCTTCAGCTTCGACGTGGAGGACCTGTACATCGCGCGCCTGCTGGGCGTGCCGGCCGTCGAAGTGCCGGTGCGCTGGGCCAACGTGGAGGGGACCAAGGTGAGCGCGTTCACGGGGCTGCGGTCGTTCGCGGACCTGGTGCGGATCCGGCGGCACAGAGAATAAAGGGGCCTCACGCGGCGGTTCTGGGCAACACCTCGCGTCTCACCGTCTTGCTGAGCTGATCTTCCGCTACTTCCAACTCCCAGGAAGCCTGCATGTTCATCCAGAACCGGGATGTCGTGCCGAAGTAGCGTGCCAGGCGCAAGGCGGTGTCCGCCGTTATGCCGCGCTTTTCGTTGACAATGTCATTGACGCGCGTAGCCGGTACGCGAAGGGCCAGAGCCAGCGCATGGGAGGACATGCCGAGAGGGGCCAGAAACTCCTCGCGGAGGATCTCTCCCGGATGGATTGGTGGAAGCCGATCTTTGTTTGGCACGCGTTTCATCACCCCGTTAATGATAATCGTTGATTGGGATGCTGTTTCCCGGGACCGCCGCGATGTCCTCCAGGTTCTCGGCGTCGTCGAGCAGTCGCAGTTTCCTGCGCGCCGCCTTCGCGATGCTGGCGAACCGCCGGCTGCGCTGGCATGCCGGGCGCGGACGAATCGCTCGGCGTCGTCCGCGCGTCCGCGGGATCTGATCTCATTCGTTGCGCAACGTCACCGCGGGGTCCACGCGCGAGGCTCGCCAGGCGGGCAGGAGGCTTGCGGCAAGCGCCACTGCCACCGTTCCCAGCGCCGCGGCCAGGTACGTTCCGGCGTCGATTGCCTTCATCCCGATGACGTAGTGCTGCATTGCTCCATTGGTCAGGGTGGCCCATCCCAGACCGAGGACCGTGCCGGCCAGCGCATTTTGCAGACCGCGCCGGCAAACAAGGCCCAGCACCCCACTGCGACTCCCGCCCAGGGCCATGCGCACGCCGATCTCCTGCGTGCTCTGGGAAACCTGGTGGGACATGACCCCATACACGCCCACCGCCGCCAGCACCAGAGCCAGCGCACTGAAGATGGCGAGCAGATGGGACAGCAGCCGCGTGTCGGCCGCCGAATCGGCAATCACCTCGTCCATGGTGCGGACCCGAAAGACGGCGGCATCGGGATCGAGCTCGCGCATGCCGCGGCGCACCATGCCGGTGACGGCGGCCGGTTCCACCGACGTTCGCAGCACCAGACTCATGGTTGTCGCGGTCCACACAGGATGGCCCAGGGGCGAGTAGATCACCGCCGGGACGGGGCTCTGCGCTCCTGCCTCTCGGACGTTCCCGACGATGCCGACGATGGTCCGCCAGCCCTCCCGCCCGGAGCCGGTCCCGTAGGCGATCCTCTTTCCCACGGGGTCCTCGTTGGGGAAGTACTGTTCCGCGGCATAACGATTGATCAGCGCCAACCTCCACTGGTCGGGCAGCTCATCCGGACGAAATGACCGGCCGGCGATCAGCGGAATCCCCATCGCCTGGAAGTACTCGGGGCTGATGGCGCGGATCTCCGCGGCCGGCTCGTACCCCGGCGGCGGTGGTTCCCGGCCGTCGATGGTGAATACGGAACCGGTGTGGCTGCTCTGCACCGGGACAAGGTTGATCACGGCCGCGCGGCTCACTCCTGGAATGGCCCAGGCCTTCTCGATGGCGTGCTGGTAGAACGCCGTTGCCTGCACCGCGGTCCACGTCTCCGGCAAGGCCAGCTTCATGGTCAGCACTCGTTCGGGCCGGAACCCGAGATCGAAGCGATCCAGATTGCGCAGGCTTCTTAACAGCAGGAGCGCCCCGATCACCAGCACCAGAGCCAGCGCAACCTCGCCGACCATCAGCGGACTCAGTCCGCGTGGCAGAGCGCCCCCGCGGGAGATGGCGGCGTCCTTGAGCGCGGTTTGCAGATCGATCCGGCTGCTTCCGAGCGCGGGGATGAGCCCGGCAAGCGCGGCGGAGAGAAGGGAAATGACAATGCAGAACCACAGGACGGCGCCGTCGATCTGGATGGGGATTCCGGCCGGCAGCCGGCCGGCGGCAAGCGCGAGCAACAAGTGCAGGGCCTGTCGCGCCGCGAAATAACCGGCTACTCCGCCCGCCGCCGCGAGCAGCAGGCTCTCCATCAGCAAAAGACGCACGATGCCCCAGCGGCCAGCACCCAGCGCCGTGCGGACGGCCAGTTCGCGCCGCCGCCCGGCGATACGGGCCAGCACCAGGTGGGCGACATTGGCACAAGCCAGCAGCAGAACCAGCCCCGCGGCGCCGGAGAGCACCAGCAGCACCTGCGCGGTTCCCTGAACGGTTTCGCCGTGCAGGGGTTGCACCCGCACGCCCTGAATCCGGTGCTCCGGATACTGCTGGCCAAGCCGGTGCGCGATGGCATCCATCTGCTCTTGCGCGGCGCTCAGCGAGACTCCGGGCTTGAGCCGCGCGATCGCTTCCAGCCAGTGGTTCCCCCGCGCCGCCCGCGTGTACTGGTTGAACACGAGCGGCGTCCACAGCTCCGCACCGGAGCGCGGAGGGAACTGGAACGACGGCGGCATCACCCCGATCACCGTGTACGCTGCGCCGTTGATGGTCACCTTCCGGCCGACGATGGCCGGGTCCGCTCCGAAACGCCTCTCCCAGAGGCCGTGGCTCAGCACCGCAACAAGGTCCCTGCCCGCAACGTTCTCTTCCCGCAGGATGGTCCGGCCGAGAAACGGTCTCACACGCAGTGCCGGGAAGACCTCCGCCTCGACGCTCGCCGCCTGGACGCGCAGGGTCTCGCCATGTCCCGCCAGGTTGATGCCGCCGACGGTGAAGGCCGCAATCTCCTCGAACGCCCGGTTCTGCTCGCGCCAGTCCAGCAGGTTCGGGACCGAGGCCGGGGTCCAGCATGCCTGCCCTTGCCACATGGACGTTTCCCAGAGCTTGATTAGTTCCTGCGGCTCCGGGTAGGGGAGCGGACGCAGCACCAGCGCGTGTAGGACGGTGAAGATGGCCGTGTTTGCGCCGATGCCCAGCGCCAGCGAGACGACGGCGAATGCCGTGAACAGGGGACTGCGGGCGAGCATTCGCGCTCCCTGGCGCAGATCCCGCGCCCACGCTTCCACCCGTGGCAGGAAGCGGCGGTCGCGCCAGGCCTCCCTGGTCTGCTCGATGCCGCCGAAACTGCGGCGCGCGGCGTAGCGCGCTTCCTCGGCGTTCAGCCCGCGGCGGATGTTCTCCTGGGTCTCCATCTCCAGATGAAAGCGAAGCTCGTCGTCCAGTTCGCTCTCCAGCCTGCGGCGCCGGAACGGGGCAACCAACCGGCTCAGGAACACGGCTATCCACGTCATGACGCGCCTCCCTCGGGGACCGGCTGGCGGACTCGGCTGATAATTGCGGACATGCGGTCCCAGCGCGTCTCCTCGAGCGCGAGCTGCTTCCTGCCCTTAGCGGTCAGGCCGTAAAAGCGCGCCCGGCGCTGATTGTCGGAGAGTCCCCACTTCGAACGGATCCACCCGCGTTGTTCCAGGCGAACGAGCGCGGGATACAACGTGCCCTGGTTCAGGCGCAACGTGTTTTCGGAAACCTGCTCGATGCGGCGGGCAATGCCCCAGCCGTGCAGCGGGCCCATGGTTTCCAGCGTCTTCAACACCAGCAGGTCGAGGGTGCCCTGCAGGACGTCGGTTCTGGTCTCTTCTGTAGACATCCAACAGCAGGATACCGTGATTCCTGTTGATTGTCAACAGGGCGGCATGGCGGCAGCGCGGCGACATAGAAGTGCAAGCAGCAGCGATTTGGCCGAAATCCCCGGTCGTCCGAACGTAGCAATACCCCAGGCCTCAGGGACACGCGGCGGCAGCCGCGTACTCGCCTGGCCCAGCAAAAACGCGGCTGGTCGCCGCGTGTCCCTGGCGAATCCAGGCCGTGGCCGCTGGCAATATGCACTTTCATGTCGTGCACCCGCATGGCGGCAGCGCGGCGACACCTCAGGCGCGAAGCAGCGTCGGCCGTTATGTCCCGCTTCGACCACCGTTAAGCGGAGATCATGCCAGGCGCGGAGCCGAGCGCGACATGGGACACGCTGCGCCAGCCGCGTTTTTGCGGGGCCAGGCGAGTGACGTGGCTGTCGCCGCGGGTCCCGTGCTCGATCTCGCGCACGGGGACGGGAGTGAAGGAGAGGATCAGAATCAGCAGCGCGGCCCAGCCCAGCCTTACTCGCGCGGGTCCCAGGTCGGATTCGTCGCAGATCACCGGGTGCCGCAACACGAACAGCAACAGCGCCGCCCACACCCACCATATCCACGAATCCGCCTTGTAGCCGATGACCACCAGCACAAGCAGAAAGGCGCGCGACAGCATTTTATGCCAGCGGCCGAAGAAGGCATAAACGATGTGGCCGCCGTCGAGCTGGCCGATGGGAATGAGGTTCAGCGCGGTGGCGAATAATCCCGCCCATGCCGCCCGCGCCACCGGATGCAGATAGATATCCCGCGTGGGCACGTGCGGAAACAGCAGGGCCTCGACGGCGCGGAGCAGCAGCGGCGTGGAAAACACAAAGTCGCCGTGCAACGCCGCGCCGGGGCCGGTGCGCGAAAGAGCCACGCCAATCACCGCCGCCGGCAGCAGCGTCACGAATCCCGCGATGGGCCCGGCCACGCCGACATCAAAGAGCGCGCGCCGCGTGTAAATGGGCGAACGAATTCGAATAAACGCGCCGAGCGTTCCGAGCATGCTGGGGAACGGAAGAAAATAGGGCAGGGTCGCGTCGATGCCGTAGCGCCGGCAGGCCAGATAATGGCCCATCTCATGCGCAAACAAAATGCACAGCAGGGTCAACGAATACGGCAGGCCGATCCACAGCAGGGACGGCTCGGCGGGCAAACGCAGCAGAGTATTCCAGAAAGTGTCGAGGGTCAGCGGGAGATTTTCGCGGAAGCTGAGGCCGAGCCCGCTTCCCACCACCGTGGTGGTGAGCAGCGTCAGCGCCAGCAGCGCGATATGCAGGGACAGCCGCTGCTTCACGACAATTCGCGGGAGATCGAGCGGCTCGCCGAGCGTGCCGCCAGCAGTGGACGGGTACACAGAACGCCTGGCACCCGGCGTTACAACGTCTGCAATTCCTTGCCGGGTTTGAAGCGAACCGCCTTGCCCGGCGGAATGGCCACCTCGGCGCCGGTCCGCGGATTGCGGCCGATGCCGGTTTTTCGCGGCCGGACGTTGAAGATGCCGAAGCCGCGCAACTCGATGCGTTCGCCGTTGGCCAGAGCCCGTTTCATGCTTTCGAAAACAGTCTCGACGGCCATCTCTGCTTTGGTCTTGGTAATGCCGGTTTTGTTGACTACTTCGTTAATGATATCCAGCTTGATCAAGGGAGCCCCTCCTGTCCCGCGCCGCGCCAGCCAGCAAACCTCATGATAAGATTGGGGTTAAACCGTTGTCAAGGCCGAAACAAGAACTCTCGCCGGTGAATGCGGAACTTTTTCGCCGGGCGTGCGCGCAGTTTGCCACCGGGCTGGCCATCGCCACGGTGCGCGCCTCCGATGGCGCGCCGCACGGACTGACCGTGAATTCGTTCGCTTCTGTGTCGCTGGAACCGCCGCTGGTGCTGATCTCGATCAGTGAACAATGCCAGGCGCTGGGTCACTTTCGCGATGGTATGTTCTTTGCCCTGAACATTCTGGCCTCCGGCCAGGAGCCGCTTTCCGAGGCCTTCGCCCGGCGCATCGACAACCGTTTTGAGGACCAGACCTGGTTTGCGGGGGAGACCGGAGCGCCGCTGATTCCGGGCGTGCTGGCGACCATGGAATGCCGCCTGGTCAACGTTATCGAACTGGGCGATCACTCGGTGCTGGTGGGAGAGATGGTGGCGGCTTCCATCGCCGAAGGCGCGCCGCTGGTGTATTTCCGGAGTGCCTACGGCCGCATGGCGTGAGGCGGCGACCAGGCTTGAGTGGCTGCGCACGCGCGCGGCTCGGGAATGTTGGGCCATTGTGTGCGGCGCAGGAGTGGAGGCACCCGTAGTCTGGCGGAGAGCCGGGGGAGGCCGCCACGTTCGCCGGGTTCCGCAAGAACGCGGCTCTCGCCGCGTGTTGGACATGGCCTGCCGGCCACGGACCGGATGAAAACGACTGGCGGGGCTGAGAGCCCCGCGCAGGCCGAGGGCCCAATGGCACTTAACTTTTGAGCCTGTCTGGCAAGTGGTTGATTCTCTGAGTTTTGTGGGGCGGGCAATCCTGCCCGCAGCCGGCTTTCAAGCCGGCTTGGCGCCGCGTGGAAACGCGGCGGCGGCCAGGATTGGCCGCCCCACAAAGGAATCCTCCATCATACGCACATTCTG
>JBEKPY010000072.1:0-45108 GCA_049520275.1 Bryobacteraceae bacterium
CGTTCGTCCAGAAGGTCCCGCACCGCGGAGAAGCGTTGCTCGACTCCAGTGAGGTTTCCCACCTCACCAGCATAGCCCAAAACATTCTCAATTGGAAATGTTATTTCCTAACAGGCCCTTAGGCCGCTGTCCTTCCGAGAAGTCAGGCGCCGGCTCGAAGCAGTCGGGTTCCTCGAGACAAGTCAGAAGGGGAGCCACGTCAAGTTCGTCCGGCGGATCGGCGAGGTCGTCGATACGGTAATCGCGCCCAGGAAGCCCGAGATCCCCGTAGGCACTCTGCGCAGTATTCTCAACCAGGCTCACATCAGCATCGAGGATTGGGAGTGGATAGCGTGAACAGACGAGGGTCGCGACCGCCGGCCCATTGAGATCGAGCGTCGCCGCTGATCGAAGACGGCGGTATTAAGGGCGCCACCTACGTTCGCGGGTGCGCCGCCGGATGCCTTCCTTCATGTCGTCGACCGTGCGCCGTTTCGGCTGCCCGTCGGGGAAAAGCGCACGATGGATGTCCTCAGAGGTGAACCGGGCAGCGCGTCGAGCTACCGTTCGTCTCTCATCCTCCACGTTCGAACCAGCACGTGCCATCTCTTGAGTTTACCGGGGAGCCCCGCTCACCGGTCCGCCAGCCGAATCCCGTGCGCTTCCAGCGTGCCCGCCGTGGCCCGGTCGAGATTCGCGACGGCCTCGCCCAGATCCGCGCGGGCGCGCACCTCGCGGCTGCGGGCGGCGATGAAATCCGACTGGCGCTGTAACACCAGGAACACCGTGGAGGTACCGGCCTGGAATTGGCGCTGTTCGCTCGCATGCTGTTCCTCGGCCGAACGGCGCGCCAGCGTGGCTGCGTCCAGCCGCGAGCGAGCCGATTCCACCCCCTGCAGTGCGTTGCGCACGTCGGCCTCGACGGCCATCCCCACCTGATCCTGCAAAGCACGCAGGCGGCGGCCCTCGGCGGCGGAGATCGCCTCCTGCGCTTCGGCGGTCCGATTCCGCAAGGGCAGCGAAACCTGCAATCCCACCTGCGCCGTGGGGAAGTTCCCCGCTGCCAGATTGCTCAGCGACGTGCCGTAGCCGCCCACCAGCAGCGGCGGGATGAGAACGGTGCCGGGCGGAAAAAACGCCGCCAGCGGATTCGTGCTCTGCGGCACCGGTTGTCCGGAAAGGCCCGCGGCGGTGAGGCTGGCGAACGCGTCAACCCTCGGCCGGACCAGTTCCTGGCTCAGCCGCGCGTCCAGATTATTCACTTCGAGGCTCAGCGCGGTCTCGGCGATCTCCGGGCGCGATTGCAGCGCTTGTCTCACCGCGTCCGCGAGGGCGGGCGGCGTCACGTCCGTCTTCACCTCGGTGGCCGGAATCAGCGCGGCGCTCCACAGCAGGTCGTCGCGGTTGGGCAGCATGAGCGACTTCAAGTTGTTCTCGGCCTGGGTCAGCGCCTGCTGCGCGCCGAACACAAGCTGCTGGAAGATGGCTACCTGCGTTTGCGCGGCCACCACGTCCACGGGCGCGAGGATTCCCTGTTCCGCCAGACGCCGATTGCTCGCATACTGGCGCTCAGCCAGGCGGACCGCCTCGGTCTGCACCTCGAAGCTGTGCCAGGCGTAGTTCAACTCCCAGTACGCCTGCACCGCCTGAGTGACCACCTGAATGGTCCGCTGTCGAAGCTGCTGCACGCTGAACTGCTGGTTCTTGCGGGCCACCTGTATGCGATGCCGGTTCTCGTCGAAGCGCAGCCCGCGCCACAGCGGCTGGGTCAGGTTGAGGCTCACCGCGGTTGGGTACATCGGGTTGAAGGTGTTGAACGGGCTGTCGTTCTGCTCGCGCGAATTGGAAAAGGCGAGCGAATACGAGCCGCCCAGCCACGGGGAGAGGCCGCTGATCTGCGGGGTGGCGTTCAGCTCCGTCACGGTCAGCTCGCCGCTGATGGAGCCCTGCAGAATGGACGCGACGGGAGACACCTGCCGGGTGTGGTAGGCCTTGAGCCCGGCCACGGGATCGTAGACGCCTTTGGCGGCGCTGACGTTGTAGCCGGCTTCTTCGCGCTCGATGCGCGAGATGACCAGATCGCGGTCGCTGGCCAGCACACGCTCGATCACTTCCGGCAGCGTGATGGTGGTCTCGGTCAGGATGCCCACCCTCGGCTGGAGTTCCACCTCTTTCAGCGGTTCCACCTGCACCGCCTGGCCGAACGCGCAGCAGGCCGCGAGCGTGAACCAAAGGACGCGTTTCATTGCACCACCACCTCTCCCGCCGGCGCCGTCTTGCGCCATCGCCGTGACGACACCCACTGGCCGAGGTCTTCCCACAGCGAATAGAACACCGGAACGGCCAGCAGCGTCAGCAGCAGGCACAAGGTTTGTCCTCCCGCCACCAGCACGCCGATGGAACGGTTCGTCGCCGCGCCGGTGCCGCGCGAAATCACCAGCGGCAACATGCCCGCCACCAGCGCCATCGTGGTCATCAGGATGGGCCGCAGCCGGTCGCGATTGGCCTGGAGAATGGCTTCGTAGCGCGGCATCCCCGAAGCCCGCAAGCCTTTGGTGTGGTCAATCTGCAGAATCGCGTTCTTTTTGACGATGCCGAACAGCAGCAGCAGCCCGAGACCGGTCATGATGTTCACAGTTTGTCCCGCGATCAGCAGCGCCACTATGCCGAAAGGCACGGCGAGGGGCAGGGTCAGCAGAATGGTGATGGGGTGGATGAAGGATTCGAACTGCGCCGCCAGCACGATGTACATAAAAATGAAGGTCAGCGAAAACGCCAGCGCGAAATAATACCCGGTGCGCCGCAATTCCTTGGAAATGCCGGTGGCGCCGAAGCTATAGCCGGGCTCCATGCCGAGGTCTTTGGCGAACTGCGCGAGCTGGCTCAGGATGGCCGCCTGCGATCCGCCCGCCAGCACGTTGCCGGAAAGCGTCACCTGCCGCTGCCGTCCCAGCCGGTTGATGGACGACGGTCCGGTGCCTGGTTGTACGTGCACCACCTCGTCGAGGCCCACGGAGCCGATCTTCGTCGAGGGCACGGTCATCCTGGCGAGCCCTTCCACGCTACCGCGAAACTGCTCCTGAGCGCGCACGCGCACGTCGTACTGGTCCTCACCCGCGTTGAACGTGGAGGCCACCTGGCCGGCCACCAGCGTGTTGAGAGCCTGCTCGATATCGGCGACGGAAACGCCCAGATCGGCCGCCCCGGCGCGGTCCACATCCAGCCGCACCTCCGGCCTTCCGCTGCGCAGCGTGGTGTCGGCGTCGGTCAGCCCGGGGATGGTCTTCATCCTGGCGAGCAGTTCGTCGGAATAGCGCGCCAGCTTCTTCAGATCGGGGCCTTGAATGAAGAACTGTATGTCGGCGTTGCTCTGGCTGCCGCCAACCACGCTCACCAGCTCGACGCTGCTGTGGATCTCCGGCGGGAGCCTCTTCAAAAGCTCGCGAGTTTGCTGCATGAGATCCTGCTGCGAAAGCGGGCGCTGGTCGATATCGGTCAGCTTCACATAGATTTTCGCGTTGTTCACCGACTTGTCGGCGCTCCCGCCCGCGGTGGCCAATGTATGCTGCACGCCGGGCAGACGGCGGATTTCCCGCGAAACCTGTTCGGCGACGTTGTTGGTGGCCGCCAGCGAGCTTCCCTCGGGCGCGCGCACCAGCACGTTGTACTGCGACTGGTCGTCCGCGGGAAGGAAGTTCTTGCCCACGAAGGCGAACAGCGGCCAGATGCTGAGCACCGTCAGCACGCTGAGCCCCACCACCGCCCTTCGGTGCGCCAGCGACCACGTCAACAGGCGCGTGTAGATGCTGTCAAGGTGGCGGAACAGGAACGAATCCTTGGAGCCGTGCCCGCCCGTGGCGCCGGCGGCCGGAGCCTTCACGAAGCGCGAGCACAGCATCGGCGTGAGTGTGAATGAGACCAGCAGCGAGACGGCGATGGCGAACGCCGAGGTGAACCCGAAGGAGCTCATGAACCGGCCGACGATGCCGCCCATAAAGCCCACCGGCAGGAACACCGCCAGCAGCGACAACGTGGTGGCCATCACCGCCAGCCCGATTTCGCGGGTGCCCTGCACGGCCGCCTCGAATGGGGCCATCCCCTTCTCCTCGATAAACCGGAAGATGTTCTCGAGCACGATAATCGCGTCGTCAATCACGATGCCTACCATCAGCGTGAGCGCCAGCATGGTGACCTGATTCAGCGTAAAGCCCATGGCCGCCATCAGCCCGAACGCGGAAATGATGGAGGTGGGAATCGCGATGGCCGCAATCAAAGTGGTGCGGATGTTCGCCAGAAACAGGAAAATAACCAGAGCCGCGAGGATGCTGCCTTCCACCAGGTGCCGCTGGATGGAATCGACGGACGCCTGGATGAACACGGACTGATCGCCGATCACCTGAGCGCGAACGTCTTTCGGGAGCGCCGCCGCGATCTCCCGCAGGCGCTGCTTCACCTCGTTCGCCGTGGCCACCGTATTCTCGCCGGACTGCTTGGCCACCACCAGGGTGACTGCCGGAACCCCGTCCAGCCGCGCCGAGCTGCGCGGTTCCTCGTAGCTGTCCTCGGCGTAGCCGATATCGCGCACTTTCACGGTGTAGCCGTTTCGGTTCGCCACCGCGATCTGGTTGAACTGCGCCGCGTCGGCCACGCGGCCGGCAGTGCGGACGGTGAACTCCTTCGCGCCGGCGTTCAGGTTCCCGCCCGGCAATTCCATGTTCTGCACCCGCAGTGCGTAGAAGACGTCGGCGGCGGTCAGGTTCCAGGCGCGCAGGCGGTCCGGGTCCACCAGCACGTGGATCTCGCGACGCGCGCCCCCGATGATGGTGATCTCGCCCACGCCCTTGGCGTTCTCCAGCTTCTGCTTGATCTGCTTGTCGGCGATCATGGTCACGTCGCGCAGCGAGCGCGGCGCGGACACGGCAATCTGCAGAATGGGTGCGGCGTCGGGATCGAACTTCTGCACCACCGGCTGCCTGGCGCTCTGTGGAAGATCGGGGACGATGAGATTCACCTTGTTCTGAATCTCCTGCGCGGCCACGTCGCCGTTCTTGGCCAGCTCGAACAGGACGATCACCAGCGACTGCCCTTCCGATGAAACGGAGCGAACCTCGTCGATCATGCTGATGGTGTTGACCGCGTCTTCCACCTTCTTCGTGATTTCCGTCTCGATCTCTTCCGGCGAAGCGCCCGGATCGGCGACAATCACCGCCACCGAGGGAATGTCGACCTTCGGATACTGGTCGACGCCCAGGCTGAAGTAGGAGAAAACGCCCACCACCACCAGCGACAGAATCAGCATGGTGGCGAAGACAGGCCTGCGGACACAAAGTTGCGCGAGCTTGTGCATGGCGAATGAAACCTCGCGCTAGCCGTGGGGCAGGATTTTATCCTGCGGCGGGTTTTCCAACCCGCCTCTGGCCGATTGAAAATCGGCCTGCAGGTTGGAAACCTGCCCCACATCGTGTACCACCTTCACGGGCGCGCCGTCGAACAGCTCGCCCTGATCGCTGGTGGCCACAGCCTCTCCGCCGCTGAGCCCCGAGTTGATGCGGATGGAGCCGCCGATAGTTTCGCCGGCCACCACCACGCGCAGGTGCGCCACGCCGTGATCCACCGTGAACACCTGCCAGGAATCGGTAGTCTTGTCCCGGATCACGGCACTGCGCGGAACGAACACCGCGTTCTCCCCGCCCGCCAGGACCACGTGCGCCGTGGCGAACATGCCGGGGCGCAGTTCCGCGCGGGGATTGTCAAACCGGGCCTCGATCACGAAGATGCGCGAGGCCGGATCCACGGCCGGGTTGACCGCCGTCACCTTGCCGGTGAAATCGCGATCGGGGTAGGCGGACACGCGCGCCACCACGTCCATGCTCACTCGGGTGAGCGCGGCGCGCTGTTCCGGCGCCTGCAATTGCAGCTTCAGGGTTCCGATGCGCACGATGGTGGCGATCCTATTGGCGAAGCTGACAAACTCGCCCGCCGCCACCGGCCGCGCCGTGATGTAGCCGTCGAAGGGCGCGCGAATGTCGGTATCGGCCAGCGCCTTCTCGGCCTGCGCAAGCTGCGCCCCGGCCGCTTCCAGCGACGCCTGGGCCATCTCCACCCCGCCCCAGCCCTGCCGCGCCCCGTTGAGCGAAGCCTCGTACTGCTGGCGCGCGGCGTGGGCCTGCGCCTCCGCCGTCTCCTGCTGCGTGCGCGCGCGATCCCAGGCGCTGCGGGAAACGTCGCCGCTGGCCACCAGATTCTCGTAGCGCTTCGCGTCGGCGGCGGCCAGGCGGGCCTGCGCTTCCGCCGATTCGTAGTTGGCGCGGGCGGCGGCCACTTCGGGAACGGCGCCGGCGTCGAACTTCGCGCCACCCGCCAGCCCGATGCGCGATTGCGCCTGGCGAAGCGCGGAGGCGGCTTCGTCCCGTTGCGCGCGCGCCTGGTCCAGGCGAAGCTGCGCGTCACGATGGTCCAGCTCGCAGATGATCTGGCCCTCGCGGACGTAGTCGCCCGTGTTCACCGGCGTGGCCATGACGCGCCCGGGCGCCAGCGGCGCGATGTCCGAGGTTTCGTCGGCGGCAAACGTGCCGGTAACCTCGAACGCCGCCGGAACCGTCCGTGTTTCCGCCTGCGCCGTGGAAATGTTGATGGTCTGGGCCGCGGGCCGCGCGCCGGCGGCCTCCACGCTTTGCCTGGAACAACCTCCGGCGAAAAGCAAAAGTGCCAACAGCGATAGGAAGACAAACCGGATCATTTTTTCTGAATTCCGTTCATGATAATTGCGGTGAAGATCTCAATGACCTGCTCGTCGGTCAGGTCCGGAGCTAGGCCAAACATCGAGGTAAGGACAGCGTAGTTCTGGGCCATGCCAGACACGGCCGCCATGATCGCGGCGGGGTCGTAATCCCATAAGGCTCCCTCGCGCTGCCGCCGGATAACGTAGTCGCGCATCAACTGGTAGATCGGAAGCGCGAACTGGCGATAGTGCGCGAGGCCGACCTCGTGGCCTTCCAGCGCGGCAAACAGCTTGACCCGCTCATAGCGCGGATCCCCGCGAAAGTCGCGCAGAATGCCGCTGACAATCGCTCGCACCAGACCGGCATCGTCGTTCCGGTCCATGCAGCTCTGCGTCTCTTTCAGCCACTCCGCCAACCCCATGGTCTGAACCTTGAAATCCAGCACGGCCATGTATAGTGCGTGCTTGGACGGGAAGTGGCGGAAAATCAGCGCTTCGGTCACCCCGGCGGCCGCGGCGATCTCCTTCGTCGTAGTCCCCCCGAAGCCTTTGTGGGCAAACAGGTCCAGGGCCGTTTCGATCAACTGCCGGCGGCGATCCGGCGCCGGCATGCGGTTGCTCTGGGTAGCGGTCCGGGCCACGTCCCTATTGTAAGTGAGTACTTACTTATAAATCAAGTGTGTCCTCGCGGGAGTACGGTGGCCAGTACTTTTACCTGTGGTTTTTGTGACTCCCGATGGGTCCCGGCCAACCTCCGGCGTGATAACTTCTACCAATGATCGGGCGAATCGGCATCCTTCTGCTGGCGGCCGCGATTCCGGGGGCCGTGGCCGGAGACCAGGGGCACAGCCACGAGGGCGAGGCGAGCCGCTTCCGGGTGTCCTCGGATATGGTGCTGGTCAACGCCAGCGTGGTGGATTCCCTCGGCCGCCCGATTTCCGGTCTGACAAAGGAGAATTTCCGGGTCTTCGAGAACCACGCGGAGAAGAAGATCGCCTGGTTCAGCGAAGACCAGACGCCGGTCTCAATGGTGGTGGTCTTCGACACCAGCGGCAGCATGAACGGCAAGCTGGAGCGCTGTGCCGAGGCCGTGGCTGAACTACTCGGCCTTTCGCAGAAGGACGACGAGTTTGCCCTGGTGACGTTCTCAAACCAGCCGCGACTGGCGCAAGCATGGACCCGCGACGAAGCGGCGATCCCCGCCGCGCTGTTGAATGCGCGCGCGCACGGCACCACCGCGATGATCGATGCTCTGCACATGGCCGGTCGATATGCCAACAGCGGCGCCAACGCGCGCAAGCTGATTTTCGTGCTCTCCGATGGCGGCGACAACAGCAGCCGCTGGAGGGAGACCGAGGTGCTGCGGCAGTTGCAGGAAATGGACCTTGAACTCTACGCGGTGGACATCCGGGAGCCCGGCTTCACACCCGCCTATCCGGGCCTCCTGGAGGGACCCGGCCTGCTGGACCGCCTGTGCGACGGCCTCTCCGGCCGCTACATCGCCGTGGACCGCGTGGGGGAACTGGCGGGGGCCGTGGAGCGCATCCAGCGGGAGATCCGCTCGCAGTACGTTCTGGGCTATCGCCCGGGTGAGCTCCGGCGGGATGGACGCTTCCATCCGGTGGAAGTCAAAGTGGCGCCGCCCGCGGGCATACATCGCATCTCGGTGCGCTGGCGCCGCGGCTGGCGCGAGCCCCGGGGCACTGTGGAGTAGCGGCCTCTGGTGGGGCGGGCGCCCTCGCCCGCGGCCTGACCCCCTGGTCGGGCTGCCTACGGCTCTCGCCAGCGTGAGTCATTGCCACGAGGCCCGGCCATCCTTCCCAGATCTGCCGCGCCTAAGGCCGCCTAGGCGGTGGGCCTCCGCTGTGTTTGATCCCGTCCGCTCAACCATACCCCCCTGCGGTGTTAGACTTGCATGTAACTACACAGAGAGCTACATTGGAAATGGAATTCGAATGGGACGAGCGGAAAGCGGGGCAGAACATCGCCAGGCATGGCGTACCGTTCGAGTATGCGGCCCGGGTCTTTCTCGACTCGCACCGCCTGGACGCAGAAGACGCCCGCCGCGATTATGGTGAGGAACGGCGACTGACTCTCGGGATGATCGAAGGGCGGCTTTATGTGGTGGCCAACACCGTGCGTGGCAAAATCATTCGACTGATTTCCGCACGAAAGGCAAACCAGCGCGAACGGAGGCAATACGATGAAACGCTATCGGCTTGATCCCCAAAAGCCCCGGCGGCTCACTCCGGCGGAGGCCCGGCGGCTGAACGCCATGCCCATCGACTATTCCGACATTCCGCCGCTTGGAGATGAGTTCTTCAGCAAAGCAACGACGGCGTGGCCGCCCGTGAAGAAGCAATTGACTATCCGCCTCGATGCCGACGTGCTGGCATGGCTCAAAGGCCACGGCAGAGGCTACCAGACGCGCATTAACCGGATTCTGCGAGTGGCGATGGAAAGCCAGCCAACCGGCCCCGCTCGCTAGAGCGTTTCGTAAAGGGTAAGCTTTGCATCATTCGCGGAGGGCCCCGCGACCCCACGTCGAGAGGCTGAGCCCACCGGCCTGTGCTGGGATCGATCCCGGACAGGACACCAGGCCCCTCCCCTACTTCATCTGCAACTGCCCGAGCACGGCGCCGCAGTGCCCGCAGTGCAGGTGGCCATCCTCATCGGCTACCACGGCCGCGGGCGATCCGGCGCGCGGCGCGTACACCGGCGGGTACTGCGCTTCCTTCCCTTCAATGTCCTCAAAGCGCCAGTTGTCCCAGGGCTGGTTCTTGTGGTAGTTGCGGTAGACGGTGAAGCCGCTGGCCTCCAGTTGCGTGCGCAGCAGGTCCAGCGCTTCGTCATAGCGCCGTTCCTTCAACAACAGCTTCGGAAGGCGCAACGGAACGACGCCCAGGGTGCCTTCCTCATATTGGTCGCTTTCGCCGGGGTCCACCAGATTGCTGAAGAAGTAATAGACGCGAAAATCGTGGACGCCGCTGGCCCAGTTGTCCACCAGGTGCGCGTGCATGGGGATCTGGTCCGGACGCGACGCCCAATACTGTTCCACGGACCTCTGATAATCGGGACTGCAAAGCAGGTGATACCAGTGCACACCGCGAACGGCGGCCTGCTCGAAGATGGGATGAATCGGCTCGCTGCAATGAGCGCAGTTCACTAATGCTCTCCTTGTGCCACTCCAAATGCCGTTAAGATTGCCCTTCGATTGCGATTGTATCGCCTTGCACCGGGCGGATGCCCGGACACGCGGCGACAGCCGCGTTTTTGCGGCCGTTGCGGGTTTCTCGCAGCCTGCTCGTCGCGCTCGATCAGGGCGCGAATCGCCTCCGTCATCAGGCTGGTCATGGACTCGTTTCGCGCGGCGGCATGATGGCGTGGTGGGATGCTCTGATCGTCAAACAGCGCACAGGAACTGGGGTGCTCCGTGCTGTGGAGCGAAGATCTCGCCGGCTGGCGGCGGTATGGATCGCTGGCTGTCCGCAATCCGTTCGCCTGAAATTACCCCGGATCGCTTGTCAGCCAGTCCTGGGAATGATGCTCCAGGGCGATGCGCACAAGCTGGCTGCGGGTGCGCACGCCGGTCTTGTAGAAGAGCTGCTGCATTACCGCCTTCACCGAGCTTTCGGAGATTTGCAGCCGGCCGGCGATCTCCTTGTTGGTCAGCCCTTCGAACACACCCTTCAGCACGGCGCGCTCGCGCGCGTTCAATGGCTGCGCGGTTCGATGCTCCTCCGTTCTGCCGCTGGCCCCCGCCACCAGAGACCGCACCGCCCGCGAGTCCAGCCACGTCTCGCCGCTGCGCACCTTGTAGATCGCTTCCACCAGTTGCGCGGGCGGGCTGTGCTTGAGGAAAATACCGGCGGCGCCGCTCTCCAGCGCCCGCAGCGTATCGGCATCGCTCATCCCCGCGGTCACCATCAGGATGTGACCGGCGAACTCGCGGCGCTTCGCCTCGTCGAGAAACAGCGTTCCCTGCTCCTCGCCCAGGTCGTAGTCGAGAAGCACGATATCCACCGGTTCCCGGTCGATCACGGCGAGCGCTTCCGAGGCCGTGGCGCAGCTCCCCGCGATGCGCAGTTCAGACTCGGCTTCGAGCAGCCGGCTGAGGCTCTCCCGAAACAGGCTGTGGTCGTCCACCAGCAGGATGCGAATTTCCTGGCCCATGTTCGCCGGTCTCCGCGCCGGAGGGCGCTGGCGACAACTCTACAACAAAAATCGACCCGTGTGGTTCGGGCTCGTAGCGCAGGTCGCCGCGGAACGAACGCATGAAGGCCCGCGACAGATACAAGCCGAGTCCGGTGGCTTTGGACTGCTGCTGGAACGGGCGGAACAGCAGATCCGGATGAGCCACGCCGCCGCCGGTGTCGCGCACCCGCACTGCCACCCTCTGCTTTTCCGCATGCGCGCTGAGGGTCAGCTCCCGCCGTGTCTGGCTGAGCAGCGCTCGCTCGCTGTTCTTGACCAGATTGAGGAAGACCTGCATCAGGCTCTGCCGGTCCGCCCAAACGGGGGGAAGATCCGGCTCGATCTCCCATTCCACGGCGACCCCGTTCTCGCGCAACGACGGCTCCATCACGATGCGCAGCTCGTCCATCAGGGAGCCCAGATCGACCGCCGCGGCCTGGTTCGCGGTCTGCCGCAGCTCCATGGCCGCGATCTTCTCGAGGCCCCGGATCAGCGTGCCCAGCGCTTCGAAATCCTGGTTGCCGGCGAGCGCCCCACTGCGCGCGAGATTGGCGTGAACCACCGCGATGGCCCCGCAGATATTGCGAATCTCGTGGGAAACGGCGCCCACCAGGATGCGCGATCCGGTGAGCAACTGGTGCAGTCCAACCTCCTCGCGCGTGCGCAGATCCTCGGAAGTGTCCACCACCATGGCCGCCAGGCGCGATCCCGCGCTGGTGTGGTACGTGGAGAACCAGACGTCGGCCAGGAAGACTTCACCGTCCTGCCTTCGCCCGCGGCATTGCATCACCGTGCGGAAGGACCCGCGATGGCGATCCGGGCTGGGGACGTTCACCAGCGCAGGAATATATTGGCGGATGGAACGGCCCGGAAGCGCGCCCGGATCAACGGCCAGCAGCCGATGTGCCGCGTCATTGGCCAGCAACACGTGGCCGTCCGAATTCGTGGTGAGAATCGCGGCCGGACTGCTCTCCACCAGCACCTTGAGCTGCTCTTCCGCCTCGCGGCGAGCCTCGCTCTCGGACTCGATCAGGTGCAGGTGCTCGGCTTCGAGCTTGCGGCTTCGTGCCACCTCGCGCGAAAACATCCCCGTGATAAAGAATGCCGCAAACACCAGAATGTTGCGCGGTATGCCGGTTTCTCTGAACCACTCCTCGCTGCCGAAGGCTTCCGTGAAAACCGTACACAGGCCCGCCGCCGCGGCAATCTGCCACCGGTTCAACACGCCGCCTACCAGCAGCATGGGCAACAGATACAGGAAGCCGAGCTGGATGGGATCCACGATCCGCCAGTCCGCGAAGGCCACGACCGCGATGATCAGACCGGCCCGAGTCAGAATCGCTCTGCGACTGCCGCGAAGTAAGTAGGACACCATGAAGCCGCCGTTCGCCTGCCTACATTCTAGTTCGGCTGTGTGCCGCCTTCGCAATCGAATGATCGGAAGATACCCGATGGTTATCCGAAGATATGGCTGAAAGATAGTGGCGCCGGCCTGTGTTGCGGTGTATCGAATCTCACATTTCCAACCGGCCCTGGAACTGCATCTCCACGACATCGAAGGATTGCGCGATGCCAACCCGGCCAATCCGGGCAACGAATTCGATGCGCTGGTCCTTTTTCGTGATCTCCGCGGAAAGTGGAAACACGTACACGATGACCAGGCCGTCTTCGCGCTGGAAAACCTCGACGCTCGATGGCTTCACGTCCTTCTTCCCTTCGCGCTTCAGGACCGCCTGGCTCTTCAGAGGCTCCCCTAAACTCTTTGGATCGCCCTTGACGTTGGCGCTGGGAATGCCATAGACGGCCATGATATAGGCATCGCCCCCACCCTCCGACGTGGGCGGCTCAACGGCATGGGATTTCAGCTCCGCCACGCGAATGGGGAGGGCGCTCTCCCAACGGAGCTGCAATGTAATTAATGGGCGCGCCTGGGGGACCTTGCTCTCCGGTCTGACGAGATCGTCGAGGGGATTCTTCGAGAGATCCGGTCTGGGTCTGTCGTCGGCCAGACCGTCGTAGCCGATGCCGCGCGGCATTCCCATGTTTCCGCCTTCCCTGCGTTGATCCTCGGTCTGCAGGGCGCCGATCACCCCTTTCACCGTCCTGGCCCACGGAGAATCGGTAAGGATCTGACGAGCGTCCTCTTCGGTCCAATCGGGCATCGGCTTACTCTTCCAGGAGAGATCCGCGGCGATGAGGATAATTGCCCCGGCGGTGAGCAGGCAGGGCACCCGAAGCGCGGACATTCGTCTAAGCACAATCGCCTCCCCAGAAAGCCATCGTACCGCACCGGGATTCCTGGGCCACAGGGACACGCAGCGGCAGCAATTCGCTATCGCAAGATATGGCCGAAAGATAGTGGCGGCCGTTCGCGCCAGGCGGCTAGTGTAGAGGGTTGAGCGAAGTGTGTTCGAGGTCGCATGTATGTCTGGCGTTGCTGTTCGCGGCTTGTCTGACGCCAACCGTTATTGCCCAGCAGGCCTTCACGTGGGCACAGATTAAGGACAAGTTCGAGGCGGAGAATCCGACGTTGCGCGCGGGGAAGATTAACATCGACGAGGCGAAGGCGGAAGAGATCACCGCGTACCTGCGCCCCAACCCGGATTTCACGGCCAGCCTGGACCAGCTCACTCCTTTCACCATCAACCCATACCAGCCCCTGTCCAGCGTCCTGCCGCTGGTTTCCGGCAACTACCTCCACGAGCGCGCGCACAAGCGCGAACTGCGTCTGGAGAGCGCGCAGAAGGGCGCCGCCATCGCCGAAGCGCAGCAGGCCGATCTGGAGCGCAACCTGCTCTTCAACCTGCGCGGCGCTTTCGTGCAGGCATTGCAGGCGAAAGCCGTGCTGGCATTGGCGCGAGAGAACCTGGGGTACTACGACAAGCTGCTCTCGGTGAGCCGCGACCGCTACGCGGCCGGAGACATCGCCCAGGTGGATCTCGACCGGCTGGAGCTGCAGCGGGTGCAGTACGAATCCGACGTCCAGACCGCCGCAGTGAGCTTGCGCACGGCGAAGATCCAGCTTCTGATGCTGCTGAATGACCGAACTCCCATCGAACAGTTCGACGTGGCCGGTCCCTTCGACTTTCCGGAGCGACTCCCCGGCAAAGAAGAGTTCCGGACCATCGCCCTGACCGCGAGGCCGGATTTGAAAGCGGCGCTGGAGGCGGTGGACAAAGCGCAGACCGATCACAAGCTGGCCGTCGCCGATGGCTCCACCGACCCCACGTTCGGCGTGGACCTCGGGCGCAATCCGCCGATTCCGGCGTACCTCGGTGTCAGCGTCACCATTCCATTGCGCGTCTTCGACCGCAATCAGGGCGAGAAGCTGCGCACGCAACTGGATATCGGCCTCAACGAGAGGCTTCGCGACGCCACCCGGGCGCAGGTGTTTAACGACGTGGATTCCGCCTGGGAGACGCTGAACGGCAACCTGACGCTGCTCCGCCCGTATAAGACGAAATACCTGCAACAAGCGGTGCGCGTGCGGGACACGGTTTCGTTCGCCTATCAGCACGGCGGCGCGTCCCTGCTCGATTTCCTGCAGGCCCAACAGGATTACCGCAGCATTCAACTGAATTACCTGAACCTGATCGGTTCGTATCTGACCGCCGCGAGTCAATTGAATCTCGCGGTGGGCCGGGAGGCTATCCAATGAGACGTGCGGCTCTACCGAGCTTCGCAACAAACAGCGACGGCTTCAGCGGGCCGCTGCTCACAAGGTGGGGCGGACTCCCGGCCCGCGCGGAGCTCTTACCTCCGCATCGCCAGGGCTCTGCCAAACGCTCCGGCGCGGGTCCCGCGCGGGCTGAGAACCCGCCCCACCAAAGCTTTCACGCAATGACGCGAAGCTCGATAATCGGCGTGATTCTGTGCGTGGCGCTGTCCGTTGTTCTGAGTGGTTGCGGTGGCGACGGAAAGGCGGATACCACCGCCGAAGCGCCACCGCCCGCAAAGGTGGAACATGAGTCGGATGCCGGTCTCGTCAAGGTGGATCACCCTGAGCAGTTCCCTCTGACCACGGCCGGCCAGTACGACGCCGCGCCGCAGTTGAACGTGACCGGCGCGGTGAGCCCCGACGTGTCGCGCCAGATTCCGGTGATCTCGCTGGCCTCCGGACGCGTGGTGGAGATCCACGCGCGCATCGGCGACACCGTGCGCAAGGGCCAGCTCCTGATGAGGGTGCAAAGCAACGACATCTCCCAGGCCTTCTCCGACTACCACCAGGCCGTCGCCGACGAGACGCTGGCGAAGGCGCAACTGGACCGCTCCAGCATCCTGTACGGCAAGGGCGCCATCGCGCAGAAGGATCTGGAAGTGGCCCAGGACACCGACATCAAAGCGAAGGTCGCGGTGGAAACGGCCGTCGAGCACCTGCGCGTGCTGGGCGCCGACATCAATCATCCCAGTGCGCTGGTGGACATCTTCGCGCCCGCCTCCGGCGTGATCACCGAACAGAACGTGACCGCGGCGGCCGGCGTGAAAACCCTGGACAACTCGCCCAACCTGTTCACGATCACCGACCTCTCCAGCGTATGGATCATGTGCGACGTGTATGAAAACGATCTTCCGTATGTGCGCCTGGGCGAGTTCGCCGACATCCATCTGAACGCTTATCCCGCGCTGACCCTCAAGGGGCGAATCGCCAATATCGGCCCTATTCTCGATCCCAGCATCCGCACCGCCAAGGTTCGCCTCGAGGTGAGTAATCCCGGGATGTTGCGGCTGGGGATGTTCGCCACGGCCACGTTCCACGGCCTGCAGAAAGAGACTCACGCGACCGTTCCCGCAAGCGCGGTGCTGCATCTGCACGACCGCGACTGGGTGTACACGCCGGCCGGGAACGCGCGCTACCAGAGAGTGGAAGTGGCGGGCGGCGCCATGCTCGCGGGCGATCTGCAGGAAATCCGATCGGGGCTCCGGCCCGGCCAGCAGGTGGTCTCCAACGCCCTGGTGCTGCAGAACACCGTCGAACAGTAATGATCCGCGCTCTCGTCGACTTCGCCCTCAACAATCGCCTGCTGGTTGTCGCGGTCGCCGTCCTGTTGCTCGTGTGGGGCGCCGTTTCGTTTCACAATCTGCCGGTGGAAGCTTATCCCGATGTGGCCGACAACTATGTTGAGATTATCACCCAGTGGCCGGGAATTTCGGCGGAACAAATCGAGCAGCAGGTCACCATACCGCTCGAAACCGCGATGAACGGCATCCCTGGAGTGACCCATCTGCGCTCGTTCTCGATCTTTGGGCTGTCCGACCTGAAGCTGATTTTCGACGACGCCACGGACAACGGCTGGAATCGCGAGAGAGTCCTCGAGCGTCTTTCCCAGGCCACCCTGCCACCGGGCGTGAATCCTCAGATGGGAACCGACTGGAGCCCGGTTGGCCAGATCTACTTCTTTACGCTCCACAGCGCCAATCCTCAATACGACGTGATGGAGTTGAAGTCCATCGAAGACTGGGTGGTCGAGAAGAACTTAAAAGCTGTCCCGGATATCGTGGATGTCGCTACCTTCGGCGGCCCGACGCGCGAATATCAGGTGCGTGTCGATCCCAACAAGCTGATCTCCTACGGGTTGAGTCTGGCCCAGGTGGAGCAGCAGCTCACCAATAACAACGTCAATGCCGGGGGCAGCTTTCTCGAAGCCGGCCTGCAACAAATCAACGTTCGGGAAGTAGGGCTCGTCCGGAATGTGCCCGATATCGCGGACACGGTTTTGCTCACGAAAAGCGGCACCGCGCTTCGCGTGAAGGATATCGCCGTGGTCTCCCAGGGCCCCAAAATCCGCCTTGGTCAGTTCGCCCGCGCGATTCGCCGCGAGGACGGCAGCATTATAGACAACGACGATGTCGTTTCGGCGTGGGTGCCCATGCGCAAAGGCGCGGATGCGGAAGCCGCCCTGCGGGGACTCCACGTGAAAGTGGAAGAGCTGAACGATCGCATCCTGCCGCGGGGAGTGAGAATCGTTCCCTTCATCGACCGCAGCGATCTGGTGCACCATACCACGAGAACGGTCCTCCACAACCTCACCGAAGGCATTATTCTCGTAGTGATCGTTCTGCTGCTGTTTCTCGGGAACCTCCGGGGAGCGATCATCGTCGCTCTAACCATCCCGTTTTCGCTCTTATTCGCCTCCACCTGTCTAAAGCTGAAGGGCATTCCCGCGAACCTTCTTTCTCTGGGCGCATTGGACTTCGGAATGGTGGTGGATGGGGCCGTGGTCATGGTCGAGAACATCGTGCGTCATTGCAACCGCAATGGGGGAGACGCGCGAACCCCGAAAGAAAGGATCTTCGAGGCGGCGCACGAGGTCCAGCGCCCGGTATTCTATGCCATCGCGATTATTATCACGGCCTACCTGCCCATCTTCACGCTGCAGCGCGTCGAAGGCCGGTTATTCCAGCCCATGGCCTGGACGGTGGCGTTTGCTCTGCTTGGGGCGCTTCTGTTCTCCATCCTGGTGGCGCCGGTGCTCTCCAGCGTGTTTTTCGCCGGGTCCGCGCGCGAGTGGCACAACCCGGTCATGATTTGGCTCACGCTCACGTATCGCCGTACCCTCCGGTGGGCCATCGACATGCGCTGGGTCACCCTCGGGGTGGGTGTGGCCAGCGTTCTGGTTACGATGTATCTCGCGTTCGGTGGCCCGATCGGCTCTGAATTTCTGCCTCATCTCGATGAGGGGGCCCTGTGGGTACGCGGTACTCTCGCGCCGAGCACCGGACCGAGCGAAGGCATCCGGCTGGCGAATCAGGCGCGGATTCTCCTGTGCTCGTTTCCCGAGGCCACCGAGTGCACCAGCCAGGTGGGCCGTCCCGATGATGGAACGGACACCACCGGCTTTTTCAATACGGAGTATTTCGTCGGCCTGAAGCCGAAGGAACAGTGGCGGCCCGCGTTTCACGAGAACAAAGACGAGGTCATCGCGGCCATGAACCGGGAACTCGAAAAGATCCCCGGGGTGATTTGGAATTTCTCTCAACCTATCGAGGACAACATGGAGGAAGCTGTCAGCGGGGTAAAGGGAGAACTCGCCACCAAGGTCTATGGCGACGACCTGAAAACTCTCGAAAACAAGGCCGACGAGATCGTAAAGATCATGCGCGGGGTCAAAGGAATTGAGGACCTCGGCGTCTTTCGCGTCCTTGGCCAGCCGAATCTGAACGTCACCGTGGATCGCCAGCAGGCCGCGCGTTTTCAGATCAACGTAGCGGACGTGCAGGATGCCATTCAAACCGCGGTGGGCGGCAACGCGCTTACTCAGGTCCTGCAGGATGAGGCGCGCTACGACCTGGTCATGCGGTATCTGCCGCAGTACCGGGACACCCGGGAGGCGATTGAGGATATTCGCCTGCTGTCGCCCACTGGCGAGCGAGTTTCGCTGGCGCAACTCTGCAAAATCGAACAGCGCGATGGCGCCTCCGAGATTTACCGCGAAGGCAACCAGCGGTACATTGCGGTCAAGTACAGCGTGCGCGACCGCGACCTCGGCGGCGCAGTCGAAGAAGCGATACGGAAAGTAAACGCGCAAGTCCAACTGCCGCGCGGATATCACATCGACTGGGAGGGCGAGTACGAGAGTGCGAAACGCGCCAGCGCACGCCTGTTCATCATTGTGCCGCTGACTGTTCTGCTGATCTTCATCATTCTGTACACGATGTTTCGCTCTTTGAAATGGGCGGCTTTGCTTCTGGTCAACGTGATGCTCGCGCCATTCGGCGGCCTGCTTGCCCTCCTGATCACGCACACGAACTTCAGCGTCTCCTCGGGCGTGGGCTTCCTGGCGCTATTCGGCGTCTCGGTCCAAACCGGAGTGATCATGCTCGAATACATCAATCAGCGGCGTGCGCGAGGCTTTACGGTGGAAGAGGCCGCCATAGAAGGCGCTGTACTGCGGCTGCGGCCCATCATGATGACCATGCTTGTCGCGACACTGGGCCTGCTGCCGGCGGCGCTGTCGCACGACATCGGTTCGGATTCGCAGAGGCCGTTCGCCATCGTTATCGTGGGCGGCCTCACTACGGCCCTCCTGCTGAGCATCTACCTGCTACCGACGATATATGTATGGATCGCCCGCGATCGGGATGTTCTGCCGGCGGTCGAAATGCAGAACGAAGCTTAACTCCGCTATTGCCTTAACGTGAGCGACGTACAGGGCGAGACCGCTGTTTGGGGGCAACGCTGGTTTATGCGTCTGCTGTCTCAAACGAGTTCCGCTTGAAAGGTGAACTACATGGGCACAGCGATGCTGGGGGCCTTCGAGATGGCCTGTTCACAGTCTGGATAAAGCGATGACAACGGCAGTCAACCTCTTGTTGAGCGCTGTTGCTGTGGCCCTGGGAGTTTTTGTGGCGACCTCGCCGGCCCGAGCTGCTGAGATCTGGGCCTCGGAGCGCCTTGCGAGGTTGCCTCTGCGGAGCCGGGCCTCGTTCTTGCGCTGGTTCCGCGCATTCGGGATCATTCTTTGTCTGGGCGGCGCGCTCTCCGCGCTCCGTCTCTAGATGGTTACCTGCGATCCGGTCGCGCCGCCGCGTTCGCATCGAGCCAGGCGACCCGGCGCGAGGAAGACGCCCCAACATGACCGCTGGCGAGCTTCGGCGAAACAGCGGAGGAAGGATCGGAAATGGCTGTGCGACCCCTGAGCACCTGTGGTGTGGTTTGCCTCCTGACGGTGATTACGTTCGGCGTGCGTGCCCCCGCGGCGGGGCAGGCGCTGTCCGGTGATTGGAAGTTCGACGGAGCAGGCGCCACTGTCCCCGACTCGAGCGGAAACGGGAACGACGCAACGATCGTGAATGCACGCTGGACGGAAGGTCCCTCCGGCGGGAAGGCACTCGGGTTCTGGGACTATGCAAACGACTACCCGCCTACAAAGGCTCCAACGTTCGTGCGAATCAAACACAGCGGCACGCTGACGCCCAGGAAAGGGTTCGACATTTCGGCAACCGTGAGCGTGGATGCCCAGACGGGATCCCGCTGGATCGGCGCGGTAGTTCAGAAGGGAGAGGGGTATGGTTGCTCCTACCGCCTCCTTATCGGGAAGGAACTCAAAGTTCAGGCCGTCGCGGGGAATGATCACGCCTCCGCCGTGAGTGCGAGCAGTCTCGTCTCGGGCAGATGGACCACCGTTCGGGCGACATACGATGGGCGCGAACTCAGAATCTACATCGATGGGAAGGAAGACGGCAAGGTGCCGGTGGCGGGGGCGCGACTCGAGAGCAACGAGGATGTGAGAATCGGCGACCGGTTCACGGGCAAAATTGCGGAGGTCCGAATCCGCGTCGACTAGTCAGGCGATCTGCGGACCGGAGGCCAAGGCTCCCGGACATTTTCCCGCTCCCGGCGATGTATGTGTGGATCGCCCGTGATGAAGTCAACGTGAGCAACATCCCGAACGCCATCTCCTGATCCTGGAGACGAAGCCCATTCCCCCCCGCCACGCGGGATACGATGAGGATGAGCATGATAAGCCGCCTCGTCGACTTCGCCCTCAACAATCGCCTGCTGGTTCTCACGGCGGCTGTCCTGCTGCTCATATGGGGCGTCATCTCGTTTCACAATCTGCCGGTGGAAGCCTATCCCGACGTCGCCAACAACTACGTGCAGGTGATCACCCAGTGGCCCGGCCGCGCCGCCGAGGAGGTGGAACAGCAGGTGACGGTTCCGCTGGAGATCGCGGTGGCCGGGATCCCGCACATGGAGCACCTGCGCTCCACCTCCCTGTTCGGGCTCTCCAGTTTGATGCTGATCTTCGACGACGAATCGGCGAACGACACGAACCGGCAGAAGGTGCTGGAACGTTTGTCGCAGGTCACCCTTCCCGCCGGACTGCAACCTCAGATGGGCTCCGACTACAGCCCGGTCGGCCAGATCTACTGGTACACGCTGCACAGCACCAATCCCGCCTACGACCTGATGGAGCTGAAATCCATCGAGGACTGGACGCTGGAGAAGCAGTTCAAATCCGTCCCCAACGTGGTGGACGTGGTCAGCTTTGGCGGAACCACCCGCGAGTATCAGGTCCGCATCGACCCCGACAAGCTGGTCTCCTACGGGCTGAACATCGGGCAGGTGGAGCAGCAGCTCGCCAACAACAACGTGAACGCCGGCGGGAGCTTCGTCGAAGCGGGGTTGCAGCAGATCAACGTTCGCACCGTCGGTCTGGTGCACGACGTCCACGACATCCAGGACACTCTGATCAAGACGCAGAACGGAACGGCGATTCGCATCGGGGACATCGCCGAGGTCGGCCAGGGGCCGAAGATTCGCCTGGGCCGGATTGGCAAGGCCATCCACCGGGCCGACGGAACCATCGTCGACAACGACGACGTGGTGGAAGGCATCGTTCTGTTGCGCAAAGGCGCCAACTCGGACACCACCCTCGATGCGATCCACGCGAAGGTGAAGGAGCTGAACAACCACATCCTGCCCCGCGGGGTGAAGATCGTGCCGTTTCTCGATCGTAGCGACCTGGTTCACTACACCACGCACACGGTGCTGCACAACCTCACCGAGGGCATCGTCCTTGTGGCGGTCATTCTGTTCCTGTTTCTGGGAAACGCCCGCGGCGCGTTCATCGTGGCGCTGACCATTCCATTTTCCCTGCTGTTCGCCTCCATCTGCCTCGACCTCAACAGCATCCCCGCCAATCTGCTCTCGCTCGGCGCGCTTGACTTCGGCATGGTGGTGGAGGGCGCTGTGGTGATGGTGGAGAATATTGTCCGGCATCTCGGGCGCCAGCACGAATCGTCATCGCCCATGGGGTCCATTCGCGGGGCCGCGCACGAGGTGCAGCGTCCAGTGTTCTATGCGATCGCCATCATCATTACCGCGTATCTGCCCATCTTCACGCTGCAGCGCGTGGAAGGCCGTCTGTTCAAGCCCATGGCCTGGACCGTCACGTTCGCGCTGGCGGGTGCGTTGCTTTTCTCCATGCTTATCGCGCCGGCGCTCTCCAGTTTCCTCTTCGGCCGCCACGTTCGGGAGTGGCACAATCCGGCGATGATCGCCATCACGAAGGCTTATCGCGTCACGGTTGGATGGGCCATCCGGTTTCGCTGGGCGACGGTGGCCGTGGCGGCGGCGGCCCTCGCCGTGTCGGTATGGCTGGATCTGAGCGGCCTGATCGGTTCCGAGTTTTTGCCCCATCTGGATGAGGGGGCCATCTGGGCGCGCGCCACGCTGGCTCCGAGCACCGGTCCCAGCGAGGGAACCCGCGTCATGAACCAGGCGCGCCTGATTTTCGCCTCCTTCCCGGAGGTCACCAAGGTGGTTTCCCAGGTGGGGCGCCCCGACGATGGAACCGACACCACCGGCTTCTTCAACACGGAATACTTCGTCGATCTCAAACCCAAGGACAAGTGGCGTCCTGCATTTCGCCAGAACAAGGAAGAACTCGTCCAGGCCATGGACCGCGAGCTGGAGAAGATTCCCGGAACGCTCTGGAACTACTCGCAACCTATCGCCGACAACATGGAGGAAGCGGTCAGCGGCGTCAAGGGGGAACTGGCCATTAAGATCTACGGCGACGATCTGAGAACGCTGGAAGCCACCGGCAACCAGATTGTCGACGTGCTGCGCACCGTCGACGGCATTGCCGATCTCGGCCTGTTCCGCGTGATCGGCCAGCCGAACATGAACTTTGCCGTCGACCGGAAGAGGGCGGCCCGCTATGGCCTCAACGTGAGCGACGTGCAGGACGCCATCGAGACGGCGGTGGGGGGCAAGGCGGTCAGCCAGGTGCTCCAGGGCGAGCAGCGCTACGACCTGGTGGCGCGCTATCAGGCGCCCTGGCGGAGCACGAAGGAAGCCATCGAGAACATCCGCCTGGTGGCTCCATCGGGAGAACGCGTCGCCCTCGAACAGCTTTGCAACATCCAGGTTCTCGACGGCGCGTCGGAGATCTACCGCGAGGAGAACTCGCGCTACGTCGCCATCAAGTACAGCGTGCCGGTGCGCGATTTGGGAAGCACCGTGGAGGAGGCCATCCGCAGGGTGGATGAGCGGGTGAAGCTGCCCGCCGGCTACCACATCGACTGGGCCGGCGAGTATGAGAGCCAGAAACGGTCCCAGAAGCGGCTCATGATCGTCGTGCCCATCACCATGCTGGTGATCTGCATGATCCTCTACACCATGTTCAAGTCGTTCAAATGGGTGCTGCTGATTCTGGCCAACGTGGCTATGGCCCCCATTGGCGGCCTGCTGGCGCTGCTGTTCACGCACACCCACTTCAGCGTCTCCTCCGGCGTCGGGTTCCTGGCGTTGTTTGGCGTGTCCGTGCAAACCGGCGTCATCATGCTGGAGTACATCAACCAGCTACGGGTGCGCGGGCATACCATTCCCGACGCCGCCGTCGAGGGTTCGGTGCAGAGACTGCGCCCCATCATGATGACCATGCTGGTGGCGAGCTTTGGACTGCTGCCCGCGGCGCTCTCGCGGGGGATCGGATCGGATTCCCAGCGGCCCTTCGCCATTGTCATCGTCGGCGGACTGATGGCGGCGCTCATCCTCGGCATCTACCTGCTGCCCACGCTCTATGTCTGGGTGGCTGGCGACGGCGATATTCTTCCCGAGTCCGATCAGCGAGTGGAAGAAGAAGAGGTCTGATGGTCTGCACGGCGGGCGCGTCAGGCCTGCCCCGCCTCTTCTTCCACCGGCGTCATGATGCGTGCGCGAACGCTCTGCCAGGCGTAGCGGATGGCTTTTCTTGCCTGTTCCCAGGTGTGCGGATTGCGATGCTCCCAGTCCCTGCGAACCGCCCGCTCGATGCCTTTCCACTCACACCGGCCGAAGCGGCGGCTCACGGCGAGCTCGCCTCCATAGCGATACGCCGGCCAGAGCTGCTCGTACCGGTATCCGGAGTCCTGAAAGGTCTCCTGAAAGCCGTGGCGCCATTCCGCATCAAAACCTTCCAGCACGGCGGCGGTCGCCTCGGGATTGTTGCCGTCATGAACCAGTGCGCTGGTGCGCGGGAGCGCGGGGGTGCGTGGGCGCGCCCCATTCCGCAGGTGCGCCGCCTGAATGCCCGGTTCCTCGGCGGGCCCGGCAAAACTCCCGGAAAGGGCCTTGTGCAGACTGTTCAGAGCGGCCGACTGATCGAGCACGGCCAGAGCGCGCTCAGCCGATTCGCGATCGCCGGTCTGTACCACGAGCACCGCCGATCCTTCTTCGGCGGCCCCGGTGTGTTCGCGGGCGGCGTCCTCCGTGACGTGCGTGCCGTTGCGCGTCTCCGCCGCCAGCGTTTGATTCCCCGGCTCCCCCGGACCCACCAGACTGATTTCGCCGCGGCCAAACCCGGCCTTTTCAAGTTCGCGGATCGCATGATCGGCGTTGAGAGCGAGATGAAAGCGTCCTACTACCGTGGATGGCATAAATCGCACCCCTCGGCGCGTGAATAACACGTAGTCCGACCCGCCCGGCTCGGTTCCCGGCCCGGAAAGTCACGTGCTGTGCGACCCGCCGTCAGGCCGGGGGGGTCGCCGGAGCACTCTATTAAGTGGCGGCGAGCTGAATAAACTCTCAGGGAAAAACCAGTTCCAATGTTTCGTATGGGGCGCCGTTTCCCCCGGGCGGCAGATGCGCTTCCGGCAGCAGTGCATTGATTCTACTTGGGTTGGCGCCAGCCGCACTACTGCGCTTCGGCCACCACCGGGTTGCGCAGCTCGCCGAGCCCCTGAATGGCGATGACCACCTCGTCGCCGGGCCGCAGCCAGCGCGGGGGCCGGCGGGCGAAACCGACCCCGGCGGGGGTGCCGGTGGAAACAATGTCGCCCGGCTCCAGCGTGACCACGCTCGACAGGTACTCGACCAGCGCCGGGATCCCGAAAATCAGCTCGCGCGTGTTGGAGTTCTGCATCAGCTCGCCGTTGATGGTGAGCCGGATGTCCAGCGCGTGCGGGTCGCCGATTTCGTCCGCCGTGGTGATCCACGGTCCCATCGGGGCGAAGGTGTCGAAGGTCTTGCCCATCAGCCACTGGCTGGTGGCTTTCTGAAAATCGCGCGCGCTCACGTCGTTGACGATGGTGTATCCGGCCACATGACGCTTCCAGTCCTCCGCGGCGATGTGCCGCCCGCCCCGGCCGATCACGAACGCGAACTCGGCCTCGTAGTCCGGCCTGGTGGAGTTCTTCGGAAGCACGATGGCCTCGCCCGGCGCGATCACGCAATTCGAGAACTTGCTGAAGATGGTCGGCACGTTCGGAATCTCCGACTTCGACTCGGCGGCATGATCGCGATAATTCAGGCCCACGCAGATGAACTTCGGTGGACGGGGAACCGGCGCCAGCAGGGTGATCTCGTCCAGCCGCGTGACGGCGGAGCCCGGGGGCGGGCCGTCGAGGAATTCGCGGATGCTCTCGCGCGCGGCGTCATTGGCCGCGAGCACGGACAACATGTCCCGGTAACCCAGCGGCCCGAGGCTCACGGCAACATCGGCGAGTTGCACACCGGGTTCCGGTTCGGCGCCAGGCTTCCGGCGGTAAGTGATCAGTTTCATGCCACAACCATGCTACAAGTTCCCGCGGCGGGCCTGCTCGCGCTCGATGGCCTCGAACAGCGCCTTGAAATTGCCTTTACCGAAGCTGCGGCTGCCCTTGCGCTGGATCACCTCGTAAAACAGCGTGGGCCGGTCCTCCACCGGGCGCGTGAAGATCTGCAGCATGTAGCCTTCGTCGTCGCGGTCCACCAGGATGCCGAGGTCGGCCAGGCGATCCAGCGGTTCGTCGATCTTCCCCACGCGCGCTTCGAGCTGGTCGTAATACGCCGTGGGCACCCTCAGAAACTCGACGCCCTGCGCGCGCAGCTTCGCAACGGTCTCGACGATATCGCCGGTGGACATGGCGATGTGTTGCACGCCCGGGCCCTTGTAGAAATCGAGGTATTCTTCGATCTGCGATTTCCGGCGGCCCTCGGCCGGTTCGTTGATGGGGAACTTCACGCGGCCGTTGCCGTTGGACATCACCTTGGACATCAGCGCCGAGTACTCCGTGCTGATATCGGCGTCGTCGAAGTGCTTCCACATCTGGAAGCCCATCACGTCGCGATAGAACTCCACCCAGCGGTTCATTTCGCCCCAGCCGACATTGCCCACCATGTGGTCGATGTACTGCAGGCCCACCGGCCGCGCCACCGCCTTGTCGCCGTCCACTGGCGCGAAGCCGGGCATGAACGCGCCATGGTAATCCGCGCGATCCACGAAGGAGTGAATGGTGTCGCCCCAGGTGGCGATGGCGGAAATGCGCAGCTCGCCGTGGTCGTCCTTCAGCGTAGCGGGCTCCAGCACGCTGGTGGCCCCGCGTTTTGTGGTCTCGCGCCACGCGGCGGCGGCGTCGTCCACCCACAGCGCGATATCGCGGACGCCGTCGCCGTGCCGCTGAATGTGCCGCGCGATGTCCGATTCCGGGTCCAGCGGCGTGGTCAGCACGAAGCGAATCTTGTCCTGCTGCAGAACGTAGCAGGCGCGGTCGCGCGTGCCCGTCTCGGGCCCCCGGTATGCGACAAGCTTCATGCCGAAGGCCGCGCGATAGTAGTATGCGGACTGCTTCGCGTTGCCGACGTAGAATTCGACGTGGTCGGTGCCGTTAAGCGGCAGAAAATCCGTCTCCATCATGAGAGTCCTCCAGAAGTGGCCATATCGTCTCCATAGCCTCCACGCACCGCCGGTTGTCTTCTTCTCTGCCCGTGGAGATGCGCACGCACCGCGGCAGACCGAATGCCCCCAGCGGACGCGTCACCACGCCTCGCGCCAGCAGGCCCTCCACCAGCCGGGCGGCCTGCTGCTCCCCTGGCAGGACGATCATCACGAAGTTGGCCTCCGACGGCACCACCGTCAGCCCCAGCCGCCGAATCGCCTGAGTCAGAAACTCGATTCCGCGCGCGTTCAGCTCCAGCGTGCGGTGCAGGAACGCCTTGTCCGCCAGCGCCCCAATGCCCGCCGCCTGAGCCAGCGTCCCGGGCTCGAACGGCAGCTTCACCTTGAGCAGGTTGCCGATCAGCTCCGCATGCGCGAAGCCGTAGCCGATGCGCATGCCCGCCAGCCCGTACGCCTTGGAAAAAGTGCGCAGCGTAATGACATTGTCATAACGGTAATGCATCGAATCGGGATAGCGCGCGTTGTCGCGAGCGTACTCGTAGTAGGCTTCGTCCAGAATGATGAGCACCCGCTCGGGTACGTGCTGGTAGAACTGTTCGAATTCGGCGCGCGTGAAGATGGTGCCGGTGGGATTGTTGGGGTTGGCCAGATAGACGATCTTGGTCTGCTCGGTGATGGCGGCGGCCAGCGCGGCCAGGTCGTAATGCCAGTCGCAGTACGGTACGGTGCGGTACTTCACGCCGCGCGATTTCGCCAGCACCTGGAAGCCGATGAACGCCGCCTCCGTGGTGAGCACCTCGTCCTCGTCGCCCAGAAACGTGCGAATGATGTTGGACATGATGCCCTCGGAACCGCTGCCCGTGATGACGTTCTCCACGCGCAGGTCGAACTCGCGTGCCAGCACGCGGCGGAGATCCAGCCCGCCGTTCGGGTAGAGATTGAGGTGGTTCATGGCGGCGCGCACGGCCTCCAGCGCGACCGGAGATGCGCCCAGAGGGTTCTCGTTCGACGCCAGCTTGACCACGTCCGCGAGGCCATATTGCTGGCGGACGTCTTCGGCGGTCCGGCCAGCTTCGTACGGGCGCAGGGACGCGATATACGGCGGGACCAGGCTCATCCACCCCTATAGTAGCCCGCGGCCGCCGGAGCAGGCACCACCCTGAGGTGATGCTATCCTGTCGCGCGATCCGGCGAGCGAGCCAGACATTGATTACTTGGTTTACATTTTGTAAACTTTAGTTGTGCGAGTCGCCAGCAGGCAGGCGATACTCGAGTTTGCCGAAGAACACGCGGATGCGCTGGTCCCCCTGATGAACTGGTACCGGATTACCAGAAGAGCGGGCTGGCGTTCTCTCGCCGAGGTGAGGAGTGATTTCTCGCACGCGGATGTGGTCGGTCGCAGGACTGTCTTCAGTATTCATGGCAACCACTATCGCCTGGTCGCCCGGGTCAATTACAGGAGCGGTCGCGTGTTCATTCTGCACATCCTCACCCACGTCGAGTACAACAAGGGGAATTGGAAACGATGAGTACGACAATTGAGATCAACGAGTCGGCCTACGCAAAACTGCTGGCGAAGTCTCTCCCACGGCCCATCCGCACGGGCGACGAATTGACGCGGCTGACGGCGATCCTGCTTGCCCTGGACGAGCGCGAAGACCCTTCGCCGGAAGAGGAGGCTCTGGCGGAAGTACTGACCCTTCTCATTGAAGACTACGAAGAAAAGCACTATCCACTACCCCGCGTGTCGCCCAACGAATCGCTCAAGGCCCTCATGGATGAGCGTGGGCTGAAGCACAAAGACATCTGGCCGGTCCTGGGCAACAAGGGAGCGGCGACGGAGATTCTGAGTGGCCGCCGCTCCATCAGCAAGGCGCAAGCGTGGAGGCTGGCGGAGTTCTTTCGCGTGCCGGTCGAGTTGTTCATCTGACTCGGCTCAATCGTAGAAGTTGCGCGCCCAAACGTGCCGGCGCAGCACCGCCAGCGTTCGCTCGTCGAGCGGGCCCTTCTCGCTAACCTCCGTGTTCGCCTCGGCGTTGCAGACGCGGCGCATGCCCGGGATCACCGTGGACACGGCCGGGTGGCTGATCGCGAAACGCAGTGCGATTTCCGCGAGCGAGCCGTCCGCCACGCCCTCGAGGTCCCTCTTCAGCGCGTTGACGTGCTCCACCACCTGCTTCTTGCGATCGCCGCGGAAGTACCCGGCGCGAAACTCGCCCGGCGCGAAACTCGTGTCTTCGTTAATGGCGCCGGCGAGGCCGCCCTCGTCGAGGGGCACGCGCGCGATCACGCCCACATTCAACTCGTGCGCGAGCGGGAACAGACTGCGCTCGGGACTCTGGTCGAAGATGTTGTAGATCACCTGCACGGTGTCCACCAGCCCGGTCTTCACCAGTTCGAGCGCGGACTCCGGATCGTGATCGTTGATGGAGACGCCCACCGCCCGCACCTTGCCGGCCTTCTTCAGGTCCTCGAAGGCGCGGCGCCATTCCTCGCGCCCGATCCACTCGGGGTTCCACACGTGGAACTGCTGCACGTCGATGGTGTCGAGCCCGAGGTTCTTCAGACTGGTTTCCGTCGACTGAATGACGTGGTCGTACGGGAATACCTGGTCGATGCCGATGCCGCGGCGGGCTGGCCACAACAGGTTCTTCGGCGGAACCTTGGTGGCTACGCGAATTGAACGGCGCGCCTCCCGGACGATGGCGCCCACCAGACGCTCGCTGTGTCCGTCGTTGTAGGCCAGCGCCGTGTCGATAAAGTTAAGACCCAGCTCGATGGCCCGCTTCACCGCGCGAAGGGATTCGTCGTCGGTTCCGCCCATCCACTGGACTCCGCCGATTCCCCACGCGCCGTAACCGATCTCGCTCACTTCAAACCCGGTTCGGCCGAGCTTTCTGTATTTCATATCTGCCATCATCGCACCGCCGCGCAGCATCCAAATAATTAGGGGAATCATGGGACGGCAGCGGGTGGTCATCCTGGGGGGAGGCTTCGGCGGCCTGTACACGGCGAAGGCGCTGCGCCGGGCCGCCGTGGAGGTGACGCTGGTGGACAAGCGGAACTTCCATCTGTTCCAGCCGCTGCTCTATCAGGTGGCCACCGGGTCGCTGTCGCCGGGGGAGATCGCCTCGCCGCTGCGCAGTGTGTTGAGCAGCCAGCGGAACACGCGCGTGCTGCTGGGAGAAGCGGTGGATCTGGACCCGCGCCGCACGGCGCTGATCCTCGCCGATGGCGAGATCCCCTACGACACGCTGGTGGTGGCCACCGGCGCCCGCGACGCCTGGTTCGGACACGACGAATGGGCGCAACACGCCGCGCCGCTCAAGACCATCGAAGAGGCCGTGCGCATCCGGCACAAGATTCTCTATGCCTTCGAAGCCGCCGAGCGCGAGCACGATCCCCAGAAGCGCCGCCAGTGGCTGACCTTCGTCGTGGTGGGGGCCGGCGCCACGGGCGTGGAGCTCGCCGGCGCCCTCGGCGAGATCGCCAACGACACGCTGAAGCACGACTTCCGCTCCATCGATCCGAAACAGGCCCGCATTCTCCTGCTCGACGGCGCCAGCCGCGTGCTGCCGCCGTATCCCGAGGACCTGTCGAAGAAAGCGGAGTCATCGCTCGTCCGCGTGGGCGTGCGGCCGTACACCGGCGTAAGGGTGGTGGGCATCGACGAGTCGGGCGTGAGCGTGGAATACGCGGATGGACGAACCGAGCGCCTGGCGGCGCGCACGGTGATATGGGCGGCGGGCGTGCGCGCCTCGGCATTCGGTGAAATCCTGGCCAGGCGTGCCGGCGCGACGCTGGAAAAAGGCGGACGCGTGGTGGTTGGCCCCGATCTGAGCCTGCCCGGCTACCCGGAGATCTTCGTCATCGGCGATCTCGCTTATTGCACCGGCGAACAGGGCCATCCCCTGCCGGGCGTAGCGCAGGTGGCCATGCAACAGGGCAGCTACGTGGCCCGGCTCATTGGCCGGCGGACCAGGGGCGCCTCTGGGACCAAACCGTTTCAGTACCGGGACCGTGGCGACCTTGCGGTGATCGGCCGCGCGGCCGCCGTGGCGCGAATCGGCGGGCTTCATCTGTCCGGATTTCTCGCCTGGCTCATCTGGCTGTTCGTGCATCTGATGTATCTGGTTGAATTCTCGAACCGGCTGCTGGTATTCATCCACTGGGGCTTCCTGTATCTCACCTTCAACCGGGGCGCGCGGCTGATTACCGGCGAGGGGCCGGAAGAATCCTGATCCTTTCATACGGCCATGCACCTGACCCGTCGCCGAAACAGTCCTGGTGCCTGGCGGCGCATTGCGCTAAGACGAATCGTGGACGGCGTTTGCCAGGTGACAATCGGATCTTCAAGCGACGCGCGGCGGCCGATATAACCAACAGGCGAAGATCCTGGTGCGACCCGGCGATATTGACGGTATCGATGAACTGCGCAGCACGCCCGCCGCTATGGCAAGGGCCGCTCATGCGCGTCGCGTCGCGGTATGGTGCCGCGAAGTCTCCGAGTCGCTCCAGCTTCCTCGCGCCGATCGGGAATGCCTCGAGCGCGCCGCGCTGCTGCACCAGTTCTCGGACATCGTGACCGACGATCGCGCGCGCCGCCGGCTGCTGGCGGAGCTGAAAGTGGCCGAAACCGGACCGCCCTCCGCAGCGCTCACGCCCGACACGCTGGAACTGCTGCGGGTGTTTCACCGCCGCGGCGGCCAGCCCGATGCGCGAATCTCCAGGCTCGCGGCCGTGCTGGAGATGTGCGATGGGTTCGACGAGGCATTCGAGATGGATGCCCTGGCTCCCGGCCTCTCCGGAGAGGACGCGCTCAACTCCGCCACCGAAGTGCTGTCGGCATATCTGCAGGTTTCCTGCGGCTCGGATCTGGTAGATGTCGTCGAACGCCTGCCGGTTTTTCCCACGGCGGCGCACCGCGCGCTCAGTCTTCTGGCCGACGAGGAGGTCAGCCTCGCGCGGGTGGAATCGGTGGTGGCGGCGGACCAGGTTCTGGCCGGGCACATCGTCCAGTGCGCCAACTCCGCGGCGCACCTCGGCGTGCAGCGGGTCTCCACGCTGCGCCACGCCCTGTCGTGGATCGGAGTGGATAACGCGTGCAAGGTGGTGGCCGCGGCGTCATTGAAGCCGATGTTCGCGTCGCGCCATCTGCACAAGCTCTGGAACCACTCCATCGAGGTTGCCGCCGCCTGCGAGCGCCTCGCCGCGATTTCACGCAAAGCCGATCCGGAGCAGGCGTTCCTTGCCGGTCTGGTGCACGATGTCGGCCGGCTCGCTCTGCTGCGCCTGCCGCTGGCGGCCACCGAACGCTACATCCGGCTCATGGATCAAGGCTGCCCGCGCGTGCTGGTGGAGCGAGTGCTGTTCGGCCGCACGCACATGTCCATTGGCGCCGGCGCGCTGCGCAAGTGGAACTTCAGCGAAGAGATCGTGGACAGCGTTGCCAGCCACCACGCTCCCGAGCAGTACCCCGCTACACTATCCGCCTTGTTGTATCTTGCCGAAGAATCGTCCGGCGAAGCGGAGGACCTGCCCAGCGCATTCCGGCTCTCCTTCGCCTCCGGAATCACCGGGGTGAGGGCGGAGTCGCTGGAGGCCCCGGCGCCGGAAACCTCCAGCGTGGACATGCTGCGTTTCGCCGCGTAGTGGTGGGGCAGGCTCTCAGCCCAATGGCACTTAACTTTTGAGCCTGTCTGGCAAGTGGTTGATTCTCTGAGTTTGTGGGGCGGGCAATCCTGCCCGCAGCCGGCTTTCAAGCCGGCCTGGCGCCAAACGCGGCGGCGGCCAGGATTGGCCGCCCCACAAAGGAATCCTCCATCATACGCACATTCTGTTCTTAGATTTGCAGGCCCGTTCCAAAAGTTAAGTGCCATTGGGCTCTCAGCCTGCGGCCACTCAACTTCCCGTGCCGCGACGATTCGATGTACTACTGCACCGGGAATCGTTGCAGCCCGCGAGGATTCGATGTGGGGCGGGCTCTCAGCCGGCTCTCAGCCTGCGGCGGGTCCTCGACCCGCCTGTTGATTGGTCGCGGCTCCGCTGCTTTGTACTACTACACCCAGGAATCTTCGCAGCCCGCGACAATTCGAAGTGGGGCAGGCCCTCGGCCTGCGGCGGCCTTGACCAGGGGCGAAGCGGCAGCGGTTTCGTTATCCCTGGATAACGCCGGCAATGATCTTTCACTTGTGGTCAAGGCCGCCATACCGGCGGCGTTAACCAGTGCGCAGGCCCTGCCCGAAATCAGATCGCCGTTTCCGGAGGAGGCGGCGCCTCGCACTCGTCGGCGTCCATCATGGCCTCCATCAACGCCCGGAGCTTGTCCGCCAGCCCGGCGTCGAGTAGCGTCAGCGCGCGGAGTTCATGCACGGCGTCGCATTTGGGGCCGCTCAGCAGCAGGGAAACACCGAGGCTGTAGTGGGCATCGGCGTACTTCGGGTCGAGCGCGATGGCCTTGCGGTAGGCGCGCAATTTCGCCTCCGTATCGCCCAGTTTCCCCAGACAGAACCCGGCCTGAAACCACGCCTTCGCGTCTTTGGGATTCCGCGCCAGGGCCTGTTCGAAAAACTGCAGCGCCATGTCGTATTTTTCCAGTGACAAAAACAACAGGCCCGCCGAGTAAGGCTCTGCAACCTGCGCCGGCGCAGCGGACGCGCCCAGACACAGCACCGCCGCAAGCGCTAAAAACACGGCTTTCCTGAGCAGATCCTGTACCATAGTCATATACTAATGAACTCCGACTTCAGGAAGACCGTCAACCTTCCCCACACCGGCTTTCCGATGAAAGCCAACCTCGCCCAGCGGGAGCCCGAGATGCTGGTCCGCTGGGAAAAGGAAGGGCTCTACGAAGCGATCCGCGCCGCGCGCGCCGGCCGGCCGCAATACATTCTGCACGACGGCCCGCCCTACGCCAACGGCCACATCCACCTGGGCACCGCCTTCAATAAGATTCTGAAGGACTTCATCGTCCGCCTGAAGAACATGGAGGGCTACGACTCGCCCTACGTCCCTGGCTGGGACTGCCAGGGCCTGCCCATCGACAACAAAGTGGAAGCCGAGCTGGGCCCGAAAAAGGCGCACATGACGCCGGTCCAGATCCGCGCGGCTTGCAGAAAGTACGCCGAAAAGTTCGTGGGCATCCAGCGCGACGAATTCCGCCGCCTCGGCGTGATGGGCCGCTGGCACGATCCGTATCTCACCATGAGCGCCCATTATCACTCGGTAATCGCCGGCGCTTTCGTAGACGTGGTGGAGCAGGGCTATGTGTACAAAGGCCTCAAACCCGTGAACTGGTGCATTCACCACCGGACCACGCTGGCCGAAGCCGAGGTCGAATACGAGGATCACACCAGCCCGTCAATTTGGGTTCGTTTTGTACTGACGAGCGACCCGGCGGCAATTGATTCCGCGCTGGCCGGCCGAAAAGTCTGGGGACTCATCTGGACCACCACCCCCTGGACCATCCCCGCCAACATGGCCATCGCCTATCACCCGAAGTTTGAATACGTTGCAGCCGAGGTGAACGGGGAAGTCTACATTGTTGCGCGCGATCTGCTCAATGCGACCGCGGACGCTGCAGGCTGGAACGAACCCAATGTGATCGCAGCGTTCCCGGGCGCGCGACTCGAAGGCGCCGTGTTCCGCCACCCCTTATTTGAACGCGATTCAATCGGCATCCTGGCCGACCATGTGACCCTCGAACAGGGCACCGGAGCGGTCCACACCGCGCCCGGACATGGCCAGGAAGACTATGTGATCGGCCAGCAGTACGGCATTGCTACCTACTGCCCGGTGGACGGCGCGGGCCGCTTCTTCCGCGCCGAGGGCGCGCCGGGCGTTCTGCCCGAGGCAATCATCGGCAAGACCGTTTTCGAATCGAACCCAATTGTTGTCGAATTGCTCCAGCGCGCCGGCGCGCTGGTCGCGCACCAGAAAATCGAGCACAGTTATCCGCACTGCTGGCGCTGCCACAACCCCACCATCTTCCGCGCCACCGAGCAGTGGTTCATCGGCATGGAGCGCAACCACCTCCGCCAGCGCGCGCTCAAGGCCATCCATGAAGTGAAGTGGCTGCAGGAGTGGGGAGAAAGCCGCATCGGCAACATGATCGCCGCCCGGCCCGATTGGTGCATCTCGCGCCAGCGCGTGTGGGGCGTGCCTATCATCGCTTTCTATTGCGAGGCCTGCAACCAGCCGATCACGGACCCCGCCATCCTCCGCCGCGTGGTCGAGATGTTCGCCGCCCACACCGCCGACGTCTGGTACGAGCGCTCGGCCGCCGAACTGGCCGGCCCCGATGCGAAATGCCCGAGCTGCGGCGGCACGAATCTGCGCAAGGAGACCGACATTCTGGACGTCTGGTTCGACTCCGGGTCGAGCCACCTTGCCGTGCTCAGCCAGCAGAACGGGCTGCGCTGGCCCTCCGATTTGTACATCGAAGGGGGCGACCAGTATCGCGGCTGGTTCCACAGCTCGCTGCTGATCGGCGTGGCCCTGCGCGGCGAGGCGCCGTATCGCGCCTGCGCCACCCACGGGTGGGCGCTCGATCAGTACGGCCGGGCCATGTCCAAGTCGCTCGGCAACACCATCGAGCCGCAGGAGATCATCAAAAAGTATGGCGCGGACGTGCTGCGATTGTGGGCCGCCGCCGTCGACTACTGCGAGGACGTGCGCATCTCCGATACCATCCTCGAACGCCTGTCCGAGGCCTATCGCAAGATCCGCAACACGGTATTCCGATACGCCCTGGGCAATCTCTACGATTTCGATCCCGCGCGCGACGCCGTCCCCGCCGATCAACTGCCCGAGATCGACCAGTGGATTCTGCTGCGCGCCGAAGAGCTGGTCCGCAAATGCCGCGGCTGGTACGGCGAATTCGCGTTCCACAAGGTCTACCACGCCATCTACGACTTCGCCACCACCGATCTCAGCGCCATCTACTTCGACGTGCTGAAGGACCGCTTGTACACGGCCGCCGCAACCTCGCACTCGCGCCGCAGCGGGCAGACCGCCGTCTATCGGCTCGCCTGGGCGCTGGTGCGCCTGCTCGCCCCGCTGCTCGCCTTCACCATGGACGAAGTGTGGGGCTGGCTTCCGAAGTCCGCAGGCAGCCCGGCCAGTGTGCACCTTGCGCTGCTACCGGAACCGGAAGAGCTCACCGCGGGCATCCCCGCCGAGCGCCGCGCCCGTCTGGCCAACTGGGACCGGCTGATGGAGGTTCGCGAAGCGGTTCTGAAGAACCTCGAAACGGCCCGCCAGGAGAAGTTGATTGGAGCGCCGCTGGAGGCGCGGGTCCGGCTGAGGGTTGACGACGATCTTTATCCGCTGTTACATGAGTATGCAGGCGAGCTCCCGGCGCTGTTCATCGTTTCCCAGGTGGCCCTGGAGAACGGCCACAGCGGCGATCTCGCCGTGGATGTCGAGCGCGCCGAAGGCGAGAAGTGCGAGCGCTGCTGGAAGTACCGGCACGAGGTCGGCGAGAGCGCCGAGTTTCCCACGCTCTGTGCGGCCTGCCAGGAGGCCATTGCGTAACCTCCTCCCGGCCGCCCTCGCGGCCCTCATCTTCGCGCTGGATCAGTGGACCAAGTGGCTCACCAGGGTCCGCCTGCCGGTGGACCGGGCGGGCATAGCGGTTATTCCCGGCTACTTCAGCATTGTGCGCGAGGAGAACCCGGGCATCGCTTTCGGTTTGCTGTCGGATTCCACTTCCCAGTGGCGCGGCGCCATATTGATTGCGGTGTCCGCGCTGGTTCTGGGGTACATTGCGATTCTGCTCTGGCGGTCGCGCACGGGCGCCGCGGCCGGTTTGCGGCTGGCCCTGGCGCTGATTCTGGCCGGCGCGCTGGGCAATCTCTACGATCGCCTGGCGCATGGGACGGTGACGGACTTCATCGAGGTCCACGCCGGCCGCCATTACTTCCCGGTATTCAACGTGGCCGACAGCTCCATCACCGCCGGCGGCACGCTGCTGGTGCTGCTGGAGCTGCTGAAAGGCCGCAACCAACGGACGGACGTGAACACAAATGTTTCCCAGGCTCATCTCGATCGGTAGTTTCTTTCTGCCCACCTACGGCACGCTGGTCGCGCTGGCGTTCCTCGTTGGCTTGTTCGTCACGGTGCGTCTGGCAAAGCGCGCCGGCCTCAAACCCGATTTGATGGTGAACCTGGCCATTTACGCCGCGCTGGCCGGGCTGCTGGGCGCCAAGATCGCCATGATCTTGTTTGACTTTCGCGCCTATTGGGCGCGCCCCGGCGACATTTTCACGCGCGAGACCCTGCAGGCCGCGGGCGTGTATCAGGGTGGGCTGGTGCTGGGGCTGATCGTGGCCGCGTGGTATATCCGCTCGCAGCGTCTGCCGTGGCTGACCACCTTCGACGTGTTCGCGCCGGGCCTTGCCGTGGGCCACGCCATCGGCCGGCTGGGGTGTCTGTGCGCCGGCTGCTGCTGGGGCATCCCCACGCATCTTCCCTGGGCCATCACCTTCCGAAACACCCAGGCGTGGCAACTCACCGGGGTCCCTCTGGGCATTCCGCTGCACCCCACCCAGCTCTACGAGGCCTTTGCCGAGGCCATCGTCTTCGGCATTCTGCTGTGGCGCATCCGCCGCCCGCACGCCGAAGGCGCCATCATCGGCCTGTACCTGATCCTCTACTCGGTCTCGCGCTTCGCCATCGAGTTCTACCGCTACCACGAACAGCCCACCGAGCTTGGCCTCTCGCTCACCCAGTGGATGTCCATCGGGCTGCTGCTGCTGGGCGTCTGGGTTCTGCTGCACCGGCCGGCGAAGCCCGCGCCGGCGCGGGCCTGATCCCTTACTGGTTCAGCCGCAGCAGCGACGACGCGATCTCCGAAAACAACTCGTCCAGTTGGGCCGGGTTGTTGGCCGGGTAGAAGTTCCCGCTGTTTTGAGCGGAATTGTAGAGCGGGTTCGCGATTGCCTGCGTACCCGTAGGCTCGTACTCGGGCAGAGGCGGAATGTTCTGCAGGTTGGATATGGTGGGCAGGAAGTATTTGTCCACCGGATCGCTGCTGTCACCGAGCAGGAAAATGGAGTTAATCGTGACGTTGTATGTCGTATTGGCGCGGATGGTGTTCGCCTGACTGACCGCCGCATTCATGCCCGCCGCGCCAATGGTTGTAGGTTGGTCGAAACGCCACTGCCCGGACGAAGTAACGGCCTTGCCTTTTGCCGGATCGGTGGCCGGGAAGAAATTGCTATCGTTTGCTATGGGGTCGCCTGCTATGGGATTGTAAGTTGCCCAGAGGCCGCCCAGATTCGCGCACGTGCCGCTTGGGTGGCATTCGTTGTTGACCGGAAACACCCAGTTATCCTTGAATACCAGGCCGGTGGGCTGCGTAACGGTGTTGCCGAAGCGGTCCGTGGATGGTATGTAGGCGATCGTCTGGCGCAGACCATCATTCGACGTCGCACTTGGACATCCAGCGGGAGCGCCGGACGGCGTCGCATCGGTGTCAAGGTCCGGTGCCAGGCCGTTGGTGTCGCCCGTAACGGCATATCCCGGACTCTGGCTGATGGCCCCTATCAGCTTGCTCGCTGCAATCGACGATGTGCACGCGGCGATCGCGCAGAGGGTCGAGTTGCTCGAGCACTTACCCGTGGAATCCCCGCAGTACCCTTTCCCATAGTGCTTTCCGTCGTTGGGGCACACGGTTGGGTCAACCGCCGGCCCTCCACCATCGCTGTAACCGTACCGGGTGTCCACGAAGTTTCGAATCGGCCAGCCGTTGGCGCTGATGGCATTCGGCATTCCGTCGGTGAAGATAACGATGGTGTTCACCGCCAGCGGAAGGTTGACGCTCTTCAATTCCTGGTAGGCGTAATAGAGGGCGGCCGTCGTGTTCGTGCTGCCGCCGCAACTGTCCTTCAGAGCGGTGATGGCCGCAGGCAGGGAGGCATTTCCGCCATATGCCGTTTCGCCCCAGTCCGTGGTCGGCGCATATCCAAGGGACGCCGTCCCATTAAACGTGATCATGCCGACGTAGTCGTACGCGCTGAAGTTGTTGACGAAGTTGCCGGCCGCGGTCACCATGTAATCGCATGCGGTTTCGCCTTGATAGGTGTTGCTCGACATCGATCCGGAAACATCCAGCAGCAGCATGACCGCCAGGGCGCGTCGCGTGGCGCTCCCGGCGCTAGCCACCGTGATGTTCTTGAACCCGAGGATGCGCATGAAATACACCGGCGCCTGCACGTTTGCCGTTACCGCAACGGTCAGAATCCCGGTGGTTGTGTTCTGGGTGAACGTGGCGGTGAAATTGTTCGTCATGTTGATGGCCTGACTGCCCAGATAGCCGTTCGGGAAGTTCGCCAGAAAGAAGTTCTGGGCGGCCGTGGTCGCCTGGGTTTTTGCGGTGCTATAGGTGCTGGCGAGATTTACCGACCTTGCGCCAGCCAGCGCCGCTGCGTCCACGGCGGCGCTCAGCTTGGCGTTCACCAGAAAGAGCACCGTCGCGTCGATGGCCAGTCCGCAGAATGCCGTAAGCACGGTCAGAGCGATCGCGCAATACATCAATCCAAAGCCCCGACGCCGTTTTGTACCATCCCCCTTTTTTTTCACCAACGCCTCCTGTACCCGGCCGCTCTCCGGCCTTTTACGAAATATTCCGCGCATAGATGACCCCCATCTGCGGGGAAGAGAAGACGTTTATCGCCGATATGTCGAACGCGGCTTCGGCGATATACGCATTGGTGCCATCGGTAAGCGTAACCAGACCCGGAAACCCGCTGGCCCGGTCCACCGTATCCAGAACGTACTGCGCCGGCGTCAGCGTCCCGTTGCTCGCCAGCGTGTCCCCCGGATTCCCCGTGACACTGGTCAGCTTGGCCGAGTTGCCGATGACGATGCGCTGCGTGATGACGTACTGCTCGTAATTCGGACACGTGCTGTTGGCCGGCTGGCCCTGCGCCAGGCAATCGGTGCCACTGACCAGACGAACCGTGGTCAGGATGACTACCCCCAGCCCGTTCGGGTTGGGCGTATTGGTCCCGGTTGTGTTCAGGCCCAGCCCCGACGCGGTCTTCACCACAAGGCTTTGATTGTCCGATTGCGAAAGGTCGATGCCGCGCACCACCAGAATGTTCGCGTCCCGGCTCACCTGCCCCACCTGAAGCATCTTCACCAGAGCCATGCCCATGGTGTAGGATCCGGCGAGCATGGGCACCAGAAACAGCGCGCTCACCAGGGCGAACTCGAGGATGGAATTGCCGCGCTCCGAGGAATGTTTCCGGTTCATGAGTCTCTCCTGTCTAGTAGGGCGGCCCCGCCGTCGGCGGACTCTGGTACACCTGTCCGTTATTGCCATCGCCGCTGGTATCCACTCCGTAGCCCTCCAGGACGTCGGAGGCGCTCGCGTACAAGTTGAACGTCCGCTGGTTCAGATAGCCCGGGAACGGGGCCAGCCACATCGCCGGGTAGCCGGTCACGGTCACCTGAATCACGTTGTTGGTCTGGTTGTAGTAAGTCACATTCGGATAGTTGTTATTCGGATCCTTGAGTGGAAAGGTGTCGCTTGACGAAATCGCCGTACCGAGACGGAACGGCGGGTAGTAGTTGATCACGATGTACTGGCTGTTCGCCCCGGAAAGGAATCCGAGCGCGTTGTCCTCGACCACCGCCTTGATGCAACTGTCCTGCGTGGAGGCGCAGTTGATGCCATCGTAGGTGCCGCGATTAAAGGTGATCGCCCAGCGGCATCCGGCGCGAACGGAGCTCTGAATCACTCCCTGCAGGAAGACCATGTAGGTGACGCTCATGATGCCGAAGATCAGCGCAAAGAACGGGAAGATGACGATGGCAAACTCCATGATCGCGTTGCCGTGCTGTGCGCGTTGGCGCACTCTGCCAGTGGTTTCCCCGGTCTTCATAACTCGCCCGTATATGGATCGGCACTTATGCCGGTACTCTTCAGCTTACGGACTACCGGGCTCGCGGGAGCCCGGAGTATTTACCTGGTTGGGGCGAAAAACAAACCTGGAACCACGAGGCGCGAAGTCCCATCGCCCTGGTCAGGATGCTTATCCCTTCGCTCCCGCCTACAGAGTTGCGCGGCTTCTCCCGATCCCTGCGATGGGAGGTGCCGTGGGCGCTGTCTTTGCCCGAGATGGCTGGCGCTGGCCCGGACGCCACAACCGTCTGCTCGCCCGTCTGGACGACCTCGACGTGGCCGACCGGAGCGCCGTCTTCGAATACGCGTTTTGCCTGGCCTTCCTGCTGCCGCTCCTGTTCGGCGTTTTTTCCGCCGTGAAGAGCCAGCGGATCACCCTCGAAGCCAACGGTCTGGCGCACGATCTGGCGCGCATGTACCGGCAGGGCGTCGATTTCTCCACCCCGGCGAACCGCGGCGTGGCCCTGCAACTGGCTCGTGGACGCGGGCTCGCCCTGGGCGGGGACGGCGGCACGGCAATTCTCTCCCGCGTGCGCGTGGTGGAGGACGCCGGCTGCAGCCACTGCGCCAACGCCGGGCTGGCCGTGTTCGATCAGCAGATCGTGATCGGGACCGGCGCGCCCCGCCGCAGCCGGACCGGAACGCCCCCGTTGGAGGCAGGCACCGGGCTGGTGCGGGACCCGGCGAACAATCCCGCGGCGCGCGCCCGCGTCTCCGAAGACGAGGCAAGGCCGGGGACACTGGTCTGGATCTGCGAACTCTGGTTCGCCTCGCCGGATCAGCCTGACGGCATCTACGTCCGCGTCGCCGATTGATCCGGGAGGACCTGCGGCGACGCAGGGCGCCGCGCGTCCCCGCTCCGCTCACACCGCGTCGAGCGCCTGCTCGAAGTCGGCCAGCAGGTCGCGCCAGTCCTCAATGCCCACCGAAATGCGCACCAGTCCGTCGGTGACGCCCGCCTGGTGGAACTCTTCTTCGGTGAAGCCGGAGTGCGTGGTGGACCGGGGATGGCACACCAGAGTCTCCACGCCGCCCAGCGACACGGCGTTGCGGCCGATGCGCAGGTTGCGCAGGAACTCGAACGCGGCCGGCTTGCCGCCGCGCAGGATGAGGGAAAACATACCGCCCGGAAAGTCGCACTGCTCGCGCGCGATACGCTGCTGGTCGGGGTCGTCGAACAGACTGGGGTAGAGCACCTTCGCCACCTTCGGGTTTTTCGCCAGCACCCTGGCGATCCGTTCGGCGTTCTTGCTGGAGCGGTTCATGCGCAAGGCCACGGTGGGCAGCCGGCCGTCCAGCATCCAGCACTCGTCCGGCTGCAGAATGTTGCCGAAGATATTGCGCCTCGCGCGGATGGAACGGATCAACGCCACGTCGGCCGCCAGCGCGACGCCGGCGATCATGTCGCTGAATCCGGAGAGATACTTCGTCGCCGAGTACAACACCAGATCGGCGCCCAGAGCCAGCGGATGCTGGAAGGTGGGCCCCATGAGCGTGTTGTCCACCATCACCATGGGGCGCGAGGCGGCGCGCTTCGCGGTGTCCACGCAGCGGGCGATGTCGGTCATCACCAGCGTGGGATTGGCCGGCGTCTCCACCAGCACCACGCGCACGCCGGGGCCGCTGGCGATGGCCCGGTCCAGCTCGTCCGAATGGCCGGCGGGCACGGCAATGCCGCTCACGCCCCAAATGGAGAGGTAGTCCTGAATGAAATGCTGGGTGCCGCCGTAAATCGGCACCGTGTACACCACCGTGTCGCCGGGATGAAGCACCGCCAGCAAGGCGGTCATGATGGCGGCCATGCCGGAGTTGAACGCCAGAGCGGCCTCGGCGCCGGTTTCGAGCGGCACGATCTGATCTTCCAGGATCTCCGCGTTGGGATGGTTGAAGCGCGAGTAGATCAGGTCGATCTGCTCGCCCGGCTCGGCCTGGATGCGGCCGGCCGTGAGATCGAAGGCGCGCTCGGCGGCCTCCGGGCTGGAGAACACGTAAGTGGAACTGCGAAACACCGCGGGCCGCGCGGACCCGACGGAAAGCCGCGGATCGAAGCCCCTGGTCAGAACTTCGGTGCCGGGCCGGAGCACGGAACCATGCTGGTTGCGGTTGGCCATGATGACTCCCCCTACGAGTGTAGCCGTTGTGGGGCGGGCCATCATGCCCGCATGCGGCCTTCCGGCCGGCCTGCCGGCACTGGCGTCAGCGGGCGGGCGCCGAACATCTGGGCGATCTATGTTGCAGGCTGGAGAACAACGATGCCGCAGGGGAAGGTGTAGCATTCCTGCTCAGTTTCGTCGTCACATCATCCCGCTATTTGTCTGCGCGCCGCTGCTGTCCCAGGAGAAAACCCGACTTCAACCACGGGCTGCAGGCAGATCGTGCGCCACGAGTTCCGGCATGGAGTTCTGGAATGTGAGGATCGTGCTTCGCTCCATTCTGTGCCGGTACCGCTGTCGATGTTATGCTTGTCAAACATCATCGTTCGCGACGCCTTCAGCGGAAGCATCTCGAGCAGAGAATAGCGCGGTGGGCTGATGCGGTGAACAAGGCTCGAAGAGCATATCTCGACCCCGATAGCGGCTTCCTTCCCGCGACGAAGTACGATGACAAGGCCAAGGATATTGCTGTACACGCTGCGCAGGAGATTGATCGAGGGAGCTCCCCGCGATCTCTTGAGATTGCGCCAGACGCGCTGTTCGCCGTTGGAGTGACTTGTCTGACGACGATGACCTTGACTGGGTGGCCCTACTGGACCGTCTCTTCCCTCGCCAGTTTGGGGACCGCCGTCTTGCGGCCAGCAGCTCGCCTTGCCGAGGTCAGGTACAAAGGCCGCGACACCTGCTGATCTGGCTGAGTCACGGGTATGGACATAGATCCAAACACTTTCAGATTGAGAGCCCAGAAGGCACCGACCACGGGAACGAGGAAGACGAGCGCTGCCAGTCTGCTCCCGCAAGAATAGTCCGGGCTTTTTCACCGCCCCCATCACCCGCCAATCGAATACATGGGCCGCGGCGGCGGCACGAACTGCGACGTATTGATCTCGTGCCCCAGCCTTCCCCCACACATTCGCGCGAATGGCCGCCGCGATCTCCTCATCCCCCGCGCCCGGGCGCAGCAGCGGCTTGATTAGTCCTGAAACCTCTGCCGGATGCCTGTAGGCTTGCGCGGCACCGAACTGCCGAGCGCCGCGACGCGGCCCACAACTCCGCGGGCCTACGCGGTGATCGGAACCACCGTCTTCAGAGGCTTGTATCCGGCGAAACCGTAATACGCGATGTAGACGTAGCAGACCGCCGCCACGATGAAAGCCCTTTGCAAGCCGACCACGTCGGCCGCCGCGCCCAGGACTAACGGCACGATTGCGCCGCCCACGATGGCCATATTGATGAAAGCGGAAGTCTTGCCAGTCAGGGAGCCCATTCCGGCAATTCCCAGCGCGAAGATGGTCGGGAACATGATCGCGTTGAACAAGCCGACGGCGATCATAGTCCACATGGCCACCGCGCCCGTGGTGAACATGCTGGCGACGACGAACAGAACCGCGCACAGCGATACAAAGCCAAGAGCCTTCGAAGGGGATATCTTGCGCAGTGCGGCCGAACCGATAAACCGGCCGATCATGGCGCCCATCCAGTAGAACGACACCAGCATGGCGGCGGCTTTATTGGTGGAGATGCCGATATCCGGCAGGGTGAGGTATTTGTACAGATTGCCGCCAATGGACACCTCGGCGCCGACATAGGCGAAGATACCCACGGCGCCCAGCACCGCGTGGCGGTACTTGAATACCGCCGACAGGGGCGGTTCCGGCGTCTTGTCGCTCTTCTCAATCGACAGTTTCGGCAATTTGAGCCGCGAGATCATGAAGGCCAGCACAAAGACCGCCAGCGCGATCACCGTGTATGGCAGCTTGATGGAAGACAGTATTCCCGTCCGGTACGTCTGCAACCAATCGGCGCCGTGTCTGCTTATTTCCTCCGGCGCCAAAGCCGCGGTGGAGAGGATCAGGACACCGGCCAGCGGCGGCGCGATTGTGGTGGCCACGGAGTTGAGCGCCTGCCCCAGATTGAGCCGGGCGGAGGCGTGCTCGGGCGAGCCCAGAGCGGCTACGTACGGGTTCACCGCAACCTGCAGCAGCGTGATTCCCGACGCCAGAATGAACAGTGCCACCAGAAACATCAGGTATGAGGCGGCCAGCGCAGCGGGCACGAAAAGCAGCGCGCCCAGACCCGTTACCGCCAGGCCCAGAACCATGCCGCCCTGATATCCGTAGCGTGAAATGGCCTTTGCCGAAGGGAGCCCCATGATCGGATAGGCCAGAAAGAACATGAACGGGATCAGATTGCTCTGCAGGTAGTTGAGCTGGAAGATTCCCTTCAGGTGGGGGATCAGAGGATCCTTTGACACCGTGATAAGACCAATGATAAAGAAGACCGCAAAGCCGACGACGGTGGCCAGGCCGTATTGCGGTTTGCCAGCTACAGGGGTGGTTTCTGCCATATGCGTAGTCGTACATTATCACAGTCGGGCGAGTCCGCGCGGGTTAGCGTGTCCTGATGTCCGGCGTGTTGATATGATGCCCGTGTCATGCCTGATTACTCAATTGGACTGGATCTGGGCGGAACCAACCTCCGCGCCGCGGCCATCAGCGCCAGCGGCGAAGTGTTGACGAGAATCTCCGGGCGCGCCGAGCTGTCCGCCGGCCGCGACGCGGTCATCAG
>JBEKPY010000073.1:0-31842 GCA_049520275.1 Bryobacteraceae bacterium
GGGTTGTTCTTGCCCAGCACCCGCGTGATCGCCGCCGTCAGCGTCGTCTTGCCGTGATCGATGTGCCCGATCGTCCCGATGTTTACGTGCGGTTTACTGCGATCGAATTTTTCCTTCGCCATGCTCGAACCTGCCTGTCGGAAATGATGCCTGCCCGGCGGTCCGCGGACCGCTCGTGAAAAACCTGGAGCCGATGACCAGGATTGAACTGGTGACCTCGTCCTTACCAAGGACGCGCTCTACCAACTGAGCTACATCGGCCCGTGTAAACTCTGGTGGACAGGGGAGGATTCGAACCTCCGTAGCTCGCAAGGAGCGGCAGATTTACAGTCTGCTGCCATTAACCACTCGGCCACCTGTCCAAAGCGCACCTGACCCCCAACAGCATCATTCGTATGGAAACGAGGGATTGACCGGGAGGACAGTACACCGGCGTGCCGTCTCTTTAATATAGCAGGCGACGATTTCATTGTATGGGACCCTGCCCGCAGGCGCAAGCGCTGGGCGCCAGGCCGGTCTCAGGCCGGGACCTCCACTTCTTCGCCGCGCGTGGTGGGCAGAGGGATGGCCTCACCGTGCAGCCGCATGCTTTCCAGATGAAACTCGACCGCCTCCCGGATCAACTGGCCAGAGTTGCGCCGGCCGCGATGCGCGCGCTGCAGGGGCCGCCGTTTGTCGATTCCGCGCCGTCTCGAAAACGGCCCGCTGGTGGTGAGCCGACTGTCCGCGAACCGGACTTACTGCTCCTTCGCCAGCCGCGCTCTTTGAACCCGGAACATGATGCTCCCAGGATTCCACTTCAGATACCGGTCGAGCGTGGCGAGGGCCTCGGACTTCTGTTGGCGGCCGTAGTACAGACTGGCCAGCTCGAGGTAGGCGCGCCACAGCGACGGATCGATTTCGATCACGCGCTTCAATTCCCGCTCCGCGCCCTCGACGTCTCCGGCCAACCGCAGGTCATAAGCAAGATTGAACGCATAGTCCGCGCTATCGGGCTGCTTCTCAACCGTCCGCTCGTGGAAACCGATGGCTTCGCGCATGTCCCCGCGAACGACGCGCGCGGAGCCGAGCGCCGACAATACCAGGGCGTCGTCATTGGCTTTTCCCGGCCCGAGGTTCTCAAGGAGGGAAAGCCCGGGCGCGGTGAGCTGTGGAATGTGCTTCATCAAAGCGGTCAGGAATTCGGCCAGCCCCAGGTCGCGCTGCCGGAACTGTGCCGGCGGTTCGGCCCACGCTTCCAGGTGCTCGATCGCCTGCGCCGATGGCTCCTCCAGAGGGAGGGGCCGCCGCAGAATGCGGTGATCGGTGATGGCGCTGTGCTGGACGTCGGAGGCGGCGGAGTGGGGCATGTGGCAGGAGACGCAGTCCAGTTGCCCGGCGGGATGGGCCGCCGGTGACAGCGAGGCGTGGCACGACGTGCAGATTCCGCGCATTTGTTGCTTGCGGTCCACCGGATCGCCGTGCGGATCGTGACACGTGCCGCACCACATCCGGCCACCGCTCTCTCGCGCGCAGCGGCTCACGGCGAGCTGTTCGACGTGGTTGACCACGTTGGCGCCAATCTCATGACGGTTGGCCACGTACACGGCCAGCACGTCCTCCAGATTCTGACCCGGCTGGAAATCGGACCGCACCTTGCCGGGGTTCAGAATGCGGACCTCGCCCTCGAGATGACATTGCTCGCACACGCTGGAACGGGCGCGGCCAGTGAGCTTCGCCGGGTTCACGATGGTTGCCGCCGATGGGTGGCGAAGGTGCTCCCGGCTGGGGCCATGACAGCGTTCGCAAGCGATGGGTTCCAGAGTCGCGCTGACCACGCGGCGGCCGTCGTGGCCGGAGAACTTCGTAGCGCTAGTGTGGCAGTAGAGACAGGCTTCATCGATGGGGCGGTTGAAGTCGAGCGCCTGCAATGTCTGGAATCCGGGGGAGACATCCCACCCGTGGCGTTTGTAAAAGGAGGCGGGCGACTGGAAAAGGTAATCGCCAATGCGGACGATGTAGCTGTAGCCCAACAGATTCGCGCCTATCTGATAGTCGACGGGATACTCGGCCGTGAAGCCGGCCTCGTCGAGCCGGTGTATCATACGGCCGTCGCGCTGCTCGATGGTGATCACACTGCCCGAAACGTCATGGGTGACCCGGCCCGCGGGCCGCGGAACCGGCGGAGCGACGGAGTTTCCCATGCACGACCGCAGGAAGCGCGCCGTCTCCCGGGGGTGGCATCCGGCGCAAACCGGCGGCGCGGCCTCGGCACAAACAGCGAGCAGCAGAACGAGGACGAACACCGGAGACACCACCGCACCCCTCGCTGTGAGACGGGCTGTGGAGGCGCCGTGCGGTACGTTGTGGGGCAGACCCCCGGTCTGCGCGGGTCCCCCGGACACGCTCTTCGCTGACAGGATCAGGCATCTGTTCACAGGAACAGGCCGGCCGGGGGCCGGACGCAGCCCAGGGGACTGCCCCACGGATTCGCCGCTTTGCTTTACCCGCGCAGGCGGAGAGCCCGCTCCACTTTGAATCGCAAACGGTGCATGCAGAGCGCCGGACAATTCCTCTATGCTACCGCGATCACCGCCCGAGGATGGCCTGAATCGCCTCCAGTTCCTTGCCGGCCTCGGCCCATTTGCCCTGTGCGGTGAGATCCTTATACCTCTGGAAGTGCTGGCGAATCTCGGTGAGCCGCGGGTCCTGCGGCATCTTCGCCTGCGGCGCGGACGCCTGCGCGGAAGTGACTGACATCGCCGCCTGCTCCGGGGGCGCCGCCGTTCCCATGTCGGCGGCCAGTTGATCGAGCGCCTGCTGCCAGGTGTCGGTGTAGACCAGCATGTTCCCCATGGCCAGCGCAATCTTTTTGAGCTGGGGCATGCTCGCCTCCGAGGTCTGCCCCTGAATGTAGATGGGCTCCACATACAGGAACGTATTCTCGATGGGCAGCACCAGCATCTGGCCGCGCAGCACGTGCGAGCCCTGCTGGTTCCACAGCGTGAGGTCCTTGGAGATGGTCTGATCCTGATTGATGCGCGCCTCCACCAGCATGGGTCCCAGAATGGTCTCCTGTTTGGACAGCAGCAGAATCACTTTCTCGCCCAGGTGCGGCCCGTCGCAGCGCGCCATCATGAGGCCGGTCAGGTTGGGACGGTTGCGCGGCGTGAACGGGATCATCAGCAGAAACTCGGATTGCGTTTCGCCGGGAAGCGTCGCGCTTACGTAGGTGGGCGCCAGCGGGACCGCTTCCGAATTCTGGCCGCTGGTGTATTTTGCGATGTCCCACGCGTCGGACTTGTTGTAGAACGTCTCCGGGTCCCTCATGTGGAACATGCGGTAGACCTCGGCTTCCGCCTGGAAAATCATCTCCGGATAGCGCGCGTGACGCCGCAGATCGGCGGGCATTTCCGAGGCCGGAGTGAACAGGTGCGGGAACAGGTGGCGATAAGCCGCCAGCAACGGATCCTGTTCGTCGAAAACGTACATCTTCACCGTGCCGTCATAGGCATCGATGGTGGCCTTCACCGAGTTGCGGATGTAGTTGAAGGTGCCCAGACCCTCGTTGGAAATGGCCCGCGAGTAGGGGTGCGCATCGGAGGTCATGTAGCCGTCCACGATCCAGACCAGGCGGCCCGAGTCGCTGAGAACGATGTACGGATCGGTGTCCCAGGAGATGAAACCGGCCAGCTCGCTCAGCCGTTCCCGGATGTTGCGGTGGATCATCATGCGGCTCTCCGGCGTGAGGTTGCTGGTGAGCAGGATATTCCAGTCGCTGCGCGCGACCGCGGCGAGGGTGCGCAGCCACAGCGCCGAAATGGGGAACCCGCCGCGCCCGTCGTAGCGCACCAGCACGTTGCTCGATCCGGAGGGGTAGTTGAACTCCTCCTGCGCGGTGCGGACAAACACCGGGTCGTGCACTTCTTCGCCGTAGTAAATCTCCGGGCGAGTGAATTTCAGCTCCGGGACCGAGACCACCGGCGGGGCATCCTTGATGAACAGCATGGGAAGGCCGGTGGGAGAGATCCGGTTGGCTTCGGCCATTACCATGCCGTAGCCGTGCGTGTACATGAAGTGAGTGGCGATCCAACTGTTTTGCGCGTCGCCCAGCGCGGTGAGATCGAGCTCGCGCGGCGATACCAGAACCTGCCGCTGCTGCCCGCCGATGATGTAACGGTCCACGTCGGTATCGGAATACACGTAGGGCCGCAGCGGCTGCATCTGCGACACGGTTTCATGGAAGGCGTGCCAGTCCCACAGGCGGACGTTATCCAGCAGCGGCTTGTGCGCGGACAGGTCGATGCGCTGCTCGGGTTTGGCCTGAAAATCCACTTCGCTGGTGCGCCGGTTGAGCGCGAACGCCGAGCGCGTCGCTTCAATGTGGCGCACGATGAACGGCCGCTGCAGCGAAATCTCGTTGGGCCGGACGTAGACCGAGCCGACGATGGGCGGCAGAATGGCCCGGATGAGCAGCGCCGCGATCACCACCAGAGCGTAGCGGGGCCGCCGAATGGACACCGCGAGCGCCGCCAGCAGGCAGCAGCCGGCCAGCAGCCAGGTGAGCGGCAGGGTGACGTTCTGATCCACGTAATCCATGCCCGCCATGAAGCCGTGATCGTCCAGCAGCAGATCGTACCGGTGCAGCAGGAAATTCGCGCCCAGCCCGAGCAGCGATAGCACGATGATGGCCCGCAGGAAGAACGACTCCAGCGCCCCGGACAGATGGAGCGAGCGAATATCGAAGTTAACAGAGATGTCGCGCATGTCCCCGGGCATGTCCCGCTTGAGCTGCCAGACACGCGCGGTGAGCCAGTAGATGACCATGGCGGCGATGCCGATGGCCAGCAGCAGTTGCAGCAAATCCTTGTAGAACGGGAGCTCGAAGAAATAGAACGAGAGCGGATGTCCGAAGGCCGGGTCGCGCCAGGCGGCCGCCGCGCTGGTGAGCCCGCGCCCGCCAAAATAGCGCACCGCGACCCACGTGTCCATGGTTGCCGTGGCCATCAACAGGGCCAGCGCAAACAGCACCACCGCGGAAATACGCGCGTAGAGTCGATGCCGGCCCAGGCTGGTGCCGGCGAACCGGAGTGCCCGTGCATGGGCGATCCAGAACACCAGAAAAGCGATGATGGTGGCGAGCACCGACGGCGTCAAGCCGTAGAGCAGCATGGTGAGCCAGGTTTGAATCTGGCCCATCTCGCGCCACCATTGGTAGTCGATCACCCACGATGAGGCGACCCTGACCAGGATGAGCAGGACGATGATGGCGGCGATCAGGCTGATGCAGCCGCGGGAGGCGCCGCGGGGCGCGGGGAGTTGTTTACCGGCAGTGTAGTCCACTGCAAGCAGTTTACTCTTCGGCGAGGACGCGCCGCAGCCCGCGGTGAAAGCGGCCGTTGGCCCGATTCGGTTACGGGCGCCGCACGCCGGAGGATAATCGGCGCACGGAGGGGTTACCGGACCGCTGCCGTGTCGTCCTGTTTCTCGTAAACGAGCAGCGCTTCGCTCTCGCCATACAGGGATTCCACTTGCCGCCGGATGGTAAGCGTTCTTCCATCCTTCGACATTTTCCACCGATCCATCACGGTGTAACTGCGATCGCGGCCATTCACGAGCGTGTTCACCAGCAGCGCATTGCCTTCCCATTTCAAGCGGCTGTTGCGTGAAGTGTCGCCGATTTTGTATCTGGCGTCTTTCTGGTCTGTAGTGTAGTTCCAACTGACCGGCGCGCCCCCGCCAGCCGGCAACGCGGTGCAATGGATTTTCACGCCGCGGTGCTCGATTCGCAGGATGCCAGCCGCCGGCTCATTCGTATTCCGCGGGTCGCTGCGCTCCACATTCAGCTTCCAAATCCCGGAATAATCCGGGTCTGCCGCCGATAACGGAACGAATAACAGCAGCAGCAGAACGGCGCTGTATCGCATGGGAGGATTATACCCGAAATTCTCCGCCCCAATGCGACTTTCTGGCGCGGCGAAATGGCTCCCCCTCGCGTTTGCGGACAGCGCGCGTTCGCAGGCCGTCCGCGGTGCAGAGTTCCAGCCGGATCAGGCCGGGCTCCGTCCACGGGTGGCGCACAATGCGCGATTCGGCGGGGTGCACTGGAAAGCGAGACGCGATGACGTACGAAAACTTCTCGTCTTCATGGCCGAGCGCGCCGGATTTGAGCTGGCGGTGCAATCTGGTCCGCTCGATTCGGGCCGCGAAGTGGCACCAGCCGGGGTCTTTCATGGGGCACTCGCCGGCGTGGGGGCAGGGCGCGGCGATGGTGGCAGCGGCGCGGATGAGCTGGTCCCGCGCGGCGCGGATAGCCGCGAACCCGCGCGGCGTGCCCGGCTCTATAACGACGATGGCGATTCGGGCCGCGATCCACGCGCGTTCGATCAACCGGGCGGCGCCTTCGAACTCGCCGGTCACATACGAAAGAACGACGACATCGGCGGCCGGCAGCGGGGCAGCGGCACGGAGGTCGGCCTCCATCCAGCGAGCTTCACGCACCGCCTGACTCGGCGACATCGCGGCGAGTTGGCGGCCTATGGCGATGAAGTCGCGGTCCTGCTCCACGCAGGCGATCCCGGACAGGGAGGGGATGGCCTCGGCCGCCGCCCACGCCGCCGTGCCCGGCCCGGCGCCCAGATCGAGAAGCGTGCGCACGGGCGCATCCGGAATCCTCTCGGGCAGCTCCGCGAACACCGCGCGTAGGGCGCCGTAAATGGCGGGCATGCGGACGGCCAGATAAGCCGCCCGTTCCACTTCGCTCAGCCGTCCGGTGGCGCGCACCCCGGCCGCGTGATAACGGCTGGAAACGGCGGCGACGGCCTTCGCCAGAGCGCCGCGATCGTGTCGAGCCGTCTCCCGCCCGATCGCTTCCGCCAGCTCAATGGGGAGTTGCATCGGGATCGAGCGGCGTTACCGGATCGATGAACAGCCAGCAGACGGCGCCCACCACGTACGCGGCCGCCATCACCCAGATGAAGGAGTTGTAACCGGCGCGGTTCATGAAATCGTGGATGAGCCAGCCCCCCATGGCCGGCGCCACGAACGTCGCCAGGTTCCCCATCATGTTCATGGAACCCGAGACGGTGCCCGCATGCCTGCCTCCGATGTCCATGCACGCGGCCCATGCGGGCGGTATGGTGACGTCGTTCGAAAAGCTGGCCATGGCCAGGGCGATGACGGCCCACACCGCCGTATGCGCGTGAATGGCGACCACGAGGAAGCATGCCGCGCCCGCCAAACCGGTGCTCCCCCAGAGGCGGCGGCTGCGGCGCACGTCACCCCCCAGCCGGCGCACCAGCATTGGCGAGATGGCGCCACAGAGCATGCACCCGAACCCGCCGCACAACAACGGAAGAACGGCCAGCGACGAGGCCGCGCGATCGGTGAGATTCCAGGACTTCAGATAGTTGGGCAGCCACGTGATGTAGAACGTCCACGGGTAGGTCAGACAGAAATACTGCGCCCACAGCAACCATACCGAGCGGGAGCGCACCAGCCTGCCCCAGGGCACGTCGCCATGGCCCGAGGCGTTCTTGGGAGCGTCGCCGATGATGGCCGCTTCGGCCGCGTTGACGCCGGGGTGCTGCCGCGGGTCGTCGCGAAACCAGAAGAAGAAGAGAACCGCCCAGATGATTCCGAGCGCGCCGAAGACCACGAACGTCCAGCGCCAGTTCAGGTACACCAGGAGAAGCACCACCAGTGGCGGCGTGAATGCTCCGCCCCAGCGCGCGGCCGTCCACATGATGGCCTGCGCGCGCAGGCGCTCGCGGCGCGGCAGCCACGTGGTGAAGACCTTGGTGAGGTTGGGGAACCCGCCCGCTTCGCCGGCGCCAAACAGGAAACGCACCACCAGGAGCGAGGCGGCGTTCCACATCCAGCCGCTGGCCGCGGTGAAGACGGACCACCAGATCACGATGCGCATCAGCACGCGGCGCGGCCCCAGCCAGTCGCCCAGCCATCCGGTGGGAATCTCAAACAGCGCGTACGAAATGCCGAAGGCGCCGAAGATCCAGCCGAGTTGTTGCGCGGTGAGATGCAGGTCGCCCACCAGCGTGGACAGATGGCCGGGCATCGGCTTCTGCGCCGCGGCCTGCGAGATGCAAACGCGGCTGACGTAGGACAGCACGGCGAGGGTGACCGCAAAGGCAATCACCGTGTGGCGCGCGTGGGTGGGCCGTTCGGAGGTGTCCGGCGTCATTGGGATGCGCTCGCGGGGCCGAGCTCGGCGGTCATCCAGCCCAGGTAGGCCTCGGCGCCGTCGACGATGGGCAGCGCGACGATCTCCGGCGTCGAGTAGGAATGCAGTTGCTCGATGCGCGCGCGCAACTGGTCGAACAGAGCCCGCGACGATTTGACGATCAGCAGCACCTCCTCGGCGCGCTCCACGGCGCCCTGCCAGCGGTAAATGCTGCCTATTGCGGGGACCACGCTCACGCAGGCGGCAAGGTGCTGGTCCACCAGTTGGTAAGCGATTCGGTCGGCTTCCTCACGGGAGGAGCAGGTGCTGAGGACCACGATTTTGTCGGTCACGGTGCGGTTCCTGGATTTCCCTCTGGACGTTTCGGGCCAAACAGATTATAAACGTTGTAAGGCCATTCGCGCTGATCCATGACCGCATTTCGCCGGCTGACAATTATCCTCGCTATTGTTTTGGCTTCCGCGTACGGCTACGTGGTGCTCCGCGGCCCCCAGGGGATCCCGGCGCTGCTGGAGAAGCATCGCGAGATTCAGCGGCTGGAAGCGGAGAACGCCGCTCTGAAGCGCGAGCTCGCCGCGCGGGAGGAGCGCAACCGCAAGATAAAAGAGGGCACGGCGATTCAGGAAGAGGAGATCCGCAAGCGCCTGCACCTGCTACGGCCGGGCGAGACGCAGTTCGTGCTGCCGGACCAGCCGGGGGCCGGGGCGCAACGTTGAGGATTCGGCACGCCTTTGGACAGGCCCACCTCGGTAAGCCGGCCCCCTCGCCCTGCACCCACTCCCCGCTTTCGCGGGCACTCGCACAGAAAGGAAACCACCCGCTCCAGGTGTAACCCCTTTTCAGGATCATCCTGTAATGGAAACGGTTCCTCGTTTCAGGATCGTTCGTGGATTGGAATATGCTGCCGGCGGGGATGTTGCCAGTAATCACAATCGGATGCGCCCCACGGGCACGCGGCGAGAACCCGCGTTTTGCGGCCAGACGCGGCTGGCACCGCGTGTCCCGAGATTACTCAGTTCGCCACTTGCAGATCGTTCTCGACCGAAAACACGCCGGGAACGCCGTTGGCGCGGATTCCGGCGATATTCTTGTCGGTCTGGCTGTTGACGAATCCGACCAACTGCACGTGGCCGTTGTCGACGATGATGCGAACGCCGGGGTCGGTTCCCATGGCGTAGCGGTACAAGCCGCCGTACCCGAATACCGCGCGATATTCGGCGACGCGAATGCGGTTGTCAAACGGCGAGAACGGCAGGACGTGAATGTCGTTCACCACCTGGGTGACGCCCTCCACCCGCTTCACGGCATTCCCGGCATCCGATTTCAGGAAGGGCATGCGCACGTTGCCCGAAAGGTAGACGGTGCTCCCGTCCACGCGGAAGCTGAGATTGTCGAAGACCGAATAGTACGGCAACATCAGCAGTTCGTGGCGCACGCGGTCCTCCAGCAACCGGGGCGCGCCGTTGTTGGCAAGCGCGGGCACCACGGTGAGCGCAACCGCCGCCAGCGCCAGGGTCCATTTTCCGATGGTCTTTTTCATGTCCTCCACTCGCTCCTTCTACTTACTTGGATGGACGCGGCCGGACGCGGTTCCCGATGTTACGCATATTTACGGGCTGTTGGTCTGGCGAGTAGAATGGCGAATAACGTCCATGCAGGACTGGTACTCTTTTGCCCGCGCGGCGCGCGATTATTTCCCGCTGATCCTGTTCGGCCTGCTGGCGCTGGTGCTGGTGGCCGCCTGGGTGGTGTTCGAGTCGTTCCGCAGCGCCGCCAGCCAGAGTGAGTTGAGAAGACTGCGCCGGAAGTTCGACCAACTGGAGGCGGCGCGGGCTTACTCATACCGGCCGTCTCCGGCGATGACGGCGGACGCGCCTCAGGAGGTGGTGCTCACTCCGCGCTGGGTCAACCGGGGAGCGGCGGCCACCACCAGCGACGGGGGCTGCCTGCTGATTGTGGATGCCGTTGCCCCCGGGCGCAGGGCCGCCAGCATTACCGTGCGAGTGGACGGCTGGCCCGGTGTCCGCCACGAGGTTCGGATCGGACATCCCTTCGAGGCTTCGGGGAATCTGGGAACCTACACGCTCGAGCTGGAGGGCGTGAATTCGCTGGCGGCGTGCGTGGTTGTGACGCTGAAAAGCCGCCACGCGCAGGAGGGCGGCTGAAAGGCGCCGCCGGCTTTAGCGGGATCTGCCCTCACCCGCGGCCGAACACCCATACTTCCGCGAGAGCGAAGTTCAGGAGGCCGGCCAGGCCCACGCTCAAAAGGTTCGCCGGAATCAGCCGCATGCGCAATACGCCCACGAACAACGCCATGAGGATGAAGTTCGCCACCAGCGAGACCAGACCATTGGCCAGATGGAAGCGCAGCAGCCGGAACAGGACGGACTGGTGCGGCCGGCCGCACCACGTCCAGAACTGATGCCAGACGAAGTTGTGCAGCACCGCGGCTTCCACCGCCAGCACGGTTGCCAGCAGATACTGCACGCCGGCCACGCGATCGAGGAGCCAGAGCGTGGCCAGTTGCACCAGCAGCCCCATTCCACCGACCGCGTTGAACTTCAGCCAGCGCAGGATCAACGCAGCGTCTCGGCGCGGTAGAGTTCGGCGGCGTGCTTCACCGCGGACCACAGGAACGCCAGCAGCATCCCGGCAGCGCCGATGGCGCCGCCGACGTCGAACAACAAGTATCGGCTGCCCAGCAGCGTGACCACCGGCCGGTACAGAACGGCGATGTTGCCGGCGATCATCAGCAGACGAAACTCCGTCGGTCCGAACGCCGCGAAGGACAGATGGAAAGTGCCGAGCGTGTAGGTGGCCAGGTAGACCTCGACACTCAGCAGCAGCCAGGCCACCAGCAGCCCGAGCGCGACTCTTTCGCTCATGTATCCGGAAAGCGCCAGCCCGCCGAACACGAACACGCTGCCGCAGGTGTCCAGCACGTGGTCGATGTAGAAGCCGTAGCGGGGGCGCTGCTGGTTGCGCACGCGTGCCAGCGTGCCATCCAGGCTGTCTCCGAACCAGTTCAGGATGAAGAAAACCGTTGCCAGAGTGAAGCCGGCCTTCGACGAACGCGCCCAGTAGTACGCCGCCGCGACGCCGAGCAGGGCGATGAAGCCGAGCGCGGTGAGATGGTCGGAGTTGACCCGGCGGGGCATGCGCACCGCCATCCAGATCAGCGCCCGCCTTTCGAGGGACGCGAGCATGCTGCGGTGCTCCCGTTTGGCGCTGCTGAAGCCTTCCGGCGTGGGCATGGCTGGTCCAATTACTAACACTGCCGCCGTGCGATATCAAGCGGTATTGCGCCTCTCCCGCGCCCCGCTGGCGCCGCCGCCAATCCTCCGGTGAGCGGGCGTGCCGATTGCGGGCGGCTGCGGGTGGGTCAACGTGGCGCGGGCGTAGCGGCGGCGCGCCGCGTGGCTTCCAGCGTGTTGACCATGGAGTCGCGCGGGAACTTCTGCAGGAAGCCGCGCAGCCAGCCGAAGCCGAAGGGGATGCCGCGGGAGAGCGAGACGGCGCGGCATTGCGCGTAGACGCCCCGATCGGCCTGCTCGATGCGCCAGTAAGAGTTCAGCCGCCAGAGAAAGCCGTGGTCGTCACCGGACTGCACTATGCGCGTCGAGCGCGAGTCAATGGCCATGCGATCGGACTCGGGCAAAATGTGGTACCGCACGTCGTACTCGGAGTCGTATACCAGCGTCAGGAACTCGTGTTTGTAGAGTCGCAGGAAAACCCGGAAGTGGTCGCCGTCGCGGGCGAGCAGCTTCGACTCGGTAACGTCCGGCTGGTAGATGCGCTTGTATCCGTCATAGTCCTGCATGACGGCGCGCATGCTGGCGATGGTGGCCCCGGGGATGAACAGGACACCCTGCCAGTCGTGAATCTGGCCGCCGGGAACCGGAACATTCGGGATCTTCCGCTCGACGACGACGGTTTCACCGCGATGGACCGCTTTCTTCGCGCCGGCGTGCGAATCGGTGTAGAGGAACGGTCCCGCGCCGAGCTGCTGTTCGACACGTTCGATGTAGCGATCGAAGGCTCGGCTGGTTTCGGGCGTGAGTTGCGCGAAACAACAGGGCGCCACGAGCGCCGCGGCAAGGGCGGCAATCAGCACGCGCATGCTTCCATTATGAGGATGGCGGTCTTTGCGTTGCCGGGGCGCGGCTGGCGCCGCGTGTCCCTTCCGAACGGGAGGATAATCGTCTCGTATGCATCTTCGGCGCATTGCGGCATTCCTGCTGGGCGCGTGGCTGGCGGGCAGCCTGATGGTGCTGATTGTCTGTTTCAGCAATGTCGACAGCATCGACGAGACCATGGCGGCCGCCAGCGCGGACGCTCAACGGATTCTAACCCACGCCGGAAACCAGACCGCGCGCACGATCCTTCGCTCTCTGGTGGCCGGGGAGAATACACGCCTGCTCTCGGGCTGGGAGCTGGCCGAGGCGCCTCTGGGCATCCTGGCCGCGGCGATGCTGTTCCTCGAGAGGCCCTCGCGCCTTCTGGCGGCGCTGCCCGCGGTGATGCTTGTCCTGGTGGGCTTCGAGCACGTGCTGCTGACTCCCGAGATCGCCTGGTTGAGCATGGCGCTGGCCTTCGCGCAGGATGGAACCGCTCTGGCCCAGCGCGTCCGCCTCGACAACATGCAGCGCATCTACGGCCTCGCGGAAGCGGCGAAACTGCTGGCGGGCGCGGCGCTGGCCGTTCTGCTGTTTGCGATGCGCGCCGGCCGGCGGAGCCGCAGGCCATCCCCAATCCACTCGGAAGACTTGCTGAAGCCGCGGGCGGCGGTCTGACGGAAGGGGGTCCCTCTACGCCATGACCCCGCGCGCGCGCAGGATTTCCTCTATCAAGGCAGCCAGCTCTTCTCGCGTGATCACCAGGCGCTCGTTGGCGGGACGGTATTCCTCGGCCACCACCGGCGAACCCGGCTCGAAAGACGCGTTCGAGGGGACGCCATAGCGCCCGCGGGAGTCGAACAGCTTCTGCACTTCCCGCCGGGGCAGCACGCGCGGACCGCCCACCAGTTCGGCCACCAGCGTCACCTGCGCGAAATGTTCCACCGTTTCCATGTTGAAGAACGCCTTGCGCAGGTCCGCCCCGTACGCCACCACCCCGTGATTGCCCATCAGCAGCGCATCGTAGCGGGGAATGTACGGCAGCATGTCCCGCGTCAGCTCCGGCGTGCCCGGCAGTCCGTATTCGGCCAGCGGAATGCATCCCAGGTTGACCACCACCTCGGGAAGCAGGGCGAGGTTGAGCGCCCGGCCGGCGGCGGCGAAACCCGTGGCCACGGGCGGGTGCGCATGCACCACCGACTGCACGTCCGGACGCATCCGGTAAATGGTCAGGTGCATCAGGATCTCCGAGGTGCGCCCTCGCGAGCCCTCCAGCACGGCGCCGTCCATGTCGCAGACGCACATGTCCTCGGGCTTCATCATGCCCTTGCTGACGCCGGTGGGAGTGCACAGCAAGCGGCGGTCGTCCAGGCGAATGGTGATGTTGCCGTCGTTGGCGGCGGTCCAGCCCTTCTGGTACATCAGCCTGCCAATCTCGACGATTTCCTGGCGATATTCCTGTTCCTGGTTCGACATCCGCAGATCGATTGTAGCAGGCGAATCAGGGCCGGCGGCTCGCCGGAGGACGTGCCGGGGGATGCCCGGCCTGCCAGGCCAGCGAGAAGCGCAGGCGTTCGCGCACCGGGGGGTGCGAATACATCCACCAGACGATGAACGGATTCGGGTCGGGGACTGCCAGGTCCGTCTCCCCCTCGGTCTGAAAGGCGCGCGCGGCGGCGTCTCCCGGCCGCGCGATTACGCCATCGGTGACCTGAAGCGAATAGACGTCCGCCTGATGCTCGATAACGCGGCTGACGGCGTTGGTGAGCGGGTCGGTGAGGAATGACGCGGCGAGCGCGAACAGCAGAAACAGGGGAAGGGCGGCGAGGTCGCCGGCGCCGCGGATTCCGAGGCGTGTTCCGGCCCGGCGCAGCACGGCCTCGACGAAGCGATAGCCCGCGTACATCCCCACCAGCGACAGCGCCGCGCCGAGCGCGAGCCCCCACAGGATGTGGTGCAAAGCGTAGTGGCCCAGTTCGTGTCCGAAGGTGGTCATCAGCTCGGGGAGAGGTTCTTTCCGGATTATGGTGTCGTACAGCACCACCCGCTTCGACGAGCCGAAACCGGTGGTGTACGCGTTCAGGGCGTTGGTCTTCTCGCTGGCGATCACCTCGAACAGGTGGTCCGCGGGGACATCGACATGAGCGTTTTTCAGCACGTCTTCGATGGGCGCCACCAGATCCGGATGCGTGCGGGCGAGCGGCTCGAAGCGGTTGAACATGGGGTCCAGCAGGAGCGGCGCGACATACGCCGCCGCGATCATTAGCGGAAGCGAAGCCAGCCAGAACCACAGCCAGTAGCGGCGCGGGCTGCGCCGGACGATGGCGCAGAACAGCCACGCCAGCGGCGTACAGACGGCGATGGTGACCAGTTGATCCTTGCACCAGTCCCACAGCCACGGCCCCCAGCGCTCCACGGAGATGCCGAAGCGCAAAGAGGTCCCATGCGCGAAGATCAGCCACGGCAAAGCCGCGAGGCCCACCAGCGCCAGCAGCGCGGGAGCAAACAGCGCGGTCTGCAGTGGAAACCGGCGCACCCGCCGTTCGGCAAAATCGCGCAGGCGCGGTCCGATGCGCAGGCGCAGAATCAGGAAGGCGATGAGCAGCGTACTGGCGGTAGCGCCGAAGTACACAAGGTACTGTGCGTGCGCGAAGGCCACGGCTTTCGCGTAGAGGTCGGGCGGCAGCGTGTAGTCGGTTGGCGTCACGATTGTAGAATGAGACCAGTGTCTCAAAACCGCATGTGCCCGAATTGCCGGGCATTTGTCCCCCCGGGCACCAGAGTCTGCCCTTACTGCGAGGCAAGGCTTGGGCCGCGCGCCGTGGATCGCCGCAATCCCGGCGAAATCCTCGGCGGGCTGATTCCACACGCGCGCTTCACCACCATTTTGATCCTGATTATCAATTTCGCCCTTTACGGCGCGACGTGGCTCTACAGCCAGCGCACCGGCCTCGACTTCAACAAGACGCTGTACCTGTTTGGCGCCAAGGTCGGGCTCCAGTACATGGACGGACAGTGGTGGCGTCTGGTCACCGCGGGGTTCCTGCATGGCGGCGTCATCCACATCCTGATGAACTCCTGGGTGCTGTTCGACCTGGGCGCGGAAGTGGAAGCCACGTACGGCACCGCGCGCATGATCGTGTTCTATTTCGTGTCCACGGTGACCGGCTTCCTGCTGAGCGCCTGGTGGTCGCCGGGGCTTTCCATTGGCGCTTCCGCGGGCCTCATGGGGTTGATCGGCGCCATGATCGCCTACGGCGTGACCGAGCGGACGGCCATGGCATCCGCGATGAAGTCGCAATACATCCGCTGGGCCGTTTACATCATGTTGTTTGGCTTCATCATTCCCGGCATCGACAATGCGGCCCACATTGGCGGGGGGATCGGCGGTTTCGCGATCGCCTGGGTCTTTTCGACGCCGCGCGCGCGGCTGATGTGGCGGGAACCGCTGATTCGCGCCGCCGCCGCCCTCGCCGTTCTGACCACGGTGGCCTGCTTTGTGCTGATGTTCCGTTTCATGCTGGAGGCGCAGCAGCAACTGCTGCGGTAGGTGTAACTGCATCGCGACGATTCGAAGCAGGGCCGCCGCGTGGCGCCGCTGGGCTGTCCGGCGCCCCGTCGCCGCCAGGAGCCTGCTCCGCAAGGCGGCCCGGCCGCACGTTAGTGAATCTCTGAAACGGTGCACTAAGCCTCAATACTGTTCACTTTGGCCTTCGTCCGCCAATCGGACACGCGGCGCAAGCCGCGTTTTTGCACGGCACCGAGCGAACGCGGCTTGCGCCGCGTGTCCCTCCCACGCAAACTGAACAGTATTGCACCTGGCCTGCCGGATTCCCTGCCATGGCAGGCCGGCCACGGTACAGTAGCGAGTAGATGTTTCCGGCGGTTCTCCTGCTCGCCTTCGCCGCCCCGGCGCTCGACATCGACTCGTGGATTCCCGCGCGCTGGTACTCCCACGATCCGAAATCCCTCGAGGCCGTTCAGAAGACGCCGGTAAACTGCCTGCTGCTGGAGCAGCGCGACTGGGCCGCGCCGTTCGTCGCCAGCGCCGGCCAGCACGGCATCGCCACGCTGGGCGTCATCCACCCGGGCCGGCAAGCGCCCCAACAAGCGATAGCGGCCGCGCGCGAGGCCGCCGGGCTGAAGATGACCGGTGTGGTGCTGGAGGGGGATTTCCCGGAAAGCGCGGCAGCGGCCATCGAGGATTTGAACATCCTCGCCATCCGCCTGCCGTCGCGCTCCGCTCTTCGGTTCGAGGCGCGCGCGCCGCTGGTGGGCACGTATCAGGGCGTGTGGCCCGGCGTTCAGATCCAGAAAGACGGCGTGGCCGTGTCGGCGCCGAGCGGGGCGCCCTGGATCGATACCAACGCGGGCTTCCTGCGCTTCGCTCGCGTGGCTGCCAGCGGGCGGCCGGTGTGGATCGCCAACACGCCGCCGGCGGGAACGGCGATTACCCCGCAGCGGTATCTGCAGGCGATCGCGGACGCCGAGAGCGCCGGCGCGCACTGGGTGATCGCTCTCGACGACGACCTCGCACACCGTCTGCTGGCCGGAGAGGCCAGGGCGCTGGACGCGTGGCAGCGGATGGGCGAACTGCTCAAGTTCTACTCGGGCCATCCGGAGTGGCGGGCCATGCGCCCCTGGAGCACGCTGGCGCTGCTGGAGGACGTGAACAGCGGGGCGTTGCTCGCCGGCGGCATCATGGACATGCTGGCGGCAAAGCACACCACCGTCCTCCCGGTTCCGCTGCGGGGTTTCGGCGAGAACTCGCTGGCGGGCGCCACCATGGCCGTGAACGTGGACCCCGCCGCGCTGACCGCCGCCCAGCGCGAGGCCCTCCACGCCTGGACGCGCGCCGGCAACACCCTGCTCACCGCGCCGCCCGGCTGGAAAATGCCCATGCCCGACGACCCCGGCCAGATCGCCCTCAACCGGGACCAGATCGCGAAGCTGGGGGAGATCTGGCGCGAGCTGAATTCGCTGCTGGGCAGCCGCAACGCGGGCGGGAAGGTATTCAACGCGCCCGGCGCCATTTCCAATCTGCTTTCTGGTCCGTCGGGCCGGCCGGTGGTGCTGCAGCTTGTGAACTACTCGAACTACCCCGTGGAAGACGTGACCGTGCGGCTGCCGGGAGAATTCGCCGGCGCGAAACTGCTGGCCCCGGGCGAGGCGCCCAAACCGGTGGAGCTGTTCGAACAGGACGGCGTCACCGAGATTTCCATCCCGAAGTTCGGCGTGGCGGCGGCCGTGGTGCTGGAGTAGGGACGGCGCTTCCAGTGAATCACCGCGCTGGCGATTGCCGCGGCCACCGCCAGGGGGACCGCCGCACCCGCCGGACCATCCGCCATGAGCAGAAAATAAGCGGGCGGCGCGAGCAGGGCCAGACCGAACTTGCGCGCCATCGAATCCCGCGCCGCCACCGCGGGGAGCAGCATCAGCAGGCAATAATCCTGAATATAGGTGTGAACGTTGATCAGCAAGCCGGCCGCGATCGCCAGCGCCAGGGTCAGCTCGAACTCGTCAGCCCTGGCCAGGACGTAAAGCACCCCCAAAGCGGTCAACGCCGCCACGGCGATCTCAAGCCCGCGGGCGTCGCCGAACGCCGCCATCACCAGGCCGTGAATGTTGGGCATGGTGTAGGGCGCCGGCGTGAGTTCCGGGTTACGCAGGAACTGGAGGAATCTGAGGTAATTCATGGGCCAGCGCCAGCCTTGCGCTGCCGCACCGATTCCGTAGAACGTCACCAGGCCCGTGGCGGCGCCGCCAAGCTGCCGCCATTGCCTGCGGAAGAGGAGAGCGAAGGGAACAAACAGGAAGAAATGAAATTTGATTGCGCACAACGACAGGACCAGCCCCGAAGCGAACGTGAAGCCGCGCCGCCATAGCGCGATGGAAGCGGCGGCGGCAGCCAGCACCAGCAGTACATCCTGGCCGTTGATGAACGCCGTCAGGACCGGAATGGACATTCCGCCGAGCAGCCATAACGGGTCGCCGCGCGGGGCGAGCACGCGCAGAGCGCTCACCAGAGCGGCAACACTGAGCACCTGGAAAAGCAGATACGCGGCCGGATACGGCATTGCCGCCAGCGGCTTGAGAAGTACGGCGTAGAACGGCGGCCTCGAAAAGAGCACTGCCGGCATGCGGATGTTCGCGGTCTTCTTCTGCATCCGCTCAAAAACCGGCGGCGAATACAAATCCGGCGTCCCGGCGAGGGTGGCGCCGACGTATAACGCGAGAAAATCGTTCTGACCGGCCAGCGCTCGCTTCCAGGGGAGAAAACACCCCCACAACGCCACCAGGGCGGCCGAGAGCAGCGCTGTCCACACGGGGAGCCGAGTGCCTTTTCGCTCCATGGGAGCCGTCACTGTTGTCTATCGGTGGGCTGTCCACAGAGCTGTAGTTGCTTGCCGCACTCTCAACTTCCGGGCCATAACTGTCGATACTCAGACAGCGCCTTTCCTGGACCGAGACGGGAGCATGTCCTATATCGAGTACATTACTCACGATGCGCAGGCGAACGACCCGCTGCCGGAGTTCGCCCGCACCACCGGCTTCACCATGCCGGATCTGGAAGAGAATCGCAAGGGAAGAATCAGCAACCCGCAAATGGTGCGGCTGTTGGGGCGCGCTCTGCGGCCCGTTCGCTACACCGCGTCGGCGACAATCGTCTGGCTGGTGATCGTCTACGCGATTCGGACGTGGTTTCCGGGCATCGTGTCATGGATCGCCAAATTGTGCGGTGTGCCCGTTGGTTCCGTCCTTTCCATCGTCACCATCTGTTGCGCCGGAGCTGTGGCCCTTTCCATCCTGAGAAGCGCTCACACGATCGGCCTGTTGATCATTGATCTGGCGGCGGGCCAGGCCACGTTCAAGGATGGCCGCGTGGTGGTGAGCCGGGAAGAGGAGAACGGTCTGGCAATGGCCGGTCTGTGGGGCGAAAAGCGCATGAAGTGCTTCTTCGTGATGGCGGGGGAGTATTTCGAAGTGGGCCAGGAAGCGTGTGAAGCGCCACCGGAGGGACGCTGCCGGTTGTATCACACGCCGAAGAGCAAGATGATGCTGGCCATCGAGCCGGTCCCGCTGACCTGAGCGGAGAAGCTGGCCAGTCCCGGTGCGGCCGCCGGCCTTGGCGCCGAGCCGCGATAAGCAAGGCCACCGTGATTTCGCTCGGGGCCGGGGCCGCGCACAGGAGCTGGCACGGTTCCCTCCATGAACGGCGCTAAGATTGGGTCCCGCCCCGCCGATAAGACAGGCGAACCGCGGAGTTCCATTTGCTGCAAACGCTTTTCCCGACGCGCCCCGGCACCCGGAAGGTATCGTGCTGATCCTCGCCGGGCTGCTGGTAGTGCTCGGTTCCGTGCTCGGCGGTTACCTGCTCGATCGCGGGAACATCTTCGTTCTGCTCCAGCCCGCCGAGCTGCTGATCATTGCCGGCGGCGCCCTGGGGATCATTCTCGTCTCCAATCCGCGGCGCAATCTGGGCGCGCTTTTCCAGGCGATGGCATCCATTCGCCGCCACCGTGCCCACACCGGGGAAAGCTACCTGGTGCTCCTCAGGATGTTGTACGTTTTGTTCCAGTACAGCCGCCGGGCCGGGTTGCCCGGCCTCGAGCCGCACGTCGAAGCGCCCCATAAGAGCGAGATCTTCCGGCCCTACCGAGCCGTGCTGGCGGACGCCGGAGCGATCGATTTCATCTGCGATTCCTTCCGCATCGCCATCGCCGCCGGTCTGGACAGCCAGGAGATGGAACGTCTCATGTCGCTGGATATCGAAGTGCAGCGCTCCGGACGCCAGCAACCGGTCAGGGCGCTGGCGACGGTGGCCGATTCGCTGCCCGGGCTGGGCATTATCGCCGCCGTGCTGGGTGTGGTGGTCACCATGCGGGCACTGGGCGGTCCGGCCGCGGAAATCGGCCAGAAAGTGGCGGCGGCGCTGGTGGGAACCTTCCTCGGCATTCTGCTCTGTTACGGTGTGGTGGGGCCGGTGGCCAGCCATCTGGAGTGTCTCGGCAAAGCCCGCGGCGAGTACCTGCAGGTCATCCGCGTGGCCATCAGCTCCTTTTTTCACGGCTCCTCGCCCATGGTGTCGGCGGAAGCGGCGCGCCGCTCCATCCCGCTCGATGTGCGGCCATCCTTCAACGACATGGAACGGCTGCTGCGCAAGGCAAAGATCCCGGCCGCGCGGCCGCAGGAGCGGGCGGAACAGCCCGCGGCCGTCGCCGAAGACTGAGCCGCCATGGACGCGCCAACGGAACCCGAGGAGGTGGAGCGGCACATGGGGGGTGCGTGGAAGGTGGCGTACGCGGATTTCGTCACCGCGCTGATGGCCCTGTTCATCGTGCTCTGGCTGGTGAGTTCGAGCCGGGAAGTGCGCGATTCCGTGGCCGGGTACTTTCGCGATCCCCGCGGCTTTCACCGCCTCACCGGCACGGCCCATGCGGGCTCGGGCGAAGCCTTGTCGCTCGACGAGGCCAACATCCGCAAGCTGCGCGAAAAGGTGGAGGAGGCCATGCGGCGAATGCCCGAAATGCACGGGCTGTCCAGGTACGTGCAGTTCACCGTCACCGGCGAGGGCCTGCGCATCGAGCTCATGGAGAACGAAGGCGGGATGTTTTTCGAAACCGGCAGTCCGCGTCCCACGCCGAACGGGGAGCGGATGTTCCGTCTGCTCGCCGGCCAGCTCGAGGCCATGCCCAATCAGGTGGCCATCGAGGGCCATACCGATTCGCGTCCTTTTCGTGACGCGCGCGCGGACGCATACGGGAACTGGGAACTGTCCTTCGACCGCGCCAACATGGCCCGCCGCATCATGATCGCCGGCGGACTGAGGCCCGATCAGGTGGCGGAGATCCGCGGCTATGCCGACCGCAGCGCGCTGATCGCCGGCGCCCCCGCCGACAGCCGCAACCGGCGTGTTTCCGTGGTGATGAAGTACCTGGGCCAGTAGGGACGCGCGATCGCACGCCACTGCGCCGCCGGTCCCGCGCCGGTTCAAGGGGCGGCGAATCGGGCCGATGAGATCCCTGAGGGAGAACAGGCATCATGGCCCAGTTTAAGGCGTATTCGCCGAATGTGACGGTAAACGGTGAAACCGTCCTGTCCATTGTCGACGGCATGGGAACCTTCCGGGACACGGCTCTGGAGATCCTGGCGCGGCGTGGCATAAAGAACCCCCAGCCGGGGCAGTGGTATAACCAGCAGGCGTGGCTGAATGCGTTCCAGGAGATTCACCAGAAGATTGGCGTGAACACGCTGTACCGAATCGGCCTGAGCATCCCGGAGAACGCGAAGTTGCCGCCCGGCATCAACGACGTCGAGAAGGCGCTGGGGGCCATTGACGTCGCGTATCACATGAATCACCGCGGCGGCGAGATCGGGCACTATGGATTCTCCAGGTCTGCTCAATCGCAGGGCACCATGACCTGCCGCAACCCTTACCCTTGCGATTTCGACCGGGGCATCATCGAGGCCATGGCCAAGCGGTTCAAACCGGCCGGATCGCTGGTGAAAGTCCTTCACGATACCGGCGGTCCGTGCCGGAAGAACGGCGGCGACGCCTGTAAGTATCTGGTCTCCTGGTAAGGAGAAGGACCGGCCACGGGGAGCGAGTGGCCCGCTCAATTCCCGGCCCGGCGGAAGGCCGCCAGCGCCTCCGGGTTCTGCACCGTGGATGTATCGCCCGCCGCTTCTCCCAGATACTGCCGCCGGATGAGCCGCCGAACAATCTTGCCACTCTGCGTTTTGGGCAGCGCGGGCACCGCCACTACCTCCGCGGGACGAAACACCGGGCTGAGCGTCCGGCCCACTCCGCGGACGATCTCGTCGCCGAGCGCCGCGGTGAACTCGCAGCCCTCCTTCAACACCACGAACGCCACCGGGCACTCGCCCCTGAGTTCATCCGGTATGCCGATCACCGCAGCCTCGCACACTGCCGGGTGCTCGAGCACCGCCTGCTCGATTTCCGCGGGACCCACCTTGCGCCCGGCCACGTTCATCGATTCGTCGGCGCGGCCGTGCAGGAACCAGCAGCCGTCCTCGTCCACGCTGGCCCAGTCGCCGTGCCACCAGACGCCGGGGAATCGCGACCAGTAGGTTTCGATGTAACGCTGGGGATCGTTCCAGAGGCCGCGGGTCATGGAGGGCGCGGGCTTGGTGCACACCAGACATCCGTCGCGGATCTCGGTGGCCATTCCCGGCGCGGGACCGCCCAGCGAACACGGCTTTAACGGCTGAATGGGCATGGGCTGCAGAAAACACCCGATAATCTCCGTGCCGCCGGAAATGTTCATGATGGGGCAGCGGCGCTTGCCGACGTTCGCGAAGAACCACGTGTACGAGGTTTCGTCCCAGGGTTCTCCGGTAGAGCCGAGCAGGCGCAGCGAGTCCATCCGGAAGTTCCGCGCCGAATCGCCACGCATGAGCATGCGGATGGCGGTGGGCGAGACGCCAAACGTGGTGATGCCGTGGCGCTCGATCGTGCGCCACAGGCGGTCGGGCTCGGGGTAATCGGGTGCGCCGTCGTAGAGGAACACCGTGCCGCCGAAGTGATGATTGCCCAGAATGGACCACGGGCCCATCATCCAGCCGATATCGCTCAACCAGAAGAAGCGGTCTTCGGGTTGGTGGTCGAAGGCGAGATAGATTTCTTTGGCTACCTGGGCGAGCGTGCCCGCGTGCGTGTGGACGGTGCCTTTCGGTTTGCCGGTGGTGCCTGAGGTGTACAACAGCAGCGCGGGCGCTTCGGATTCAAGCGGCTCGGTGGCGAACTCGGAGGACTCGTCGGGAAGGCCGTCATACAGGATGACGCGTGCGCTGCCCCGCGCCTCTTCCACCTTCGCGCGCAGCGGGAGTTGCTTGCCGCGGCGGGTCAGAGACTCGGCCGTGAATACCACCTTCGCGCCGGAGTCTTCGAGGCGTGCCGCAATGGCCGGAGCGCCGAAACCGGCGAAGATTGGAACCGCAACCGCGCCCAGCTTGAAGCAGGCATACAGTATGACCACCACCTCCGGCTCCATGGGCATGCACAGCGCCACGCGGTCACCACGCTCGACCCCCATGCGCCGCAGCGCGTTGGCCAGCCGGTTCGAGTCCGCGAGCAGCTCCGCGAACCCGATCTCGCGCACGCTGCCGTCCTCACGCTCGGCGATGATGGCGGGGCGGGTTACGGCGCGATGCCGGTCCAGACAATTCGCGGCGATGTTCAGCCTGCCGCCGGTGAACCACCGCGCCCACTCGACGCCCTGGGAGACGTCGAGCACCTGGCGGTAAGGTTCCACCCACTGGATGCCAACCTCTTCAACGACGCGCGCCCAGAACTCCTCCAGGTGGTCCGTCGAGTAACGGAGGAATTCGGCCAGCGTGGGCGTGCCGAGGCGATCCATGAAACGCCGGACATTCGTCGAGGCGGCGAACTCGGGCGACGGCTCCCAGATCCACTTCGGTGCGGCCATTACGATCGCGGTTTGGCCGCCGGCTCGGGCTTGTTTTCCATCCAGCTCATCCAGTAATCCTTCCATTCCACGGCCTCGCCGGCGGGCAGCACGTGGATGGGATTCAGGCCGTCCAGCATCACCGCGTATTCGTCAGTGTGCGTCTTCGCGCGCTGGTTGGCCAGCGCCTTCGGATGCGGGCCGTGGTGGATGCCGCGCGGGTGCAGCGTGGCCCAGCCCGGCCGGATGTTGTCCTTGCTGAAGAAATCCCCGTCGTGGTAGAAGATGAACTCGTCGTAGTCGGTGTTGCGGTGGAAGAAGGGCACCCTCAGGGCGTCCTCGTCCTGTTCGAGAGGGCGCGGCAGGAAGCTGCACACCACGGCGCCGCTGGTGACGAACGTGGTGTGGGCGCTCGGCGGCAGGTGCGCGCGATGGCTCATCACCGGGCGGATGTCGCGCACGTTGAGTTTCCAGACGGTGAGGTCGCCCTTCCAGCCGACGACGTCGAGCGGATTCCACGGATAGACCACCTTCGAGATTTCGCCGTCGGCCAGAATGCGGACCTCCCACTCCTGACGGTCGTCCAGGTGCGGCTCGGGCTCAGGCGTCACGATGACGGCGGGGTCGTAGAGCGCGTGCTGGCCCAGCAGGCCCTTTTCGGGCTGCTCGAACTCGCTCTTCGATTGCATCACCAGGAAGAAGTTGTCGCGCGTTTCCGGGACCACGCGGTAGGTGACGGCGCGCGGGATGTTGATGTAGTCGCCGGGCTCGAACGCCAGCGGGCCGAAATCGGTTTCGATGACGCCGCGCCCGCGGTGGACGAAGTACAGCTCGTCGCCGTCGGCGTTGCGGAAGTAGAACGGCATGGGTTCGCTGCGGCGCGAGACGAGGAGGCGGATGTCGTCGTTGCCGAGGAACGGCGCGGGCATGCCCTCGGGGTCGGCGAGGTCGGCCGGGCGCAGGGCGTTCAGGTCGAAGCAGTGCGGCCGGAGCCTGCCCTCGAAGCGAATCCAGCCGGTAGGCGGATGGGCGTGGTAGAGGTGCGCGCTTTTGCCGTAGAAGCCTTTGCGGCCGTGCTCCTCTTCGTAGGTGCCTTCGGGAAGGCCGACGTGGGCCTGTTTCGCGGTTTTGCCCTTGCTGAGCGGGTAGGACATGGCGGTTCTCCTGCATTACAGGATAGGCGGTTTTGGGGCGGGAGCACCACTGGGGCGTGGGCGGGGTGTTTTGTGATACTGGAATGGTGGTTCAGAGAATCGCCGTTGGTTTGGATCAAAGCACCGTCGCCGAGCTTGACCGGTGGGTCCGCGAAGGCAGGTACCCGAACCGCAGCACAGTTGGCCGAACAGGGTTTGGGTGACGGCGCGTGGCCCGAATACTGCGAGATCTACTGGGCGGACCTGAACCCGGTCCGCGGCCGGCGACAGGCTGGATTGCAGCCGGTTCTGATCCTCAGCCACGACCGGTGATCTCTTCCGGGCTCAGCGCCTGAGTAGTTTCCATGCGAATCTGCATCCACCCGGCAGCGTGGCACACCCGGAGTTTCAGGATCATTTTGTATTGGACAAGTCTCCGTCGCTCCGCGCGGGCAAATTCGGGCTAAACTAATCGAGTATGCTTAGCGCCAGCAGACAGGCCAGGGTGCGGGAGCTGGCAATCTCCTCGCCGGACGGAACCGCGCGAACCATCGCGCTGGACCACGATGCCGTCACCCTGGGCCGATCCAGCACCAACGAGCTCTATTACCCCGACGACGCCGGCCTCTCGCGCCAGCATCTGGCCATCGAGAGAAAGGGCGAGCAGTGGGTGGTCCGCGACTGCGGCAGCAAGAACGGCACCCTGGTGAATGGTCTGCGCATCGCCGAGCCGCACGTGCTGCAGCCCGGAGATCGCATCACCGCCGGGCACCTGACCATCGAGTTCCGCGAATCCGGCGCGCCGGCTATGCCGCAACCGGGCGCGCAAACGGTGATCTTCGTGGAAGGCGGCGCCAGCTCCGGCAAGAGCAGCACTCTGGCTGCCAGCCTGGAAGGGGTGCTGGGCGAGGGAAAGCCCGCTCTGGCGGCCGGCGCCGATAACACCGCGCACATGAAAGCGCTGGTGGACGCCGGACGCGAGCTGGGGAAGAACCTTCCTCTCAACGAGCTGTTCCAGCTCATCATGAACCTGTCCATCGAGGCGGTGGGCGCCGCGCGCGGCGTGCTGATGACGCTGGAAGGCGACGAGCTGGTGGTGCGCGCCGCCAAGGGCCAGGGGTTCCGCATCAGCAGCGGCGTGCGCGACCAGGTGTTGAACCAGAAGCGGTCGCTGCTCATCAGCGACGTCCGCGACAACCGCGCGCTGATGGAGCGCATGAGCATCGTTGAGCAGCAGATCCGCAGCATGGTGGCGGTGCCGCTGCAGACCGAGGAGCGGGTGATCGGCCTCATCTACCTCGACTCGCCGCATTTCATACACGCGTTCACCAACGAAGACCTCAACCTGCTCACGGTGATGGCCAACATCGCGGCCATTCGCATCGAGCACGTGCGCCTGGCCGAAGTGGAGCAGGCCGAACGTCTGCTGTCCCGCGACCTGGCCCAGGCCGCGGAGATTCAGAACGGGCTGCTGCCCACGTCGTCGCCCCATCTGCCCGGACTGGAATTGGCCGGCTACAACGTGCCCTGCCGCACCGTGGGCGGCGACTACTACGATTACATTCCCTGCGTGGATGGGCGCATCACCGTGCTGGTGGGCGACGTGGCCGGCAAAGGCATGCCCGCCGCGCTGCTGATGTCGAATCTGCAGGCGCGCGCGCAAATCCTTTTCGACGACCCGCGGGACCTGGGCGCCGTGGTGGCGCGCCTGAACCGCATTCTCTGCCAGAACTGCCCGGGCAACCGTTTCATCACGTTCTTCGTCACGGTGCTGGATCCGCAGACGGGCGAAATGACCTGGTGCAATGCCGGGCACAATCCGCCCATCCTGATCCGCGCCAACGGCGACGTGGAGCATCTGGAGGGCGGCGGGCTCGTTCTGGGCATCATGCCCATGGCTCCTTACACCCACCAGACCGCCCGGCTGAACCTCGGCGACATGCTGTTGCTGTTCAGCGACGGCGTCACCGAAGCGTGCCAGCCGGGCCTGGACGAGGAGTTCGGCGAAGACCGCCTCGCTGCCCTGGCCAGCGAGTTGCGCAAAGGCCCCGCGGAGTCGGCCATGCGCGCGCTGATCGACACACTCACGAAGTGGATCGGCGACGCTCCGGCCGCCGACGACATCACCCTGATCGTAGTGAAGAAGACGGCGGGATAACCGCCGTCCGCTTCGACGCTCCCGTACAGGTATTGCGCGATCCCACCGATCTACGGAGGGATGGCCCTCGAGTTCGTGCAGGAGACGGCGAAGGCGGGCGGCAACCGCCGGACCAGCGCGCTCTATCTGGCCCTGACCATCCTGTTGGCCGCGTCCCTGCTGTACTTCTCGCTGCGCGGGATCGCCTGGGCGCAGGTGGGCCACGCGCTTGGCTCCGCCCGCCTGCAATTCGTGGCGCTGGCCATCGCTTCTTCCACGACGGCGCTGCTGCTGAGGTCGGTCCGCTGGCGGGTTCTGCTGGGAAGCGAATGTTCGGTGAGCGCCTTCACCGCGTTTCTGGCGGCGGCGGCGGGGTATCTCGGCAACAACGTGCTGCCTGCGCGCGCGGGCGAGGTGATCCGCACGCTGCTGGTCACGCGCCGGTCCGGCGCCAGCAACGCCTTCGTCCTGACCACGGTGCTGTGCGAGCGCGTCTCGGATGCGGTGGCCCTGCTGGCGATTACCGCCGGCTCCCTGCTGGTGCTTCCCGTTCAGCCTGGATGGCTGTCCCGCGCCGTGGCGCCTTTTTCGGTGCTGGCCGGACTGGGAGTGGTGGCTATCGTGATCTCTCCGCGCCTGGAGCGTTCCGGCGGGAAGATCCTCCGGAGCCTGCCGATTCCGGCGGGCCTGCAGGCGAGTCTGGGAGGCATACTCGAGAACGTTGTAGCCGGGATCCGGCAACTCCATGACCCCTCGAGGCTGTTCGTATTCGCCGCCCTCACCGGCCTGATCTGGCTGGTGGACGGCCTCACCGCGCTGGCGTGCGCGGCATCGCTGGGGCTGACGCTGACGTTGCCGGTGGCGCTGCTGCTGAACGCGGCGCTGGGTCTGGGCAGCGCTCTCCCGTCCACGCCCGGCTACGTGGGGATCTACCAGTTTGTGACCATCCTCGTGCTCACGCCCTTTGGGGTTTCGAAAAGCTCCGCGCTTGCTTTCACGTTGATCGCGCAGGCCTGCACCTACATTGTGGTGATCTTCTGGGGGACCATCGCCCTGCTGCACTTTCATCGGGGACGCTCGGGGGCGCCGCTGGCGGGAACCCGGCGCACCGCTCTCAAGATTTCAAAGTTCCCGGCCGATCTTCCAACGGGGTAAGGATGGAAACAGCGGCAACCGATCCGGTCAGCGTGGTGATGGTGGCGTTCAACGAAGCCCGCACCATCGAAGCCGAAGTGCTGCGTTTTCACCGCGCCATTGTCGAGCGTCTGCCCGGCTCCGAGTTCATCGTGGCCGAGGACGGCAGCACCGACGGCACCTCGGAGATCCTGCGGCAACTGGCCCGGCGAATCGGCATCGTTCATCTCACCGGGAGCGAACGCAAGGGCTACCAGCGGGCCTTTCTCGACGCGGTCGCGCGGGCGCGCAATTCATGGGTGTTCTTCTCCGACAGCGGGGGCAAGCACGATCCCGAGGAGTTCTGGAAGCTGTACCCTCTGCGCCACCAGTACGACCTCATCGTCGGCCGAAAGACGGACCGGAAAGATCAGCCGTACCGGCGCCTGCTCACCTGGACCTACAACCTCGCTCTGCGCACTTACTTCGGTTTCGCGGCCATTCAGGACGCCGACAGCGGTTTCCGGCTGTTCAACCGGGCGGTGGTCGACCGGGTTCTGCGGGGCCGGCTTGTTTTCCGCAATCTCGTCGCTTCGGAGATCGTTCTGCGCACCATAGCCTGCGGGTTGAAGTATGGGGAGGTCCCGGTTTCCTATAACATGCGCGAAGGAGTCTCCCGCGGATTGCCCCCGCGAAAGATTCCCCGGGTGGCGCTGGACACGTTGCGCGCGATGGCGCTCCTCAAGTCCGAACTTCATACCCAGTCGCAGGGCGGTTGAATGCAGGAGACGTCCGCCGTACTCGAGGCCACCGGCGTCCCCGCTCCCGCGCGTGTGCGGGAGGGGCGAGAGCGGCTGGCCATATTTGCGGTGGCCCTGATCCTGCGCCTGGCTGCGGGCGCGCTGTTCTTTGGCTCGGTGGACATGATCAACTCCGCCGAGAACAGCATCAAGCTGCTGCAGGGCGAGGCGGTCTACCTGCCGTACTTTCCAACCATCAACGCACTACTGTGGTTCGGGGGAGTCCTCGCCGCGGCCACGCCCATTCCGTTTTCGCTCGGCTTCAAGCTGGTTCCCATCCTTTTCGACGCGCTGCTGGCCGTGCTGATTCGCGACCTTGTGGCCCGCTCCTCGCCCCGTCTGGCGCTACGCACCGGCCTGCTGTATGCCGCCAGTCCGGTGGCTCTGCTGGTTACCAGTTTCCACGGACAGTGGGACTCCATCGCGCTCTTCTTCCTGCTGCTGGCCTTCGCCGTCCGCGAGGACGCCACCCGGCCGCGCGGGAACGAGTTCGTTTTTGGCGCGCTGTTCGGCGTCGGGCTGCTGGTGAAGCCGATCGGGCTCACGTTCGCGACGCTCATCCCTCGCCGGAAAGGCGAGGCGGGATCGTACTGGCCGGCGGCGCTGGGCTTCCTGCTGACGCTGGCCGGTGCATTCGCCGTCTACGAGATGTCCGGATACTCGGTGATCCAGACGGTGGGCAGAATCGTCTGGTACAGCCGCGGCAACTTCGACGTGTTCGGACTTCCCTACCTTCCCGCCCTGGCGAGCGTTCCGCTCCGGGAGAATCGGCTGCTGTGGATCGTGCCGGTCATGGGGGTGCTGGCCATCCTCTACCACCGCCGCAGGCTGACGGCCACGGACGCGATGCTCGTGTTCTATCTCTTCTCGCTGGGGACCGCGGGTATCGCGCCGCAATATCTGGTGTGGCCCGTGCCGCTCCTGCTGATCTCCGGGCGGCTGCGTTTCGCCTCCATCTACACCGCCGTCGCCACGGCGTTTCTTCTGCTGTTCTATGCAAATCCGTGGGCAACGTACGAGCATTATTCGAACGTCGCGGTATTCGCCCCACTCCGCGCCGCTGCCTGGCTGGCCCCGCCGCGGTTCATTACCAGACCGGAGCTCCTGGCGCTGCCGCAGGCGCTGGGTGATTTGCTCCTTCCGGCCTGCGTGCTGACAATGGCGATCTTTGTTCTTTGCAGGCCGGAGGTGGAGCGGCCAATCCGCGAAGGCGCCGGCCGGTGGATGGCCGCAGCCGCCTGGTACGCGTCGCCGGTGCTGCCGATCGCCGCGATCGTCGCTCTGACCAGGCTGGGGGCCGACAACACGCGCATCCTCCCGCGGCTTCTGGAGGCATGGCGCACCGTGCCGCTGCGCTACGCGGTACATGTGCACCGCCTGAACCCGCCGACCATTTTCTCGGGCGACTTTGGCGCATCTTCCCCTTTCAACGTGGTGGTTCTTCTGGCTCTGCTGGGGGCAGTCTGGTGCCTGGCTGCAGCGTGGATCGGCGGCCGGAGCCGCGAGGACGCCCGATCCCGGGAGATCCCTGCGCCGGGAACCCTACAGCAGGACTCCGATTCTGGCGATTATCCGGCTGACGGAGGGCTCCGGCGAATCCGGCCATGATCATCACGCGTACACCCGTGCGAATCTCCATCGGCGGCGGCGGCACGGATCTGCCCTCGTATTATGAACGGTTTGGCGGGTTTGTCGTCGCGGCCGCCATCTCCCAGTACATCTACGTCGGCATCAACCGGATGTTCAGCCCCGGCTATCTGCTGAAGTACTCGAATCTGGAAAAGTGCGAGACCGTCGACCAGATCCAGCATCCCATCTTCCGCGAGGCGTTGCGCCGCCACAACGGCGACGGTTCCGTCGAAATCGCCAGCCTTGCCGATGTTCCGGCCGGCACCGGTCTGGGGTCTTCCGGAGCGTTCACCGTGGGGCTGCTGCGCGCTCTGTACGCTCACAAGCGGGAACATGTCGCTCCGGACGATATCGCCGCGGAGGCCTGCGACATCGAAATCCGCACGCTGCGCCAGGCGGTGGGGAAACAGGACCAGTACATTGCCGCCATCGGAGGGCTCACCTGCTTTGAGTTCCACGAGGACGGCTCGGTGCGGCACGAACGCCTGAACGTCTCCGACGATACCCTGCGCGACCTCGAAACCAACCTCGTGATGTACTTCACCGGCTACGTCCACAACGCCGCCGACGTGTTGAACGACCAGAAACGCCGTTCTCTGGACGGCGATTCCATCATGATCGGAAACCTCCACTACACGAAGCAACTGGGATTGTCGGCTCGGGAAGCGCTGGAGCGGGGCCAGACGCGCCGTTACGCGGAGCTGTTGAACGAGCACTGGCTGCACAAGCGCGCCCGCTCCCAGGGGATGACCAATCCGCACATCGACCGCTGGTATTCCGTCGCCCGGGAGAACGGCGCGCTGGGCGGCAAGCTGGTGGGCGCCGGCGGCGGAGGCTTTCTGCTTTTCTACGCGGAAGACCCCATCAGGCTGAGGCGCGCGCTCACCGCGGAGGGCCTCTCGGAGATGAACTTCCGCTTCGACCACGACGGCTCCCGGGTGCTGGTGAGGGACTAGTGTCGGGTCCCGCGCAATTGTCGACAACCCGCGTGGGGCAGGCTCTCGGCCCGCGGCGGGTCCCCGGCCCGCCTGCCGATGTTCGCGACTTGTTGCTCTGCCGGGCGGGCCCGATGGTGCGAAGAGGCCGTCCGAGGGGCGGCCGCAGCCCGAGGGGCTGCCCCACCCCTATGGTCAAGGAACACGTATTACTACACCCAGGAATCTTCGCAGCCCGCGACAATTCGAAGTGGGGCAGGCCCTCGGCCCAATGGCACTTAACTTTTGAGCCTGTCTGGCAAGTGGTTGATTCTCTGAGTTTGTGGGGCGGGCAATCCTGCCCGCAGCCGGCTTTCAAGCCGGCCTGGCGCC
>JBEKPY010000074.1:0-35827 GCA_049520275.1 Bryobacteraceae bacterium
TGCGCCCGCGCCCGGATGGTTTCCTTGAAGTCATGGGTAAGGGGCATGTTTTTTCCTCCGTTTGTAATCGGCCCAGCACACCTGAGCCGCTGCAATGTCGTTGTCCTGCCGTTTCCTGGTCCGCCACCGATCAGGATCACAAGGCGCTCGCCGTCCTTGCCAAAACAGATGCGGCAGCCGGGGCCGAAATCAATCTTGCATTCGAGAACGCCCTTGCCTACGCCCTTGGTGTTGGACAGGTTACCCCGCTCGATCCGCGTGAGGGCTATGGTCACCCTGGCGGCGGCAATGGCGTCCAGCCCCTCGAACCACTTGGCGAAGCGTTTTTTGCCGGTTTCGTCAATATAGCCGCGAAGCTCGAACATCTAAGCTATGGTCACGTGTTTGTTACTATTTGTCAATCATCTTCGTCCGCGCTGGTTCTGTGTTGCCTGTTTCCACAGGGCGGCGGGGGTAACAGGTCACGGTAATCTGCTTTTCAGTGACCTTGCACAAAGGACCCCTTTGTGCGTGGCTTTGCCACTTTGTCGTATCACGCCCTTCCCGTGGATTGGACACTCCCTGCCCCCCGGGCCTCCGCTCCGTCACCGTCGCGGCTCTGAGCTATTCGTCGCGCAGCGCGCGCATCGGATCCACCCGCGAGGCCCGGCGCGCCGGCGCCCACGTGGCCAGCAGCGTAATCGCGAGCAGCGGCACGGCGATGGCCGCGTACAGCAGAGGATTCACGTCGAACGTAGCCACCCACATGCGAGAGGTCAGGATGTTACAGGCGACGACACTCAACACCAGACCGACCACCACTCCGGCCCCACCCAGTTGCAGCCCCTGGCTCAGCACCATCCGGATCACCTTCGGCCGGTCCGCGCCGATGGCCATGCGGATGCCGATCTCGCGCGTGCGGCGGCTCACCGAGTAGGCCACCAGGCCGTAGAGCCCCACCACCGCCAGAATCAGGCCCATCAGCCCCAGGGCGGCGACAATGTCCGCGAGCTCGTTCGGAGTGCTGACGGCGCGCACGGTATAGACGTTATGCATGGTGCGCACGTCGAATACGGGCATGTCCGGATCGAGCCCGCGCACCACGTCGCGGACCACCGGCCCGAGCGTTCCGGCGTCCTGGACGTTCGATTCGGCCACCAGCGTGAGCGTGGAACGCGAGTGTTGCCGGAAGGGCAGGTACACGCAGGCGAACGGAGGCTCGGTGAGCCAGACATACTTGGCGTTTCTGACGACGCCCACAATCTGCACCAGGTCCCCGTTGGCGGTCATCCTCTTGCCGAGAGCGTCTCCCCTCGGCCAGAAATGCTTCGCGCCGTATTCGTTCACCACCGCCACCAGAGGCGCGCCCTTTTGGTCCGATTCGAGGAAGCCGCGCCCGCGCTGGACGGGAATATCCAGGGTTTCAAAGTAACCATCGCTGACGTAAGCAGTGAAGGCCCTTGGCGGCCGCTCGCCTCGCGCCAACTGGTAGCCTTCCGGAACGACGTCCACGCCGTCTCCGCTGATCAGAGGAATGGCGGAGGTGAGTGCAGCCGACCGCACGCCCGGAGCCGAGCGCGTCCGCTCGAGCAGATTCTTGTAGAACTGGCTGGTCTGGTCTTCCGAGTAGTGCGCCAGTTGCGTCTCGAAGCTGGTCAGGAAAAGGCGTTCGGTGCGGAAGCCCGGCCCCTGAAGCAACTGGCTGCGGAAGCCGTGCAGCAGAACCGCCGAGAGGGTCAGGAGGACCAGGGAAAGCGCCACCTGGCCGGCCACGATGGTGTTCCTGCCCCAGAAACGTTGCTTGCCCACGCTGTCGGCGTCGGCCGCTTTCAGCGCCCGAACCAGATCCGGACGCGTAGCGCCGAGCGCCGGGGCCAGTCCGAAGAACAGCGTGCTGGCCACCGAAACCGCCAGCGTGAACCACAGTACGCGTCCGTCCACCGCGGCCTTGATTGCGATCGGCAGGTCCGAGGGGAACGAAAACGTGTTGAAGAACTCCGTCCCGGCGTAGGCTACGAACACGCCCGCCACACCGCCCGCCACCGCCACCAGCAGGTTCTCGAACAGAAGCTGGCGCACCAGGGACCCGCGTCCCGCGCCGATAGCGAGGCGGACGGCAATCTCGCGCGAGCGCGCGCGGGACCGGCTCAACAACAAACCGGCCACGTTGGCGCAGGCCACTGCCAGAACGCACAGACCCAGCAGGACCAGCATCCCGACAAAGGCCGCCATTGGCGGGGCCTGGTCAATGCGAACCTGCAGCTCGGTCTCCACCCTGAGCTGATCGCGGTCGGTCTGGGGATATGTCTTCTGCAGCCCTTTCGAGATCGACGCGATATCGGCCTCGGCCTGATCCATGCCCACGCCCGGCTTCAACCGGCCCTTGATGAACAGCCAGCGAACGTCGCGCTTATGGAGGCTGCCCTGCTGAGCCATGCGCGGCGACATGGCCAGGGGGACAAACAACGCCGGCCGGAGAAACTGGTCGACGCCGGTGAAATGCTCGGGCGCCACGCCGATCACCGTGAACTCGATGCCGTTCAGCCGGACGCGGGAGCCGAGAACGGACGGGCTCGCGTCAAACTGGCTCACCCAGAAATCGTGGCCCAGCACCACCACGGCGTCGCGCCCCTCGGCCCGATCTTCCTCGGGCCGGAAGCCGCGGCCCAGCGCCGGCTCCACGCCCAGCACGCGGAAGAGATTCCCCGAAACAAACAGGCCGTACTTCATGTGCGGCAGAGTCCGCGGATTGGGCGTAAACCCGAACTGTCCCCAGGCTCCGGCCACCAGACCCTCAAAGGTGCGGTTGTGGTCCCGCAGGTCGACGTAGTCGGGGTAAGAAATCGCGCCGTTGGAGAACGCCGCCGGCGTCGCGGTATTAATCCCGACCACGCGGTCCGGTTCGGCGATCGGCAGCGGCCTGAGCAGCATCGAATCGGCGAAGCTGAACATGGCCGACGTGGCGCCAATGCCAATGGCCATGGAACAGATGGCCACGGCAGTGAAGCCGGGGTCCTTGCGCAGTACGCGGAAGGCGTGCTTGACGGATGTCAACATGAAAGGGACTCTCCGCCGGTGAGTGCAATTATTATACCAAAAGTGTAATTGTTATATTCTCAATGGAATCACAATTGTAACGGATTTGTAATGCGACCGGCTGTCCGTTCCTGGGAATTATTCCTCACGCAGCGCGCACATCGGATCCACCCGCGACGCCCGGCGCGCCGGCGCCCATGTGGCCAGACCGGTAATCGCCAGCAGAGGGAGCGCGATGAGGGCGTACAGCAGAGGATTCACGTGGTCGAACGTGGCGAACCACAAGCGGGTGAGCAGGCCACAGGCAAAGAAACTCACCACTAGTCCGGCGGCAACCCCGGCCGCGCCAAGCTGCAGTCCCTGTTTCAGCACCATCCAGACCACCTTCGTCCGGTCCGCGCCAATGGCCATGCGAATCCCGATCTCGCGCGTGCGGCGGCTCACCGAGTAGGCCACCAGGCCGTAGAGACCCACGACGGCCAGAATCAGGCCCATCAGACCGAGGCCGCCGACGATCTCCACCACCATGTTCGGAATCTTGACGGCGTTCTGACTGTAGAAATCCTGCATGGTGCGCACATTGAATACGGGCATGTCCGGATCCAGCCCGCGGACCACTTCCCGCAACGCCGGCGCGAGGGTTGCCGCGTCCGGGGCGTTCGATTCGGCGACCAGCGCCAGACCGCTCCCGGCGTGCTGGCGGAACGGCAGGTAGGCGAAATCGAGTGGGGGCTCCGCAATCCAGATGTACTTCGCCGTCCTGGCGATGCCCACAATCTGCACCAGGTCCGGGTTGGCGCCCTTCAGGCGGAAGCGCTTGCCGAGAGCGTCCCCTTTGGGCCAGAAGTGCTTTGCCGCGTGCTCGTTCACTACGGCCACCAGCGGCGCGTCCTTTCCGTCCGATTCGAGGAAACCGCGCCCCTGCACGATGGGGATGCCCACGGTACCGAAGAAGCCATCGCTCACGCTGGCGTCGAAGATGGTCACCGCCCGCTCGCCTCGCGGCAACTGGTAGCCTTCCGGGACGATGTCCAGGCTGTCTCCGCCTTGCAGGGGAACGGCGGAGGTGAGGGCGGCCGACCGCACGCCGGGGGCCGAGCGTGTCTGTTCCAGCAGCTTCCCGTAGAACAGGCTGGTCTGGTCCGCGGAGTAGTGAGCCAGATCCGTATCGAAGCTGGTCAGGAAGAGGCGCTCGGTGCGGAAGCCCGGCCCCGCGGTCAATAGGTCGCGGAAGCCCTGTAGCAACACCGCCGAGACGGTCAGAAGAACCAGCGAAAGTGCCACCTGGCCGGCCACGATGGTGTTCCGGCCCCAGAAGCGCCGCTTGCCTCCGCTGTCGGCGTCGGCCGCTTTCAGCGAGCCAACCAGGTCCAGACGCGTGGAGCGCAGCGCGGGCACCAGACCGAACAACAGCGTGCTCCCCAGCGATACCGCCAGCGTGAACAGCAGAACCCGGCGGTCGACCGTGGCCGCAAAAGCGATGGGCAGGTCGGGGGGAATGGGATAGGTACTGAAGAACTTCGCCGCGGCGTAGGCCACTTCCACGCCCGCCAGACCGCCGGCAATCGCCACCAACAGGTTCTCGAACAGAAGTTGGCGTACCAGGGTCCAGCGGCCCGCGCCGATCGCAAGGCGGATGGCAATCTCACGCGAGCGCGCCCGGGACCGGCTCAGCAACAGGCCGGCCACGTTGGCGCAGGCCACCGCCAGAACGCAGAAACCCAACAACATCAGCATCGTGGCCATGGCCGCTTGCGGAGGCGATTGCTCAACGCGCATTTCGAGCTCCGTCTCCACGCTGAACTGCCGATCGCGATTGGTCCGGGGGTACGTCTTCTGCAGTTCTTTCGCAACCAACGCGACATCGGCCTGCGCCCGAGCCAGGCCCACGCCCGGCCTCAGGCGGCCCTTGACGAACAGCCAGCGCAGGTCGCGCTTGTGGAGATTGTTCTCCTGGCCCATGCGCGGCGACATGGCCAGCGGGATAAACAACGTCGGCCGGATATACGGGTCGATGCCGGTGAACTGCTCGGGCGCCACGCCAATCACCGTGAATTCGATCCCGTCCAGCCGCATCCGGGAGCCGAGAACGGATGGACTGGCGTTATACTGGCTCACCCAGAAATCGTGGCCGAGCACCACCACGGCATCGCGCCCCTCGGCCAGAAGTTGCCCGAAACATACAGGCCAAATCTCATGCGCGGCAGAGCCTGCGGGTTGGGGCTGAAACCGAACTGCCCGTAGGAAGCGGCCACCAGCCCGTCGAAGCTGCGATTGCGGTCGCGCAGATCGGCGTAGTCCGGGTAAGAGATCGCCGTGTTGCTGCCGAAGGCCGCCGACCCGGCGGTGGTCACCGCGACAACGCCATCCGGCTTCATCACCGGCAGAGGCCGCAGCAGCGCCGCGTCGGCGAAACTAAACATGGCCGAGGTGGCGCCAATGCCAATAGCCAGTGAAACGACGGCGATCGTGGTGAAACCCGGGTCCTTGCGCAGTACCCGGAAGGCGTGTTTGATGGATGTCAACATGGCGGACTCTCCGCCATTTAGTGCACTTGCGATGCCGATTTCGGAACGATCATGTTCGCAGTGGAATGAGCGTGTTGCGAATTGGGCGAGCCCCGCGGTTGTCCGTTCCTGGGAATTACTCCTCCCGTAGCGCGCACATCGGATCCACCCGCGACGCCCGGCGCGCCGGCGCCCACGTGGCCAGCCCGGTAATCGCCAGCAGCGGGAGCGCGATGAGCGCGTACAGCAGAGGATTCACGTGGTCGAACGTGGCAAGGAACAAATGCGCGGTCATGACGTTGCAGGCGAACACACTCACCGCCAGGCCCACGGCGACCCCGGCCGCGCCAAGCTGCAGTCCCTGTTTCAGCACCATCCAGACCACCTTCGTCCGGTCCGCGCCAATGGCCATGCGAATGCCGATCTCGCGCGTGCGGCGGCTCACCGAGTAGGCGACCAGACCGTAGAGTCCCACGATGGCCAGAACGAGGCCCATCAGACCCAGGCCGGCGACGATTTCCGCGAGCATGTTGGGAGTCCTGACGGCGCGCTGGCTGTACACGTCCTGCATGGTGCGCACGTCGAAGACGGGCATGTCCGGATCCAGCCCGCGAACCACTTCGCGCAGCGTGGGCGCGACGCCGGCGGCATCCGGCGCGCTCGATTCGGTGACCAGCGCCAGCGCGCTGCGCGCGTGCTGCCGAAACGGCAGGTAGACGAAATCGAGCGGAGGCTCCGCAATCCACAAATACTTCGCCATTTTGGCGATGCCCACAATCTGTACCAGGTCCCCGTTGGCGGTCTTCAGATGGAATCGCTTGCCCAGAGCGTCGCCCTTCGGCCAGAAGTGTTTTGCCGCCTGCTCGTTCACCACAGCCACCAAAGGCGCGCCCTTCTGATCCGATTCGAGGAAACCGCGCCCCTGCTGGATGGGGACGCCCAGCGTGGCGAAATAGCCGTCGCTGACATAAGCGTCAAAGATGGTCAGCGCGTGCTGGCCCGGCGGCAACTGATAGCCTTCCGGAACGATGTCCACGCTGTCTCCGCCAATCATGGGCACGACGGATGTAAGCGCGGCCGAGCGCACGCCGGGAGCCGACCGCGCTCGATCCAGCAGATTCTTGTAGAACTGGCTGGTCTGGTCTTCCGAGTAGTGCGCCAGCTCCGTCTCGAAGCTGGTCAGGAAGAGGCGTTCGGTGCGGAAGCCCGGGCCCTGGGTCAACTGGTCGCGGAAGCCCTGCAGCAGGACCGCCGAGATCACCAGAAGGACTAGCGAAAAGGCCACCTGGCCGGCCACGATGGTGTTGCGGCCCCAGAAACGCTTCCTCCCTCCGCTGTCGGCGTCGGCCGCTTTCAGCGAGCCAACCAGATCCGGACGCGTGCACCGGAGCGCGGGCGCCAGACCGAACAACAGCGTGCTCACCACCGATACCGCCAGCGTGAACAGCAGCACGCGGGTATCGATGGTGGCGGCAAAAACAATGGGCAGGTCGGAGGGGATGGGAAACGTGTTGAAGAAGCTCGCCGCGGCGTAGGCAACGGCCACGCCCCCCAGACCGCCCGCAACTGCCACCAACAGGTTCTCGAACAGGAGCTGGCGCACCAGCGACCAGCGGCCGGCGCCGATGGCGAGGCGAATCGCAATCTCCCGCGAGCGCGCACGGGACCGGCTCAGCAACAGACCGGCCACGTTGGCGCAGGCCACCGCCAGAACGCAGAGACCTAACAGAACCAGCATCGCGGCCATGGCCGAATCCGGCGGCGATTGCTCGATGCGCATCTGCAGCTCCGTCTCCACCTTGAGCCGCTGATCGCGGTTGGTCCGGGGATACGTCCTTTGCAGCTCTTTCACGATCGCCGCGACGTCAGCCTGGGCCCGAGCCAGTCCGGCGCCCGGCTTCAGCCGGCCCTTGACGAACAGCCAGCGAACGTCGCGCTTGTGGAGATTGTTCTGCTGGCCCATGCGCGGCGACATGGCCAGCGGGACAAACAACGCCGGCCGGATTTCCGGATCGATCCCGGTGAAATGCTCGGGCGCCACGCCAATCACCGTGAACTCGATCCCGTTCAGCCGGACTGTGGAGCCAAGAACGGCTGGGCTCGAGTCGTACTGGCTCACCCAGAAATCGTGTCCCAGCACCACCACGGCGTCGCGCCCCTCGGCCCGGTCTTCATCGGGCCGGAAACCGCGGCCCAGCGCCGGCTCCACACCCAGCACGCGGAAGAAGTTGCCCGAAACGTACAGGCCGAATTTCATCCGCGGCAGAATCCGCGGATCGGGGTTGAAACCGAACCGCCCGTAGGCAGCGGCCACCAGACCGTCGAAGCTGCGGTTGCGGTCGCGCAGATCGACGTAGTCCGGGTAGGAGACCGCCGTGTTGCTGCCGAAGGCCGCCGACCCGGCGGTGCTCACCGCGACAACGCCATCCGGCTTCGTCACCGGCAGAGGCCGCAGCAGCGCCGCGTCGGCGATGCTGAACATCGCCGAGGTGGCGCCAATGCCGATGGCCAGCGAAAAGATCGCAATCGCGGTGAAGCCCGGGTCCTTGCGCAGTACCCGGAAGGCGTGTTTGATGGATGTCGACATGGCGGACTCTCCGCCAATGAGTGCACTTGCTATACCGATTGCGGACCTGTCACGTTCGCAGTGGAATGAGCGTGTTGCGAATTGGGCGAGCCCCGCGGTTGTCCGTTCCTGGGAATTACTCCTCCCGTAGCGCGCACATCGGATCCACCCGCGACGCCCGGCGCGCCGGCGCCCATGTGGCCAGCCCGGTAATCGCCAGCAGCGGGAGCGCGATGAGCGCGTACAGCAGAGGATTAACGTGGTCGAACGTGGCCACCCACAAGCGGGAGGTCAGGATGCCACAGGCGAAGAAACTCACCACCAGGCCGGCGGCGACCCCGGCCACACCAAGCTCCAGCCCTTGCCTCAGCACCATCCAGATCACCTTCGCCCGGTCCGCGCCGATGGCCATACGAATACCGATCTCGCGGGTGCGGCGGCTCACCGAGTAGGCCACCAGACCGTAGAGACCGACGATCGCCAGAATCAGACCCATCAAACCGAGGCCGGCGACAATCTCCGCGAGCATGTTCGGGGTCTTGACGGCGCGCTGGGTGTAGATGTCCTGCATTGTGCGCACGTCGAACACGGGCATGTCCGGATCGAGCCCGCGCACCACTTCCCGCAGCACCGGGGCCAGAATTGCCGCGTCCGGGGCGTTCGATTCGGCCAGCAGCGCCATGCCGGAACGGGCATACTGGCGGAACGGCAGGTAGACGTAATCGAGCGGCGGCTCGGCAATCCAGAAATACTTCGCCGTTTTGGCGATGCCCACGATCTGCACCAGGTCTCCATTGGCATTTTGCAGGTGGAACCGCTTGCCGACGGCGTCTCCGTTCGGCCAGAACCGCTTTGCCGCCTGCTCGTTCATCACTGCCACCAGGGGCGCGCCCTTCCGGTCCGCTTCGACGAAGCCGCGTCCCCGCTGGATGGGGATGCCCATGGTGGCGAAGTAACCGTCGCTGACGTAGGCGTCGAAGACGTGGAGCGCCCGCTGGCCCAACGGCAATTGATAGCCTTCCGGGACGATGTCCAGTGCGTCGCCGCCGATCATCGGGATGACGGAGGTCAGCGCGGCCGACCGCACTCCGGGGGCCGAGCGCGTCCGCTCCAGCAGGTTCTTGTAGAACTGGCTGGTCTGGTCTTCCGAGTAGTGCGCCAGCTCCGTCTCGAAGCTGGTCAGGAAGAGGCGTTCGGTGCGGAAGCCAGGCCCCTGGGTCAACTGGTCGCGGAAGCCCTGGAGCAGGACCGCCGAGATCACCAGAAGGACCAGCGAAAGGGCCACCTGGCCGGCCACGATGGTGTTGCGGCCCCAGAGTCTTTTCTTGCCCCCGCTGTCGGCGTCGGCGGCTTTCAACGCCCGAACCAGATCGGGATGCGTCGAGCGGAGCGCGGGCGCCAGGCCGAACAACAGCGTGCTCCCGAGCGATAACACCAGCGTGAACAGCAGCACGCGGCGGTCAACTGCGGCGGCCAGCACAATCGGCAGGTCGGACGGGAACGGAAGCGTGTTGAAGAACTGCGTGCCGGCATAGGCGACCGCCACGCCCCCTAAACCGCCCGCGATGGCCACCAACAGGTTCTCGAACAGAAGCTGACGCACCAGCGACCCGCGGCCGGCGCCGATGGCCAGGCGGATGGCAATCTCCCGCGAGCGCGCACGGGACCGGCTGAGCAGCAGTCCGGCCACATTGGCGCAGGCCACGGCAAGAACGCAAAGACCCAGCAGCACCATCATCGCCGCCAGGGTGGCGTTCGGTGGCGACTGCTCGACGCGCAGTTGCAGTTCCGTCTCCACCTTGAGCCGCTGGTCGCGGTTGGTCTGTGGATATGTCCGCCCCAGTTCCTTCGCGATCGCCGCGACGTCGGCCTGGGCCTGATCGAGACCGACACCCGGCTTCAACCGGCCCTTGACGGATATCCAGCGGACGTTGCGGTTGTGAAGGTTGTCCTGCTGGCCCATGCGCGGCGACATGGCCAGCGGAATGAATAGCGCCGGCCGGAGATACTGGTCGATACCGGTAAACCGCTCGGGCGCGATGCCAATCACCGTGTAATCGACCCCGCTCAGGCGAATCCGCGAGCCGAGAACGGACGGATTCGCGCCAAACTGGCTGACCCAGAAACCGTGGCTGAGGACCACTACGGCATCGCGCCCTTCGGCCTGGTCTTCCTCGGGGCGGAAACCGCGGCCCAGCGCCGGCTCCACGCCCATCACGCGGAACAGATTGCCGGATACGAAGAGCCCGTACTTCATCCGCGGCAGGGTCTGCGGATTGGGGCTGAAACCGAACTGTCCATAGGCAACCGCCACCAGACCATCGAAGCTGCGGTTGCGGTCGCGCAGGTCGACGTAGTCCGGGTAAGAGACCGCCGTATCGCTGCCGAAGGCCGTCGAACCGGCAGTGGCGACATCGACAACGCCGTCCGGCTTCATCACCGGAAGAGGCCGCAACAGCAGGGCGTCGGCGAAGCTGAACATCGCCGATGTCGCTCCAATCCCAATGGCGAGGGAGAAGATCGCAATCACGGTGAAGCCGGGGTCCTTAAGCAGTACCCGGAAGGCATGTTTGATGGATGACAGCATGGGCGTCTCCTTGAAGCCGCGTCAGATGCAATTCACTGCCGCGGCTACACGCGTGAATTACGGTGCATTGACGCGTTATGTTCCTGTTTCATCTGTCCGCTTTTGGGAAGGCGGCGTCCGCTCACGTGTAGGATGCCGTTCGCGCACGAACAAATGTGCGAATGCGACACAATTCCGGAGCAATACTCGACCACTTGCCGGCGGGAACGAGCGGCGACGGCCCATTATTCGAAGTGCGGACGCCGATGGCGAGTGCGCGTGGTTCCGGCCACCACGGCGGGTAAAGGCGATGGCCTGCTGGCGGTTCCGGTCTGCCGAATGCACCGCAAAGCGCGCCCGCGTTCCGAGCCGGACACGGGGCGGCGAGCCGCGTCCGCATTGCGCCAGGCTAATGACGCACGCTCAGGACAATGGTGACGACCAGCAGCACCAGGACTACCGCGATGACCACGATAATGGCGATGAGCGGCCCGTTTCCCGGTTTCGCCCCGGGCACGTAAGCCGCGGGTTCCCCGGGCTGGCCCTGTTGAGCACCGAACATCTTCGTGTATTCGCTGGGGCCGGCTTTCTCCGCGGGGGCCGGCGTGGCCTGCGCGCCCGGTTGTTGCGGCGTTGCGAACAGGCCGGTTGCCGCGCCCGAAAAAGTCGGGATCTGCGCGGGCTGCGCCGGCGGCGGCGCACTATCGCCGGCTTTCGCCGGACCAAACCACCGCGTGAACTCGCCAGGACCCTCAAACGGCCGATTCGCCGGGGCCTGCGCCTCGGGCATCCGGCCCTGCTCGATGTCTTCAATGGGCAGCGAACCGGACGCCAGCGGCGAAGCGAAGAAGCGTGTGAACTCACCCGGCCCGGTGCTGTCGGGACGGCGCTGCGGCGGCGCTGGCGGGGGCGCGCTGTTCCACATGGAGGCCGATTCCTCCAGAGCGGACGGGGGCTCAGCGGGCGAGGGAGGGGCCGCCGCGGGCCTCGCCGGAGCCGGCGGAGCAGGAGCGTATGCCTGCTTCTTCTGCGTGTCGGGCGTCTCCACTACCGGCTGCGGGGGCGCAGGGGGCTGCGGCTCCCAGGGAAGAGGACCTTCCGGCGTACGCTGCTTCGCGGCCGGAGGCGGCGCGAATCCCGACGGATGGTCGGCCGGCGCCGCCGGTGGCGCACCGAATAACCGGGAAAACTCGCCCGGCTCCTCGCCGCCCTGAGCAGGCGTTGGCCGGCTGGCCGGACCTGGACCAAACAGCTTTGAAAATTCGCTTTCGCCGGGCGCTGCGGGTGGTGGCGGCGCGCCGGGTGATGGCGGCGCTGCGGGTGATGGCGGCGCTGCGGGTGATGGCGGCGCAGCGGGTGATGGCGGCGCCGCCGGAGAGGGCGGTCCCGGGGAGCGGGCGAACATTAGCGTAAACTCGCCGGGCCCAATTGCCGGCGCCGAGGCGGGTGGGGGAGCCGAAGCGGCAGGAGCTGCCGGAGCGGGCTGTGGCGCGGGCGGCTTCTGGCTGACCGCCGCCGGGCGCGGACGGAGCGCCTCCGCGGAAGCGGGACCAGCCGCGAACTCAACCGGTGCCGGCGCCGGAGCCTGGGGACGGACAATGGGGCGAACCATGGTCCTGGTCTCGTCGGCACCCGGCGACGGGGCAGGGGACGTCGGCGGAAGATGGTCCAGCCATGCGGGCAGTCCTTCGAAATCCTCCAGGACGGCGGTTGCGACATACGGGGCGAATTCGTCGTCGTCCACTTCGATGACGGCGGGATTGGCCGCGGCCGCCAGGCCCTGGACCTTTTGCAGCAGGCTCTGGCGGGAAACGGCGTCCATGCCGCCGAGCAGGTGCAGGTAGACCGGCCGTCCGCCCGCCAGCTCGTGGGCTCGAAACGTCTTTGGCTCGGCCTTCAGGACGAGCCGCTCCAGCTCGTACTTGCGATAGAAGCTCATTCCGGTGCGGCCAGTGATATTATATTCGCACATGAAATGCGCTCCCGGGAGGGCACCCGGCCAGTATGGGCGCGCGACACAGAAGTGCACGCACCACCACTTCCGGCGGAAGCCGGGGCCGTCCGAACATGGCGGTACGCCGGACTCCGGGACACGCCGCGGCAGCCGCGCACTCGTCTGGCGCCGCGAAAACGCGGCTGGCGCCACGTGTCCCTGCGGGCGACATCCACTTTCACACCGCGCACCCGGCCCGTTTGCCCCGTGGGTCAGGGGTGTATGCCGCGCGCGGGTTTGTAATCGGCGCGCAGGCCGCCGCACGCTGGGAGCCCGCCCCACTTCGAATCGGCGCGGGCTGCGGAGATTTTCAGATACAGTGGTACATGTCGAACTGGCCCATTCTGCGCGTAAACTGAAGAGGATACCTGACGCATGAAGACGCTTTCGCGAGTGGTGTGGTCGGAAGGCATGCACCTGGGCCCGCATCACTTCCAGCTCCAGAGCCGCTACTTCGAAGATGTCATTCACTTCACCACCTCCAGTCTCTGGTTCGGGGACTACGGACTGATCGGCTGCCAGTTCGACGCCGACGCGCTGCGCAATGGCACGCTGTCGCTGATCCACGCGCGCGGCATTTTTCCGGACGGGCTGGCCTTTCACATGCCCGAGTGCGAGCCGCTGCCGCCGCCGCGCCGCATGGCCGAACTGTTCCCGCCCATGCGCGACACCGTGGATATCCTGCTCACCGTGCCGGCGCGCTCCGAGCGCGGCTCCATTTGCGCCCTGAGCCCGGAGGAGATGGGACCCGGCGTGCGCTACATCGCCGAGCGCGTGGTCCGGCCCGACGAGAACACCGGCAACGACGAAAAGCCGGTGCTGGTGGGCCGCAAAAACATTGAGCTGAAGCTGGACACGGAGGCGGACGAGCAGGCAGTGAAGCTTCCGGTGGGCCGCGTGCGCCGCGACGGCGCGGGCAATTTCATCCTCGACCAGGCCTTCATCCCTCCGTGCCTGCAGATCACCGCCAGCGAGCGCATGATGATTCTGCTGCGCCGCATTGTGGAGATGCTCGAAGAGAAGGCGCGCACGGTCATCCGGCCCCGCGAACTGGCCGCGGGCACCACTTCCGGCTTCTCCGCCCAGGGCATCAGCAACGCGTGGTTTCTGCACTGCGTGAATTCGAGCGTCGGACCGCTGCGCCACCTCTGCTTCGCCAAGCGGCCCCATCCCGAGGAAGTATTCGTGGAACTCTCGCGTCTGGCCGGCGCGCTGTGCACCTTCGGTCTCGACTCCCACCCTTCCACGCTGCCGGCGTATTCGCACGACCACCTGGCCGAGTGCATGGAACAGTTGGAGTATCACATCCGCACGCATCTCGAGCTGGTGGTGCCGAGCAACTGCGTGCCCATCCCGCTGAAAGCCGCGGCGCGCTATTTCTGGGAGGGAGAGATCGCCGATCAGCGCGTGCTCAGCCGCTCGCGCTGGATCTTCGCCATCCACACTCCGCGCATCGGCGAGGCCGAACTCATCGAGAGCACGCCGCGCCTGGTGAAGATCTGCTCGCGGGAATTCCTGCCGAAGCTGGTGAGCCGCGCGCTTCCCGGTCTGCGGCTGAGCCACATGCCCATGCCTCCGCCGGCGGTTTCGCCGCGCCTGGAGACGCAGTACTTTGCCATCGACAAAGCCGGCCCCTGCTGGGAGCACATGGTGACCACCCGGCAACTCGGCCTGTATGTGCCGGGCGAGTTGCCGGAACCCGATGTGGAATTGCTGGTTGTCCTGGAGTAGGAGAACATGTCATCCCCGCCGAATGCGCCCACGCCCGGCCCCACCGCGGCTGCTCCCGCGCTGCGCACCGTCAATCTCGCGCTGGTGTTTCAGGAGGTCTTCACCGTCACCGTCCGGCTGCGCTCCAACCGCCAGATGGTCACCGACGCGGAGGTGTTCCGCAACCAGATCCGCAGCGCGTTGCGGGCCGCCGAGCGCGAGGCGAAAGCGCTCGGCTACACCGACGAGGACATTCGCCTCGGCGTTTTCGCGGTGGTGGCGTTTCTGGACGAGACCGTGCTCAACCTGCGTAACCCGGTGTTTCAGGACTGGGTTCGACGCCCCATGCAGGAGGAGTTGTTCGGCCAGCACATAGCCGGCGAGACGTTCTTTCAGCATCTGCAGAAGATCCTCGGCCGAAGAGACATGCCGGAAACCGCGGACCTGCTGGAGGTCTACTATCTGTGCCTGCTGCTGGGGTTCCTGGGCCGCTACAGCGTTTCCGGAAAGGGCGAGCTGCGCGCGGTGATGGGCGCCGTCGACGACAAGATGCGCCGCATTCGCAAGACCCGGCCGGACCTCTCGCCGGCGTGGGAGATCCGCGGGCAAATGGTCACCGTGGCGGTAACCGATGTATGGGCGCGCCGGCTGGGGTACGCGGCCGTCGGTTGCACCGGTCTGGCGGTGGTGCTGTTCATTTTCTATTCGATACTGCTCGGATCGGGCGCATCGGATCTGCGCACGCTGGCTGCGCAGTTGCCGAGGTTTTGAGTCGCCATGGGTATCGGCTACATTCTCGGTTCAACGGGCTGGCTGGTAGTCTATCTGGTGCTGAGCTGGCTGCTGGTGGACATGCTCCACCTGCAGGGCAGCGCGGCGTGGATCGTGCGCAGCATGCTGGCGTCGCTGGGCATGGTGGTGTACGGCCTGGTGTTCTGGTTCCAGCGGAAGCGGGCGGCGGCGAAGTCCGCCAAGGCGGCCGCGGCGGCGCCGGGGGCAGCCGGCGCCGCCGCCGCGCCCGCGCCGGGAAGCGACGACATCGACTTTCTGCTGAAGGAAGCCGAACACCGCCTCACCACGTCGGTCCTCGGCCGTGACGCGCGGCTGTCCCGGCTGCCCGTGGTGTTCCTGGCGGGCCAGACCGCCAGCGCCAAGACCAGTACGCTGATGCACTGCGGCATTGAAGCCGAGCTGCTGAGCGGCCAGGTCTGGCAGGAGGGGCTCATCGTCCCCACGCGCGCCACCAATGTCTGGTTCGCGCGCCAGACCGCGTTCCTCGAAGCCGGTGGAAGGCTGGTGAGCGACCCTCCGCGCTGGGCCAGTCTCATAAAGCATGTCCGGCCCGGCAGGTTGCGCCTGCGCTGGCTCCTTCTGCGCAAGCAACAGCCGCCGCGGGCGGTGGTGTTGTGCGTGGACCTGGAATCCTTCCTGAAGCCGGGCGCGCGCGAGACCATGGCCGTGGTGGCGCGGAACCTGAACGCGCGGCTGGGCGAGATCGCCAATCTGCTGGGCGTCAATCTGCCCGTCTACGTGCTGTTCACGCGCTCGGATCGCATCTCCTTCTTCGGCGAGTACGTGCGCAACCTCACCGCCGAAGAAGTGCCCCAGGTGGTGGGCGCCACGCTTCCCGTAGCGCTGGGCAACCGCGTGGGGGTGTATGCGGAGGAAGAGACGCGGCGCCTTACCGACGCCCTGACCGCGCTGCAGTTTTCGCTGTGCGATAAGCGGCCGCTGTTTCTGGCGCGCGAAAACGACTCGACGAAACTGCCGGGCATTTACGAGTTTCCGCGCGAGTTTCGCAAGCTGCGCACGGGCATCGTGCAGTTTCTGGTGGACGTGTGCCGTCCCAGCCAGTTGCGCGCCAGCGCCTTCCTGCGCGGCTTCTATTTCTCCGGCGTGCGGCCCATCGAGGTTCGCGACAGCCAGGCCCAGGCCCTGCACGCTCAGGAACGGCGCGTTTCCGCGGAGGAGGCCACCGGCATCTTTTCGCTGAAGCAGGCCATGGAGCCGGTGGAGGCGCCGCAGCCTTCTCCGGGAAGCCGGCGCATCCCCCAGTGGCTGTTCCTTTCGCACCTGTTCAACGACGTGATCCTGGCGGACCGCGCAGCGCTGGGCGCCAGCGGACGCAACGTGCGCGCGGATTTCGTTCGCCGCCTGTTGTTCGCCGGCGGCGCGCTGCTGGCACTGCTGCTGAGCGTGGCGTTCACCATTTCCTACTTCGGCAACCGGGCGCTGGAGCGCGACGTCACCGAAGCCGCGCGCGGCATCTCCGCCATTCTCTCCGGCGGCGACGAGCTGCCGTCGATCGACTCCCTGCAACGGCTGGAGACGCTGCGCGAGTCCGTGGAGACGCTGGCGCGTTACCATCGCGATGGCGCGCCCTGGAGCCTGCGCTGGGGACTCTACACCGGCAACGATCTGTACCCTTCGGTGCGGCGCCTGTACTTCGGCCGTTTCCATGCGCTGATGTTCGGCTCCACCCAGGCGGGCATCCTGACGTGGCTGCAGCGGCTTCCCGACGGCCCCGGCCCCACCGACGAATACACGCCCGCCTACAACACCCTGCGCGCCTATCTCATCACCACCTCGAACCACGACAAGAGCACCCGGGCGTTCCTCTCGCCGTTCCTGTACAGCCACTGGCTGGGCAGCCGTTCGCTCGATTCCGATCGGGCCCGCCTGGCCCAGCAGCAGTTCGATTTTTACAGCGATGAGCTGATCTGGGAAAACCCCTACTCTTCCGAGAACGACGCTCAGGCGGTGGCCCGGGCAAGGCATTATCTGGCGCAGTTCGCCGCGATGGAACGAATCTATCAGGCCATGCTGGCCGAGGCGTCACGGCGCAACCCTACCGTCAACTTCAACAAGCAGTTCCCCGCTTCGGCGCAGGCGGTGATCAACAATCGCGATATCGCCGGCGCGTTCAGTAAAGACGGCTGGATTTTCATGGAAGACGCCATCCATCACGCCAGCCGCTATCTGGGCGGCGAGGAGTGGGTGCTGGGCCCGCTGGCGGCGGCCGCCGTCGACTCCGACAAGCTGGCGCCGGAGCTGACCGCGCGCTACCACGCCGATTACGTCGCCCACTGGCGCGAATACCTGCGGAATTCGTCCATCGTGCGCTACGCGAGCATCGCCGACGCGGCGAACAAGCTGAAGATGCTGTCGGACAACCGGTCGCCTCTGCTGGAGTTGTTCTGCCTGGGCTCGGTGAACACCAACGTGGCTTCGGAAGACGCCAAAGCTCCGTTCCAGCCATTGCAATACATGACGCCGCCCGCCACCTGCATGACGCAGTTCATAGGGGACGCCAACAATCCGTACATCAACGCGCTGCTGAACCTGCAGACGTCTCTCGACGCGGCCGCGCACGCCAGCGGTCCCAACGACCCGGCCATCGGCCAGACGCAGAGCGCGGCCCAGAACGCGCTCATGATCACCGGACAAGTGGCCAACCACTTCCAGCCGGACCCCGGCGGCAACGTGGATCAGATGACCCAGAAGCTCATGAAAGATCCCATTACCTACGTTCTGGCTCTGCTGGGCAACGTCGGACCATCGCAATTGAACGGCGCGGGCCGCAACTTCTGCTCGGCTTTCAACGGCATGGTGAACAAGTATCCCTTCAACAGCGCTTCGCAAAGCGACGCCACGCTGGAGGAAGTGGATACCATCCTGCGTCCGCCGGATGGCCTGCTGTGGAGTTTCTACGAGAACAACTTGAAGCAGTATCTGACCAAGGTGGGCTCGCAATACGTGGCGGCGTCCGGTTCCACGGTGCATCTGACCCCGCAGTTCGTGCGCTTCTTCAATCACGCGGCGGCTCTCTCGGAGGCGTTCTACGCGGGTGGGGCGAAGGAGCCGCACCTGACCTACAGCATGCGCGCCCTGCCATCGGAAGGGCTGCACAGCATGACGCTGCGGCTGGACGGCCAGACCCTGAAGGCCACCGGGGAGGGCGGACAGAGCGCGCAGTTCACATGGCCGGGCAGCACGCACGAGGCCCGGCTGAGCGGCAGCCTCGGCGGCCCCGAATTCGGCTTCGAGAGCTACGACGGCCTGTGGGCGGTGTTCCGCTTCTTCGGCGACGCGGACCGTTCCACGCCATCCGGCAGTGGATACGCCTTCGAATGGGTGCCCCGCCAGGGCCAGGGCCGCCAGCCCATGACGCTGGAGAACGGCAAGCCTCTGACGGTGCGCTACTACCTGGAGATGTCGCCGCCGATCTTCCAGAAGGGGTATTTGTCCGGGTACGATTGCGTGTCGCGGGTGGCGCAGTAGGAGCGGCGCTGGGGCTCTCAGCAGAAACGCGGCTCGCGCAGCGTGTCCGTTGGGTGACGGGCGGTTGTCGTATACTGACTCCAATCCATGCTGGGAAACCGATCGTGGGACGAGTGGATCGCCCAGTATGCGGCCAGTCATCGGCACGCCGTAAACCGTGCTTGTCACACCGTGGGCATCCCCATGATCGCGTTGTCCCTTCTGCTGCTCCCGCTGGCGATGGTGGGGCGACGGTGGCTGTGGCTCAGCGCCGGGCTCTTTCTCCTCGGGTGGGCGTTGCAGTTCATCGGACACGCTTTCGAGGGCAAGCCGCCCGAGTTTTTCCGCGACTGGCGCTTCCTGTTTGTGGGGCTGCGCTGGTGGTTCGCCAAAGTGCGCGGCCGGGCGTGAGGGCGCTTTGGTCCTGCCTGCACCGGCCGAAGAGCTCTACGCGACTTATCTGGATCCGGCGCCGCATGCGGCAGTTACCGGCGCGCCGGTGACGGTGAGCGCTGAATCCGGTGCGCCGTTTCGCGCGTTCGATGGCCAGATCAGCGGCGCCATGCTCGCGGCGATCGCGCCAAGGCTGATCGTCCAGTCATGGCGTTCCACGAACTTCCGCGATGCCGATCCCGATTCGACGCTGATTCTCGCCTTTGTTCCGGAAGGCACGGGAGGCCGGATCGATCTGATCCATATCGACGTGCCCGAACCCGACTACGAGGGAGTCCGGGAAGGCTGGGAGAAATACTATTGGGCGCCCTGGAGGCGCTATCTCGCCAGGGAAAGGCGGGGCTGACCACGGTCAGCGCGCGCTCTCCATGCGGTCCAGCAGGGCCATCATGCGCTGCGCCGCCGCCTGCTGTTCGCCGAAGCGCAACTCGTTGTACGCACGGGTGACGTCCTCCACCAGCAGGGCCAGTTCCGGCTCCTGCACCATGGCGGCGAATTCGAACGGCGTCAGCCATTCTGGCTTCTCGATCCCGCGGCGATGGAGCAGCCGCAGCATCCTGCGGTACAGCAGCGTGGCGTCGCTGGCCCGAACGTCCCCCTGCTGGATGCCGCGCACGCGCACGCGCATCCGCGCCGTCCGCGACAGCAACGGACCCAGCCAGATCAACCCGCCCGCCGCCAGCAGGACAGCCAACGCCGGCATCCCGTAGCGCCGCGCCAGGCGAACGCTCCCGTCGCGCCGGGCGTTCCACCAGGACAGGCTGAACAAATCCGGCGTGTTGAAGCGGAAGCGCCGGCTGGATTCCTCCACCCGCGCCGCGAGCGTGAGCTGTTGCGAGAGGTTGTAGTCGAGAACCCAGTCCTGCCAGAACACGGAGGCCGCGTCCGCCCACAGCGAGAGGCGGCTGGCGAGGCTGTCGTCGAGGCCGCTCCCGGCCGGCGGCGTGGCGTCCAGCGTCATCCACCCGCGATCGGGGAACCACGCCTCCACCCAGCTATGCGCATCTGAGGCGCGGATGAGTTGCCGGCCGCTGATGGGATTGTAGATGCCGCCCTGAAACCCGGTGGCCACGCGCGTGGGGATATCCAGCGTTCGCAGCATCACGGCCAGGGCCGAGGCGAAGTACTCGCAGTGCCCTTTGCGTCTCTCGAACAGGAACGCCGCCAGCGGATCGGCCGGCGGGCGGCTCGGCTGCCGCAGCGTGTACGCGTAGTTCTGGCGCAGATAGCTTTCAAGGACGCGCGCTTTTTCGAGACTCGACGGCGCATTGCGGGAAAGCGTGGCCGCCAGAGGAGCAATCCTCGGGTCGAGCCTGGGCAGTTGCAGGTAGATCTCGCGCAGCGCGGGTTCCAGCGCATCCCCGGCCGCCTGCTGGTCCTCGCGCGGCGCGAAGCTGCTGGCCTCGTAAGTGAACCCGCCGGCGAAACCAAAGCGCGGGCGATAGCTGCCGGGCGCGGTGCGCGTGACGGCCGGGGCGTCCAGCCACAGATACGCCGGGTCGCCGGCGAAGAACAGGGCGCCGCCAGCCTCGTCGCCGACGTGGACCACGTAGGTGATCAGCCGCTCGTCGCGAATGCGCTGCAGGGACGGCTCCAGCACGAAGCAGCCCTGACGGTTGCGCGGGAAAGTCTCCGCGAGGCCGGGCGGATTGAACCAGCGGAAGCCGTCGAACTGCGCCAGCGTTCCGCCCTTCCACCGGAGCGGCGCGGGAGGCCGGGAACCGTCCTCCATGCCGATGTGCAGCACGGCGGTCTTCCGCTGCTCGATCTCGCCGGAGCCGCCCAGGTGCACTTCGTTCGAGAAGCCGGTGATGAAGTAGCGGCCGTTGACCAAGTGCTGCAGCGCGGCCCGCGCGGTCCGCGGAAGCAGGAAGAAGAGCCCGCAGGTCATGATCAGAATGCCCAGGGCCAGCGCCGCGGTCAGCGACCCCAGGCGCACGGGGACGCCGCCATCCGCCACGCGCACCACCACGCCGGTCCGCGCGGCCGACTTGCGAATCTCCCCCGCGGCAAACGTGCCAATGGCGAAGATCAGGAACAGCGCCAGGAACACGAAGAAGTTCAGATTGGCGGAGATGACGCAGGCCGCCAGCAACTCCAGGAATGCGACGATGCGCAGGTACACATAGTCGCGATTGGTGCTGGCGCTGACCGCCTTCACTGCCGTCAGGAATAAGACCAGGCGCACGGTGGCCGTCATGAAGTCGCGCGACAGGAACTGGAAATCGATGGCGTAGAAGACGATGTAGGCCAGCGCGAGCCAGGTGGTGGTGGCGCCGGGAACCTCGAAATCGAGCACGCCCGCAATCAGCAGCGCGCGCACCACCAGCGCCGCCGCCGTGATGGCGATGGTGACCGGGTCGAGGCGTCCGGACCCGGCGAGTGCCAGGAAACCGCTTGCCAGCAGGCCCAGCAGGGAATACTGGAAGAACTTCTCCACCGCCGGGCCGGGGGCGGCACTACCGCGCATAGGACCAGTTTCCCACGCGCGGCCGGCGCCAGGGGGACCCGCGGCTCGCGCCGCGTGGCCGGGAGCGGCGAGTGGCGGAGACCGCGAGGGCGGGGCTGAGAGCCTCGCGCAGGCTGGGCGATCCATCTGCGATCGCTGGCATCATTCCGCGTTCGCCGGGGTGGATAAGTGCTCTAAAACGGGCCGGTAAGGCGCGTTCCAGGTAGAGCCAGGGAGTGTGGCTGAGCGCAACCGGGACGCTGCTGCCCTAGATTGGAAGCATGTTGAGCTGGATCTGTCCCGAGTGCGGCAGGGAAAACGACCCGGCCTTCCAGGAATGCCCCGGCTGCACACCGGGCGTGGTAATGCCCCAGCCGGTTCGGCAGGGCCGCGCCGGGCGTCGCGAACCACCTCGACCGGCACCCGTAAGCTTAACATTTGAAACAGACTATGTAACTGCGCCCTTCATCGATCCGGACTCCCTGGGGCTGCCGCAATGGCCGCCTCTGCCGCCACCCCCGCCAGCCGCTCCCGCCGCGCTGGCCCGGAGCGTGAATTGGGAGCCACGGGCGCGCATGACCCCGGCCAGGCCAGCCGACGACCCGCCGTCGATTGCGGAAGGGGCCATCAGGGCAGAGCAGCGAACCGAGCCTCCGGCAGCGACGGCCCTGGCAGCGCCGGTCACCACTGCGCTGGCCCTGGCCCCGAAGGTGCAAGGTCCGCCGGAGCCGTTCGTATTCAGGACCCTGGCCCTGCTGGACAGTTGCAATCCCACGCCCGCCTGGAGCACCGCGGTTTACGGTCCGGTGCGGCCGGACCTGGCGCCGGATCACAGCTCCGTGGTGGGCATGGAGTCGGACCTGCTGCACCTGCTCGAGGCCTTGCGGCACAGTCCCAACTGCCCGCTGCTGGATGGCGGGCGGGAAGAAGGGCCGCTGCCGGCCACGTTGGAGCCGCGCTGGCTGGCACGGCCGCAGGATCTCGAATACGTGCCCTCTCCACGAGCCCTGGCGCCGCGCGTGCAGTGGCGTCCGGTGGTGCGGGCCGCCGATCGCGCGGTTGTGGTGGAGAGCCTTCCAGCCGCCCGTCAGCGTTGGCCGGAACGCGGCGTGGAGCCGCCTCAAGCGCCGCAGACAGGCTGCGAAGGCCTCATCGCGCTCGGCCCGCGCGCGGAGCGGCTGTTCCGGCTATGGGCGCGTCCGGACCGTCATCCGCCTGAGCCATGGAACGCCGCATGGAACGCCCCAGCGGTAGCCCCGGCCGGACGGCGTGCCGCGGATGTGCGCCTGCCCGCGGAACTGCGGGGATTCCACGAGAACGGGATTCTGGCGCGTTTGCCCGCGGTGCGACGCGTGCGCGTCAGGTCGGCCATCCCTGGCTGGATGATCACCTGGCTGGCCGTGGTGGTGACCCTGCTTTCCCTGTGGCTTCTCGGGAAGTCGTCGTTCGCGGACCGCTTCATGCCCACCCACGCCGAGGCCGCGGCCCCTTCCGATGCGGCGCAGAGCGCGTTTCCCACGATGTCGAAATACGTGGAGGTGACCGGCGTGCGGGCGTCGGTGGACACGAAAACCTCGGAGATCCGTTACGTGGTGGTGAACCACTCGGCGGCGGAGCTTCCCGCGTTTCTGCTGGTGGCGAAAATCCGCCCAAGACGCGGCGGCGCCGCGGTGTGTTCCTTTACCGCGACGGTGCCGGGCATGGGACCCAACGAATCGCGCGAGATGCGCACAACCATACCGCGCGAGCTGCACAGCTACGAACTGCCCGAATGGCGGGATCTTCGCGTCGAGGCGCACGTCACGGCGAAGTAGCGAGGAGCGGGAGATCGGCGGGGCAGCTCGGTGGCGCCGGTTTATCGATGCCCATTCGCCGGAGGTTGAGTCGCGCATTGGGCTGGCACGGGTCAATGGCGAGGGCACGTTCGAAGTCGAGGCGCGCGGCTTCGGTTTGTCCCAGCGCCAGCAGCGCCGCGCCGCGATTATTGATGGCCAGGGGGCTGGCGGGATTCAGGGCCAGCGCTCGTCCGAACGAAGACAGCGCCCGCGCGGCATCGCCCATCTGCAGGTAGATCCGGCCTTGTTCGGAGGGCAGGTCGGGGTCGCCGGGCGCCATGCTCTCGGCTTCGTCCAGCACGGACAGGGCGCGATCGGGGGGCAGCGCGCGCGCCAACTGGATGCGCGGCCGCAGCTTGTCGGGGGCCAGGCGCACGGCATCGGTCCACAACGAGAGTTCGGTCCGCCAGACCTCGCAACGGGAGATGCCGATGGCGGCCAGCGAAGCGCAGATCACCACCAGCGCGCGGGTGCGCATGGTGTACAGCAGCATGGCGCCGGCGGACGCGAAAGCGACCATGGGCAGGTACATCCGGCGGTCAGCGGCGAGATCGGCCGCGGGGAATATGGAGGAGCTGGGCAGCAGGAGAATCAGGCCGGCCAGAAACCAGAACCCGGCGCGGAGACCGGAGAAGAGACGAAGGGCCGCCGCGCACAGCGCCAGCACCACCAGCCAAGCCAGCCACGCGGGCCAGCCGGTGACCACGCGCAGGTCCGGATCTACCGTCAGGCCCGCCGGGATCAGCAGCAATCGCAGATAGCGCAGGATGGCCGGGCCCTCGGAGGCCAGATAGGCGAACGCGGAAACTCCCGCGGACGAGCCCGCGTTCGCGCCGGGGGTGTACAAGGTAGCCAGCAGAACGCGAACGCCGGCAAGCAGGGATAGGCCCAGCATGGCCGCGATGGGTTTCCACACGGGCCGGGGGGACCGCCCGATACACAGACTCAGCAGAAGCAGGAACAGCGGGAAGGTGACGCACTCTTCCTTGGCCAGCAGCGCTGAGGCGAACCACGCGACGGCGTGCCAGTGCCGGCCGTTCACCCAGCTTCGCAACGAAGCAAGAGTGAGCAGGGTGCACAACAAAGTGCCGCGGGCAAAAATGTAGTTGACCGCTTCGGCGTTGAGCGGGTGCACAGCGAACAGCGCGGCGGCCAGCATCGCGGCGCGCTCGGGCATCAGCCGCCGCAGGGCCGCGAAGGCCAGCAGGACGGAGGCGACGTGCAGCAGGAGGTTGACCACGTGCCAGCCCAGCGGGCTGGCGCCACCGGTCTGGTAATCGACCCAGAACGTGAGATACGTGAGCGGGCGGCTCTGCAGGGGCCGGAGCAGCTCCAGCAGTCCGGCGGGCGCGACCACGGCCCGGCTCGAGAAAAGCGAGTAGTCGTCAAAATGGAACGAGCCGGCCACGCTCCAGCCGAACGCAACGAGGGCCACCAGGACGAGTATGATGTTTTGACGGGAAAGGATAATGTCAGTGTGACAAAAACCGCCACGAAGGGGAAACCCGCCAGGCCGAAGACCGCGGACGAGCGGCGCGCCCGCACCGCCAGGATTCTGGCCATTCTGGACGAGATGTATCCCGGCGCCACCTGCGCGCTCACGCATGGCAATGCGTGGGAGCTTCTGGTGGCCACCATTCTCTCCGCGCAGTGTACCGACAAGCGCGTGAACGAGGTGACTCCCGGATTGTTCCGCAAGTACCCCACCATCGCGGACTTCGCGCACGCCAGCCCGGCGGAGCTGGAGAACGACATCCGTTCCACCGGCTTCTTCCGCAACAAGACGAAATCTCTGATCGGGGCCGCGCGCACCATCCTCGGGGAGTTCGGCGGCAAGGTGCCCCGCACCATCGAAGAGCTGATCCGTGTGCCGGGCGCCGCGCGCAAGACCGCCAACGTGGTGCTGGGCACGGCGTTCGGGATTGCCTCGGGCGTGGTGGTGGACACGCACGTGCAGCGCGTATCACAAAGGCTCGACCTGACGAAGGAGTCCGAGCCGGCGAAGATCGAGCGGGATCTGATGAAGACGATTCCGCGGGACCGCTGGATTCTCTTCTCGCACCAGATCATTCATCACGGACGCCAGCGCTGCATCGCGCGCAAGCCGAAGTGCTCGATCTGCCTGCTGGATGCGCTCTGCTACGCGAAGGACAAGACGGTGGCCGGTTGAGCGCCCGCGGCCGGCAAGGCGGCGATGATCGAGCGCAATCCGCATGACTCGCCACGCGGCGAGCCGCATCGCGCGGGCTGATCCTTCAGTCCGCCGGACGCGCGCGAGCCAACCCTATGCCTGCATGACCTGTTGGTAGATGTTCTGAAACAGGCTCTGAATGCTGGTGGTTCCGGTGCTGGCGGTGGTCGAGCTGGAAGTGGAACTGGACAGCGCGGACAGCAGATCGGTGGGGTCGGTGCTCTGTTGCGATGAACTGTACCCGCCGCCGCCGTGGTGGTGATGATGATGGTGCGCGGTGGTGCTCTGCGTGGCCTGCGTGCCGGAAGCGGCCTGCTGCGCGGGTTGCAGGGAAGCCGTGCTCCCGGTTGTCGAAGCGGTCTGGAAGTTATTGGCAAGCTGCTGCAGGAAGGTCTGTGTGGTCCCGGTGGCCTGTTGCGCCGCGCTGCTCAGTTCGCTGGAGATCTGCGCCGTCAGTTGCTTGAACTGGGAGGGGGCGGTCTGCGCGAGGCTGTCCAGCTTGCTGAAGAACTGCCCGATTTGCGAGAGGTCCGCGGTCCCATTGGTATTGGCGGCGGAAGCGCTGGAGCTCACCGTATTCGCATTGTTATTAGTGCCCGTGGTGAGAGACTCCAGCAACTGCAGGGCCGCGTTGCCCGCAGTTCCGGCAATGGATGAAATCGACATTCTGCTTTCTCCTCATTCTCAGGCGGGTTCGAACCGCAAGTCCGCCTCGCCTGCACTTTCTATCGGCGAATCCCGATTCACAAAGAGTTCGAACACTGTAAATCTGTGTAAGTTTTCAGGCAGTTTAGTCATGTTCAAACGCCTGCCCCACTGCGGCGTCTGCGCCGGAGTCGGCCGGTTCAGCGTACCGTCATACACCACCTGCTCGCCGGTGAGGCCGTGGGTGGCCCACGCGATCAGTGCATTGCCGCCTCCGCCGCTGTACCATGAGAAGCGAATCGGAGAAGACGAAGCACTCATGACAACGGAATTGGAAAACCTCGAACCGAAGGCGCTGTGGAAGCACTTCGCGGCCCTCTGCGCCATACCGCGCGCGTCCGAAAAGGAGGCCGCCGCACGGGATTATGTCCTCGCGCAGGCCGCCCGGCTGGGCCTCGAAGCAATTCAGGACGCCGCCGGAAACGTGGTGGTCCGCAAGCCCGCCCGCGCGGGACGCGAGGGCGCCATCGGAGCCGTGCTGCAGGGCCACCTGGACATGGTCTGCGAGAAGAACGAAGGCACCGCCCACAACTTCGACACCGATCCCATTCGCCCCATCCGCGACGGCGACTGGTTGAAAGCGGATGGCACCACGCTGGGCGCCGACAACGGCGTCGGCGTGGCCGCGGCCCTGGCCGTGATGGACAGCGAGGACATTGCCCACGGCCCGCTCGAATTCGTCTTCACCATCGACGAGGAAAGCGGCCTCACCGGCGCGTCGGAATTCCCCGGCGGGCTGCTCAAGTCCAAGTACTTCCTGAACCTCGATGGCGAGGAGGAGGGCACGTTGTGCATTGGCTGCGCGGGCGGCATGGACACGCTGGCCCGGCGGAAAGTGGAGCGCGGGCCGGCCGGCGCGGGTGCGGGCTGGAGGGTGAAGGTCTCGGGTCTCGAAGGCGGGCACTCCGGCGTCGACATCCATAAAGGGCGGGGCAACGCCGTGCGCATCCTGGGGCGCGTGCTCGAACTTCTGCTGGACCGCCTGCCCGTCGCTGTCGCCGCGGTGGAGGGTGGCAGCAGGCGCAACGCCATCCCGCGGGAAGCGTCCGCGACGGTGGTGCTCGACGGCGCGCACGAACAGGAACTGAGATCGCTGCTGGCCTCGGCGGAGGCGGAGATCGGGGCGGAGCTGGGCGCCTTCGATCCCGGTTTGCGGATTTCGCTCGAGAGCGTGGCGCGCCCGGAGCAGGTCCTCGCCGGCGAGGCGGCTCGCGTTATCGCTGGAGTGCTGGCCAGCCAGCACCATGGCGTACTGGCCATGAGCCCCGATATCGCCGGACTGGTGCAGACGTCCACCAACCTGGCCATGGTATCAACCAGGGACGGCGTGGTGAACGTCGAGACCAACCAGCGCAGCGCCATCGCCAGCAGCAAGCAGGAAGCCGCGCGCATGGTGGCCACCATCTTCCGGCTGGCGGGGTTTGAGGTGGAGCACGCCGTCGGCTATCCGGGCTGGAAACCGGAGCCGGCCAGCGACATTGTGCGCACGGCCCGCGCGGTCCACCAGGAAGTCCTCGGCAAGGACCCCGGACTGGTGGCCATGCACGCGGGCCTCGAGTGCGGGGTGATCGGCGAGAAGTATCCGGGGATGCAGATGATCTCGTTCGGGCCGCAAATCGAGGCCCCCCACAGCCCCAGCGAGCGGCTGAAGATCTCTTCGGTAGAGCCGTTCTGGGCTCTCCTCAGGGGTGTGCTGGAGCGGGTTTAGCGGAGTACCAGCCTTCCCCGGAGCGCCCGGAAACCATCTACAATACCCACAGAGGGAAGTTTTGCCAGGGCGTCGATCTGCTGCCAGAGTCTGCGCGGATCATTATTGCCGGACTATGCGCGGTTTGTGTGTCCGTGCGCCGGCGACGGCTTTTCCTTCGCTTTACCAATGATTCTGAACAGGTTATTTGTGCGGCTCCCGCGGCAATGTGCTGCGTCCCTCATCCTGCTGCTGGCAGCCGCGACAGGCGGATCTGCCCGTATCCACGAATCGCAGGCCCGGGCGCCGCTGCCCCCCATCGTAATCGACTATCCCGAGGAAGGCTCCGTTTTCCCTCGCGACATTATCCCTCCGACATTTCTCTGGCGTGATGCGGACGCGGCGGTGACATCCTGGCGAATCCAGGTCGCCTTTGCGGGGCCGGGGCCCCATATCGCGGTGTGGTCCCAGGGCGAGAAGCTGCAGGTGGGCGAAATAGACACGAATATCCACCACTTTGTCCCGCCCACGCTGACGCCGCAGGAAGCCGCCGACCACATCTGGAAACCGGACGCGAAGACGTGGGCGACAATCATCAAACATTCTCAGCAGCGTGCGGCCACCGTGACCATTACCGGCTTTCGTGACCAGAACAGGAAGGAACCCGTTTCCAGCGGACAGGTCACCATCAGCGCTTCCCCGGACCCGGTCGGCGCACCGATTTTCTACCGGGACGTGCCGCTGATCCCGCCCAGTCCCGAAGACCGGGAAAGAGGGGTGATCAAGCCCCTGCCCGATTCCGTCCTTCCGTTGATCCAATGGCGCCTGCGCAACGTATCCGAACCGCGCAGCACGGTGGTGATGGGGAACCTCCCGACGTGCGCCAACTGCCACTCGATCTCCCACGACGGGAAATGGCTGGGCATCGATGTGGACGGGCCGCAGAACGACAAAGGACTGTACGGGATGGTGCCCATCCAAAAAGTCAGCACCATCAAGGACGACTACGTCATTCGCTGGAGCGCTTTCAGCGAGCCGTCGCAAAAACGTTTCGGGTTCATGTCGCAGATATCGCCGACCGGGAATTACGTGATAACCTCCATCGACGTTCCCGGTTCGCATGGGCGCCGCGTAGCGGACCGGATTTATCAGGGCTTCTACAATTACTACGGGTTCGGCCAGGTCTTCTTTCCGACGCGGGGCATTCTGGCCTGGTACAGCAAGGCGACCGGAAAGCTGCAGCCGCTGCCGGGCGCCGACGATCCGCAATATGTTCAGGCGTCGGCGTTCTGGAGTCCGGACGGCAAATACCTGGTGTTCTCTCGAGCGCTGGCTCGGGATCCCTACTCTCCAGGGCAGAAGGCGTCCGAGTTCGCCAACGATCCGAATGAGACCCAGTTGCAGTACGACCTCTATCGCATCCCGTTCAACGATGGCAAAGGAGGCCAGGCGGAGCGGATCGCCGGCGCCTCCGAGAACGGCATGAGCAACAACTTTCCCAAGGTCTCGCCCGACGGCAAGTGGATTGTCTTCGTGCAAAACAAGACCGGCCTGTTGATGCGCCCCGACAGCAAGCTGTACATCGTGCCGTCCATGGGAGGCGTAGCGCGTCCGCTACGCAGCAATCTGCCGGTCATGAACTCGTGGCACAGCTTCTCGCCGAACGGCCGCTGGCTGGTCTTTTCGTCCAAGTCCCCTTCTCCGTACACGCGCCTGTACCTGACGCACATCGACGCGGATGGCAACAGCACGCCGGCCATTCTGATCGAGAACTCAACCGCGGCGAATCGCGCCGTGAATATCCCCGAGTTCATCGACATCGGGCCGCACGACCTCGAGCGAATCGACGCGCCCGCCGCCGAGTTCTACCGGCTCTTCGACGTGGCCATTCAACTGGCCATGAAGAAGCAGTTCGACGCGGCCGTTCCCGCCTGGCGGACGGCTCTGGCAATGGCTCCCGACGACTTCAAGGCGCACAACAACCTGGGCATCGCTCTTGCCGCGACGGGAAAGACGGACGAGGCCATCGGGGAGTATCGGAAGTCTCTGGAACTCGAGCCCAAATTCTCCCAGACCAACAATAATCTCGGGAGCGCCCTCGCCGAACAGGGCAAAATGGGCGAGGCGACTGCATACTTCCAGCGGGCACTGGAACTGGATCCGGACAATTCCCGGGCGAACATCAACCTGGGAGGCGCGCTGGCGGAGAGCGGCCGGCTTGCCGAAGGCATTGAGCATTTACGGAAGGGCATCGAGATCGAACCTGATTTTGCGGACGGGCAGAACAACCTCGGGGCGGCCCTGGCCAGATCCGGGGCTCTCGATGAGGCCGTGGTCCATCTCCAGAAGGCAGTCGCCCTTGCGCCGAAGGACGTCGGGTATCGTTACAACTTCGGGCGGGTACTGGCGGCCAGGGGCAGCTTCGCCGATGCCGCGGTTCAGCTCGAGGAAGCGGCCAGGCTCTCCCAGATGAAAGAGCCGGTGATTCTGCAGTTGCTGGCGGCGATGTATTCCGAGACCGGGCGGTACCAGGAAGCCGTGACCACTGCGCGTCATGCGCTCGATCTGGCCGGCGAACGGCGAAACCGGCCGCTGGAAGCCACTCTCCGGGCCGATCTCGACCGCTACGAAGCGCTGGCGCGGCGTCCCTGAGCCGAACGGCGAAAAGCCGGGTTTTGCGTTGCCCGGCGAGGTCGCGGCTGCCGCCGCGTGTCCGGCGTCCACCTTTGCGTCGCGCGCCCTCTTCGCAGTGGAGCGGGCCCCCGGCCGGCCCCGGCCTGCACCGCCCGTCTCCGGATCAACCCGGATCGTTCACGCCAGCAACCTGCGGGGGTCAATGGCCGGCACGCCGGGCAGCAGGCGCTCGTCCGCAACCGGCTCGCCCAACTCGGCCCGCACGGGCACTTCGCCGGCCCACACCGGAAGCGCATAGTCCTCTTCGTCGTCAACCGGGCCGCCCGTGCGCACTTTAGCCGAGACTTCCTCCAGCGCCAGGGCCAGCACGCTGGTGGCCTTCAGCTCCGCGGGCGATGGCTGCCGCACCTCGTCCCAGCGGCCGGCCATAATGTGGTTGGTGAAGCATCGCAGCGCTTCCATCTTCTCGTCCGGGTCGATTACCAGACGAGCCTTGCCCAGCACCACCACCGAACGGTAATTCATGGAGTGGTGGAAGGCCGAGCGCGCCAGCACGAACCCGTCCACCAGGGTCACCGTGACGCATACGTCCACGTCCGCCGTGGAGGCGCGTATCATCCGGCTCGCCGGGGACCCGTGGATATAGATGCGGTCTCCGCAGCGCGCATATCCGGTGGGGACGACGAACGGTTGCCCGTCCACCACGAACCCCACATGGCAGATGCGCCCTTCATCCAGGATGGCGTGAACCTGGGCTTTATCGTAGACGCCGCGCTTCGGCAGGCGCCGCACCTGAGTCCGTTCGGTCGGCGTGTAGGATTCCATCGTCCCTTTACTGTAGCCCACCGCGCGCCACTCATTCACGCAGGGAAGGCGTGAGGCGGCTGACGGTCCGGACCGGTCCCCGTACGAGCGGCCTGGTCCCCCCGGGGCGAAAGTCTGGCGAAGACGCAAGAAAAGGGTTGCGCAGTACTAGATCCCGTGGTTTACTGTCAGTGTAGTGGCCGAGAGTGGCCACAAAGGGACCAAAATGGAAGCCGAGGCCAGACCGACGCCGGTAGTACCCGCTCCTTTGGGGATCTACCCGGCTCGTGTCGACGAAAAGGGCCGCCTGAAACTGCCCACCGACTTCCAGGAATACCTGAAAGCCATTTTCATGGTGGAGGCCTCTGAGCGCCGCGTTTTCATAACTTCTCTCGATCTCCGCACTGTTCGAATATACCCACTTTCCCTGTGGAAATACAACGAGAGTTTGCTGGAACAGGAGACGGAGCACGCGGAGGCGGCAGCGGACCTCGCCTTCCTGGCGAAGGATCTGGGGGGCAGCTCCGAGCTGGATGCGCAGGGAAGGTTACTGGTCCCGGCCGAACTGAGGCAATTGCTGAACCTGGAATCCCAGCCGGTCTACCTGGAATGCTACCAGGGCCGCATCAACGTGCTGACCGAGCAGGTGTACCAGGAGAAGCGGGCCAAGTCCCGGGAGAACGTTGTGGAGAAGCTGAGCATCATGCAGCGAAAGGGTCTGCGGTAACGAGACATGCATGCACGTCCCGGTCATGCTCGGCGAAGCGCTGGAATACCTGGCGATCCGGCCGGACGGTGTGTATCTGGACCTGACCGCCGGGCTGGGCGGGCATACCCGGGCGATCGCGGAACGGCTGACCACGGGGCTGGTGATTGCGTGCGACCGGGACGCCGAATCGCTGGAGCGGGCGCGGCAGAACACGGCGGAGGCAGCCGCGCGGATTCGGTATCGCCATGGGAGCTTCGCGGATGTACGAAAGGCGCTCGAAGCCTCGGCTGTGGAGCGAGTGGATGGACTACTGGCGGACCTCGGAGTGAGCCGCTACCAGTTGACGGACCCCCAGCGCGGGTTCTCGCTGATGGCGGACGGTCCGCTCGATATGCGCATGGATCGAAGCGGCGGGACGACAGCCGCGGATCTGGTCAATTTCACGTCAGAAAAGGAACTCGCCGACCTGCTTTTTCAGCTCGGCGAAGAACGGAGGTCGCGACAAGCAGCCAGAGCAATCGTTCGGGCGCGGCCTATCCACACCACCGGGCATCTGGCTCGCGTTGTGGAGCAGGCTGTGCCCCGGACGGGCCGTCTGCATCCGGCTACACAGGTATTCATGGGGCTGCGGCTCGCGGTGAACGGCGAGCTGGAGCAGTTGGACGGTCTGCTGGCGGTGGCGCCGGATCTGGTGGCGCGCGGCGGACGCATCGTTGTTATTACGTTCATGTCGCTGGAAGACCGGCGGGTCAAGCGGAGCTTTCAGGACATGGCGCGGTCCGGCCGTGCGGTCATTTTGACGAAGCACGTGATCAGGCCGCCGGAGGAAGAGATCGCGAGCAACCCGCCGTCGCGTAGCGCAAAACTGCGCGCGGTGGAGATGAGATAGCGGAATTACCATGGCAACGCTGGCAGCGGTTTTCGACAGATTCACGTTCCCCCGGCGCGCGGCGCAGGCGCCCGCACGCGGGCGCGATACGGCCGACCTCTTTCTGGTTCGCCCGGTGGCCAACGAGAATCTTTACTACTTCGTGAAGAAGATCGACAACTCCGGGTTAGTGCGAGCGGAAGACCCGCGCGCGGGCCGGGCCTGTTGGAAAGTGATCGGAACCAGCGTGGTCAGCACGCTGGCCCTGCTTTGCTTCATGCTGCCCGGCGTGCTCGGATTGCTGTCCGGCTACCAGCTTCAGGCGCTGCGCGCCGACCGGCAGAAACTGGAAACGGCCATCGCGGCGGCGCAACTGGAAGAGAGCAGGCTGCTCAGTCCGGAGCAGCTCGACAAAGTGGCCAGGGCGCGCGATTACGCCGCCCCGGCGCGTGGACAGATGGTTTATCTCGACAGCCGGGACGGCAACCGTCTGGCGAAGAATGGAGACCGCTCCGTGACCGTCGCGGCCCGGTAGTGGCCAGCAGCATCGTGAGCATGGGGAATTCACCGTGGACGAGCACCAGCACGAGCCGAACGATCTGGAATTCTCGCTGGCCCGGGTCCGCCACCTCGCGCGGTTTGTGCTCGCGTGGGCAGCGATTCTGCTCCTGCGCCTGGTCTGGTTGCAGATCGTAGATCACAACGAATTACAGCGCATCGCCGACCACCAGCACGAGGAACTGGTGCCGGTAAGGCCCCCGCGCGGAGCCATTCTCGACCGCCTCGGATACCGCCTTGCCACGAGCCTGCCCGTCGATTCCGTGTACGTCGATCCGCGGCAGATCGAGGACGCCAGCGTGCCCGCAGAGATCCTGGCGAAGTTCCTCAACCTCGATCAACAGAAACTGCTCGCCGACCTCAACAACGCCATGGCCGCCCATCGCGGCTTCTTCTACGTCAAACGGAAGATCGACGCGGAAGAATCGCGGCGCCTGCGCAGCCTCAACCTGGACTGGATTCGCTTCCGCTCGGAGTCCCAGCGGTTCTACCCGTATAACGGGCTGGCCGCCCACGTGGTGGGAAGCGTGAACACCGACGACGAGGGCCTCGAAGGCGTCGAGCTGAAGCTGGACAGGCAGCTCGCCCCCCGCGCGGGCCTGCTGCTGGTGAGCGCGGACGTGCATGGCCAGAGCTTCGCCGAAGAAGCCGCGGGCGCGCCTCCCCAGCCCGGGATGAACGTGCCTCTCACCCTCGACAGCCGCATCCAGTACATCGCCGAGCGCGAGCTGAAGCGCACGGTGACGGAACACCACTGCTGGACCGGCAGCGTGGTGGTGATGGACCCGCGAAGCGGCGAAATCCTCGCGCTGGCCAGCTACCCCACCTTCGATCCCAACCAGCCGCCCCAGCAAACCCACGATCCCGCGCGCTTCAACAACGCCGTGTCGGCCGAGTTCGAGCCCGGTTCCGTATTCAAGGTGGTGACGCTGACTTCCGCGCTGGAGACAACGGATCTGAAGCCGGAGACCATCATCCGCTGTTACAACGGCGCCTTCCATTTCTACGACCGCATCATCCACGACCACGAGCCGTACGGCGCTCTGCCCATGTCCGGAGTGCTGGCCCATTCGAGCAACATCGGAGCCATTCAGATCGGCCTCAAGGTCGGCAAGGACAAGCTGTACGACTACGTGAAGAGATTCGGCTTCGGACAGAAAACCGGATTGACGCTGCCGGGCGAAGTGGGCGGCGCTTTGCGGCCCCCCAGGCAGTGGAGCAGGACCTCGATCGCCTCGGTGGCCATGGGCCATGAGATCGCAGTGACCACCGTGCAACTGGCGCGGGCCTGTTCGGTGATCGCCAACGGAGGGTACCTGGTGAAGCCGCGTCTGCTGGCCAACGCGCCGGTGGACCCGCCGCAACGCGTCATCCGGGCGGAGACCGCGTTCACCATGCGCCGCATGATGGAAGGAGTGGTGCTCAACGGAACCGGCCGCAAGGCGCGCCTGGACGGATACACCTGCGGCGGCAAGACCGGCACCGCGCAGATTGCCGACCCGCAGACGCATCATTACACGCACCTCTACAACGCGTCGTTCATGGGCTTCGCTCCGGTAAACAACCCGTCCATCGTGATTGTGGTGACGGCGAACGGGGCAACCGGCAGAGACGGCTATGGCGCGGACGTCTCGGCTCCCGTATTCAAGACGGTGGCGGAAGCGGCCCTGCGCTATCTGGACGTACCGAGAGACTTACCCGATTCTTCTCCCAACCCGGACACCGGCAAAGTCGACGACAACGACCTTGCTGCGATTGCGGATCTCAGATCCGAACCCCTCCCGCTGGATTCCTCCGACGAAAGCCCCGCAAGTGGGACCGAGCCGGGGGACCAGCGGGCCTTTTTTTCGGGACCCGCCTCCAACGTGCTGGTGGCTCCGAAAGTGCCCAACTTCGTGGGCATGACCATGAGAGGGGTGGCGCAGGAGGCCGCCGCGAACGGTATCCTGGTGGTGTCTCTGGGGCATGGAATCGCGCGCGCACAAGCCCCTGTGGCGGGCGCCCTGCTGTCGGCGGGAGAAAAAGTGAAAGTGGAGTTTGCCAACTAGTGCAGAATAGCGAGGGTGCATCGGGATATTCTGGCGGAAATCCGGGGCCGTCTGAGAGTAGCAGTACAGCCGATGCCATGGACACTCTCGAAAACGCTCGCCCCGTGAAAGCGGCTCCGTCGTCCTGGCTTGTGGGGCAGGCCCTCGGCCCAATGGCACTTAACTTTTGGAACGGGCCTGCAAATCTAAAAACAGAATGTGCGTATGATGGAGGATTCCTTTGTGGGGCGGCCAATCCTGGCCGCCGCCGCGTTTCCACGCGGCGCCAG
>JBEKPY010000075.1:0-30217 GCA_049520275.1 Bryobacteraceae bacterium
CCGCGTTTCCACGCGGCGCCAGGCCGGCTTGAAAGCCGGCTGCGGGCAGGATTGCCCGCCCCACAAACTCAGAGAATCAACCACTTGCCAGACAGGCTCAAAAGTTAAGTGCCATTGGGCTCCCAGCCTGCGCGGGGCTCTCAGCCCCGCCCGTCCTTGCGGCCCAAACAGCAGTTAAGTCGCGGACCCAGCGCGTTCCCGCTGGTCCACCAGTCGCAGGAAAGACTCGGCTTCGGCATAGCCTGGGCGGAGCTGCAGCGCCTGGGTGAAATCGGCTCGCGCCCGCGCCAGATCCGGCTTGTAGAGCAAATGATAAACGCCCACGAACAAATGAGCACGGGGGTCCAGCGGCCGCGCGCGCACGATGCGCTCGGCGATTTCGGTGGCTTCGTCGAACATTTCGAGCTGGTGATATTCGGCGGCGAGAAAATCGAGCCGCGAGTCGTCGCTCGGGTCGGCGGCGATCTCTTCCTTCAGGATCTCGATGTACCAGTAGTTCTTGCGGCGGCGCGCCTCCCGGTCCGCGGAGAATTCGTGATCGATGCGGATGCCGGTCCTGAGCAGCCGCCCGCCTCCGGACAGAATCGAGGTGTCGATGGTTTCATGGACGCGGCCGCGGTAGCGGTAGTCCGGCCGGTTGGGAAAGAGCCGCACGACGTAATCCGTGATGGGAGTTTCGGAATCCGCTGAGCGATTCTGCCGCTCGAGGAAGTATCCCGCGTTCTCGTCGAGCGCGACGAGCTTCTCGATGATGGGCGCGCTCGTCCGATCCAGTGTCTCGTCCGCGTCCAGCATCAGGATCCACCGGCCACTCGCGCGCGCCATGGCGTGATTGCGGGCGGCCGCAAAATCCACTCTCGTGAAATCGAACGGAATCACTTGCGCCCCGCGCTCGGCCGCGATACGCGGCGTTGCATCGGTGGAACCGGTGTCGACGACAATGAACTCGCCGGCCAGACCGCGCATCGAATCGAGACACCGCGGCAGGTTGCGCTCCTCGTTCTTCACAATCATGCAGAGGCTGAGCGCATCCGGCATACGCTCCGATCATAAAACGCGCGCTACACCGATGTCGCCGGCGCGGCAGTCCGCGCGATGCGTTTGCGACCGGCCAGCCGCATCGCCACGCGCCAGAGCAGCAGCAGGACGATCGCCAGCGCGTAGTAGACCGCCCTCAGAACGATGGATTTTCCCTGCAGGTAATAATGAAGCGCTCCGGCCAGCGCGCTTACGTAGATCAAGCGGTGCAGCAACTGCCAGCGGCGCCCCCCCAGGCGGCGGATCCAGCCGGCGGTGGAGGTCAATGCCAGCGGGATCAGCGCCACGAAGGCCAACAGGCCAAAGATGTAGAACCGCCTCTGGGTGAAGTCGCCGTACATGTCCCGCCAGTCCAGCCCCTTGTCGAACCACAGGTAAATGGCGAAATGGACGCACGCATAGAAAAAGGCGAACAGGCCGAGCATGCGGCGGTAGCGGATCAGCCAGGTCAGGCCGGGCAGTTTGCGCAACGGCGAAACGCACAGGGTGAGAATCAGGAACCGCAGGATCCAGTCGCCGCTGAAGCGCTGTGCTTTCTCGATCCAGTTGGGTCCGAGCAGATGGTGAGCCCAACGCCAGTACAGCAACGCCGCGGGAGCCAGGCAGGCTGCGAACACCGCCGCCTTCGCCCAGCGGCTGGTCAGGATACGCTGAAGGCGCATGCTTCGATCATAGCCAGGGGGGCCCGCCGCGAACGGCCCACTCGCTGCCATTCGTGGCAAACTTCAGGAGAGGTGCCCTGTTGAAACCAATTCCCGCATTGAACCTGCTCGCCGCGCTCGCGGCCCCGCTGATCACCGCCGTCCAGGCTCAGGAGACGCCCCCGTACCGCAATCCCCGACTCGGCGTGGAGCAGCGTGTCGACGATCTGCTCGCCCGCATGACGCTGGAAGAGAAGGTGGATATGGTTTCGGGCGGCGGTTGGATGGAATCGAAGGCCAACGCCCGGCTCGGCATTCCCGCCCTCAAAATGGCTGACGGCCCGGTGGGGGTGCGCAACTGGTACGGTCCGTCCGCGGTGACCATGAAGGCGAACTCCCCGCTGCCCACCATCACCTCGACGGCGTTTCCCGCGGGGGTGGCGTTGGGCGCCACGTGGGATCCGGAGCTGCTCCGCGAGGTGGGCAAGGCCATCGGCGACGAGGCCCGCGCCCTGGGGCGCGACATGATGCTGGGGCCGGGCGTGAACATCGTGCGCGCGCCGCTGGCCGGCCGCAATTTCGAAATGTACGGCGAGGACCCGTACCTCAGCTCGCGGCTGGTGGTGGGCTACATCCAGGGCATGCAGAGCGAGGGGATCATCGCGACGGTGAAGCACTTCGCGGCGAACAACCAGGAGTATGAGCGGCAAACCATCGACGCGAAAATCGACCAGCGCGCGCTGCGCGAAATCTACCTTCCGGCGTTCCGGGCGGCGGTGCAGGAGGCGGGCGTTTGGGCGGTGATGTCGGCTTACAACAAGCTGAACGGCCACTGGTGCGCGGAGAACTCCTGGCTGCTGACCGACGTTCTGAAGAAGGAGTGGGGGTTCAAGGGACTTGTGGTTTCCGATTGGAAGGGCACACACAGCACCGCGGAAACGGCCAACGCGGGGCTGGATCTGGAGATGCCCGGCGTGGACAGCATTCGCCGTTACACCGCGGCCGGAGTGCCGCAGAACCCCGGCGACGTCGGCTCCCGGGGCGCCATGCTGACCCCCGAAAAGCTGCTCCCGCTGGTGCGCAGCGGCGAGGTGAAGGAGGCCGCGATCGACGATAAGGTGCGGCGCCTGCTGCGCGTGATGTTCGCCAACGGCCTGTTCGAGAATCCCAAGCCGGGCGGCGGCGAGGTGGATACGCCCGCGCAACGGGCGCTGGCGCGCAAGGCGGCCGGTGAAGGGATCGTGCTGTTGAAAAATGCCGGCGATGTGCTCCCTCTGCTGCCGGAGAAGGTCCGTTCGATCGCCGTGGTTGGTCCCAACGCGGCGGTGGCGCGGACGGGCGGCGGGGGCAGTTCATCGGTGAAGACGACCTACGCAATCAGCCCGCTGGACGCCGTCCGCGAACGCGCGGGTGCGGCGATTCAGGTTTCTTACGCGCAATCGCTACCCGAGGCGGTGGAGCTCGCGGCAAAGGCGGACGTGGCGCTGGTGTTCGCCGGCGATTCGGCGGAGGTGGAGCGGGAGGGCAGAGACCGCGAGTCGATGGATCTGCCAGCCGGCCAGGACGAGATGATCGAGGCGGTCGCAAAGGCGAACGCGCATACCGTGGTGGTGTTGAACGTCGGCGCGCCCGTGCCGATGCGCTGGGTCCAGCAGGTGCCGGCGGTAGTCAACGCGTGGTTCCCGGGCGAGGAAGGCGGGCACGCCGTCGCCGACGTCCTGTTCGGCGACGTGAATCCGTCGGGCAAGCTGCCGGAGACCTTTCCCCGGAAACTCGAAGACTCCCCCGCGTGGGGGCACTATCCGGGCAAGGACGGAATGGTGGAATACGCCGAAGGCATCTACGTCGGCTACCGGTATTTCGACAAGAAAAACATCGAGCCACTGTTCTGTTTTGGCCACGGTCTTTCCTACACGAAGTTCGAATACAGCGATCTGAAGGTGTCGCCGCGCGAGGTCAGCCTGAAGGTGCGCAACAGCGGATCGCGCGACGGCGCCGAGGTGGTGCAATTGTATATACGCCAGGTGGCGCCCGGCGTCGACCGGCCCGTGAAAGAGCTGAAGGCGTTTCGACGGGTAGAGTTGAGACGGGGAGAGGCGCGGCCGATTTCCTTCCCGCTGGACCGTAGCGCGCTCGCTTACTACGATCCGGCGAGGAAGGAATGGGTGACCGAATCCGGCGCGTACGAGGTGCTGGTGGGAGCATCGTCGCGCGATATCCGCGTGCGAGGGGCATTCGAGCTGACGAAGTGATCGGGCGGCGCTGCCCCACGTTGCCGAAGTGCGTCGCCGCAGCTTAGCGGGCCACCGCGCTTCGGCTCTCCACCGACTGCACAATAGACTGCAAAACGGCCAGGCCGTCGGTGGAGCGCATCAGCGGGTCGGCCGCGCGCTCCGGGTGCGGCATCATGCCGAGCACGTTGCGCTCGCGGCTGAGAATGCCGGCGATATCGCGCAGGGATCCGTTGGGGTTCTCCACATAGCGAAACGCGACGCGGTCCTCGCGCTCCAACTCGTCCAGGGTGCGCTCGTCGGCGAGGTAACATCCCTGGCCGTGGGCAATGGGGACCCGCAGAATGCTGCCTTTTCGGGCCGCGCAGGTGAGGGGCGAGTCGGTGGTTTCCACGCGCAGCCGGACCTCTCTGCAGATGAATCGCAGTCCGCGGTTTTTCACCAGCGCGCCGGGCAACAGCCCGGATTCGGTGAGAATCTGGAAGCCGTTGCAGATGCCCAGTACGAGTCCGCCGTCGCGCGCGAATGCCTTCACCGCCTGCATCACCGGCGAGAATTTCGCGATGGCGCCGCAGCGCAGGTAGTCGCCGTAGGCGAATCCGCCGGGCAGGATGACCGCGTCCACGTCGCCCAGACCATTGGCGTCGTGCCAGATGAACTCCGCGTTCAGTCCGAGGTTGCCGGCTACGGCGTACCACGCGTCATGATCGCCATTGCTGCCCGGGAAAACGACAACGCCGATCTTCATGGCCGGTCTACGCTACCGGAACGGCCTTCTTGCGGGTGGCGCGCTTCTTCTCGGCCGGGGGCTGCCGGTCGCTCTTCTTCAGCGCGGGCATAGCGATGGAAAGCACGAACTTCTTCTCGCCATGGTCGTCGAACTTGATGGTGATGTGTTCGTCGTTGCAGGCGGTGACGGATCCAAGACCGAATTTGCCGTGCTCGATCTGCGCGCCCTGAGGAAAAGCGGGTTTGTTGGCCATATAAGGTGCGTTCTGAACTGCCCTGAATTCTATGTTACCATTTATGGCCGCGCCTGGCTCGCGCCCACCGGCTCGGCCACTTCGCTCGCCGTGAAGTAGGCGCAATCGGGATGATGGAAGACGAGCGCGCTGACGCTGGCTTCGGGTTCCATCATCATGCCTTCGGTGAGCTCCACACCGATCTCCTCCGGGCGCAGCAGCGCCCATAGCCCGCGCTGGTCGTCCAGGTTCGGACACGCCGGGTAGCCGAAGCTGTACCGTTTGCCGCGATACTTCGAGGTGAAGCGTTCGTGCATGGTGAGGGTGGGCGGATCGGGAAAGCCCCAATCCTCGCGAATGCGGCGATGCAGCCACTCGGCGCAGGCTTCCGCCGTCTCGATGCCGAGGGCCTGCAGCGCGTGCGACTGGAAGAACTCGCCGGCCTGCTTCGCCTCTTCCGATTCCTCGCGAACGCGCGCGCCCGCGGTCACCACGAACAGGCAGAGATGATCGCGCCGGCCCTCGTCGGCGTCGAGGATGTAGTCGCTCAGGCAAAGCCCATCGGCTTTGGCCTGCCGTCCGAACGTGAACGTGTGCAGCGGTTCGCGGCCGCCCGGCGCGAATAGCTGGATGGAATTGCCGTCGCGCTCGGCTTCGAAGAACTGCCAGACGGCCTTCACCTTCATGAACTGCAGCGCACGGGCCTTCACCGCTTCCACGTCGTGATAGAGCTTCAGCGCTTTCGGGTCGCGCTCGCCCAGCAGCTTTTCGAAATTGCCCTTGAAGCCGAGATGGCGCCCGTACAACATGTACGGATTGATGTAGCTCCACAGCTCCGCGAGATTCGGCACGTCGCGCACGCGCCGGTCGAGATACGGAGCGGCCGGAATGGGAATATCGGTGCGGACTTTCGGGCTGCGTCCCAGCATGGCAGGCGCCACCGCGTCGAACGCCGGCGCAGTTTCCGGGGCCGCCTCGGTGAAGGTGTGCGCCTCCAGAGCGGCAGCGCGCGTGGCCGGGTCCATGATCTGGTTCATCAGGTTCAACCCGGTCATGGCATCCTTCGCGTAAAAGGTGGGAGCGCTGTAAGCCGGCGCGATTCGCGTGCGCGTGAAGCGGTCCGACAGCGCCGCGCCGCCCACCAGCAGGGGGACCGACACGCCGTTGTCGTGGAAATCGGAGGCCGTGGTGACCATCTGGTGGGCGCTTTTCACCAGCAGGCCGGACAGCCCGATGGCATCCGGCTGGTGCTGGCGCCACGCTTCAATCAACTGGTCTGGCGGAACCTTGATGCCGAGATTGATCACCTCATAGCCGTTGTTGCTGAGGATGATGTCCACCAGGTTTTTGCCGATGTCGTGCACGTCGCCCTTCACGGTGGCCAGCACGATCCGGCCGCGCGCGGCGGTGTCGGCCTTCTCCATGAACTGTTGCAGGTGATTCACGGCGGCCTTCATGGCCTCGGCCGATTGCAGCACCTCGGCGACAATCAGCTCGTTGTTGTTGAACAAACGGCCCACCTCGGCCATGCCGGTCATCAGCGGACCGTTGATGATATCCAGCGGCGCGGCCCCTTCGGCGCGCTTGCGGTCGAGGTCCGCCACCAAGCCGTCCTTCGTGCCTTCGATGATGTAGCCGGCCAGCCGCTGGTCGAGCGGCAACTCGTCTCTTTGCGCCTTCACCTTCTTCGTGGCTTTGCGAAAATGCTCGGCGATGGCGGCGATGTGGAACTGGTTGATGGCGATCTTCTGCTCGCGTGTTTGCGCGCGCCAGTCGTCGGGGGCGGTCTTGAGCAGATCGGCGTCCGGATGGTCGGCGGGCACATCGGCCGGCGGCGTGTTGAAGAGCAAGCTCTCAGCCAGGCGCCGCTCCTCCACGGGAATGGCGGGGAACCGCTCCAGCTTCTGAGCGTTGACGATGGCCAGATCCAGACCCGCTCGTGTCGCGTAGTAGAGGAAGACCGAATTCACCACCTCGCGCGCGGCCGGCGGCAGCCCGAAGGAAATGTTCGAGACGCCCAGAATGGTTTTTACCCAGGGAATATTCTCTTTCACCAGGCGGATGGCTTCGATAGTCTCCACCGCGCCGCCGATGTAATTCTCGTCGCCGGTGGCGCAGGGGAACACCAACGGGTCGATGACGATGTCCTCGGGAACGATGCCGTACTTCCCAGTGAGCAGTTCCACCGAGCGTTGCGCCACGGCCAGCTTGCGTTCCCGCGTGAACGCCTGCGCCTGCAGCTTGTCTTCGTCGATGGCGCCCACCACCAGCGCCGCGCCGTACGCCCGCGCGATGGGGCACACCCGCTCGAACTTCTCTTCGCCGTCTTCGAGGTTGATGGAGTTGATGATGGACTTGCCCTGGCAGAAGCTCAGCGCCAGCTCCACCGCGTGGGGGTCCGTAGTGTCGATCATCACCGGCACGCGGATCTTCGGCATCAGCTTGTCGTAGAACGGCGCGATATCGTTCGCTTCGTCGCGGTCGCTGGTCTGCAGGCAGACGTCCACGATGTGCGCGCCGTTCTTCACCTGCCAGCGGGCGATCTCGCTGGCCTCTTCCCACTTCTCTTCGGCGATCAGATTCCTGAACAGCCGCGAGCCGATGACGTTGGTGCGCTCGCCCACTATGAGCGGCCGGTTGCTCTCTTCGGCCTCCACCAGCTCTACGCCGGCGTAACGCGCGCGATGGTCGGGAGCTTTCACGCGGCGCGGCGGACGCCCATCCACCATTTGGGCGATGGCGCGAATGTGCGCGGGCGTGGTCCCGCAACAGCCGCCCACAATGTTCAGCCAGCCGTGCTCCACGAAGCGCGCCAGTTGCGAGGCGAGCGACTCCGGGGTCTCCAGATACTTGTCCTCTTCGTTGGGCAGGCCGGCGTTGGGGTAGCAGGAGATGCGCGTGGAAGCCAACTCGTGCAGCGTGCGGATGTGGTCCGTCATCAGATCCGGACCGGTGGCGCAATTCAGACCGATGGCCAGCAGATCGCCGTGGATCACCGACGTGTACAGCGCGTCCACCGGCTGGCCGGCCAGCATGGCGCCCCAGCGCTCGATGGTTCCCGAAACGATGAGCGGAATCCGCGCCCCCAGTTCCCGGCGCAATTGCTGAACGGCCAGCAGCCCGGCCTTGATGTTGCGCGTGTCAAAACAGGTTTCGAGGATGAGCAGGTCCACGCCGCCCTCCAGCAAACCCTTGGCCTGCACGTAGTAACTGGCCCTCAGTTGGTCGAAGGTGACATCGCCGCGGAGGCTGAGCGATTTGGTGGTGGGGCCGAGCGAGCCGGCCACGAAGCGCGGCCTGCCGGGACGCTCGAACTCAGCCGCCGTCTCTCTGGCGACCCTCCCGGCCGCGACGTTGATCTCGTGCGCCCGCTCGGCCAGCCCGTATTCGGCCAGCACCACCGGGGAGCCCTGAAAGCTGTCGGTCTCGACGATGTCCGCGCCCGCCTCGAAATAGGCGCGGTGAATGTCCCGGATGACGTCCGGACGCGTGAGCGCGAGCACCTCATTGCAGCCTTCGTATGGTGCGCCCCCAAAATCCGCGGCGGTGAGGCTGCGCTGCTGGATCATGGTGCCCATGGCGCCATCCATCACCAGGATGCGGTCGTCAAGAGCGGTAAGCAGTTCGTGGATACGCGATTCGTTCAAGATTCAATTATCGTATGCCGCCCGCGAGGCCCGCTTCCAGCCCGTCACCGCTGCTCTGTGCTCGAAACCGCGGGCACCCATCGTCGCGCGCCCAATTCGGGGGACAAGGCCGATCGGCGAGGCATATTATGGCATCATGAACTCATGGATCGACAGGCTTCTTACGAAGACGCAAAGCTGATTTTGCAGCTTTATGAAATGCGCCGCGAGCATCGGCTGCGCGAGGCGCGCAAGTGGTTTACCGCGAACTTCTATTGCCGGACCGTGGAGGAATCCACGGCCCTGTGCCCGCCCGGTTCCGACGCCAACGCGTCATTACGCATGGTGACCAGCTATTGGGAAATGGTGGCCTCATTCATCGCCAGCGGTGTGCTCAATGAGGAGCTTTTCTTTCAAAGCGGCTCGGAACTGCTGCTGACCTGGACGCGAATCAAGCCGCTGGTTGCGGGAATCCGCACGGCGTTCGCGAATCCGATTTACCTGAAGAATCTGGAGGCTGTGGGCGAGCGCTTTATCGCATACCTGAACCGGACTTCCCCGGGTGCGTACGATGCCTTCGCGGCGCGGCTCGGCACTCCGCCCGCCTCGACGGCCACGGCATGAAGAATAACGAGTGTGCAGGGGGGCGGTGGGGCAGGCTTACAGCCCAACGCCACTTAACTTTTCACCGGTGGCGCAGTGCGGCACGTTGTGGGGCAGACCCCCGGTCTGCGCGGGTCCCCCGGACCCGCTCTTCGTTGGCAGCATCAGGCATCTGTTCACGGGAACAGGCCGGCCGAGGGCCGGCCGCAGCCCGAGGGGCTGCCCCACGAATTCTGTATAAGCGTCCGTCAATGGAAAAGTTAAGTGGCATTGGGCTTACAGCCCGCGGACCCGTCCTGCAAGGGTTTCGGCCCCCGGTCTAGCCACATCGAAAGAACAATGAACAAATACGTGATCACCGGAGGTGCGGGTTTCATCGGGTCCGCGCTGGTGCGGGCGTGCGTGGCGGACGGGAGTCACCAGGTGGTGGTGATTGACAATCTGCTGACCGGGCACGAGCGCAACCTCGAGGAAATCGGCAACGCGATTCAGTTCTGCCGGCTGGACATTCGCGACTATGACGGTATCGCGCCGGTGATCCAGGGGTCCGACGCGGTGTTTCACCTGGCGGCCATCCCCTCGGTTCCCCGTTCCATCAGCGACCCTGTGCCATCGCACCAGGTGAACATCGACGGTACGTTTCAAGTGCTGCGCGCGGCCGCCGCGGGCGGGGTCCGGCGCCTGGTGTATGCGGCCTCCTCATCGGCCTACGGCGACACGGAAGTGCTGCCGAAATCCGAGGACATGACGCCGTGGCCCAAATCCCCCTACGCCGCGCAGAAACTGATGGGCGAGTACTACGCCAGCGTTTTCGCTTCCTGCTTCGGTCTGGAAACGGTTTCGCTTCGCTTCTTCAATGTCTACGGCCCGCGGCAGGACCCGTCCAGTCCGTATTCGGGGGTGCTCTCGCTCTTCATGAGGGCGTTGATCGAACGGCGGGCGCCCACCATTCACGGCGACGGCGAGCAATCGCGAGATTTCACGTATGTCGACGACGTGGTGGCACTGACGCTAAAGGCGGCGGCGGCGCCGGGCGTGTCCGGCAACGTCTACAACGCGGGCAACGGCAATCGCTACACGCTGAACTACGTCTGGGACGAGTTGCAGAAGATCGAGGGGGTGACGATTCCTGCCGAGTACGCCCCGCCGCGAGCGGGCGACGTGCGGGATTCCCAGGCGGACACCACGGCGGTAGTGCGCGACCTCGGCCATGCTCCGGCGTTCTCTCTGCAGGAAGGGCTGCGGCGGACGCTGGAGTGGTACAAGCGGAGTGGGTGACTCCAGACACGGGCTCAATTAGTTCCGACCTGGGCGGCACAGATCGTTCAGCGCTAGCCGGCGCGTCCGCCGCCCGAGCCGAGCCGCCGCAGTGACGCGCTGCCGAAGCAGCCTTCCCGAGGACGAGGGCGTGCGTGAACGCGGCGGAGCAGTTGCCCAGCGGTGCCAACAGGAAAGATCCGTGCTCGGCAAACGGGATCAGGGCAGGCGCTCGTGTCTAAACCCCAAGGAGGGTCTTTAGCTCGTCTGCTTCCTTCCGAGCATCCCTAGCATCCTCTTTCATTTTGGCGTTCGACAATCCGATGAAAAGGCTGGCCACTCTCTCCATGCTGTCTCTGGGTGGGAGTTGCCGTAACATGCGGAACGCCCAATACGAACGAACGGCCGTGAGGCTGGCTTTGAGTTCAGCCCCGCACATGCGTAGTTCCTTCGAAGCCTCTGCAGTCAACTCCTCGCGAACGATGCCCGGTGCACGGTACACGTCCGCATAGTACACAAAGACGTATGAGGCTCGCCCGAGCGCCTTCATCGCCTCCGTTACAGGGTCCAACCAGAAGCGTTGTGCTAGTTGCGTTGCTCCATACACAACAAGACCACCAGCTACGGTGAGCGTCGAAGTCATGAGAATGTGAGACACGGTAGGGAAGCCTCCGAATCGCATTTTACCGCCCGGAGGGCGGCGGCATAGCCCTTTACTGGTTCGGTAAGTCTTGAACCTGTCTAACGCCGTCCTTCCTCCTCAGCGAACGTCTGCATATTCCGGGCCGCCTCGACGCACAACGCCTCCACCCGCGGATCGTTTTCGTGATCGCACAGGCCGAGAATCAAAGTCCCTATCTTGCGGTCGCGATCAGCGAGGTGATGCATGCTATCGTGAATCGCGACCAGATCCCCCGCTTCCTGCGAAGTCCGGCCGCCCCACCAGCCAACCGCGAACGCTGTAAGCAAAAACAGAATCAGTAGTCCTTTGCCTATTCTCATATGCGCCTTGCCGTTCCAACCAAGTATTTCGAAGTCGTTTTCCTTATCCGCCACCGGACCACGGATCGACGTGTCCACGCCGAGCTTTCGGGACCATTGTTCGTTCCCGAACTTCCACCAGATTCCGTCGCCGGCCAATGAGGAACTCACGGAAATCGACGGCGCGCTTACGTGCGGCGAGCCAACCGCCCTCGTTCGATCTGGCGAGTGGCATTTGCTCGCGAATGGAGTGGCTAACTCCGCGTCTCCTTGTCCTCGTGATAGTCCATCTCCGTGTTCACTTCCCAGAGATTTGACTTATCGGTGACGCCGGCGGCGATGTTGTCCACCGCGATCATCGCGGTCAGCATGGAGTGGTCCTGGTTGTTGTACTTGTGCATCCCGTTGCGGCCCACCAGGAACAGGTTCTCGATGCCGTCCACAAACTCGCGCACTTCCGCGAAGCGGTCGTAGGAGCCGAAGTAGGCAGGGTAGGTCTTCTCCATGCGCAATACGGTGCCATCCACCACGGCGGCGGCGTCGATCATGCCGATCTTCGCCAGCTCCTCGCAGCCCAGCCGGATCATCTCGTCGTCGGAGAGATTCCACAAGGAATCGCCCTCGTTGCAGAAATACTCAAGACCCAGCCAGACCTTCGCCGGGTCACTCACCATCCAGGGGCTCCAGTTGTTGAATACCTGCAGGCGGCCGATCAGAACATCGGGCTCCTGAATGTAGATCCAGTTGTCGCCGATCAGCCTCTTCCCCTGAGGAGTCGAGTCGTTGATCCTGAGCCCGTCCACCAGCAGCCCGACGGTAATGAAATCGCGATAGACCAGACCATCGGAAACTTCCAGCACGCTCGCCGGCGGTGGCGGATCGAACGAGCGCAGCAGCTCCTTGATGGGCGCTGTGGAGAAGAAGTAATCGCCTTCGAACAACTCCGCGGCGCCCGTGGCCACGTTGGTCGCCCGCACCGCGCGAACGCGGGATCCCTCGGTGAAGATCCGGTCCACGCGGCAGCCCGTGTGGACGGCGCCGCCCAGTGCTCGCACCTGGCCGGCCACCTCCTCCCACATCTGGCCGGGCCCCAGCTTGGGGTACATGAACTGCTCGATGAGCGACGTCTGCGTGTCCTTCTGGCTCAGACCGGCCTGCCCGGAGCGGCCCAAAGCCTTCCGCAACGCGTGCTGGAGCGTCTTCCACACCGACAGCCCCTTGATCCGCTGTGCTCCCCACTCCGCGCTGATCTGACTGCACGAGACGCCCCAGACCTTCTCGGTGTACGACTGGAAGAAAGTGCGATACAGTTCGCGCCCAAAGCGGTTGATGAAGAATTGTTCGAGTGTGCGCTCCTCCGGCAACGGAAACAGCGCGCTGCGCACGTAACTGAACCCGATCTTCACCGTGCGCGCGAACCCCAGCTTGAGCAGCGTGTCCTTGCTGAGGGTGATGGGGTACTCGAAGAAGCGACGCAGGTAGTAGATGCGCGATTTTCGCGCCCGCACCAGCATCACCTTATCGGTCAACGCCGGGTCGGGCGCCGCGGAACCCTCCGCCACTTCCCGTTCCATACGGTGATAGGAGATGGTGGCGGCGCCGCCGGCCAGCCGCTCCAGCGGCAGCATGTTCATCCACCATTGCATGACCCGGTCGGACTTGGAGAAGAAACGGTGGCCGCCGATGTCGATGCGATTGCCCTTATAGTTCACGGTGCGCGAGATGCCGCCCATGTACTCGCTCTTCTCCAGCACCACGGGGCGGACGCCGGTGCGCGTCAGCAGCTCCCACGCGGCAGTAAGCCCGGCGGGACCGGCGCCGATAATGATCGCTCGCTTGTGTTCCATCACGTCGCGGGTGGAGGAAAGGTGTGGGGCAGGCTTTCAGCCTGCGGACCCGCTTTCCAGCGGGCCCAGCCGGCCGGAAGGCCGGCTGCGGGCAGGATTGCCCGCCCCACAAGACTCCTCATGAAGCCCGCGTGAAGAAGATCGGCAGGCCCGTCTTGTTGCTGTAGTTCGGGCGGTAGCGCTCCGTGTTGTACATGTTCTCGACGTCCACCTTGCGCGGGCCCAGCTTCGGATCGGGGATGTCCACCATGGCGTACTTGCCTTCCACCAGCGCGGCCATCTTGCCGCTCTTGCCCGAGAGTACGTAATCGAGCGCCATGGTGCCGAAGGCGGACGCCACCAGCTTGTCCACGAAGTCCGGAGCTCCGCTGCGCAGATCGTAGGTCAGATCGCTCACCACGGTCTCTTCCTTGGCGCGCCGCTGAATCTCGTCGCTCAGCGCCTCGGCCACGTTGAATTTCTTGCGATGGCCAAAAGCGTCCGGCTCGCCGTACTCTTTCACCTCGTAGCCTTCCCACTGCGCGCCCTCGGAAAGAACCACCAGCGTGTAGTTGCTGGGGTTGTTCTTCTTGTCGCCGACGAGAAGGTCGATGAGTTTCTTCAGATCCACCTTGTACTCGGGGATGAGGCAGCGGATGGAGGTGACGAAAGCCGTGTAGAGCGCCGTGTAACCGGCATCGCGGCCGAACACGCGGAAGATGCCGATGCGCTCGTGAGAGCCCACCGTGGTGCGCTGGCGATTGATGGCGTCGGTGGCGCGCGTGATGGCCGTGGAGAAGCCGATGCAGTACTCGGTGTTGCGGACGTCGTTGTCCATGGTCTTGGGCACGGCGACCACGGGGAAACCGAGCCGGTCCAGTTGCGCCGCGTAGCTGAGCGTGTCGTCGCCGCCGATGGCGATCAGACAGTCGATGCCCAGCCGCGCGAGGTTGCTGGTCACCTGTTTGCTGACATCGAACACGATGCTGGTGACGCCCTTCTTGGTGACCTCCTGCTTTGGGAAGTCCTGCCCCTGCAGGAACTCCGGAACCGACTTCATTTTCGCGGGATTGGTGCGGCTGCTGTGCAGAAAGGTGCCGCCGGTGCGATCGATAGTGCGCGTGTTCTCCCTGGTCAGCGGCAGAATGTACCGCGCTTTGCTGGCGGGGTCGTCCAGGTTCACGTGGGTCAGGCCTTCCCAGCCGCGGCGAATGCCTATCACTTCGCTGTCGCTCTCGCTGCCCCGGTAGGTTACTTCCTTAATTACGGAGTTGAGGCCCGGCACATCCCCGCCACCCGTCAGAATGCCAATGCGCTTTGTCGCCATGAATGCTCCTTGGTGAGTTGAAAACAACTATTGTATCGGGTATCGTCGCGGCGCTGTGCGGGGCTGGCTGGGTGCGCGACGAAAACGCGGCTCGCGCCACGTGTCCTCGAGCCACCAGCGCGAGAGGACGCGCCGACCTGCTTACGCGGCCTGGGGAGCAGCGTTCAAATCGCCGAACACGGGCCGGAAGCGCTCGCGGATCGGTCGCGGCGCGCCTTTGCGCAGCCGCCGCAGTCCGATCTCGGTGAGCGCCAGCTTGGCCTGCGACTTCATGTTGCGGAACTGCGTCGGAGTGAGCCGCATCTCCCGGCAGATCTGCTCCTTGCTTTGCTCCTCCAGATAGAAGCGGCGGAGGATTTCGCAGTCGACGGCGGGCATCCGGCGCAGGATGTCGCGCACGAAAGTAACGCGCTGCCGGTTGTAGAGGCCCGTTTCCACATCGCTGCCATCGGGGACATCCGCGGCCACGCCATCCAGCCCGGTGAAGCGATTGCGGCTCTGCACCCGCCGCTCGATTTGCGTGTATGTGTAGAAGCGTGTGACGGTGGTCAGAAACGCCCGCAGGCGCTCAGGGTCGCGCAACTTTCCCGCGGCGATCGCTTCGGCGACGGTGACGTACACGTCATGCAGGCTGTCCTGGAGGTCGTCGGGGCCGAGCTGGCGCATCAGGAACCAGGTGAAGTTCTTCACCATCCCGTACAGCTCTTCCAGAGCGGCCGGGTTCCTCTTTTCGATTCTGCCCACCAGTTCGCGGCAGCTCGCGGGACTGGAGTCGAAGGTAGTGGGAGCGCTGCACATCGTACGAGCCACCCCAATTATCAGGGCGGCAGCCGCGCTTCTGAATTCCGTGGATCGTGTATTTTAATCCACTGCCATCCCCGTAGGGCTCCCTGGGGTGAATCCTGTATGCACGACAAAGTGACGCTATCTGCGCGCTTACGCTTCCGGGTGCAGGAGCTTCTCGACGTACTTGGCGATCAGATCTACCTCGATGTTGATCCGGTCGCCGGGCTTGCGCACCCGCAGGTTGGTGACCTCGTACGTGTGCGGAATAATCGCCACCGATACGATGCCGTCCGCCAGGGCGGCGATGGTCAGGCTGATGCCGTCGAGGGAAACCGACCCCTTGTGGATCAGGTAGCGATCCAGCTCGGCGGGGACCTTCACGCGAAGCCACCAGTTGCCGTCGCCCAGCTCTTCCAGAGACACCATTTCGCCGGTGCCATCGACGTGGCCCTGCACCATGTGTCCGCTCAAGCGTCCGGTCAGGGAAAGCGGCCTTTCCAGGTTCACCACCGAGCCGGTCAGCAGGTCGCCGAGGTTGCTGCGGTTCAGGGTTTCCGGCGCGAGATCGACGCTGAAATGCGCTGCGCCGACTTCCACCGCCGTCAGGCAAACGCCGTTCACCGCGATGCTGACGCCGGGCGCGGCATCGGACAACACCATGCCGCACCCGATTTCGAGGCGCGCGCCGGTCTGCTGCGAGAGCAGACGCCGCACCTCTCCCGCCTCTTCGATAATGCCTGTAAACATAGATTTGCTCAGGGATTCCCGGCTCCAAGAATCTCACGGATCTCGGCTGCGGCGCGCCGCGCATCCTCCACCGCGCCGATCGGGAAACTGATAGCGCCCACGCGCGGATGTCCGCCGCCGCCGTAGCGCTCGCAGATGGAGGCCAGGTTGTGGGACGGCTCTTCGCGGGCCCAGGGGTTCGACCCCACCGAAACCTTCGTCCGAAAGCTGGAGGTGCTCACCGACACGGTGTAAATCGAGTCCGGATACAGGTAGTAGGGAATGAACTTGTTGTAGCCCTCAATGCCCTGGTCGATCAGATCGAAGAACACCACTTTGTGGCCATACTGCGCCCGTTCCCGGATGATATCGATGGAGCGCAGGTGGCGCTGGTACAACGGCGCGTAGACTTTCTGAATCTCGTGGTCGCCGACGATCTGTTCCAGCTTCTGCTCCCTCATCAACCGGATAATCCGCTGGACAAGGTCCGAGCCTTTCGCGCCTTCGATCACCAGGGTGAGCTGTGCGGCCGGACTGCGTAGTTGTACGGCTTCCTCGGCGTTAGCGTATTGCGCTCCGTCGACAATGTCCGCCCAGGTCACCAGTTCGTCGAGGTCCGACCCGTCAAAGCCGAACCGCTGGCGCGTGATGGTGGCGATGAACCTGGTGCAGGAATGGAAGCTGGGGTCGAACAGCTTCCGGCCGCTGGTGTCCTTCTTCCAGTGCTCGGCATCCTCGGGGCTGAGGAAGGCGCTCTGGTGATGGTCGAACCACCAGGTGAGGCGCGGATTGGTAGAGTACTTGAAGTCGACGATGGCGTTCACGTCGCCGTCGAACATGCCGTCGTCGAACAGTTGCGTAGCCTTGTGGGCGAGGCCGGTGTACTCGAAGGTAGCATTCGCGTCCAGTTGCGCCTGCAGGAAACGGCTGAAGAAAGCGGCAGAGGCCGCGCCGTCGAAACAATGATCGTGATAGAGGATTCGCACCCGCATGAAATAGTCGCCGCAATAACGAAGGAAACCTTTCAGCTTCTCTCATTCCCGGCCGGAAAGCAAATGCGATGCGCGTGCGAGGTCGCTCAATGGATACGCAATGGCAGCCGCGTACCGCGAGAACGCGGCTGTCGCCGCATGTCCTGGCCTGCCTTCGTGTTCGGATCGAGCGAGCCGCAGGCGCTCAGTTTCCGGGCAGCATCGCCATAACGGGCCCGGTCATGGCACCGGGAGGGCGGTGCGCAGATGAAATTCGATGCGCGTCTCCGAGGGAATGGTCACGTCGCCGCGGGTGGTCGCTTCGGCGCCAGCCCCCGCGCCGGCCCCGGCGGCCGCTCCCTCCGCGGCTCCTTTCTTCTTGTGGAACATTCCGCCGATGGCGCCGCCCACCGCCGCCGCTCCTCCCACCACCGCCGCGCTCGTCCTGGCGCGCAGGGAGCCCTCCCGGATGATGGAATCGCTGTGTACGGCGCGGAATCGTCCCTGAACCGACAGCGCCACCAGGCGCAGCTCCAGCTCGGCGCGCCCCTTGAAGTGCCCGGAGGCGGTCACGTTCACCACTTCCAACTGGGCGCTGGCGCCACGGGGGACAACCACGTTGCCGGCGGCGAGTACCGGCGTGTCCACGCTGGCGGAGAACTTTTGGCCGATGTGGGTGCTGCTCGAATCGATGAGCTCGGCGGTGCGGACGTTAACCGTGGTCCCGGCCGGTATCAACAGCGCAGGCCGAGCCAACGGCGCCTCCTCCTGTTGCTGCGGCTGTTCCAGTTGGCCCGATGGATTCGAAGTGGCCGGCTGGCGCACGCCTGCGCCCGTCGAAGTCTTGCCCGAATCGCCGGGCGCCGCTGCCGGCGGAACTTGCACGGGTGGAATCTCCACCTGTGTCCCGCTCCCGGTGTCGGTGGAGCCGGCGCTCCCGGTGATGGGAGCCAATGATGTCCCGCGGTCCGGCTTCGGATGAAACGGCGGGTGCAACGTGAAATACACAGCGGCGCCGGCCAGCATCGCCAGGCCGAGGCCGAGCAGCGCCAGACGCGGCAGGGTCCACGCGAAACGCGGCCGGGGCGCCGGCGCGGGTGGCTGTGCGGCGGCTGGTGCGAGAAGAACCGTAGCGGCCATGTCACTTCGCATCGGCGCCTGGGTCATGGACCCGGCCGCAACCACGCCGGGGACCGCAGCGACGGGCGCCACCGCGACCGCCGCGGGCGTCCAGGCAAACCCATCCGGGTTCTCCAGCGCCGCGCCAAACTCCTCGGTGGTCTGAAAGCGCGCGTTGGGGTCCTTTGCCAACGCTTTGAGAACGGCGTTGACCACGCCTTGCGGAATGTACGGATAGAACTGCGTGGGCGGCGGCGGCGGCGTGTTTACGTGGTCCGCCATCACCTGATAGTCGCTGTCGCTCTCGAAGGGCACGCGGCCGGAGAGCATTTCGTAGAGGGTGACGCCCAGCGCGTAGATGTCCGAGCGGATATCCACGCCCCGGTTCAGCACCTGCTCCGGGGCCATGTACCACGCGGTGCCCATCTGCGTGCCCGTGCGCGTCATGCTGCGATTGCCCAGCACCTTGGCGATGCCGAAATCCATCACCTTCACGATGCCTTCGCGGTTCAGCATTATGTTGCCGGGCTTGATGTCGCGATGCACGATGCCCATGCGGTGCGCATAGCCAAGTCCCAGCAGCGCCTGGCGAAACAGCGGGACCGCCTCCTGACTGGGAATGGGGCCGCGCCGCCGGATCATGCTGGCGAAAGTCTCGCCTTCGATGAACTCCATCACCATCCAGGCCGCGCCATTCTCCACCAGGAACGCGTAAAGAGTGGCGAGATTCACGTGGTTCAGGCTGGCCTGCGCCCGGGCTTCGGCGCGAAAGCGCTGTTCCAGCTCCGGGTTCTTTGCCAGCTCCGCGGTCAGCGCCTTGAGGGCGACGACGCGGTCGAGCGAGAGGTCGACCGCCCGGTAGACCACGCCCATTCCGCCCTCGCCGAGCTTCTCCAGAATCTGATAGCCCGCGACCCTGGTTCCGATCATCCGACGCTTCCTCCCAACCCCGCATGCCGACGCGCGCGGGCCAAAACGGGCCCGTCATGGAACGGCGGCCAGCTTGTCATTTTTCCTGCAGCCATTGTTGGATCACGTTCACAAACAGCACGGGCGAACCGGACGCGGGAACGAAGTTGAAGATCTGTCCGTTGATGCGCATGTGGAAAGCCTGATGTCCCCGAATTGGGACCCGATTTACCATGACCTCCTGCACCGCCGAAACCGGCACCACAAAATCGTCGCGACGTCCATCGGAAGTGCCGAGGACACGGTAAACCACGCGCCCGCCGCCAATCTGCATCTGGCCCCAGCAACTCGGCCACAGAAACTTCCTGCCGGCGATCACGCCGTGATCGTGGAAGAGGTTCATCACCGGGCTGGCGCGCACCTGTTGCGGAGGAGCCTGCTGCGGAACTGGCTGGGGCGCGGGCGGAACCGGTGTGGCCTGCCGCGGCGGGGGCGCGGTTTGCACGGGAGCTTGCGTCTGCTGCTGCGGCGCCGGGTTGGCCGCTCGAGTCTGCTGCGCCGACGAGGGCCTGGCCGCGCTGCCGCTATCCACCCGAACGTCCAGCGTCCGCGACACCGTCTGGCCGTCGGCGGCTTTCGCGGTGAGCGTGAACTGGGTACCGGCCCGAGCGCTGATCACCCGGCTTCCCTGCGCCGGGACCGTACCAATCGAAGGATTGATGGTCACTTCGGTGGCGCCAGGAACGGCCCAGCTCAGGGTCACCCGCTGTCCCGGGCGAACCGGATTCGGCGCGGCCTCGAACGCCTGCACCTGCAAGGCCGGCGTCGCTTTATTGCTCATTTCGATGTTCACGCGCTCCGGATTTGGGGTGGGGTTCAGGACCTGCGACCCAGACACCTGCGGAGCGATGGCGGCTGGCAGCGGCTGCGGCGGCGCGGGTCTTAGCAGGAGCCATCCTCCCATGAGCAGGATCAGAGCCGTGATGCCCGCAACCACGATCCTGCCGGGCCATGTGGCAACCAGAGCCCCCAACCCCGTGGCGGGCGCTGGAGCCGGGGCCGGCATCTGTGGGGGTGGCGTCTGATAGGGCGGCGGCGCCTGGTACTGCGGAGGCGGCGTCTGGTATTGCGGAGGCGCTGCCTGATATTGCGGAAACGGCGTGTGATATTGCGGAGGAGGAGGCACGGCCGCGGGTCCGGCCACGGGCATGGTTGCGGTGGCCGGCCAGGTGGTCTGTCCCGGAGCGCCATATGGTAACGGCGGCGGCAGGACGGCAGCCACCGCAGCGCCGGCGATGCCGAAGTCGTCGGGACGTTCCAGCGCCGCTCCGAACTCCTCCGCCGTCTGAAAACGCTCGTCGGGGTTCTTGGCCAACGCCTTCAGGACGGCGTTCTCGACGCCCCTGGGAATGTAGGGATAGAACCGCGACGGCGGAGGCGGCGGCGTGTGCACGTGGTCCGACATGATGTGGAATTCGCTGTCGCCCTGGAACGGCGTGTTTGCCGTCAGCATCTCGTACAGCGTGATTCCGAGCGCGTAGATGTCGCTGCGGATGTCGGCTTCCTTGTTGAGCACCTGCTCCGGCGACATGTACCGGCTGGTGCCCACCTGCATTCCCGTGCGTGTGAGGCCGCGTTCGCCCATCACCTTGGCGATGCCGAAGTCCATCACTTTGACGATGCCCTGGTGGTTCAGCATCAGATTGCTGGGCTTGATGTCGCGATGCACGATGCCGGCGCGGTGGGCATAGGCGAACCCCAGCAGCGCCTGGCGGAACATGGGCACGGAGCCCTGGGCGGGCAGCGGCCCACGGCGGCGGATCATTTGCGCGAAGGTTTCACCGTCGACGAACTCCATCACCATCATGGCGTTGTCGCCGACGGTGAGAAACGCATAGAGGGTGGCGAGGTTGGTGTGGTTGAGATTGGCCTGTGCCCGGGCCTCGCCGCGGAAGCGCGCCACCAACTCGGGAACCCGCGCCAGATCCCCATTGAGCACCTTGATAGCGACGATGCGATCGAGCGAGGTGTCTACGGCCTTGTAGACCACACCCATGCCGCCCTCGCCGAGCTTCTCGAGAATGCGGTAGTTGCCAATTTCCGTTCCGGTCATGACCTTCTCACTCCGCCGCCGGGTACTCCGGCCTGGTCTTCTTTAAACGAGCGGAGGGGGCCTTTGCCGGCGCCCCGGCAAGGCGGACAATCTGCAGGGTGATGTTGTCCGGGCCGCCACGCTCCCGCGCCAGTTGCACCAGTTCCTGGCAGGCCTGGCGGGGCTCACATCGGGTTACCGCGTCCAGCAGCTCGGCATCGCTCACCAGCCCATGCAGCCCGTCCGTCGAAACCAGCAGGGTGTCGCGCGGTTCGAGGGGGATACCCCCGTCGGGCACGTCCACCGAGATCGCGCCGCGCATTCCGAGGGCGGACACCAGTACATTGCGATCCGGATGCTCCGCCGCCTCTTCCTCGGTGATGGCTCCGCTGTCCACCAGCCGTTGCACCAGAGAGTGATCGTGGGTCAGGCGGCGGATGGAGCCGTTGCGGATCAGATACAGGCGGGTGTCGCCCACGTGGCCGTAATAGAGGAGTTCGCCGATCAGGGCGACGGCGGTACAGGTGGTGCCCATGCCGGCCAGCTCGGGGTGCTCCCGGGCGTAGTCGCGGATGGCGTTGTGGGCGTTGCCGAGCGCCGCGATCAGCAGATCGGCGGGGTCGCCGGTGCCGTGAGTCCACGTCTCCCGCACCATCTCGACGGCGATGCCGCTGGCCACCTGGCCGCCTTCGTGGCCGCCCATGCCGTCGGCCACCACCAGCAGCCGGCCGCGCGTGCGGAACGCCTCGTCGTCGTCCGGCTCGAAGTAGCAATAGTAGTCCTCGTTGCGCTCGCGCACGCAACCGGTGTCGGTCAGGTTCGCCAGTTCGATGCCGGGACGTACGATCATGCAAACCCTACAGGCACTTGAATTTCAACACCACGTCGCCCACGCGGACGGTGTCGCTGTCTTTCAGGTCCACGCGGGCAACCGATTCCGCGCCCTCGTTCAGAAACGTTCCGTTGGTCGAATCGAGGTCGGTGAGGATGAATTTCTGGTCCTTGTGGCGGATGCTGGCGTGGTGGCCGGAGACGGTGACATCGCGAAGGACAATGTCGCTTTCGGGCGACGAACCCAGCGTGTTCTGGCCGTCGCGAACGCGGAAATCCTCGCCCTTCTGTTCGCCGCTCATGGCCACGAACCAGCCAACCACGGGCGCCTTCCGCACCTCCGACAGCACCACCGTCTTGCGTCCGCCGGCCGCCGCGGAGGCCGATGCCGCACCCGCGCCTGGCAGGGGTGGCGGCGCGGTTTCCAGCCGGGTTTTCGCCGCTTCGGCGCCACCGGCGGCTCCACTGCCCTGAAACCCCGTTTTCTGACAGTATGGGCAAATCTGCCAGGAATCTTCCATTTGATGCCCGTTCGCACAAAACTTAGCCATTCCACTCTCCCTGTCCTTCTTCAGCAACTCACGCCAGCGGAGCCTCGCCGGCGGGTGATGCAGAGCCTGCGGCCGGGCCCTTTGCGCTTCTTATTCTCCCGCGCAAAACGGAGCCTCGGCGGCGGGTGATGCGGAGTTTCCGCTCCGTATGGAGGCCCGCCGCCGGGCCCTTTGCGCTTCCTATTCTCCCGCGCAAAACGGAGCCTCGGCGGCGGTGATGCGGAGTTTCCGCTCCGTATGGAGGCCCGCCGCCGGGCCCTTTGCGCTTCTCAGGACGCGAAGTAGGTGATTGCCACCGTTCCCTTCTTGCCCAGATACACCCGGTCGCCATTCTGCAGGCCCACCTTGCTGACGCGCGGCGACTCCACCGAGTTGATAAACGTCCCGTTACTCGATCCGCGATCGATCACCACCACGCCATTGTCCAGCGGGACGATCCAGGCGTGTTCGCCGGAAACGACGTCTTCGGTGAACACCACCTGGCACTTCGAGCCGTCGCGGCCAAGCAGCAGGCCGGCTTTAGTGACCGGGAAACGGCGTCCCGACAGCGAGCCGGCGGTCACCTGGATGCTGCCGAAGGAACGCTCGGCGGCCGGAGGCAGCCCGGCCTGGGGCTGGAAATCCACTTTCTGGGCGCCCCCCACGGGACCGCGGCCCGGCGCTCCCGCCATGGCCGGCGCGGGAACTGGCTGCTTTCCGCGCATCATCAGCAGGGCGGCCAACACCAGCAATACCAGCAGGCCGGCCAGACCCCAGATCACCCACCCGGCGCTCTCCATCATGCGGCCCATCGGCCCTTCGGAGGCGGCACAGGCTTCGGCGGCCGCAAACAGGCGGGTGGCGTCCGGCTCATTGGGCATGATGCGCAGCACGTCGTCCAGTTTCTTCTTGGAGGTTTCGCACTTGCCGGCGTCGTAGGTGTCCAGCGCTTCCATCCAGAGGTTGTCGAAGAGCCCCTGCTCGGGTTTGCTCCCCACCTGATTCACGAACTCGATGGCGGTGTTGATGGGCACGAAGAAGTTGAAACCGGCCACTTCCGGGCCGAACGTGGCGATGCCGATCACCTCGCCCGCCTCATTGAACGCCGGGCCGCCGCTGTTGCCGTGGGTGATGGCCGCGTCGGACTGAATCACCGGCTTGCCCTTGAAGTCCACCTTCACGGCAGAGATGTGGCCGTTGGTGACCGTGGGCACAAACAGCGACTCGATGCCGATCAGCTTCATGTCCAGCGGCGACGCTTTGCCGGGGTAGCCGATAACGCGTATCGGCTCCTGGATGTGGACATTGTTGGAATCGCCCAGCCGCACCGTGGGCAGGTTGTTGGCGTCGATTTTGACGATGGCCACGTCCTTGCCGCCCATGGTGATGGGATCGCTGTAGGCCTTGATCTCGCCGTTGAATCCGGTGTGGTTGGCGAGGTATATCTTCAGCTCCGGCACGCTGTAACTCATGTGCAGATTGATGGCCTGGGCCAGCTCGTCCTCATGCCCGCTGAGGTCGCGCTGCGTGGCCTTTTCAAAGGCCGGCACCAGCCGCTCGATGAGGATGTCATGCCGGATGCTGTCGCGCAGATCCGCCTGCGCCTGAGCGTCCTTCATGTTCGCGCTCGCCACCACGTGGCCATTGGTAATGACGTAACCGTCGGGACGGTAGATGAAACCGGTTCCGGTGACCGTGTACGAAAGCTCCAGCTTCTGTACCTGGTCCTTAATCTGAAATGTCGCCGTAACCTGGTAGGTGACAGCTACCAGCACGACTCCCGGAGTCAGCTCGAGGGTTTGCTTTTCCGCCGGATCCAGCCGCCCGGCGGCGGATGCCAACGGCCAGGCCAGCAGGGCGGCCAGCGCCAGCGGCAGGAACCGGCTGCCGTAGGGGAGTGCAAAGGCCGCGAGCCCGCGACGCCATTGATGTGAGGAACTCGCGGTCAGGCAAAGCGGGTGGCGGTCAGTTTCGCGCGGCGCGTTCCTCAAACGACGCGCGCAAACAGTGGAGGCTTCCAATGGGCTCTCGCTCATGATACGAGTGAGGTTATCACGCCCAGTGGCCGATTGATAGGGGGGTCCTAACCCGCGAGCCTCCTGAAGAGTTCGTCGAACCGCCGGGCAATCTGGTCCCACCTCCAGGCGGGGTTCTGCGTCATCGTAAATGCCGCCTGGGACAGTTTCCGGCGGCGTTCGCGGTTCCGGTAAAGGCTCTCCAGCGCGCTCGCCACGCCTTCCGGCGAGACCTCGCCCATCTCCAGCACCGAGAATTCCGGAACGTATCGCTTCGCTACTGGAATCATCTCGCCACGCCCGAGCCAGAGTTCGGCGCAGGCGGTGTGGTCCGGCACGATCTGGGCTCCGCCCGCGGCGCCGTGTTCCATGCTCAGCAGTCCCCAGCCCTCGCCCATGGAAGTGTTGATCCCCACATCGCAGGCGTTATAGAGCAGGTTCAGCTCGCCATCGTCGCGGACGCCGGCGCCGAGGGGATTCAGGTGAACCCGGTTTTCGATGCCCAGCCCGCGGATCAGCGCCGGAATCTGCTCCGCTTCCCGCTCGCTCATGAAGGCGTGATGCAGGCACAGCCTGACGTTGTCCGGCTTCCCGGCGGCGAACTGCGCGAATCCGGCCAGCGTCAGATCGATGCGCTTTCGCCGGTCGGGCCGGTTGGGGTTGAGCACGACGAAAGAGTCCGCGACTGCGCCGGGAAGATCTCCCAGAAGGCGCCTCTTTGCCGGCGCGCGGCCGGCGGAGTCGAAACACGCCTCCACCAGCTCGGGGTATGGAAAGAACCGGTCGCAGTCCACTGCGTGGGGAATCGCCTCCACGGTGGGAAAGCCCTCCCCGCCGAGCCTGCGGAACGCGCTTTCGACCTCTTGCCGGGCATACTCGGTGTAGACCACCACGCTATCCGCCTGCCGTAGCGGCGCCGCTGCTCTCTCATCCACGATCAGGCCATCCAGAGGAATGTAGGCGACTATCTTCAGCGGATCACGGCAGGGGCCGAGGACGCGAAGATAGTGCTGGAACATCCAGATGTCGTGGAGGATCAGGACCAGGTGGGGATGGGTTTCCTCAATGAGACGGCGAGCCTGAAAGGCGGCAAAAACGTCGCCGCCCTTCGGGTTGGTTGGGTAGATGGTGAGCCCGCGGTCGCGAACCGTCTCCCCGGCGTAGCCGATGCCGAGATAGTGAATCTCGTAGCAGTCAGCCAGACGGCGCAGGATGCTGTCCATTACGCGCGTCAGGCCGGTGCCAGGCGTGTAGAAGCCGATGGCGATGAGCCGGAGATTTGCCGCCACTAGTGGGGGAACGTTTCCGAGTCGCGGATGGAGTAGGGAGGCTGTCCATCCGGCCCCGGCATCAACGACAGGGTCAACACTACGCCGTGGTGGAGATCCCCCGCTTCGTAAGACGGTGGCCCCAGCCCGCCGTCGCGAGGGCCGCCCTGTCCAACCAGCGCATAGCTCACCGTGCCGTAAAAGCCGGAACCTAACGTGCTATTGACCTGTTCCAGCCTCTGCAGGGCCCGTCCCGCGCCGTACCGGACCAGTAAATCGTAGAATTCTCCCTGCGGCACGTGCACGGTGCTGAGAGTCTGCGTCACCACGCCAAAAAGAAGGTTCTCGTCCTTCAGATACTGCATCAGCCCGGCCGGGATTGATGAGTTGTCCGCTCCCGGCACCACCGTCTGGTAGACGGAATTGGTGGGATTCGACCGGTCCAGAAAATAGATCCAGTAACTATCGTCCACCGGATTGGCGGGCCCAAAGTATTTGTTGGAAGTTCCCTGGCCGACGACGACCTGAGGGTAGTCGCCGGCCACAAAAGCACTGTGAATTGTGTAGGCAAGCATGTTCTGCATGTTGGCTCCTTAACAGTTGGAGATCCTCTGACCGCACGGGATCATGTTTTTGTACCAGATCGCCGCACCGCCGTCAACACGATCCGGGGGCAACTCAGGGAACTTTTCCCGTTCTCGTTCGTATTCTCCAGCGAGGACCCTCATGCACAGACCGAGTTACGTGTATCTTATTGCGGGAGCGGCACTTGCCTGCGGCCTTGCCCCCGCTGCCCAGTGGACGAAGACGTACAATGTGACCGGAAGACCGGAGTTGCGCGTGGAAACCAACGACGGCTCCATCACCATCCACACCTGGGAACAAAAGCGAATCGAGGCCGTGGTGATTACGAAAGGCTGGAATATCGGCGCCGGCGAAGTGCAGATCCACGAGCGTCAGAGCGGCGACAGGGTCGAATTCGAGGCGCGCGTTCCCTCTTTCCACGTCGATTTCCTGAATTTCGAGGAGCGCTGGCTGCGCATCGAACTGCGTGTGCCGCGCGACACGCGCACGGACGTTCGTAGCGGCGACGGGTCCGTCGACGTCAGCGGACTGCAGGGCGACATTCGCATCAATACCGGGGACGGCAGCATCCGCGCGGCCGGCGTGGACGGGGCGCTGGATGCCCACACCGGCGATGGCAGCGTTCATGCCGACGGGCGCTTCGAGGCGCTCAACGTGCACACCGGCGACGGCAGCGTGGAAGTGGATGCCGCTCCGGGATCGCGGGTCTCCTCGGCCTGGAGAATCGAGAGCGGCGATGGCAGCGTCAACGTTCGCCTGCCCGGCCAGTTTTCCGCGGATCTCGACGTACGCACCGGCGACGGCGATCTCGATGTCAACCTGCCGCTGGCCATGAAGACCGCCAGCAGCGGCGACGACGACCACAAGGAACTGCGCGGCAAGCTCAACGGCGGTGGCCAGCCGCTCTACGTGCGCACCGGCGACGGCGGCATCCACATCCGGGGGTTGTAGGATGGAACCCCGATAGGCTGTCATACCTTCCGCGCCACCGGAATTACAGACTACCTCAGGAACGGCGGCCGGATCGAAGTGGCGCAACGCATGGCGGGACACTCGAACGCGAAAGCCACGGGCCTTGATGACCGGCAGATGCGTGAACGCCGGATAATGGAGTTGAAGGTTCCGTGCGGCCTCGGCTGTGCGATGCAGCCCCGGTTGCGGTTCCAGCGCTGCTCATCATCCAGCAAGAGTCGGCCAGACTCTGCAAGAAGAGCAAGACTCGTGGCCGCAAGGCCACGCCGGCCGAAGTCGTGCTCAGAATGCTGCGGCTGAAGCATGTGCGCGACTGGAGTTTCGAAATCCTGTCGCGAGAAGTACGCGCCAATTTGGTCCACCGCGAGTTCACCCGAATCGGCGGTGAGAAGGTTCCGGATGATAAGACCATGGGAAACCTGGCACGTCAACTGGGGCCGGAGGTGATCGGCGGGTAACTGCGGGAGGCGCGGGTGGCCGCAAATGCGGAGACGGGCGGGCGTGTGTTGCTCCGTTCGTCGTGAGTCAGCGCATCTGCAGTTCTTCGACGTGATGACGGCTCACCTTGATCTTGCTCTCGCTCTTGCGGGCTGCCGCGAGGTCGTAGGCAAGCTGCATGCGCAACCACGTCTCCGCCGTGCTCCCGAACGCCTTGGTGAGGCGGATCGCCATTTCCGGGCTGATGCCAGACTTGCCGGTGACGACGTTGTTGAGAGCCTGACGGCTGACGCCGAGAATCCTTGCCCCTTCGGCAACCGACAACCCCAAAGGCTCAAGGCAAGCGCTCCGCACAATGCGTCCGGGATGCGCTGGTTCTTTCATGGGCATGGCGTGTTTTCCTTAAATCCTCAGTGGTAGTCGATCAGTTCAACATCGAAGGCGTCCGGCCCTTCAAAACGGAACACGACGCGCCAATTGGCCCGCACTGTAACGGACCAACAACCTCTCAGGTCGCCCTTGAGCCGGTGGAGGCGGTAGCCGGGAAGGTCAAGAGCAGCGGGCGATGCCGCTGCATCGAGAACCGTCAGAATTTCCTGAACTGTGTCCGCCAAATCAGGCCGTATCCCGCTCCGGTCGCCACGCTCATGGAGCCGTTTCAGGCCCCGGTGCTTGAAACTCCTGATCATCAGGGTACACCGTAAAGTACCACTTACCGTTTGTCAAGAGCTACTTTACATCATCGCACAGTTCAGGTGGCTTCGCCGCACGAAAACGCGGGGGTCTGCAGGCGGGTGGCGCTTATAGTTATGGGGCCATGCCCTGCGAAAGACTCCTGCCGCCCGGTCTCAAATGTCGTAGTACAGCGCGAACTCGTACGGATGGGGCCGCAGGCGAATGGCGTCGGCCTCGTTCTTCCGCTTGTAGTCGATGAAGGTTTCGAGCAGCTCTTCGCCGAAGACGTCGCCCTTGAGCAGGAACCGGTGATCGTCCTCCAGGCAGCTAAGCGCCTCCTCGAGCGATGCCGGCATGGACGGCACATGCGACAGCTCCTCGGGGGAAAGATCGTAAATGTCCTTGTCGAGCGATTCGCCGGGGTCGGTGCGGTTGGCCACGCCATCCAGACCCGCCATGAGCATCGCCGCGAACGCCAGATACGGATTCGCCGACGGATCGGGTGGCCGGAACTCCACGCGCCTGGCCTTCGGATGGGCCGAGTACATGGGAATGCGCACCGCGGCCGAGCGGTTGCGGCGCGAGTACGCCAGATTCACCGGCGCTTCGTAGCCCGGCACCAGACGCTTGTAGCTGTTGGTGGTGGGGGCGATGATGGCCGACAGCGCGCGGGCGTGCTTCAGGAGACCGCCGATGTACCATAGCGCGAGCTGGCTCAGGCCGGCATACAGATCTCCCGCGAACTGCGGTTCGCCGCCCTTCCACAGGCTCTGGTGCACGTGCATGCCGCTGCCATTGTCGCCAAACAGCGGCTTGGGCATGAAGGTGACGGTCTTGCCGTATTGATAGGCGACATTGCGGATGCAGTACTTGTACAGCATCATGTTGTCGGCCGACTTCACCAGCGTGTTGAAGCGCTGGTCGATCTCGCACTGCCCGCCGGTGGCCACCTCGTGGTGGTGGCACTCGATTTCGAGCCCGCAATCGATCATGGTTTGCACCATTTCCGAGCGCAGGTCCTGGTAGTGGTCGGTGGGCGGAACCGGGAAGTAACCTTCCTTATAACGCGGCCGGTAGCCGAGGTTGTTCTCCTTGCGGCCGGAGTTCCAGCGGCCTTCCTCGGCGTCGATGAAGTAGAAGCCGGAGTGCTGGTTCTGGTCGAAGCGGACATTGTCGAAGATGAAAAACTCAGCCTCGGCGCCGAAGTAGGCGGCATCGGCGATGCCGCTGTTTTTCAGGTAGAGCTCGGCCTTCCTTGCGATCCAGCGGGGGTCGCGCTCGTAGTGCTGATGCGTGATGGGGTCGATCACATCGGCGATCATCACCAGCGTGCGCATTTCCGTGAACGGATCCATGTAGAGCGTGGAGCCGTCCGGAACAAGCAGCATATCGCTCTCGTTGATGGCGGCCCAGCCACGAATGCTCGATCCGTCGATGCCGAAGCCCTCTTCAAACGAGGACTCGCTCAGTTGACTGATGGGATACGAGACATGCTGGGAAAGGCCGGGCAGATCCGTGAATCGCAGATCGATCTGCCGGGCGTCCTGTTGTTTCGCGAATTCGATGACTTCCTGCGGAGTCATTTGACCTCCTGGGACGGGTGCTGAGTCCACGTGGCTGGCTGGCCGCGGGCGGAAAAGCCAGCATATCAGACCGTGATCTCGAGGACGCGGACGCGTCGGGCAGCGGGTGCGCGACACGAAAGTGGAAGCACGCGCAATCTGGCGGCAGGCGGTGGCCGTCCGAGCGTAGTTAGATTCTTACGGCTTGAATCGTGAACAGAAAGAGTTCAACAAACCTCAAGCAGC
>JBEKPY010000076.1:0-30100 GCA_049520275.1 Bryobacteraceae bacterium
CAGTTGCAGGAGATCATCTACCGTGCGATGGAGCGCGACCCGCGCAACCGCTACGCCAGCGCGAAGGAGTTCGCCTGGGATCTGGAGCATCAGGATCAGGTGGGGGTGGCCGAGCGAACCGAGCTGCACGACTGGAAAACGCGCAAATCGCCGTTGCTGCGCAGGGTTTTGTTTTATATCGCCATGGCGCTGATCCCGGTGCTGATTTTCGGTTTGCTGATCTGGGTGGCCAGGCGGGCGTGAGGGCGAATGGCGACTCCACGGTCCGATCGTGAGACTCGGCTCCCGAGCGCGTACAAACCCCTCGGGGGCGCTTGCGAACCGCAGGAAATGCAGTAAACGTAGCCTCGTCGCGGGAATGGCTGCCGCTCGTCTGCCCGCCGAGGCGCATGCCCTCAACACCTCTGGGCTTCGCGAACGAAAGCACGCGGCGCCAGGAGCGTGTCGCCGGGCGCCTCAGAACGCGGCTGTCGCCGCATGTCCGGCCCGCTTTTATGTCGCGCGGCGTCTGAGGTCGACTGCAAGCTGGAACGGATCAGGGCTCGCGCTGCACCATGCGGACGGTCTCCTCCAGCGTGCCATCCAGTGTCCGGCGCGAGGCACGGGCTACCAGCGGGTCGGCGATCCACCGCAACAGCACCGGCGTCTGCCGCGCCAGCACCAGCGCTTCACACTCGACGTAAACGCCGCCATCCTGTTCGGCGAACCGCCAGTAGTGGTTCAGCGCCCACAGCAGCCCGCGATCCCTGGCCGTGGCGCCCCGCGGCGCATCCACGCCGGGAACCTCGTGAACGCTCTCCGTTCGCGATTCGATTTCGAGCTGCCCGCTGCCTTCCGCTCGATACGCGATCCGCAGAATCAGATCGAAAACGGCGGGAATCATGGCCCTTTGTTGCACCCGCAGCCAGACGCGAAACTGGTTCCCCTCGCGCGACAGGATGCGCGACTCCGAAATCGACGGCGCCATGTCGCGTTTCCGGTTGTCGTAGTCCTGCAGCCTCGGAAGGGCGCGCGCGATGGTCATGGCCGGGATGAACGCAGCTCCCACCCAGTGCTGCACCTGTGCGCCGGGGATGTCGATGGACGGCTGCACACCCAGCGTTCTGGCGGAAACCGCCTGCGCCTCGCCTGCGCGCAATCGGGCCCGCGCGCGTGGATCGGCGGCCAGCCGCAGGAAGCGCGATGCCCCGCGGTCCCGCTCTATGCGCGCTTCCACCGCGGCTGAGTACCGCTCGAACGCGCGCACGATTTCGGGACGCGGCTGGGCCGCCGCACCGCACGCCCACAGCGTCATCAGAAGCGCCGACGCCGCTCGCCTCACGCGACGCGTTCTCATCGCTGCCAACACCGCGTCCGTCGTCTCCTCGTGCCGCTCGCCGCGCTCAGAATCGCCGCCACGCCGGGACCGACGGAAGTCCGTTCGGGGCGCAGCGTTGTCTTCTTTTCCACCTTTCTCAACAAAGAAATGAGTGCGCGGCTCAGTTGCCTGGCGCTTGCTCCTTCCATCCTGCCTTCAACAATGAAATCATCGGCCGCTTTCTTCACCGTGCCCTTCGCGGCCAGTTGCTCAACGGCCTGGTTGCCCACTTCCGCCTCATGCAAGGCGATGACGTCCGAAATAATACCACCCCTTCGGTGCCTGGCCTCAAAACCGGCGACGATGTGACTCGTACACGCACACCCTTGCCTGCTTTCTCGTCTGGCGGCGGGGGTTCGGGAAACGTCGACCACGGGCTCCCCGCTGGATTAGGGTGCTTTGTGCACGGGGCCAGGTTGTTTCCCACTAAGTAGGGCAGCGGGCCGGCCGGCACACAAATCATTCTGCAACCACAAGGTACAAGCGACGCCGATGTTCAGGGCGTGGCTCGCGCTGCCCGCGGGTAAGACCGCCTTCAGGCGGTGAACCCGGAAGGTACTCCGTTTGATTGGACTACCGCGCGGTCTACCCCCGCGCCCGCGCTTACTTAGTCCATTGTCCATTCCCTCTCCGAGCTGGCGCCTGCAGACTCACAAAGACTTTCGCGGAACCGATGAGGAATTCAAGTCAGGCGCCGGCGGAGGCGCCCGGGACGGCACTTCCTGTAACCAGGGCGGTGAATCCCGACAGACCGAAGGAGAAGTCAGATGTATCGGATTCTTACGCTCATGTTTATTCTGTTGGTTCCGGGTAGTGTTGCTATGTTTGCCACAGAAGGGGAAGCGGATTACCAGATCGCCTGGACAACGGGAAACGGGACCGTCTATGGCGCGGTGTTCAAAGCGACACCGGAGGAGGCCTCGAAGAGGCTGGACTGGGCAAATCGCTTCGACTCGTCGACAACGCACTGGCTGGTGGCGCGTGGCGCGGCGGTACCGAGGAAAACCACTATCGCGGAACTGCCCGATGACCGCCGGCAGAAGATCCTCTACGGGATTTCGGTGGCCTCGCTGCTGGGCGCCAACGGGATGGACATCGTCAGCAGCTATGGCAAACTGGAGGAAAACCCACTGCTCCAGGGTTCCGGAGGCAGGTTCGACGCACGCAGCGTCATGCTGAAGTCCGCGCTGGTGGGCGGCCTTCAGGTGTCCAGTTACCTGGTGATGCGCAGGCATCCGGAGTTCAGGAAACGGGCCATGATCATGAATTTCGTCGCCACGGCGGTTCTTGCCGGCGTTGCGGCTCACAACTTCGGTATCCATGCAGCGCACTGATCCTGATCAGGCAGGGCGGGTGGAGAGCCGGGGAATCAAGCAGTCCCTTGAACCACGCGCCTCTGGCGCCGCGCGGAGCGTAGCGGAGCCTGGGAGGTTTTGGCCGGCCGCGTGTAGTCAGAGTGCACCGGCGGCGTTTAACCGGTGGCACTCGCGGGCGATCTCCCAGTCTTCTTCGGTGTGGACGATCAGCACGCGCACGGCCGAACCCGGCGTGGAGATCTCCGCATCGGCGGGCGATTTTGCGTTGGCGGACTCGTCGAGACGCAGGCCGAGAAAGGCGAAGCGCTCGGCCACGCGCGTCCGCAGCAGCGGCGTGTTCTCGCCGACGCCCGCGGTGAACACCAGCGCATCGAGGCCGCCGAGGCTGGCCAGCATGGAACCGGTCTCCTGCGCGAGGCGGTGCGCGTAGACATCGAACGCCAGCCGGGCGTCCGCGTTGCCCGCATCCATGGCCGCCAGTATTTCGCGCATGTCCCCGGAGACGCGCGAGAGCCCCTTCAGGCCGGACTCCTTGTTCAGAATGCGGTCCAACTCGTCGGCGCGATAGCCGCAATGCCGCACCAGGTGGATAAGGATGCCGGGATCGACGGTGCCGCAGCGGGTACCCATCATGAGCCCCGCCAGCGGGGTGAAGCCCATGGTAGTGTCCACGCTCCTGCCGCCGGCTACGGCCGCCAGCGAACAGCCGTTGCCAAGGTGGCAGGTGATCATGCGCAGCGATTCCAGAGGGCGGCCGAGCAACTCGGCGGCGCGCCGCGAGGTGTACTGATGGCTGATGCCGTGGAAGCCGTATCGCCGCAGGCCGTCGTCCAGCCAGGAATACGGCCCGGCGTAAGTAAAGGCGGCGGGCGCCAGGCTCGCGTGGAACGCGGTGTCGAACACCGCTACCTGCGGCAGGCCCGCGCCCAGGATGCCTTCCACCGCCTCAATGGCCTCCAGTTCCAGGCGATTGTGCTCGGGCGCGTATTCCACCAGGCGTGCGATCTGCCGCTTCACCTCCGGCGTGATGCGGGTGCTCTCGCGAAACGCTTTGCCGCCGTGGACCACGCGGTGTCCGGCCATGTCCACTTTGCCCGGCAGCGAATCGAGAACGGGACGAAGCACCGCCTCCTGCGAGGGGATGGGCAGAGTCCGATTCGCGGTTTCGGAGGCGGTACGAATGCGGATCTCAGCGGTGCCGGGATGGCGGCCCCAATCCACGCGCGCATCCCAGAGCGGCGCGGGAGGCCGCAGGGGCAGCGCGGCCGTGCCCACCTCGTACAGAACCGCCTTCAGGGAGCTGGATCCACCATTGAGCACCAGGATGCGCATACGCTTAGAGCGTCGCATGAAACACCCACGAGGAGAAGAACCGGCCGGCCGGCGCCTTAGCCGCTTGACGATGCGCTTTGCATGCACCAGGCCCGCTGGCCGTCTCGTCTTCATTCGAAACGGATCCCCGCGGGAAGGCCGGGCGCGCCCGCGGCGGCATCAGGACGTTCCCGCTGGAGGGGCAGCGTTCGGCATGGCGCGATCCGGCGCGACGGCCTCGCCACGCCAGATCCGGCGCGACGTCCAGGGCTGAGCCGGGCCGCTCCAGAAACGATCGGCGCTTTGCAATCCCAGCGGCAGCAGAACGGTGGAGCAGAGGTACAGGCTTCCGGTGGATATGTAACGCTCCGCTATATCCGGCTGGTGCCCGCAGAATCCGACCGTGAGCCAGCCGTTCGGATCGAATGTGCCGGGCGCTTCCATCGCCCGCCGAATCACCGCACTGAGCGCGGCGCGTACCTGCTCCGGCGCGATGCCGTCGGGCAGATCGCGGCGCAGGGCCATGCCGGCCAGCAGATGGAATGCGCCGCAGCGGTATGCGAGCGACCGGCCAGTGGGTGGAAACGTGCCGTCCGGTCCGATCAGGCGCTCCAGAAGCGCGGCATAGCGTCTGGCCCGCGCGACAATCGCCGGATGGAAGGCATCCCAGTCCCCGGACACGGCTGCGATGGTTTCGACAATCTGCAGCAGCAGCGGGTGGATCACGAAGCTGTTGTAGTAATCCCAGTGAAACTCCGGGCCGTCGCCGTAGACGCCGTCGCCTTTGTACCACCGCTCGTGCTGGCGCACGGCGTAATCGATGCGCGTGGCGTCCCACGGCTCGCCGGCCCAGGCGAGGAAGGCTTCAATGATGGCGCTGAACAGCAGCCAGTTGCTGGGCCCCGGAGAAATCGCGCGCGTGGAACGGAGCGCGTCAACCAGATGGCCGCGGGCGCCGGCGTCGAGTTTTTGCCAGAGCTGGGTGGGAGCGCGCAGAATGCCGAGCGCGAGAAAGGCGGCGTCCACCAGAGGCTGCCCGCCGCGGGTGAAGTTCATATGATCGGGCGAGGACGGGTCCACCGCGGCGGCGATCGACTGGCGCGCAAGATCGCCACAGCGCTGCCTGAGGTCACCTTCCCGGCCGGCGCCGTTTCCGGACTCCAGCCACGGCGCAATGCCCGCCAGCAGGCGGCCAAAGGCTTCAAGGTGCGTGTACAAGCGGCGCTCGCCGGCGTTGCCGAGTGGCGCCTCGACGGGCATGGAGGCGGCAAGCTTCCGCAGGCTCAGCGCGGAGAGAACCGGATCGGCGATACGTGTGAGCATGCCGATCCAGTAGTCGCGTTCGGAGCTGGCGGCTTCCGCCGCGATGGCGCCCGGCTGCGCAACCGAGGCAACCGCGGCGTTCGCCAGAAATACCCTTCGGGAAGAGTGCACGTTGCGAAGCCCCAATGGCCAATGTTACGCAGGTTCGGGTGCGCGCGGGGGCGCGATGGTCCGCGGCGCTATTTCACCTTCACCGGATACGGCGCATGCTCGGGGAGTTTCGGCGTGGACTGCGTCAGACTCTTCAGCAGCTCCGCGACGCCGCGCTCCAGTTGCGGGTCGTGGCCTTCGATGACCGACTTCGCGTCATTGTGCACCACAATGTCCGGGTCCACGCCGTGGCCTTCCACCGCCCACTCGCCGGTGGCGGTGGCGTAAGCGTCTTCGGGAACATTCACCGTCCCGCCGTCCATCAGCGGCCCGTGATCGGTGATACCCACCACGCCGCCCCATGAGCGCTCGCCGATGAGCGGCCCCAGCGCGGCGTTGCGAAACATCCACGGAAAGATGTCGCCGTCGGAGGCGGAGTTCCGATCCAGCAGAACAGCCTTCGGCCCGATGAAAACGCCGTCCGGATAGGTGCCGGGTGTTGCCGCAGTGCGATCGTAACTAAGTCCGAGTAACCGGCGGCTCAGCCGCTCGATGACCATGCGCGATATGTTGCCGCCGGCGTTGGCGCGATCGTCGATCAACAGCGCGTCCTTGCGGATCTGGGGATAGTACCACTTGATGAATTCCCGAATACCGCCTTCACCCATGTCCGGCAGGTGAATGTAGCCGATCCGGCCATGCGATAACTCGTCCACCCTGCGCCGATTCTGCTCCACCCAGTTGAAATAGAGAAGGTTCGCCTCGCTGGCCAGCGGACGGTAAGTGACCTTGCGCGCTCCGGCCGCCGCGGGCGTGCTGTTGAGGGTCAACTGCACGGGCGAATCGCCGGCGTGTCGCAGATACTTATAGATGTCCGTTCGGGCGGTGACATCCTCGCCGTTGATGGCCAGAACATAGTCGCCCACCCGCGCGTCCACTCCCACCTCGGTGAGGGGCGAGCGATAGATATCTTCCTCGTTCTGGCCCTCCAGGATACTCGCGATCCGGTAACGTCCGGAAGCTTCGTCAACCGAGAATCGCGCGCCCGGGAGGCCGGCATGGGGGCGCGGCGGAAGCTGCATGTCACCGCCATCGATATAAGTGTGTTGGACGGTAAGTTCCGCGATCATCTCGCTCATCACGTAGTTCAGGTCGGAACGATGGGCAACATACGGCAGTAACTGGCTGTAACGGTCCCGGATGGCTTCCCAATCGTGGCCGTGCATGTTCGGCGCGTAGAAGAAATCGCGGTAGCGGCGCCAGACCTCGTTGAAGATCTGCTTCCATTCCTCGGTGGGAACGCGCTCGAGCATCAGGCCCGCCGTGGATACCGTCTTTTTGCTGGAAGCGCCCGCGGGCGTTGCGTCGTACAGGTTCCACGAAGGCCCCTGGTGGACAAGGACCTTCGACCCGTCCTGGGATACCACTGCGCCGGCCACATCGTCGGCCAGTGTCGTATCTTTCCGGTCCTTGAACGAGAAGATGTGCAGGGCCGGCTTGGTCTCCGGAGGGCGGCCATAGTAGGAGGCCGGAAAAATTCCGTACAGCAACGCGTCGGACTTGACGAAAAGGCCAGTGTAGTTATTCGAGTCCAGCGGCACGCGAGTTACGCGCTGTCCCAGACCGTCGAAGTCGATGCCTTTGTCTTTCGGTTCGGCCGCCTGTTTATCCTTGTCTTTGTCCTTGTCTTTGTCCTTGTCCTTCGCGTCCTTGTCCTTCGCTGCCTCGTCCGGCGCTTTGACGGTCACTTCGTCGCTCTCGAGAGGAAACGGATTCTTGACATCCTTGCGAAGAGTAAGAGCGAAGATACCCCGCGAGCGGTTGGTGGCGAAATCGAACTCGATGTGGGAGAGCTGCGGATAGAACTCGTGGTCGGCGAGGAAATACAGACAATCGCCCTGCGGGTCCCAGGCCGGAGTGTGTTCGTTGAACGTGCCGCTGGTCACCTGGTGCAGCTTGTTGTCCTGCACGCCCCATATGTAAAGCGCCGAGAATCCGGCCGCATTGTCCATGCCGAAGGCCAGCCAGCCTCCGCCAGGCGACCATGCATAGTCACGTACCTGACCTTCGGTGGAGTGCGCCACTTCCTGTAACTTGTGGTCGGCCACAGTAACAACCCACACGCGGCCGTCCTTGTCGCTGAAGGCGATCCGCTTGCCATCCGGCGACCATCTCGGCTGGTAACGGAATGCGCGGCCGCCTGTGGTAATCTGCTCTGCGGACGACGAGCCATCCTGCGCCACCACGTAGATTTCCTCTTCGCCGCCGGCGTCCGAGATGAAGGCGACCTTCGAGCCGTCCGGCGACCACGCCGGCCACTTATCGTGGGCCCCCGGGGAATGCGTCAGATTGCGCGTGGGACCCTTCTCTACCGGCGCCGAGAATATGTCCCCGCGGGCGCTGAATAACACACGCTCGCCTTTGGGACTCAGCCCCGCGCTTTCGATATGATCCGCCGCGGAGATCCAGGCGGGCCGGCGGTTGATACCGTCGTCGGGCACGTTTACGGAGATGGGCTTGCTCTGGCCCGTGGCCACGTCCAGCACCTGCAGCTCACCGTCCAGCTCGTAGACAATGCGGCGTTGCCGGTCGGTGCCTGGCCAGCGGACATCCCAGACCGTGCTGTGGGTTATCTGCGTGGTCCTGCCGGATTCCGTGTCATAGGCGTACAGGTTGAAATGGCCGTCGCGGTCGGAATCGAAGTAGATCCGCTTGCCGATCCACATGGGATCGCGGCTGGCGCGCGGTCCTTCGGAAATGAGTTTGGCCTCGTTGGTTTTCAGGTCGAAAATGTAGAGTTCGTTCGCCGTGCCGCCGCTGTAACGCTTTTCCGGCCGGAAATCGCGCGCTTCAGGCGAGTAGACGATGCGATTTCCTTCGGGCGAGTACGAGCCGGAACCGGCCACTGGCATGGGCAGCGGTTCGGCCGGGCCGCCGTCCACCGGAACGCGGTAGAGGCGGCTGAGGAATAGCCCGATGGCATCGCGCAGCGAACGAAAAATCACGTAGCGGCCGTCATTACTCCAGCCAACCACCTGATTGTCGTAGCCCCAGCGCGGCGCCAGCGGACCGCGCGCCGGATAAAACGTCAACTGTCTCGGTTCGCCGCCGCCCGCGGGGATGACGTAGACCTGCTCGTCGCCGTCGTACTGGCCGGTGAACGCGATCCTCTTACCGTCGGGGGAGAATCGCGCGAACAGTTCCACGCCGGGGTGAGCGGTGAGGCGGGTGGCCGTTCCTCCGCTGTCCGCCACCTCCCACAGATCGCCGCCGTAGCTGAACACGATGCGGTTGTCATGGATGTCGGGAAATCGCAACAGCCTGGTCTGAGCAGAGAGCGGCACGCAGGCCGCCAGCAGAAACAAAAACAGGATTGGCTTTCGGCGGGGCATAGGAATCCAAAGCACTGAGCATACCAGAACCCGTGCGGAACCTGCCTGCTCGGGCGCTGACGCGCGATACGAAAGTGGAAGCACGCGCAATCTGGCGGCAGGCGGTGGCCGTCCGAGCGCAGGTGGTACTCAGACCCCGAGGACACGCGGCGTAAGCCGCGTTATTCGCCTGGCCCGCAAAAACGCGGCTGTCGCCGCATGTCCCAACAGCGAATCCAGATCGTGATCGTCGGCAAAGTCCACTTTCATGTCGGGCACCTGCTCGGGCGCTGACGCGCTCGGCTCCGTTATTGAGCCGCGCAGAAGTGCACTTCGAATCGGGCGCGTTGCGCAGGACGAGGCGCCCCCGGCTACCTGGCGCCGTCCACCACTACGCGCAACTCCTGAACCACGTCGCGCATGGTGGTGGCCTGGCCGCGCATCTCTTCGCTGGCCGAAGCGCTTTCTTCCGCGCTGGCGGCGGTGGTCTGGGTGATCTGTTCCATCTGGGCGAGGGCTTTGGTAATCTCCTCGATGCCCCGGAACTGTTCGTCGCTGGCATCGCGAATCCCGGTGACCAGACGGGTCACGCTGCCCGTGCCCGCGGTGATCGACGCGAAGACCCGGCTGACCTCATTGAGTTCTTCAGTTCCACCGCGCGCGCTGGCCAGCGCTTCTTCAATCAACACCGAGGTGTCCCTGGCCGCGGCGGTGCACCGCTGGGCCAGATTGCGAACCTCGTCGGCCACCACGGCAAAGCCCAGGCCGGCCTGCCCCGCGCGCGCCGCTTCGACGGCGGCGTTGAGCGCGAGAATATTGGTCTGGAACGCGATTTCGTCGATCAGATTCATGATCTTGGCGATCTTCTGGCTGGAGCTGTTGATGGCCTTCATGCCCTCCGAGAGCCGGCCAAGGGTTTCATTGGCCTCCCCCACCTGCTGGTTCACGTCGGCGGTCACCTGGGCGGCCTCGCGCGAGCTCTCCGCGTTCTGCCGCGACATGGAGCCGACTTCATTACTGGACGAAGAGGTCTCTTCGAGCGCCGCCGCCTCCTGGCTGGCGCCCTCGGCGAGGTGCTGGCTGGAGGAGGAAACCTGCGTGGACGCGGCCATCACCTGATTCGCGCTCTCGCTGAGTTTCGTGACGGCGTTGCGCAGGTGCGCGTTGAGACCGCGCGTCATCGCGAACACGAACACCACGCAACCAATCGTGAGCAGCGACAGAATCGCCGCGGTCCAGAGGCTCCGGAAGTAAGCGGCGTTCTGCTCGGCGCGCTCTGCCTCGATGGTCCGCTTCGCCAATTCTCCGAACTGATCGGCCGCCTGGCCCAACTCCTCGTAGATAGGCGCAATTCTCGCGAACGAATGCTTCTGCGCCGAGTACGGATCCCCGGCGTTCACCAGCCGGTCCACTTCGCCGAACTCGCGGGTCCACTCATCCACTTTTTGTCCCATGGTTGCCACCACGGTCCTGGCCTGCTCGGTTGTCAGAAGCGGCCTGAGCTCTTCCAGGGTCCGCTGGAAGAGCGCCGCCTGCTTCTCGAATCGGGCATGCTCTTCCTGCATGCGCGCGCTGTCTCCCAGGAACGCCCCCAGCACGAAACCGCGTTGCGCCGCATACATGTCGCTCTTGAAGACATCCAGTTCGTCGCCCAGTTGCACTTTCCGCACGCTGAAGTCCGCGGTGCGGTCGAAACTCGTCTTCGTCGCGCGAATGGCGACGACATACGCGCCGCTCAGCAGCATGGTAAGAACCAGAACGGCCGTCATTGCCGCGGCAAGGCGCGTTCCGATGGAATAGGATTTCATGTTCGAAGCTCTCCAGTCGCGCGGGTGCGCTCGGTTTCCTTATCGGCGCGGATGGGCAAAGTACACTGAGGATTGCCGCTGGACATCGCCACGCCGCTGAAGTACCTGAAGGGAGTGGGGCCCGCGCGCGCCGAGGTCCTTGAATCGAAGGGGCTTTTCACGGTGGAGGATCTCCTCTCCTACGCCCCGTTCCGCTACGAGGACCGCAGCAACGTCAAGCGCATCGCCGATCTGGCGCCCGGCGAGATGGCCACGGTGATGGCCGAGGTGGAGACCGCGAAACTGGCCGGGTTTCGCCGCCGCAACCTGGGCCTGTTCGAAGCCATCTTTACCGACGGCTCCGGCCAGCGCCTGCTGGGCAAGTGGTTTCACGGCGGCTATCTGGCCGACAAGCTGCAGCCGGGTCTGCGCCTCGCGCTGTACGGCAAAGTGGAGCTCGACACCTACACCGGCGACCTGCTGATCATGCACCCGGAGTTCGAGGCGATCTCCAGCGAGGACGACGCCGACGCGGCCCTGCACACCGGACGCGTGGTCCCGGTATACGAGGCCGCCGGGAAAATCAGCGCGCGCACGTTTCGCACCCTGCTGGCGCGCGCGCTCGACAATCTCGAGCCGGTGGCGGACTCCCTTCCCTCCTTCCTGCGCCAGCGCCTGCGCCTGCCCGACCGCTGGACCGCGCTGCGCCATCTCCACTTCCCGCCCGAGGGCGAGGACCTGCGCCTGTTGAATTCCTTCCGCTCGCCGGCCCAATTCCGGCTGATCCTCGAAGAGTTTTTCTGGCTGGAGTGCGGCCTCGAACTCAAGCGGGCGAAAGCGCGGCTGGAGGAAGGCATCGCCTTCGAGCTGAACGACCGCGTCCGCAACCGCATCCGCGAGATGCTGCCGTTCAAACCCACCGGCGCGCAAAAGCGCGTGCTGGGGGAAATCGCCGCCGACATGAACGCCGCTCATCCCATGCACAGACTGCTGCAGGGCGACGTGGGCAGCGGCAAAACTCTGGTAGCCGCCGAGGCGGCCATCATCGCCATCGAGAACGGGTATCAGGTGGCCGTGCTGGCGCCCACCGAAATCCTGGCCAGCCAGCACCATATCTATTTCCGGAACCTCTTCCAGAAGCTCGGCTACACCGTGGTGCTGCTCACCGGCTCGAACACGGCGCGCGAGAAAACGCAACTGAAAAAGCTGCTGACGGCGGGGCTCGCGCAGGTGGCCGTGGGCACCCACGCCCTGCTCGAAGAGGACGTCGAGTTCGCCCGCCTCGGCCTGGCCATCGTGGACGAGCAGCACCGCTTCGGCGTGATGCAGCGCCTGGGCCTCATGCGCAAAGGGCGCACCCCCGACGTGCTGGTGATGACCGCGACGCCCATCCCGCGCACGCTGGCGCTGACCCTCTACGGCGACCTCGACGTCTCCGTCATCGACGAGTTGCCGCCGGGCCGCCGGCCCATCGTGACGAAGCACGTCAACGCGGATCGCATCGAGAGCGTGTACAGCTTCCTGAAAAAGCAGGTGGACGCCGGACGCCAGGCCTATGTGGTGTACCCGGTGATCGAGGAATCGGAGACGCAGGCCATGAAGGCGGCCGAGAAGATGCACGATCATCTCTCGCGCGTGGTGTTCCCGACGCTCGCCGTCGGCCTGCTGCATGGCCGCATGAAGCCGGACGACAAAGAGGAGGTGATGCTCCGCTTCAAACGGGGCGAGTTGAAGATCCTGGTTTCCACCACCGTGATCGAGGTGGGCGTGGACGTGGCCAACGCCACCGTCATGGTGATCGAGCAGGCCGAGCGCTTTGGTCTGGCGCAACTGCACCAGCTTCGGGGCCGCGTGGGCCGTGGCGCCGAGCAGAGTTACTGCGTGCTGGTGACGGACAAGATGAACGACGCGGCTCGCGACCGCATCCGCACGCTGGTGGATTCCACCGATGGGTTTCACATCGCCGAGATGGACCTGAAGCTGCGCGGCCCCGGCGAATTCTTCGGGACGAAACAATCGGGGCTGCCGGCGCTGCGCATCGCCAGTATCCTCCGCGACCAGGAAATCCTGGAGCTGGCGCGGCGGGAGGCGGCGGCGTTCATCGCCCATCCCCCATCCGAAGAGGAACTGCGGCGCGCGGTGGCCTATGTGCGCGAACACTGGCAGCGGCGCTACGGTCTGGTGCAGGTGGGATGAGACTGCGGGTGATCGCCGGGGAGTTTCGCAGCCGGTTGCTGAAGAGCGTGCCGGGTCTGGACACGCGCCCCACGCCGGACCGGCTGCGGGAAGCGCTGTTCAACGTGCTGGCGCCGGTGATCGAAGGTGCGGTTTTCCTGGATGCCTATGCGGGCACCGGCGCGGTGGGCATTGAAGCGCTGAGCCGCGGAGCGAGGCGCGCCATTTTCGTCGAGCGCAGCCGCCGGGCCGTGGAAGCGATTCGCGACAATCTGGCCGCGCTGGGAGTTGCCGGCCGTGCTGAGGTTTACACCGGGAAGGCCGCGCCCGTGCTGGAGCGCGTCAGCGCGGACATCGTTTTTCTGGACCCGCCGTACGCGCTGGCCGGGGAGTATGCAGAGTCGTTGGCGCTGCTGGGGGAGCGCGCCCCGGGTCTCGTGGTGGTGCAGCACGCGCATCGTCAGGCGCTCAACGATGAGTACGGCGCGCTGCGGCGCACGCGCATCCTGCGCCAGGGCGACAACGCGTTGAGCTTCTACACGCGTGGCGTCTACTGAATTGTCACGTGCACGGGATTGGCGGCGATGCCATTGGCGGTGAGTTGTACGACTACGTCGCCACTGCCTGCCAGACTCGAGGGAAGCGCCACGTTGACCTGGTCCAGCCCCTCATTGCTGCTCTGCGCCCCCGCGTAGCTCACCGCGACGTTCGTCGTCCCGATTGTCACGGAGACGTTGCTCTGTCCCGCCGCCCTGAGCCCCGTACCGAACAGTTCCAGAAAAACATTATCCGAAGCGGGTATATCGATCAGATTCGGCACGATCTGCCCTCCGCTGACCTGATAGACGTTGCTCAGGACGTTCGTGGTGGCGTCAAACACGAATGCCGCGGCCAGCCCCGCGGCGTTGAGCTGGAACAAGCCGGGAGAAACGGCCGCGATGTTCGTGGACCCCTGAGATACCGTCCCGTCCTGAGCCGTCACTATTATGGTTGCCGGGCCCGCGGCCATGTCCGACGGCACAAGGAAGTTCACCTGGTCGGGCGCGCCGCCGGACACGAAGAAAAGGGGCGCCAGTTCCTGTTTGCCGGTGGAGTCGACAAGGGCCAGTGTCGTACCTTGCACTACCGTTGGCAGCGGCAGCGTCGTGACGTTTTGCGTACCAGTGGCCAGGTTGTTTCCGTAGGCTGCGGCGATGGAATTCGGAGCAATGGTTGCAATGAACCCGTCCGCGGCGGAGCCGACGGTCTTCAACGAGTTTGCAGAGGGCTGGGTCTGGGTGGTAAATGATTGCACTGCTGAAGGCGCGAGACCGGAGGCGCCTTTAGGAACCACCTGCCAATAGTAAGTTGTGTTATTGGCAAGCGCCTGCGGAGTGTAGGTGATGCAGGTGGAGTTGCCGGCCAGTGGCGGCGGACTCGATTTGCCGAAATACACGTCGTAGGACGTGGCTCCGCTGACGGTGGTCCACGTGAGGATTGGATCGGAGACCATGCCTGTTGCGCCGTTTGCTGGCCACAAAGTGAGCGGCCCAGGATTCTGACCACCGATTGAGCAGAAAGAATAGCCGGGTGTCAGCTTCCAAACGTATTCGATATCCGAAACGTATATGTTGCCCGCATCGTCCGCAGCCACCCCGCTGAGTATATCCTCCGCGGGCGATCCGTTAACCGGAGTGAAGGTGATGCCGCCGGTCCCGCCGGTGAGCTTTGTGATCTGTGGTGCGGGAAGAGTTGCCTGATCCCAGCTAATCACCTTCCACACATCAGGGCCATCTGTGATGTATAGGTTGTTGATCGGGTCGAGAGCCAACTGATTAGGATTACGGAGGGCCACGGAAGTGGCCAGCTCGTAAGTACCCGTTCCGGGGGCGCTCCCGGAACCGCCCCCGACGAAAGTAGTGATAGTGCCATCGGGAGCGATCGCGCGGACACGGCCGTTCCCGTCGTCAGCGACAAAGAGGCTCTGGTCCGGCCCGAAGACGAGTCCCTCAGGCGCACACAAGCCCGCAGCGGAAGCCGGACCGTTATCGCCAGCGAAGGCACAGGAACCAGAGCCCGCAATCGTGGCAATCGTTCCGCCGCTGACTTCGCGGATGCGGCTGTTGCCGGTGTCGGCTATATACACGTTTCCAGAGGCGTCCACGGCTACACCACGCGGGTTGGTGAGCAGATCGTCAAGGCCGTTGGTGCGACCGCCCGCAACGGCACTGGCCGTGCCGTTTGATATTTTCCAAACGAACCCGTCCGGCAGGAACCCCGGAAGCTCGGCGGTAGAATCTGCAACATACATCGTTCCGTCCGCTGCGAACGCCAACGCCTGCGGGATCCCGGATGGCACGCCTCCCTCATCGCTGAATGTATTAATCAGCCCGTCCGGCGTGACGACACGGATACGACTGTAAATCTGATCGGCGATGTAGAGGTTCCCGTCCCGCCACGCGAGCCCCGCGGGGTTTGGAAGAGGCACGGATGTGGCCGGCCAGCCGTCACCCAGCCCCATGTACACACCCACACCGTCGCCTGCAAAAACCGAAGCAGTGTAGAAATCCGGCCGGTTACCGAACGGGCCGGCGTCCTGGTTGACGGCGACGGCCTGGCCGGCGATATCGAGCGTGGCGCTGCGGGAAATGGATGTCATGTTCGGCGCAGCCACAAATCCGAGAGCCGCGCTTCCCTGTCCCACATTGGAGACGGCGTTGATCTGCATCCAGGTGGGCACGCCGTAGACCGCCCACGGACATGAAGGAGTGCTGGCAGCGATTTGAAATGTGCCGGCGCCCCCGGACGAAGGCAACGAGGCCGCTGGCCCTGTTACGCTCGCCGAGCACGCGCCGGCGTGCTCGGTCGCCGTAATCGTCTTCCCGGCGATAGTCACGGTCCCGGAACGCTCCGCGAAACTGTTTGGCGCAACGAAGATCCACACGCCCCCGGAGCCGAAAGCGTTACCACCGGAAAGGACCTGTATCCACCCATCGGAAACCGACGCGTTGAGAGGACACTGAGACGGCAGCGCCACGGTGACGGTGCCAAAACCGCCGGTATTGCCGAAGGCGAGCGAGGCTGGATTAAACCCCGGGTCCCCACACGATCCTGCATCCTGTGTGATGGTGTACGTATCGGGCCCGATATAGATATGCCCGGTTGCGCCCGAAATGGTGTTGTTATTGGCGATTACCGTGAACGATACTGTCCCGGAGCTGGTTCCGTGGCCGGTTGGGCTAATACTCACAACGTCGGCGACAGCCTCCCACGGGCAGCCTGTTGGGATCGTGACGTTGAGCGAGCCGGAGCCGCCGTGGCCGGAGACCTCCGTTCCGTAGGACGACAGGCTGACGGTACACAGTGTCGGCGAGGTCATGTCGACTCTCGTTACGAATCCCGCGTTGTGGTAGATCCGCTCCGGCGCTGTGGTTTCATAAGCTCCGAGAGTGGTCGGGTAGTTACTGCTGAGTGTCGTCCCCGTAATAAACAGGGAACCGGCTGCGCCTAGTGCCATACCCGTTGCCCGGTCATTTGCGGTGCTGCCCATTCTACCGGAATACTCAAGAGTGGAGCCATCGGCGCTCAGTTGTGCCACAAAAACGTCGTCGTTGCTGCCGAACAGTTGCGCCGATGAGAATATGGCCCCGGGCGTAGTCGGGAAATTCGCTGACGATGTGGTGCCGGCAACGTAAACGTTCCCCGAGCCGTCGACCGCGATGGCCTGGACGCTGTCGTTAAGGCTCCCACCCAAGTACGTCGACCATGCCAGTGCGGTGCCCGTGGCATTCAGCTTCGTGACAAAGCCCGAATAGTAAATGCTCCCGGGCCACGTGGGGTCAAACGCTCCTGTTGTGACCGGAAAGTCGGAAGCGTTCGTATAGCCTGCCACGTAAGCGTTGCCGGCGGTGTCAACCGCAAGTGATGCCGGTGAAACGATGCCGTTCGTCCCGTCGAGATATGTCAGATAAGACACCGATCCGGACGTCAGCTTCGCCACCGCAGCGGACCCATAGTTCGCGTTCGGTTGAGGTGATCCCTGGAACGCACCCGGTGTTGTTGGCAGGTTCGTAGCCTGCGTGCTTCCGACTACATACATGTTCAATTGCGGGTCCAGCGCAATTGCCACACCGAGGAATCCGGCAATGCATGTTGCGTTCAGCAGCGTACTGCCCGACGGGTTTAGAGTGGCGGCGATTGCGTAGTCGTTGCTTGCGCACGTGCCCGATGCCTCAGGAAAGTTGGTCAGGCCGAAGGCGCCAGCTACAGAGGCGTTGCCGGCGCCATCCACTGCGATCGCATTGGCAGCGCTGTCGCTACCACCGAGGTATGTCCCCCACACAATCTGGCCGCTGGAACCGAGTTTGAGCACGAAACCGGTGTTGTTGTATCCGGTTCTAACGGGCTGCAGGGTGCCGGGGGTGGTCGGGAAAGTCGCGCTGTCGGTCAAACCCGTGACATAGGCTTCGCCGGAGCTATCCAGAGCGATGCCAGCGGCGTTTTCATGAGGCGGTTCCAAAGGGTTGTTGGCGCTGCCGAAGTAAGTGACGTAAACGACGCCGGTTCCGGCAGAGTTGAGTTTCGCGACGAATAGATCGCCCGTTCCGGAGGTACCCGGAAAGTCGTTCGTAGTTGTAGAGCCGGTCACATAAGCGTTGCCGTACGAATCGACCGCGATACCCGTTGGACTGGTGGTTCCCGATCCCCCCAGAAACGTCGAATAGCTCAGTATCGGATCGATGGTCAGCGGCAGCGAGCGGTCGTACCGGGCCACTCGCACCCCAACCTCACCTCGCGCCAGCAGCATATAGCGGGCGTCGATGCGGACGCGCTCGTTGCCCCGCCGCTGCCAGACAGCGGGCACAAGTTGTCGCAATTCACTCCCACCGGCGCGGAGAAGCAGATCGCCATTGTCCGCGAGCGTCGTCGCATCCGCCCCGCGGAATCGCAAGCGGATCTCGCCGGGATCGGCCCCCGGGCCTAGGATCAGGTCGTACTCAAGCTGCTGCCCGTTCCCATGCCAGACCAGGTCGACGCCGGAGTACAGGTCGCGATAGCGAACTCCGCCGAACTGCGGAACCTTCTCCACCCAGCGGCGAGGGTCGTTGCCGAAGTAGTAATTGCTGTGGCCCTCCAGCGGCTCCTCGGGCGTTACCACGGCCCGCGCGCTGGCGCCGATGAAGTCGAGGGTGACTTGCTTGTGCGACACCGACAGACGTGCGCCCTGACGAGTGAGCGCTACCGGGCAGCCAGTTCCACGGGAGGTGTAAAGAGCGGTTCCATCCGCCTGCCCGAGGTTTTCCTCGAAGTACACCCGAATCTGTCCATGTGCGACAAGCGGGTCTGCCTGCACTGACAGAACGGCCGCCGCGGACAGCCAGGCGGAGTATAGAAAAAAGCGATGGTGAAAGGTCATGTGTTTAACAACACAAATCCGTGCCGGTCGTTTGACTAGCACGGCTCAGGTATCCGGGTGGTTGGATTATATCATTGCTGAACGCCCGCCTTATTACGGCTTTTTTACAGTGTTTGGAGGTTCAGCACCCCTCGGCCTTCACCTTCTTCAGCAGCCACGCCATATTCCGTCCCAGCGTCTTCATCGTGCGGATGCCTTCCTCGTCCTTCTCCACCTCGCCGGGCTCGCGGCCAATGCCGATGTTCCAGTAGGACGACCCCGGTATGATCATCTCTGTGATCAAGAAGAAGTGGTTGATGGCGTCGAAAGCGTGGATGGCGCCGGCGCGGCGCACCGCGATCACGGCCGCTCCCACCTTGCGGCGAAACATGCCTCCGTTGGCCCCGTTGACCATGCAGGCGCGGTCGATGAGGGCTTTGATCTCCGGCGAGATGTCGGCCACGTAGGTCGGCGAGCCCAGCAGAATCCCGTCCGCCGCGTCCATCTTGTCGATGTACGCGTTGCCCACGTCGCCGATCTGCGAGCAGCGGCGATCCTTTCGCGCCGAGCACTTTCGGCATGCCAGGCAGCCGTGGATTTTGGCGCCAGCCAGCTCCACGAGTTCGGTCTCAATCCCTTCCTTCTCCAGCTCGCCCAGCACGTGGCGGAGCAGGATCGCCGTGTTGGCGCCGCGGCGGGCGCTGCCGTTGAATGCAACCACCTTCATGAGAGTCCCCTCTCCACGATACCGGACCCGGCGGTAGAATAGACCGAGCTGTCAATCATCTGCATGAGGTGTTCCATGAAGAGCCTTCGGATTTTCACTCCGCTGGCGACCGCGGCGATTCTCCTCGGCCTGAGCGCCGGGAGCGCCGTAGCCCAGCATCCGTTCCAGTTGGTGACGGGAAAAGCGTTCGATTCCGCGCTGCCCAGGGATTTTTATCTCGAAGGCAACGCCATCCCCACGGCAAAGCGCAACGCGGTTATGGTAACTTCGCCGGCCGGCGCGCGGGTTCTGCTCTCGCTGCTCGACACCACCGGTTACGCCTCGAACATCATCGAGAAGTACGTCGGGATGATCATCACCGAGGGCGATCTGTCGATCTGCGGGCAGAAGGTCACGGTGGGAAGCTACGGTTTTGGCTGGGCCGAGTCGCCCGGAGGCACGGATCAACCCGGCAAGTTCTCGCTCTACGACCAGGCGGGCGGCAAGCTGGCGGAGTGCGCCACGCCGCGTGACGCAGCTCTCAAGTCCCCGCGGCCACTGCAGGTGGTGGTGAAAGCGGATGGAACGGCCATCCTGTACCACGGCCGCAACAGCGTGCCGCTACAGTAGGGACGCGAAGAGACAGCCGCGTTGCGCAGTCCAGGAGAGCTATGCACTATTTCAACGCGGACCTCGCCGCTGAAACCTCCATCCCCGCGAAGGGCATCCTCAGCCAGACCGTACACAACGACGACCTGGTGAAAGCGGTGCTCTTCGCTTTCGCGCCGGGCGAGGAGCTTTCGGCGCACACCGCCCCCATGCCCGCCACGCTGCATTTTCTGGAGGGCAGTGGCACGGTCACTCTCGGCGACAGCACCAGCGCGGTGCGGCGAGGCTCGTTCGCGTACATGCCCCCCAACCTGCCCCACGCCATCGTCGCCGAGACCGGGCTGATCATGCTGCTGGTGATGATCAAAGGACTCAAACAGGGAACCGAATCCCCTGCGCCAGCGGCAACTCCACGGACCAGTTGATGGTGACGGTCTGCCGCCGCATGTAGGCCTTCCAGGCGTCGCTGCCGGATTCGCGCCCGCCCCCGGTCTCCTTCTCGCCGCCAAACGCTCCGCCGATCTCCGCGCCGCTGGTGCCTATGTTCACGTTGGCGATCCCGCAGTCGCTGCCCCGATGGCTCAGGAAGGTCTCCGCCGAAATCAGATTCGTGGTGAAGATGGCCGACGACAAACCCTGCGGCACGTCGTTGTGCCAGCGAATGGCCTCGTCCAGCTCGCCGTACTCGATCAGATACAGGATGGGAGCGAAGACCTCTTCCTGGAGGATGGGCATGTCCGGCCGCGCCCGCACCAGCGCGGGCTCCACGTAACAGCCGCCCAGCTCGCGCCCGCCGTACAGCACTTCCCCGCCCTCCTGTCGAATGCGCTCGAGCGCGCGCATCATCGTATCGACGGCATCGCGATCCACCAGCGGCCCCATGATGACCTCGCCGTCGAGCGGATCGCCGATGCGCACCTGTTTCCACGCGGCGATCAACCGCCCGGTCATCTCCGGCGCCACCCGCCGGTCGAGGAACAGCCGCCGCAGCGTGGTGCAACGCTGGCCGGCCGTACCCACCGCGCCAAACAAGGCCGCCCGCAGCACCAGATCGGGATTCGCGTCGGCGGTGACGATGACGCCGTTGTTGCCGCCCAGCTCGAGCAGCGTGCGTCCTAGCCGCCGCCCCACGGTTTCGGCCACCACGCGGCCCATGCGCGTGGACCCGGTGGCGCTCACCAGCGGCACGCGTCCGTCGTTCAGAAGGCGGTTGCCCAGTTCGCGGCTCTCGCCCATCAGCAACGTGAACACGCCTTTCCAGCCGTGGCGCTCCAGCACCCGGTTGCAGAGGTTGTGCACCGCGATGGCCGTGAGCGGCGTCTTGTGCGAAGGCTTCCACAGTACGCAATCGCCGCACACCGCCGCGATCAGCGCGTTCCAGGCCCACACGGCCACGGGGAAGTTGAAGGCGCTGATCACGCCCACCACGCCCAGCGGGTGCCACTGCTCGTACATGCGATGGCCCGGCCGCTCGCTGTGCATGGTCAGCCCGTGGAGCTGGCGCGAGAGTCCCACGGCGAAGTCGGCCACGTCGATCATCTCCTGCACTTCGCCGAGGCCCTCGGCCAGAATCTTGCCCATCTCCAGGGTGACCAGCGCGCCGAGGTCGTCCTTCGCCTTGCGCAGCTCGTCACCAATCTCGCGCACGATGAGGCCGCGCTTCGGAGCGGGTTCCATCCGCCAGCGCTCGAAGGTCTCAACCGACTTCGCGATGACGCGCTCGTACGCGGCGACGCCGGCCAGCCGCACGCGGGCAATCTCGCGGCCGTCGATGGGCGAGCAGGAGATCAGCTCCTTCGCGGAGTCGGTCTCGATCCACTCGCCGTCCGAGGCGCCCGCATTCACGGCGGCGATACCGAGGCGATCCAAAACCTGCCAGACGTCAACAGCCATGGGAGATTCCTCCGACGACAGGATCGCACAAATCACCCGGGCACGCGGTGATGTCGCAGCGTGTCTGGGGAACGCGGCTGGCGCCGCGTGTCCGGGGGCTGCGGGGATTGAGGCGTTTTCGCTGGTTTATGCCGCGTGAGGCGCCTCCTCGCGCCAATCCGGCGAGTCGGGACCACATCTTCCGGCGGGATCGCGATGGGACCATGGCGACGCGCCGTTGTCCGCGCTGTTGTCCATGCTGTTGTCCATGCTGTCAGTGCGGGTTGGCGGTGTTGCGGCGGGCGGGCGCGGGTTGGCGGGCGAGGCGGAATTGGGTTCGTTTCGTCGTGCAGCATGGCGCGCGGTTTGGGCGGCGAGTTTGCGGAGGGCGAGAAGCTGGTTGACGGCGCGGTGGCCGGTTCGTTCGATGGAGGCGGCGTAGCGCTGGAGCTCGGTCAAGGGAGTGGCGGTGCCGGTGCAGAGCGCGGCGGACATGACGGCATCGGCGTTGACGGCGCCGCGCGCTTCGATCATATCCTCAATGATGCCGGCCTCGAGACGGCGGAGGCGGGCGAGACGCCAGCGGGCCTGCACCATTTCCTGGACGAGGAAGCGCTCGTGGGAGTTGGCGGGTGCGTAGGCGGTGTAGTATTCGGCGACCAGCTCGTCGAACTCTTCCTGACTTTCTTCGCGGAGGACGCGGAAACCGCCGGTGAGTCCGTGTTTGGTGGAATTGGCGCTGGAAATGGCCTTGCCTTCCGGGGTGCGCGGTCCGGTGCTGGCCTGGGCATTTCTGCGATTTGCGCGAATCTGCGCTTCTGATGGCATGACGGCTTGACGGTAGCACGGGGTGGGGTGGGTTTTTGGGGTGGTGAGGGCGGAAGTGGCGGGTTTTGCGGGGTTTGGCGGGGGGAGATTGCTGTGACTGGGAGATGGGAGGGTCGGGGATCGTGGTGTGATGGGGCTTGCACGGGGGTGGTCGGGCGGGATCGTTGCCGAGCGCGTTCCGGGAGGCGAGCGCGTTTCAGAGGACTTATCCCGAGTTCGTTATCTTTAAAGCTGTGATCCGAACAGTCGGCGTTCAAAGGATATCGATCTCTGCGCAGCCTCGTCCCGCCGTTGGCGCAGTTGAGTGTCATCACCGGTGCCAATGGAAGCGGAAAATCGGGCGTGTACCGTTCCTTACGCCTGCTGGCTGACGTCGCACAAAACGCCGTAGTCGGTTCTCTTGCTCGCGAAGGCGGACTGCCTTCAACGCTCTGGGCCGGACCTGAAACCATTGCGCGCAGTGTCCAGCACGGAACGCACGCGGTGGGGCCTCCTGCTCCCTAAGCTGCCAGCCTCAAGCTCGGGTTTCCCGCCCCTGCTCTACGCGCTGGGCTGTGGCGCGCCCATATTACCGATTACCTTTGGCTCGATTGTGGGTAATGCAGAGCATTTGGCAGTTGTCGGCCGAGCTTCCGCCACCCTTGCTCCATGCGGAAACGTGGTCCGCGTCCATTTCGTTGAGCTTATAGATTCTGCTCTTGTTCGCGTCGTGCCCCATTGCGCAGAGCGGGCAGTTGGATTCGCTCTTCGCCTCTGCCGCGCTCGTTTGCTTCTCATAGACTGAGTGCTTCGTGGCATCGTCGAACACGCGCACTTCCAGCAGCCTCAAATCCTGCTGGCCGCCGAGGGTGAATTCGAATATCCCGCGTTTTTTATTAATGTAGGGATCGCCGTATAGCCGCCTCACGTCGGCAGACACCTTTTCTGGGTCGTAGGACTGGGAGTGATATTGCTCGTAGAACTTGCCCCATTCCAGACCCTGCATCTCTTTCTTGACATCTTTGAAGACCGTTGAAACCCAGTCGATCACGCTGTTGAAGTAGGTCTTCAGCTCATTGATGTTGTTGTCGTTGCGATGGCTAGCCATGTAGCGCCCAACATATCCCTTGCTCACCCAGTCCAGCGCCCGCTCCAAGAATTCCTGCCTATTTGCGCTTCCCTTGATGTACGCACTCCATTTCTGGATGTTCGCGTTCTGGCTATTGCTAAACTCAGCCTTCGCGAGCGTCACGAACGGTCCGGAGTAAATGGCGTTTAAGAGCTCTTGCGTGTTGAGCGGCACACCTGCGATGTTGATAGTCTCAAACCACTGCTTGATCTCGGTTTCCGTGCCCTCGCACTCGTAGATCAGCAATTTCGAGTCCCGAATCTTGGCTTGTTGGTCGGCGGGCAGGCTGTCGAAGTTCTTCGGGTTGCCGTGATCCATGATCGCGAACTTGCTTGTAACGAACCTCCCGATACTGGTGATCCGTTGCTGGCCGTCTAGCACTTCGAATTTCTCGTCGCCGACTTTGTTGAAGTAGATCAGCCCGAGCGGATACCCCTTGAGCAGAGATTCGATAACCGCCGCCTCCCTCTTGCCTCCGCCTTCGGCATAGATGTAATTGCGTTGGTACTCCGGCTGAATGGTAAGCTTCCCGCCCAGCCCGAACAGCCCTTTGCCTTCCAATTGGTTGTACACAAACCCGGCGCAAATATCGGCGACGGTGATGTTCGTTCTAAGCGTGGTCTTCACTTTTTCGTACCTCTTGCGGACTGGGCACGGCGGCGGATGAGGATACGCTTGTAGGCAGCCTTCTTGGTGCTTGATATGCCGGCCTTGCGTCGGCCAACGTTGCCGACGTATTCGGGTCCGAGCGGAGGAACCCCTAGAGCCTCCATCTCATCGCGGTCGTCCCCGTTCGCGATGATCTCGAACTGGTCGGGGTCGTACCTATCTAAGAAGGTGATCGGTACCCCCATGATGCCGTCGAAGTCGCTCGGAATCGCGTCAGTGAAGGGCACCTCCAGCGCATCAAAGTTGCAGTAGCGCTCGTAGCCGATCCCGAGCACCTCCTTGTGCTTGCTGAACTTGATGTTGTCCTTCATGGTCATGAGGGGCAGCTTCTGGTGTCGGCGGCCATGGTCCAGATTTGTGAACCAGCGAACACCCTTCACTCGGATATATTTCACGCCGTTTTCATCAACACGCGAACCGGCCGCGTTCAGCGGATAGTGGTCCGGAACGCGGAACTCGCGGTCTCCACTGTGGATGGTGACACCCATCCATAACTTGTTGGCCCTGATAAGCGGAAACACATCATTGTAGGTAATGGCGTTCTGATTCCCGATGATCAGGAAGTTCTTCCCGTGCTCGACGAGCTGAGCGACGTACTCCTTGAAGAGGGAAAAGGGCGGGTTGGTGACCACGATGTCCGCTTGCGTGAGCAACTCGACGCACTCGGCGCTACGGAAGTCGCCGCCTCCCGCGAGGCGTGTGCGGGTGTGGGGGTTCTGCTTCAGGAAGAGCTCGACGTCTTCGATGCCCGTCGCGCCGTCTCCGTTGAGATCCTTCACTTCCTCGATCTCGACGGCGATGGCCTTGGGCTTTTGGCGCTTGCCATTGCCCTCGTCGTACTCACCGAACGTGAGTTGTGCGCCGGCGATGGGGGAGCCGTCGTAGCTGGTGGTGATGAGCTTTTTGAGGCCGAGCTTGTTGAAGTTGGCGGCGAAGTACTTGAAGAAGCTGCTCTCGAATGGGTCGTCGCAGTTGCAGTAGACGACCTTGCCGCGGAAGGTCTTGGGGTCGAACTCCAGGTAGGCCTCGACCTCTTTCTGGATGTCGACGTACTGGGTGTAGAACTCGTCCTGCTTGGCTTTCTTCGCGTTTGACAACCCCAGATTAGAAGGACTTGCGCCTCGGCTCAGAAGAATATCCTCCAAAGGTGTCAACGTGCCTCGAGATTACTTTCCGCTGCGATCGGCCGCATCAATCCGATCCATCGTGGATACGGACGCTGGTCCCGTTCAGCCGGCCATGAACTCGCAAGCGAAGGAGAGGCAAGTCAAGTATACAACTCAAAAGGTTTAACCGCTCCTGTATCCACGTTCGTAAGACAAGCCGTTAGCCGTCTGCCGCGGCGCCGACGTGTACCAACCAAAAAACCTAGCCAAGAACATCGCTTTACATGGTCGAGCGCATCCGTGAGCCGGGTGTGAAGTGAAGGATTGCGTCCGACCACCCCGGCTCGGCTGCGTGGTTACCACGCGGTTAGGGAACGAAAAGTCGGCTTGCGTCCTGACAACCGGCCGCAGGCTACCAGCCTGCCCCCAGCCTGCCCCACATCGGAGGTCGAATCTTCGCACGCGGGAACGCGGCTGGTCGCCACGTGTCCGTGGAGTCACCACGGTCACTTCGCCAGGGCCGCCACCAGCGCATCGAGCTTCTGTTTCGGCAACCAGACGCCGCCCACGAAGACGCCTTCGATGTGGCGCGTGTTGCGGATGTCGGCCAGAGGATCGGCATTGAGCAGCAGCAGGTCGGCCAGCCGGCCGGGCTGCACGCTGCCCAACGAATCGTCGGCGTCGAGGAACTTCGCCACGTTGATGGTGGCGGAGCGGAGCGCCTGAGGGGGCGTGAGTCCGGCTTTCACCAGCAGCTCCAGTTCCCGGTGCAGTTCGGCGCCAGGATACGTCCACGGATCGCCGGTGTCGGTGCCCGCCAGCAGGGGCACTCCATCCGCTTGCATGCGCGCGACCATCGCCAGGTAGAGAGCCCAGACGCGCTGGATCAGGCCCGCCGTATCGGCAGGCGTCGCTACGCTGTCCGGCGCCGGCCAGGTGGCCCGAACGGCTTCGGGAACGCGCCTGAGTTCGGGGTTGCCGAACCGCTCGGCGCCGTCCAGATGGAAGGTCCGGCTCCACATCACCAGCGTCGGCGTCTGCCAGGATTCGAACAGCGCCATGCGCTGGAACAGCTTCTCGGCGCGCGCCGGGTCGTAAGTGTCGAGCACGCGCTGGGAATACTCGCGCCGCTTTGCCAGGTCGTCCTGGCGTTCCGAGTCGAGCAGCAGGCGGCGAAGCCGGTCCTCCTCGCGCGAGCAGGCCAGCGCCACGCCCATCAGGTGCTCCATGCTTTTCTGGCGCGCGTCGATGGCGTCCCACACGCTCACTTCGTCGGGAACGTGCCCGGCGACGGGCAATCCCCACTTGCGCCCGCGGTCGATGAGCGCGTAGTAGGATTCCGCCGGCAACCGCGTCAGAACCTTGATGAAATCCACGCCCTGCTGGTCCACGCGGTCGTACATCGCGCGCGCTTCATCGGGCGAACGCGGCACCATCACCGGCAGCTTCGGATCGTCCGAGGGCACGCCATCGAACGGTTTGCCGCAGGTGATCACGTGCGGCCCCAGCAGCGTGCCCCGATCGACGGCATGCTGCCACGCTTTCGTGCGCGCCGGATCGCTGCCCATGTCGCGCACCCCGGTGACGCCCCACGCCAGATACAGCGGGAACAGGTTCTCCTTGTACCAGAGGTGCACGTGCATGTCCCAGAGGCCGGGCATCAGGTATTTGTTGGCGCCGTTCACAATGACGGCGCCGGGCGGCGCGGGGAGGCTCGCCTCCTCTACGCGCTCGATGTTCTTGCCACTCAGCAGAACGAAACGGTCTGACAGAATGCGGCCGCCGATGACGTCGACGATGTTCACGTGACGGATGAGAACGGCGCTGGTGGCGGCGCGAAACGGAAGCGCAACGGCGCACAGACCGAGGACAACCCGAAGCAGCACAGGCCCCCAGTGTAGCAACGGGACGGGCTATTCCCAGCGCAGCGAGCGCATCGGGTCCACCGCCGCCGCGCGCCGGGCTGGCAGCCACGACGCAAGAAGGCCGGCGGAGAGCAATACCACGCACACAGCGACGAACGTCGGCGGGTCGACCGGTCGGACATCGTAAAGCAGAGATCCGATGTAGCGCGTCAAGGCCAGCGCGAGGACAAGGCCAGCCGCGATCCCCGCCAACATCAAACCCAGCCCATGGCCGAGCACGTCGCGAACCAGTCGCGATGAGTCCGCGCCCAGGGCCATGCGGATGCCGATCTCCCGCGTCTGCTGCGTCACCACGTACGCGAGAACGCCGTACAGCCCGATGATGGCCAGCACTAGGGCGATCGCCGCGAAGATGCCCAGCAGCACCGATTCCAGCCGCGGCCGCGCCACCGATTCCGCGACCACGTCCTCCATGGTCTCGACGTGCGAGATCGCCTGGTCCGGATCGACGGCATGAACGGCGTCCTCCACGGCACGCGCCATGGCCGCTGGAGGCAACGCCGTGCGCACTACCAGAGCGCTGAAATACATGGGCGTCTGGGCCTGGTCGAGGAAGATCGTCGGAGACGGCGCCACCGTGAGGTCGGTCTGCCGGGCGTTGGCCGTGATGCCGATGATGGCGCCTTCCCTTATGTTCCAGCAAAGGTTGAGCCGCCTGCCGATGGGGTTTTCGTTCGGATAGAAGCGCCGGGCGAATGCTTCGTTCACGACGATCCCCGGCTCGCTCCCAACGACGTCGTGCTCGTTGAAGTCGCGCCCGGCCAGCAGCGGGATGCGCATCACCTGGAAATACTGTCCGCTGACGATAAGGAAATCCGCGGTCGGTTCCAGTCCCGGCGCAGCCTCCGGCCGGTCGGTCCGTGAAAAGCACGAGCCGGAAACGTCGCCGGTCATCGGCAGGAAGTGGACGGTGCTGGCGGCTTCCACTCCGGGCAGAGAGCGCACACGGGCGAGGATGTGCTGTCCGTACCGTGCCCGGCGGCCGTCATCGTAATAGCGTGCCGGCGCAAAGAACATGCGCATGGTCAGGATGTGATCGATACGGAACCCGCGGTCCACGCTGGTCTGGTTCAGGAAGCTGCGCGCCAGCAGTCCGGCGCCGGTCAGCAGCACCAGCGAAAGGGCCACTTCGGCCACTACCAGAAGGCCACGAACGCGGTGAGCGCCGCTCGCGGTGGTTCGCAGCCCGCTCTGCTTGAGCGCGTCGTCGGGGTTGGCCCGTGAGAAGGTGAGCGCGGGCGCTAGGCCAAACAGGAATGTGGTGATGACGCACAGAACCAGGCTGAACCCGAGCACTCGCGCGTCCACGTGCACGCCGTCGATCCGCGGCAACGCCAGAGCGGGCAGTGAGGCAACAATGGCGCGCAGGCCGAGGAAAGCCAGTCCAACGCCCAGCGCGCCTCCCGCGACGGAAAGCAGAAAACTCTCCGCCAGAAGCTGTCCGACGATGCGCGGGCGGCTGGCTCCCAGCGCCGTGCGCACCGCGATTTCACGCTGCCTCCCGGCGCCACGCATCAGCAGAAGATTGCCGACGTTTCCCGCGGCGATCAGCAGAACGAAAGTGACCGCGCCGAAAAGCAGCAGAAGCGCGGTGCTGACCCGGCCCGTGGTCTGGTCGTAAATGGACAGGACATTGGTGGTCCAGTCACGGCTGAGGAACGGCCGCTCGCGAGCGATCTCGCTGGCAACGGTGTCGAGATCGGTCTGGGCTTCCGGAATGCGCACGCCGGGCTTCAGCTTCGCGATGACGCTGAGATAGCGGCCCTCGTCGCGCTTGCTCCCCGGCACGATCTGCGCCGGGACCCATATCTCAGCATGCTGGAACGGCAGATCGAACGTCTCCGGCATCACCCCGATCACCTTGTACGGTTTGTCGTGCAGTTGCACGGGGCGGCCCAGGATGGAGCGGTCGCCTCCGAACTGCTGTCGCCAAAGTCCGTAGCTCAACACGACCACGGGCGATCCGTCGGGGACATCCTCGGCGGTGGTGAACGTCCGCCCCATCAGCGGCGCCACGCCGAGCACGCGGAAGAAATCGGCCGACACCTCCAGCGCATCCACCTCGCGCGGCTCGCCGTATCCGCTCAGGCCCATGGGGAACGGCGAGATGGCGGCCATGGCCTCGAAGGAGTGAGTGCGTTCCCGCCATTCCAGAAAGTTGATCGGGCTCACCGGATTCTGCTTCAGGTTCGGCGCCAGCGCGGCGGTTTGGATCCGCTTCGGCGATACCTCCCAAAGCATCACGATGCGATCCGCTTCCGGAAAAGGCAGGGGCCGCAGCATCACCGCGTTGATGAGGCTGAATATGGCGGCGTTCGCTCCGATGCCCAGCGCCAGCGTACTTACCGCCACCGCGGTGAACAGCGGGTTCTTTCGCAGGGCGCGGGCGCCGATGCGCAGATCGCGAAGCGCGTTCTCGACGATGGCGAAGCTCCACACCTGGCGGCTTTCCTCGAGCAGAAACGTGGGGTTTCCGAATTGGGCGCGGGCGGCGCGCAACGCGTCGGCCCGATTCATCCCGGCGTCCACCAGCTCGTCCGCTCTCTCTTCGATGTGCGCGCGGATTTCGTCCGCCAGCTCGGCGTTCAGCTTGTGGCGGCGGAAGAGCCGTTGGAGCCGCCTCATGACTCGTTCGGCCTCAGTACCCGGGTAATGCCCGCCAGCATCCGCTCGAAGCTGGACAACTCGCGCTGCAACTGTTTGCGGCCCGCGGGCGTGATCCGGTAGTTGCGGACCTTGCGATTGTGCGCGGAGATGCCCCATTCCGCTTCCACCCAACCCTCGCGGAGCAGCCGCTGCAGCGCGGGATAGAGCGTGCCTTCCTCGATGGTCAGCAGATCGTCGGAAATCTGCCGGATCCGTTGCGCGATGGCGTATCCGTGCAGCGGCCCGCGGCGCAGCGTCTGCAGCACCATCATCTCCAGCGCTCCCGGGAAAAGCTCACGGCGATCATTAGTATGGTTTGCCATTAGGCATAGTATGCCTAGGCATAGGGGCTCTTGTCAACAGGCCGCGCGCCGCCAGTTGCCCGACATGAAAGTGGACTTTGCTGACGATCACGATCTGGATTCGCTGTAGGGACACGCGGCGACAGCCGCGTTTTTGCGGGCCAGGCGAATAACGCGGCTTCCGCCGCGTGTCCTCGGAGTCTGAGTACTAGCCAAACATATTTG
>JBEKPY010000077.1:0-30062 GCA_049520275.1 Bryobacteraceae bacterium
CGCGGCGGCGGCCAGGATTGGCCGCCCCACAAAGGAATCCTCCATCATACGCACATTCTGTTCTTGGATTTGCAGGCCCGTTCCAAAAGTTAAGTGCCATTGGGCTGAGAGCCTGCCCCACCGAGGCGGTCACCGAATTATGCGAGGTTCAGTAATTGGCTTCGGCGGAGCGCACGTGCGATTCCGCGTGCCGCGCGGAGTCCGGCCGCGGACGATTCAGGCTCCGGTCGCATTCAGCCCGGCTAGCACCCCGCGCATGTAGGCGAACGATTTCTGCACGCCCGGCAACGGGTCGTCCGCGTCCGCCTCATACTCCAGCATGACGCCGCCGGCATACTTCATCCTACTCAGTTGCTGGAACAAACCCGGCACCGGCATGATCCCGTCGCCAACCGGACAGTCCTGACCCGTCACCGGCTTCCGCAGGTCCTTCATGTGCATGTCCAACAGCCGCGGGCCGGCATCGGCGACGGAGGCCACGGGATCGGCGCCGGCGCGCAGCGTGTGCCCCACGTCCACGCACAGCCCGATGCGCGGGTCCATGTCCTTGACCGCGGCCAGCGCGGTTTGCGGCGTGGGGAACTGCTTGTCCTCCGGCCCGTGGTTGTGAATGGCCAGCCGGATATCGTACTCCCGCACGAACTTCTCCAGCTTCGGCAGGGTGGCGTGAGTGGGCGCGCAGACCATGAGCGGCATGCCGGCCAGCTTCGCGTATTCGAACTTGTGGCGGATGTCCGCCTCGTCCTCCTTGTCGAAGGCGATGTTGCCCCCGCCCAGGATGGTGAGCCCGGCGCTTTCGAACTCCGCGCGGGCGCCCCGTATCTGCTCCGGCGTACTCTCCAGCGCGAGATGGAAGGACTTGATGTTGATGTACCGCACGTTCAGGGCGAGCGTCATCTCGATAGCCCGCGCGCGCGGGAACTTCCGGAAGGAATAGGACGCGACGCCCAGCTTGAACGGAAAGGAATCGTCGGGCAGCGCGGCCCTCAGACGGGAGCCGGAAACAGCGCACACGGCTGCGCCGGCACCAAGGAATGAACGGCGAGTCAGCGGGGACATGACTCCCCGAGATTAGCGGATCCCGCGCCCGCGCTCCAGTCTCTATACTGACGCTGTAGACGCGATGTATGCGGACGATCCCGGATAAACAGCACGCACACGAACTCATCAACCGGCTTCCGGATGCGCAGATCCTCACCGCCGTCCGCTTCCTGGAATTCATGCTCCTCGATCCGGTCGCCCGCGCCGTGGCCACCGCCGCGCGCGACGATGAACCCGTGACCGAGCAGGATCGCCGTCGCTTCCACGAAGGCCATGCCTGCCTCGCGAAACACGGCGGCAAAGGAATCCCAATGGAGGAGGTCCTTGCCGAATTCGGCACGACCCCGAAGGATCTCCCGCCCTTCCCGGATGCCGGCTAGCGTTGCCTTACCGAATCGAGTGGCTCAGCTACTCGCCCCGGCCCTGTCGCCTTTCGGACTTCGCCGGCCACCGTGAGCGAACGAGATCACGGAAGAGCCCGACGTATTAGACCCGCAGCTTGAGGCCTCATGGCTTAGCATAAAAGAGCACCCTTCTCATTCTTGGCGGAGCGTCTTATGTGCACTTTGGCGCACCAACCCTCATACAGAACGGCAACGTGGTGGCGTGTCCAAGTCAAATCTCGCTTTTCCAACGGATAGCCACGGGGATCTGGATGAGCGACTGGACGGAACTCCGGGCGTTCCCGCGTAGATTCGTGATATAAGATTACGAGAGGTTGAACAATCCAATGCCAACGCCTTCGCTCTTGGCCGTGCTGCTCGGCGGGCTATTCTTTTGCGGGATCGCACAAGCGGAAACATTTGCCGCATCCGGAACTGTTACTGGCACAGTGGTAAGCGTGGAGCACCCAGTTGCAGGCGCCATGGTTGTGGTTAAGACACGAGAGAGCACGCTATCCTTCTGGGTGTATGCGGGGACGAAACTTAATGGAGTGTCGACTCTGGATGACCTGAAGCCAGAAACCCGCGTCGCCGTGACATATAGAAAACTCTCTCAAGAGCCTGCGCCGCCGAATTACTCGGGCCAGGCTACCGCGATCTCAGTGACGCCAGGCACTGCCGGACTTCCTGGGGGTGCAACACCGGTGCGAGGAACGCTCACCAAGTACACCATCCAAAAAGGCCTACATCTCCTCGTAGTCACCACGGACAAAGGTGTTGTGTATACCTTCGTGCTATCGAAAGAGACCCAGTTTGTTGGCGGGGATAAAGATACCGTCCAGCGCGAGAGTGATGGATCAATTGCCAACTTATCAGTTCGAACCGGTCTGAAGCTCCTTGTTCAGGGACAACAGATAACCGAGCGCGGCCCTGGAGAATATACCGGAACAGCTGCTGTTGTGACGTTTGTCACTCGAGGGAGGCGAGCGGATTGAGGACGCGGCCCGTGCTCTACTCTACAACGTGGGCGCTCGACTCTCTAACCACGAGCTTGCCGGTTGGCAATGGTATATAATGTATTTAATTGTGCCCTCAATGTCCCAATGGACCAGAGTGACCCTTTGGTAGGAGGTAGTGCGTGAAGATCGCGGTGCGATTAGTCATCCCGTTCGCTTGTGGCTTGACGCTGCTATCCGTAAGCTGCAGGAAAAAAGAGTTGGACCGAGACACAGCATTCCGACTCGTTCAAGAAAAACAACTGGGCGCACTCGAATTCTCGTTTGCCGACGGTAAGGAGAATCTGTACAGCGGCTTGATAGAGGCCCACTTCATAGCGTGCGACGTCCCCACCCAGTTTGGGTATCTTCGTTGCCGGCCCACAAGCCCCGATATGCGCCGCCGAGAAGCCACCTGCCCCCAGCTATACGGGTATATTTGCGCGTTGATTGCAACGCTTGGTAGCTACGAAGTAACCGGCGTCAGCGGTGTTTCGCAGACAGGGCCAGCTCTTGCCGAGGCGAATCTTATTGTGACTTTCGTTCCAACAAGGCTATTCAACTATAAAAACGTTTTTGACCAAATTAATGCGAACGGCCTCGGACACCAGTATTTAGTGGGCGGCCAGGGCCCGACCGCTCACGCCAATTTCCAGCTTTACGACACCGGCTGGCAGCTTACGAATATCGAGTGACCCTGCGTGATGGAATCAGCCTTACCTGATCTCGGTAGGCAATTCTCTCCACGTCGCCGAGCTCGACGGCGTCGTTGCGGCGGTCGTAGAGGCCGGTAGTGCGGGCGGACTCGTGTCCGGCCAATCTGCTGGGCGACTTGGAGCTTCTCGCCGTTCTGGGAGGCACGTGGTTGAATGCCGGTGGGCCCGGAAGAACACCCAAACGCGAGATCGCGGACTCATCGCGTCGGATCTCGCTCAAACTCCACTGAAGCCCAAGAAGTAGGACGGCCTCCGGAGAATCGCTTTACCATACAAACGTACTGGGTATCCCCTTGACTCAGCCGACCACCATCGCTTGTAGTTGTTGTCTGCACGACGGCTGCCCGCAAACCGCAGGAGAGCGGCTGAATCTGGCCCGAGGCGTGATTTGAGCCAGCAGTACACGCCTTGCTGCGCGAATGCCGCCGCCTGTACAAGGCCCGCGTCTGACATGCCCGCCAACATACGCACAACATGTTGGGGCGAGCTGAGTCAAGGGGATATCCACTACAAACGTATACGAATCAGCATAAAACCATTGCCGGATCGCTGTTGCAGGGAGCCAGACCCTCGCGCCTACCGGATCTTGTCGTCCCGTTCCACCTTCCCGTCGCGGATGTGGATCACCCGCCAGGCGTGCATGGCGATGTCGTTCTCGTGGGTCACCAGCACGATGGTGTTCCCCTGCTGGTGCAGCTTCTCGAACAGGGCCATGATCTCGTTGCCGGTGGCCGTGTCCAGAGCGCCCGTCGGCTCGTCGGCCAGCAGGATCGACGGGTTGTTCACCAGCGCGCGGGCCACCGCCACCCTCTGCCGCTGGCCGCCGGACAGCTCGTTGGGCTTGTGGAGCATGCGCGTTTCCAGATCCACCGCCCGCAACGCCGCCTTCGCTTTCTCCGTGCGCGCGGCGGAAGGCAGGCCGGAATAGATCAGCGGCAGCTCCACGTTGTGCAGCGCCGTCGCGCGCGGCAGCAGGTTGAAGGTCTGAAAGACGAACCCGATCTCCTTGTTGCGGATGCGCGCCAGCTCGTCGTCGCTCATCTCGCTGGCCAGGTTGCCGTTGAGATAGTAAAGGCCCTTCGTGGGCGTGTCCAGGCAGCCCACCAGATTCATCAGCGTCGACTTGCCCGAGCCCGACGGGCCCATGACGGCCACGTACTCGCCGCGGTGGATCTCAATGTCCACCCCGGACACCGCATGGATCTGCTGGTCGCCCATTACATAGGTCTTCCAGAGATCGTAGGTGCGGATGACCACGCCCTGGCGGCGCAGTTCCTCGCCGCGGTCGAGCAGTTCCTGGGTTGCGCTAGCCATGGGAATCAGGATGTCGTCTCGGTCTTCTCCGGAGCCGCGGTGGTGTTGTCCACCTTCACCTTCGCGTCGTTGCGAATGGTGCGGATGGTCTTGTAGCTGCCGGTGACGATCTCCTGACCCGGCTGCAGGCCGCTCAGGACCTCGATGTCGGTGGCGCCGGTGATGCCCGTGTCCACCTTCTGGAACACCGCCTTGCCCGCCTTGACGATGAAGACGCCCTGCAGCTCTTCTTTCTTCGCCTTTTCCACTTTGGGGTCCACCGTACCGGCCGCGTGCACGGTGCCGGCGCCCGCGGGTTTCAGCTTTTCGAGATCGCCCTTCTGGCGAATGGTCAGCGCCTGCAACGGAATGGTGACCGCGTCATGCCGGGTGGCCGTGGTGATCTTCGCCGTGCAGGACAGGCCGGGACGAATCTCGTCCGGAGGGTTGTCCATGGCGATCACCACCTTGAAGTCCTTGGCTTCCTGGCTGGAGGTGTTGCTCTGCGACGCGGCCACGCCGGTGGAACGCAGGATGGCCGTGTTGCCGATCTCCGTCACGTGGCCTTTGAAGGTCTTGTTGGGGATGGCGTCCACGGTGATGTCGGCAATCTGGCCGATGCCGATATTCACGATGTCGGTCTCGTCCACCTGCACTTCGGCCGTGATGACGGACATATCGGCCACCGTCATGATGGTGCTGGCCTCCGAATTCTGGATGCCCGGCACCACCGTCTCACCCATGCGCACGGGAAGATTGGTGACCATCCCGTCCAGCGGCGCAATCACCGAGTACTTCTGCAGAACGTCGTTCACGGACACCAGTGCGGCGCGCGATTGGGCCACCCGTCTCTGCGCCGAAGTCAGTTGCTGCGTCGCCTGGGCTTTCTGCGATTTCGCCTGGGCCACCCGGGTCTGCGCCTCGTTGACGCCCGCCACGGCCGAGTCGTAATCGGCCTTCTTCTGGTCGTAATCCTGTTTGGCGATGAGCTTGTCTTTGAAGAGCTGATTCGCCCGGTCCATGTTCAGCTTCGCCACATCCAGCGCGGCTTTCGTCTTTTCGAGCGTGGCCTGGGCGTTGGCAATGGCGTCGTCCATTGACTTCTCGTTGGCTTCCGCCGCGGCCGCATCGGCAAGAGTACTCTGTATGGTGGCCTCCTGCCCTTGCACGCCGGCCTGCGCCTGGGTGGCCTCAATCTGGGCCACCACCTGGCCCTTGCGCACGTGGTCGCCTTCCTTCACCAGGATGGCCACGAGCGGCCCCATGGCGTTGGCGCCTAAGTTAATGTAATTACGGGGTTTGATCTCGCCAGAAGCGGTCACCGTGGACACCAGATCCTGGCGGAGCACCTTACCCGTCTGTACCGTGACGATTCCTCGCTGGCTATACTTGATGCTCGCGATAATGCCCCCAACCACCACCACGGCGAGGGTTAATACGAGTACGATCTTCCATTTCATTTTCACGAGAGCACGTCTCCAGGAACACAAGACGTAAAACGGCCGGCCTGAGTTCGATATTTCCAGCTTACCATGCAGTCTTTTCGTTTCCCGGACACGCGGCGTCAGCCGCGTCACTCAGCCGCCAGCCGCGCGTCCCCGGCTACAATGGGTTCGGAAGGCTCTCCGGGCTGGTGTCCGGCGCGGTCTTCAAAACCGTTGAGCGGCCCTCACGCCGCTGGTGTGTTCGATTCGCACAGCCTTCCGCCAGCGTCCTCCAGCAGGCGCTGCGCGTGCGCCCGGATGTCCCGGGGCCACTCGCGAATCAGGTCGTCGAAGCGGCCGCGGTTGCCGGCCCACAGTGCCCGGGTAGCCTCTTCGTAGCCGGGCAGGTTTCCGGCCATCGCCGACAGGAAGCGTCCGGCCGCCTCCACGGCTTGCCGCGCGCGCTGCTCGGCGGGTTGCCGCCGTCTCTCCCGCTCGATCAGCCGGCGCAGGGCCGCGGACGCGCCGTTTGGCTGTTGCTCCAGCCAGCGCCAGTGGCGCGGAAGCAGCGAGACCTCGCGGGAGATCACCCCCAGCTTCGGACGGCCGGGCCCGGGCTGCGGCGTCCGAAGAGGCAGCGCTCGCTCCAGCACCTGCTTCAGCGTGCCCCGCAGGTCAAAGTCGAACTGCTTGCCGCTCTGATCTTCGAAGACCAGCACCAGGCTGGGGTCGCCCTGGTCGAACCTCGCCTTCAACACCCGCAGCACCTCCGCGAGCGGGCCGGAGGCGATGAGCGTCTGGCCAACGAAGGCCGTCCAGGTCTGTCCGTCTTCCATGGAACTAATTTTACCCGGATGAAATTCGCCAAGTCAATATTAGCCGGGTAAAATTATCGCTCTTGACAGCCGGAGGCCATCCCGTGCATACTCCTGTTGGAGTTCAACATGAACGAACGGAAAGCGGCTCTTCTGCTCGGCAGCCTGGATCTGATGGTGCTGAAAACTCTCGCATCGCTGGGCCCGCTGCACGGGTACGGCATCGCCCGGCGCATTGAACAGATGAGCGAAGGCGCGCTGTACCTCAACCAGGGCACCATCTACCCGGCGCTGGTGCGGCTGGAGCAGCGCGGCTGGATCGGCACGGAATGGGGCGTCTCGGAGAACAACCGGCGCGCCCGGTACTACTCAATCACGGTCGCCGGGCGGGAGCACCTCGCCGACGAGGCGGAGAACTGGGCCTTCGCCACGGGCATTGTGAACCGCGTGCTGGAGCAGGAATCATGAAACGACTGTGGGCAGTTTTCGCGAAGCAGCGGATCGCGCGAGAGCTGGATGACGAACTGCGCACACACCAGGAGCTGCTGGCCGCCGATCTCGTTCGCCAGGGGATGACCGCGGAGGAGGCGCAACGCGCCGCGCGGCGCAGCATGGGGAATCTCGCCGGAATGAAAGAGGAGTATCGCGACGCGCGCGGATTGCCGCTCGTCGAGACCCTGCTGCAGAACGTGCGCTACGCCGGGCGCGTGCTACGCAGGAGCCCGGGCTTCACGGCGGTGGCCGTCTTCGCTCTGGCGCTGGGAATCGGCGCGAACTCGGCCATCTACAGCATGACCGACGTGCTGCTGTTGCGCCCGCTGCAGATTGCCAATCTGGATCGGGTAGTGAACGCGATCGGCACCGTGCCGGGGATGCGCCTGGGGCTGGCCAGCATGTCGCCCGGCGACTTCGCCGATTTCCGCGAGCAGGCGCGCACGGTGGAGCATCTGTCGGTGTTTTTCGAGCGCGATATCAACCTGACCGGCAGCGGCGATCCGCAAAGGGTCCTGGCGGCCGCCGTCTCCACCGGCTTCTTCGAAGCGATGGAAGTGCAGCCGCTGCTGGGCCGCTTGTTCCGGGCCGCGCCGGACCGCTCCGGACTGCCGCACGCGGCCGTGATCGGCTACGACCTCTGGCAAACGAGTTTTGGCGCCGACCCCAACGTCGCCGGCCGCACCATTCGGCTGAACGGCGAACCGTACGAGATCGCCGGGGTGATGGGGAAGGAGTTCCGTTACCCGCCGGAGGCGGAGATGTGGATCCCCATGGCGCTGGACCCGCAGGACCGCGCCAGCCACGAGGCCATGTTCCTGACCGCGGTGGGACGGCTGCGGCCGGGCGCGACCGTCGCGCAGGCCACGGCGGAAGTGGACGGCATCGCGCGCGGGATCGCCAGGCTCCATCCGCGCAACCATGAACATCGCGGGGCGAAGGCGGAGCTGATGAGCGACAACCTTGCCGGCAACATGGTCCGCCCGATCATGACCATGCTGATGGGCGCGGTGGGATTCGTGCTGCTGCTGGCCTGCGTGAATGTGGCCAACCTGCAACTGGCGCAGGTGTCGCTGCGGGCGCGCGAGATCGCTTTGCGGTTTGCCGTGGGCGCCAGCCGCCGGCGCATCGTGGCGCAGTTTCTGACCGAGAGCGTGGTGCTGAGTCTGGCGGGCGCCGCCGCGGGAGCGTTGTTCGCCATCTGGGCTACCCGGGCGCTGCGCGGGATGCTGCCAGCGGAGATGTCGAGATTCCTCCCCGGGTGGGGACGGCTGGGGCTCAACAGCCGCGTTCTGCTATATACGATGGCGGCGGGCGTGCTTGCGGGCGTCGTGTCGGGAATCGCGCCGGCGCTGTTCGCCTCACGCACGCATCTTGACGAAACGCTGAAAGAAAGCGGCCGGGGGACCTCGGCGGGAGCGCGCCGTCATCGCCTGCGCAATGTGTTCGTGGTGGCGCAGATGGTGCTGGCGATGGTGTTGCTGGTGGGGGCCGAGATGATGGTGAAGGGACTGCGCCTGGTAACCGAACCGGCGCCGAACATGGACGCCGCGCACGCGCTGACCCTGTCCATTACGCTCCCTGCCGTGAAGTATCCGGATGAGGCGCACCAGCGCATTTTCGAACAGCGGGCGCTGGAGGGCGTGAGCGCGCTCGCCGTGGTGAGGAGCGCGGCGCTGGCGCGGTATCTGCCGTATTCCAACTACCATAACAACGTGCCCGTGGCCATTGCCGGGCGCGCCGCGGCGGCCAGCCAGGCGGACGCGTTCGCGCACGCCGCGACGGTGAGCCCGCAGTATTTTCGCGCCATGCGGCTGCCCGTTCTTGCCGGCCGCGCCTTCACCGCCGGGGACGACGAGAACGGCGCCCAGGTGGCCATGGTCAGCGAATCGTTCGCGCGCCACGAGTTTGCGGGCGAGGATGTGCTGGGCAGGCAGATCCGGATTGGCCCGCCGGAGGCGCGAAGCCCGTGGCTCACCGTGGTCGGCGTGGCCGGCAACATTCGCAACGATCCGTTCGAGCTGGGCGTTCGGGATATGGTGTACCAGCCAATCCGGCAGGCGCCGGGCGAGTCGTTCACGGTGGTGTTGCGCACGGACGATCCGCGCGGGGTGACGGCGGCGGCGCTGGGATCGATTCATGCCCTCGACCCCGAGCTGCCCGCCTACGACGTGATGACCATGGAGAAGCTGTTCGGGATGGAGACCGCGCCGGTGCGGCTGATCGCTTCGCTGATGGGGTCGTTTGGCGTGCTCGCGCTGATTCTCTCGAGTGTCGGTGTGTACAGCATCATGGCGCACGCGGTGTCGGAGCGCAAACGCGAGATTGGCGTGCGCATGGCCCTGGGCGCGGCGGCGTCAACGGTAGTGTGGATGTTCATCCGGCAAAGTGTGACGCTGGCGGCGGTGGGAATGGCCATTGGCGGGCCCGCGGCGTTCGGATTCGCGCGATTGCTGGAGGGGATGTTCTTCGGGGTGAGCGCGTCGGATGGGGCGGTGTTCACGACGGCGGTGCTGGTGATCGCGTCGGCGGCGGCGCTGGCCAGTTATACCGCGGCGCGCCGGGCGGCGGGGATCGATCCGGTGGCCACGCTGCGGGAGGAGTGAGGGAAGATGAGAGAGCCTTCGAGCGCGGTTTCGTTTGTCCGGTCTTTTTCGGGGCTCGGCGTCCTGTCGCAGATATGCGAGAGCCGGAAGCAGATTGCAGACATCGGCCACCCGGCGCGTCCAGCCGGTATCCGCACTCACCCCGCCTAACGTTCGGACTCGGTCATCAGATGGTCCGGCGGGCGCGGTTCAATCGGCCGAGCGCACGGCCTTCCGACGAGGCTGCGACGGCCGTCGCGGGGGCTGGCTCTCCATGGCGACGCGCAGGATGCGGTTGATGCGCGTCTGGTAACCTCTGCCATGGGACTTGAGCCACAACAGCACGTCGGCGTCAAGGCGGATGGTCAGTTGTGTTTTGACGGGAGGCCACGCTACCGTCGCCTTCGTCAGGAACGTGTTGTCGAGAGGCGGGATGTCCGAATAGTCGATATCGGCGTCCTTCATGCGATCAACTCTCGCCAGGTCGCTATTGATAGATTTTTTGCTCACGCCGGTTCGCCTTCCTCATGGAGATGATGCGCGTCACTTCGAGGGAGGCGGACCGAGGGTCCGCCGCAGCGCACGGCGCTGCCCCACATCCGAATGCCCCCTACGGCAGGCTGATCTTGCCGAGGATCTTGGGCCGGGCCGCGCCGGTGGCCGAGGGCAGGTTGCCGGGGCGGAGGTGCCAGGTCTCCCAGGCGAGCAGCGCGAAAAGCATGGCCTCCTTGGCGTCGACGTCCACGCCGAGGTCGGCGGAAGCGATCAGGCGGGGCCGGAGACTGTCGCACAGCCGCTCGATCAGCCAGAGGTTGTGCGCGCCGCCTCCGGAGACGATCACCTCCTGGGTCTCCGGGTATCGTTCGATAGCCTGCGCGATGGTGCGCACGGTGAGCGCCGCCGCGGTGGCGATATCGATGCCCGAGCGTTCGACAAACTCCTGGCCGTACTGCTCGCGCCCGGCGGTTTTGGGCGGGGGTTGCGCGTAGTAGGGATCCTGCAGCAGCCCGGCCAGCAGCAGCTCGTTCACGCGGCCCGCCCGGGCCCGCTCGCCGTTGCGGTCGAAGGGCGGCGCCAGCGCGTCCATCACCATGTTGCCCGGACCGGTGTCGAATGCCACCACGTCCTCGGGCCGCGCTCCGGCCGGGATCACGGTAATGTTGGCGATGCCGCCGATGTTCAGGGCGACGCGATGACGGTGGGGGTCGCGGAACAGGCGGTAGTCGAGAAACGGAACCAGCGGGGCGCCCCGGCCGCCCGCGGCCATGTCGGCCACGCGAAAATCGGCCACCACCGGCTTGCCCGTGCGCTGGGCGATCACCGCCGCCTCGCCGATCTGCAGGGTCGATTCGGTGTTATGGAAGATGGTCTGCCCGTGGGAGCCGATCAGCTCCACGGTGTCCAGCCGGAAGGTCCGCGCCAGCGCGTCGGCGAACAACTCCCCGATCAGGAAGTTCAGTTGCGAAATCTCGCCGACGTGCGCGCGGGCGTTGGAGACCGCCAGAATGGCCTCGCGCACCGGGCGCGGATACGCGACCGTTCCCGACGCCACCGGCACGATGGCCTCGTCGGTGATATCGCAAACGGCCACGTCGATGCCATCCACCGACGTGCCGCTGATCAGCCCGGCGACCCTCATGTTCCTCCGGCGAGCCGGTGTCGCGGCCGGCGCCCGCCATCGGGGCGAGTCCTCGCCGGGCGCCGCAGGAACGCGGCTGGCGCCGCGTGTCCCTGGAGGTTACAACCTGCGCCCCGATGTGAGTCTCCCGGAACGTCGAGCACGCTCAGCCTCTCTTCAGCTCTTCCTGCAAATCGTGCAGCAGGTGCAGGGCCTCGATGGGACGCAGCTCGTCCACGTTCACGCCGCGGATGCGCTCGGCGATCTGCCAGTTCACCGGCTCGAACAACTGGATCTGGAGGGTGGAACCGGGCCGCGGCGCCAGCTCCTCGGTGACGGCGTGTTCCGATTTCTCGTGCAGCGCGAGAATGCCGCGGGCGCGCTCGACGACGCTCAGGGGCAGGCCGGCGAGCCGCGCCACCTCGATGCCGTAGCTGCGGTCGGCGCGGCCCGGCTCCACGCGGCGCAGGAAGATTACCTGATCGCCGGCCTCCTTCACCGACACATGCAGGTTGCGCACGCCGTCGAGCTGGTCGGCCAGCTCGGTCAGCTCGTGATAGTGCGTGGCGAACAGCGTTTTGGCGCGGATGCGCCGGTGGATGTGCTCGATCACCGCCCAGGCCAGCGCGAGGCCGTCGTAGGTGGAGGTGCCGCGGCCGATCTCGTCCAGCACGATCAGGCTGCGCGCGGTGGCGGTGTTCAGGATCACCGCGGTCTCGGTCATCTCCACCATGAACGTCGATCGGCCGCGGGCGAGGTTGTCGGAGGCGCCGATGCGCGTGAACACGCGGTCGACAATGGGCAGCACGGCGGATTCGGCCGGCACGAACGAGCCCATCTGCGCGAGGATGACGATGAGCGCCGCCTGTCGCAGATAGGTGGACTTGCCGCCCATGTTCGGCCCGGTGATGACGGCGATGAACTCGGTCTCCGATTTCAGATAGAGGTCGTTGGGGATGAAGCGGACGGCCTCGCGCGCGGCCAGCTTCTCGATCACCGGGTGACGGCCGGCGGCGATGCGCATCTCGTCGGCGCCGGAGAACGAGGGGCGCGCATAGCGGTTGCGGGCGGCGATCTCGGCCAGGGCGAGCGTAACGTCGATGTCGGCGACGGCGGCGGCGGTGGAGCGGATGCGGCCGGCCAGCGACGCGGCAAACGCGCGAATGTCCTGGAAGATCTGCCGCTCCAGTGTGAGAATCTTGTCCTCGGCGTCGAGGATCTTGCTCTCCAGCTCCTTGAGTTCCGGCGTGGTGAAGCGCTCGGCGTTCACCAGCGTCTGCTTGCGCTCGTAATCGGGCGGGGCCAGATGGAGATTCGCCTTGGAGATTTCGATGTAGTACCCGAATATGTTGTTGAAGCGGACCTTCAGCGACTGGATGCCGGTGCGCGCCCGCTCGCGCGCTTCGATTTGCGCGATGTACTGCTTGCTGTTGCGGCTGATGTCGCGCAACTGGTCCAGCTCGGCGTGGAAGCCGTCGCGGATGGCGCCGCCGTCGGCGATGCTGGCGGGCGGCTGCTCGGCGATGGCGGTGAGGATGCGGTCGCGCAGCTCGGGGATCTCGTCGAGCTCGCCGCGCAAGCGCGCCAGGCGCTCGCTGCGCAGGTCCCTGGCGTGCGCGGCGAGCGACGGCGCCGCGGCCAGAGAGCGCCCCAGCGCCAGCAGCTCGCGCGGGCCCGCGGTTCCCAGGGTCAGCTTCGCCGTGAGCCGCTCGAGATCGAGAATGCCGGCCAGCACCTTGCGCATCTCCGCGCGCGCGATGGTGGCGGCCAGCGCCTCTTCGACGGCGTCCAGACGCTGCCGGATCTCCTCGCGATCCACCGACGGCCGCAGCAGGCGCTGGCGCAGTAGCCGCCCGCCCATGCCGGTGCAGGTCTCGTCCAGCACGCTGATGAGCGTGGCTTCGTGCTTCTCCCCCACGAACAGCGGCTCCAGCAGCTCGAGGTTGCGCACCGTCGCCGCGTCCAGCACCAGAGACTCGCCGCGGTCGTACCAGGCGGGGCGCTCCAGGTGATCGAGCGCGGATTTCTGCGTGTCGCGCAGGTAGTGCAGAACCGCGCCGGCGGCGGCCACGGCCAGCGGCCGGCCAGCCAGACCGCAGCCTTCCAGCGTCAGCAGGCGGAAGTGATCGCGCAGGGCGGCCTCGCCGTAGTCGAATCCGAAGACCCAGTCCTCCATGGTGGTGCGAAAGCCGGGCAGGCCGTCGAGCTTTTCCGGCGTGAGCACCTCGCGGACGTTCAGGTTTTCGAGCGCGGCGGCGACGTCGGCGGTGTCCATTTCGGTGGTGCGGAACTCGCCGGTGGAGATGTCCACGTGGGCCACGCCCGCGCGCGCTCCCGCGGGCGCGACGGCGGCCAGATAGTTGTTTTCGTGCGAGCGCAGCAGCGTGGATTCGGTGGCCGTGCCCGGCGTCACCACGCGGGTGATTTCGCGGCGGACAAGCTTCTTCGCCGCGCTGGGCAATTCCATCTGGTCGCAGATGGCCACGCGGTAGCCCTTCTGGATGAGCCGCGCGATATAGCCTTCGGCGGCATGGTAGGGCACGCCGCACATGGGGATGGCCTGGCCCTTCTCCTTGTTGCGCGAGGTTAGGGTGATCTCCAGCTCGCGCGCGGCGGTGACCGCGTCGTCGTAGAAGAGTTCGTAGAAATCGCCCAAACGGAACAGCAGCAGCGCCTGGGGGGCCTGTTGTTTGACGGCGTGATATTGCCGCATCAGCGGCGTGGAGGCGTCACTGGACATGCGTCGGTTGGGCGGCCTGAGAGGCCGCCGCAGGCTGAGAGCCTGCCCCACTTTCCGGGGTGCGGCAGTACGTCATCACGCGTACAGGCCGCGCTTGCGGATGGCGAAGGCCACGCGGTCCAGCGCCACCATGTACGCGGCAATGCGGTTGTTCACGCTGTGCTTTTCGGCGTAGCCCACGATGTCGCGGAAGCTGTCCACCATAATCTCCTCGAGGCGGTCGTTCACCAGTTTCTCGTTCCAGAAGTAGCCCTGGCGGTCCTGCACCCATTCGAAATAGGAGACGGTAACTCCGCCGGCGTTGGCCAGAATGTCCGGGATCACGAAGATTCCCTTGTCGGCGAGGATGCGGTCCGCTTCGTGCGTGGTGGGGCCGTTGGCGCCCTCGCACAGGATCTTCGCGCGCAGCCGGGCGGCGTTGTGGCTGGTGATCACGTTCTCTTTCGCGGCCGGCAGCAGCACCTCACAATCGAGGTACATCGCTTCGTCGCGGCCGATCTCCTCGCCCTCCGCAAAACCGAGGACGGAGCCGGTGTCGTGGCGATGCTTCATCAGGGCGGCGATGTCGAGGCCGTTCGAATTGTAGACGGCGCCGTCCCACTCGATAACGGAGACGATGCGGAAACCGGCCGCGGCCATCAGCTTCGCGGCCATGCCGCCCACGTTGCCGAAGCCCTGAATCACCACCCGCGTGCTGGCCGGCTGGAGGCCGAAACGGCGCAGCGCCTCGCGGGTGACGAACAGGCATCCGCGCCCGGTGGCTTCCGGACGGCCGCGCGAGCCGCCCAGATCCAACGGCTTGCCGGTGACCACCGCGGTCACGGTGTGCCGCTTGTGCATGGAGTAGGTGTCCATGATCCAAGCCATGGTCTGCTCGGTGGTGTTCATGTCGGGCGCCGGCACGTCGCGCTCCGGTCCCAGGATGTCCATAATCCCCGCGGTGTAGCGGCGGGTGAGGCGTTCCAGCTCGCTCTCCGAGAGCACCGCCGGATCGCAGATAATACCGCCCTTGCCGCCGCCGAAGGGGATGTTCACCACCGCGCACTTCCAGGTCATCCATGCGGCCAGCGCGCGCACTTCGTCGAGGTTGACGTCGGGGGCGTAGCGAATGCCGCCTTTGGCCGGGCCGCGGGCGATGGAGTGCTGTACGCGGTAGCCGGTGAACAGCTCGATGCGCCCGTCGTCGAGCAGCACCGGAATGTGCACGGTGACCTCGAGGGCGGAGTTGCGAAGCACCTTCTGCAGACCCTCGTCCAGACCAAGCCGGTCGGCCGCCTCGTCGAATCTCGCCGCCGCCGCGAGCCATGGATTGGTTTCGTTCGCCAGCGACGGAGCCGCTTCCACGATCATGGGTGTGCCTCCGTGTCCATTGTAAGCGAGCGGTTCATGGATCTGCGCCGCCCGCCGCCACATGTCCGGGGTACCCATTCGAAATTGTCCCATTCGTGCCGATAAGCCCAGCGGGGGCACGATGACCGTTGGTAAGAAGTTGACGATAGGCTACGCCGGGCTGTTGCTGGTTGCGGGAGCGCTGGCCTGCGCCGGCCTCGCAGCCGTGGCCCGGACTTCGGGGGAACTGGACACCGCCGTGAACAGCTCGGCAAAAAGAATGGAGCTGTTTGCCCTGGCCAAGAGCGACATTCTGACCATGCGCCTCGGCGAACGCGGGATCCTGCTGTTCTCCACGCTCAAACTGGACGACAAGGTGGCGGCTGCCCGAAAACAGTTCTTAACGGGGTGGAGCGATCTTCAGGCACACTCCGGCCGGATCCGGCCCCTGCTGGTCTCGGACGAAGAGAGCGGGCTGCTGGACACGCTGCTGGGTAACGCACGGAAGTATGCCGAGTTTCACGAGCGGAACTATCAGTTGGCTCTGGCGGGCGAGGTGGAAGAAGCGATCCGCATCGATGCGGCGAACCTGGTGACCATTGGAGGGAACATGACCGCGGCAGCCGACGGGCTGATACAACGCCAGCATGCCTACATGCAGGAGGGCATCGAGCGGGCGCGCGTGGTTACGGCGTGGGCGCGCGGAATCGTCGTCGGATTGATCGGCGTCGCGCTGGCGGCCGGGCTCGCCGTCTGGTTCCTGTTGCGGCGGACGACGCGCGGCCTCCGCGACGTGGTGAGTGAGCTGACCGCCGGGTCCTCCAGCATCGCGGACGCCGCAAAACAGGTCTCCGCTTCGAGCCAGTCTCTGGCGGACGCGGCATCGCAGCAGGCGGCCTCCATCGAGGAAACCTCGGCGGCGACGGAAGGGATCGCGGCGATCACCCGCCAGAACACCGAGGCGGCGCACCGGACGGCCGACCTGCTGGCGCAGATGACGGTGATGAGCAGGTCGACCAAAGCGGCCGCGGAGCAGTTGACTGAGGCAGTGGTGGCGATCAATCAATCGAGCGGGGAAACCGCAAAGGTGCTGCGAGTCATCGATGAAATCGCCTTCCAGACCAATATTCTCGCCTTGAACGCCGCTGTGGAAGCGGCCCGCGCCGGCGAGGCGGGCATGGGGTTTGCGGTGGTGGCGGACGAGGTTCGGACACTGGCGCAGCGCTGCGCGGAAGCGGCGAAGAAGACCGCGGTGTTGATCGACCGCAGCGTGGCCGGCGCACATGAAGGGCAAACCAGGCTCGAAGCCGTGCGAGAGACGATGGCAAAAAGGGAGGCGGTGGCCGCCCTGATCCAGCAGCAGGCCGATGCCATCGTCAGCAGCAGCGAGGAACAGGCTCGCGGCATCGGCGAAATCGGACGGTCCGTGAGCCAGATGAATCAGTTGACTCAGGGCACCGCCGCGCACGCCGAGCAGAGTTCCGCCGCCAGCACCGAGCTGGCCGGCCACGCCGATGCGCTGGCCTCCCTGGCCACAAGCCTGGAAACGATGGTCGGCCGCGGCTAGTCCCTGAGCATCCCACGCTCGCCATCGGTTCGCCCGCGCCCGGTTTCCCGCTGCCGGGCATCGATGGCCGGCAAAACTCGTGCGCTTTCAGCGACAATTCAAGGTCGGCTCGCGCCCTCCTGTGCCCTTGGGGTCGGCCGCATGGGCGAGCAACACGGCAAGCGTGAGCAGGAGTGATGTTGCAGCCAGGCGTGCCACCATTCCCTACAGCTCCACCCGGTCCATGGCCAGGAACTCGCGGATGTGCGGGTGGCCGGAGCGGTCCAGATCTTCGACAGGGCCGACGTAAACCGCCTTTCCCTCGTACAGAAACACGACGGAATCGGCCACCTTGCGCATTGGATCCAACTCGTGGGTCACCACCACGGAGGTCAGCTTGAGTTGCCGCTTCAGCTTGAGCATGGGTGGGCTCGTCGTAGAGGATGCCCTCCGGCTGGGCGGCCAGCGCGGATCGGGTTGCTACCTTGCCCGGGAGGCGACATTTCTACTCTGCCTTGATACGAGTGAATTCAGGATTGATGTCATGCACCTTTTGTGCTACTCTACCAGAGTTCTCTTCTGGAGGGGGACCAGGTTGAAGAAAACAAACGCACTAAAGCGGCTCGCAACACGCCTGCTCGCAACTACGTGCCTGACAGCCGCGGCGAGCGTTGCAGCGCTTGGTAGCACAATTACCGAACCGGGCGGTGGCTTCGGCCATACCTTCCCAGGAACCGAGCTTCCCGCCGGCACGACTCAGGTGGATGGCACGGCAAGCCTCAATCACGGGTCTAACGAGTACTATGAGTTTCAAGGTCTTCCTGGCGGCGTATCGCTGAGCAGCCTCAGTTTCAGTTTTCTGAACAACGGGGTCCGAGGGATTGGAGTGGAGTTGCTGAACGACGCGGATGCCGTCGTGACCGCTGAGTCGGTTGTTGGGGCGGGCGCCACCTTCAATCCGGTTGGGACCGTTCCGATGGACGGATTCCTGGTAGTGGATATTAAGGCGGGCAACGAATCCGGGACGCCCTATGTATTGACGCTGAATCTTCCGAGCGGCACCCCCGAGCCAGGGACCTTCGGCACTCTGGGAGCAGGGCTCGCAGGACTCGGAGCGCTGGTTTTGCGCCGCCGCCTCCGGAAGAGCTAGCCGGGAAAGCCCCGCGCCGGGCCGATGGATTTCCAGGTTCTCCGGATTCTCGATCAGGACGAGTTGTCCACGATCGTCTCTCTATTGGGCCGGCAGAATTTTGTCGATGGCAAGCTGACCTCGACCGGTCCGGCTCGCGACGTTAAGAATAACCTGCAAGCCGAGCGCGGGAGCGGCGAGCCGAACGAAGCGGACCGGATCGTCCTGGCGGCGCTCCACCGCAGCCAGGTGCTTCAATCCTTCGCATTTGCCAAGCGGATCCTGCTTCCCCTGTTCAACCGTTACGAGAATGGGATGCAGTACGGCTCGCACGTCGATTCCGCGGTGATGGGCAGGGGCGGTGAGCAGATGCGCACCGATCTTTCCATGACCATTTTCCTGAGCGATCCGGCCAGTTATGATGGCGGCGAGCTCATCCTGGAAACCCCGTTCGGCGAGCAGGAGATCAAGCTGGACGCGGGGGAGGCGGTGGTGTATCCGTCGACGACGATCCACAGCGTCACCCCGGTCACACGCGGTGTCCGGCTGGCGGCAGTCACCTGGATCCAGAGCAGCGTGCGCGATGAGCGGCTGCGAGCCATCCTCATCGATCTCAATCGGGCTGCGGGCCAGGCGGGCGCTCATGGCGATCGCGATCTGAGTGTCCTGCTCAACAAGAGCTACAACAATCTGCTCCGCTATGGGATCGACCTGTAACGACTGTGAACGACGCCATCGTACTGGAGGAGACCGACCGCAGCCCGGCCCGGCGCGTTTACCGGGTGCGCGTCTCAGGCTCGCAGGTCTCGGCGCGCGCGGCCGAACGGCTGAACGAGATCGGCAAGAGTGTCCGGCTTCCTGGCTTCCGCCCAGGGAGGATTCCCTGGGCGGTGCTTGAACAGCGCTACGGGGTGAAGGCTCGCGCGGAGGCGATTCAGAGGCTCGGGGCCGAGGCGGCCGACAGCGTGCTCGCGCGCGGGGAGCTGGCGGCCTCGCTGGAACTGAGCGCGGATACGGCGGAGACCGTGGAGTTCCGGTTGGTGGCAACGCATCTTGCGGAACTCGCGCCGCTCGACTTCGCGGCGATCGAGATCGAGCGGCTGTCGGTTCCGCAATCCGCGCTGCACCTGCCTGGCATGACAGCGGAGTCGGCGGACAGACTGCTCGAGAATCGCCTGCGCCAACGGGTGCTCGATACTCTGGACAAGGCGTACCATTTTCCGCTTGCGCCCCAATTGGTCGCGCGGGAGCAAGCGCTGATCCGGCGCGCGGCGGATGAAGCGCTGGCTTCAGCCTCCACAACATTGGCCGAGCGCGAAGCGATGGAAGCCGAACTCGCCGCAATCGCCGAACGGCGCGTCCGGCTGGGAGCCGTCGTCGCCGAGATGGCGCGGCGCTACGAGATTCTCCCGGTCGAAGAGGAACTCCAGCGCGAGCGCTACCCGGGCGAGCCGCCCGCCCAGACCTGGGACCGTCTGCGGGAAGACAAGCTGATCCGCTTGATTGTCTCGAGGGCCCGAGTGATCGATCGCGAGGCGACTGCGGAGGAGTTGCGGGAACTGGTAGAAGTGGCGGAGTGAGACATTCAGACCTTGAGCAGCTCGCGCAAGAACATTTCAGCTTCTGGAACATTAGCCGAGCGCCGTTGGCGAGGTTCCAGGGACCGCTTCCTTTGAACAAGACCATTCGCTCGCCTGTGCCGGGACTTTGCCGGATCAGGCGGCCGTTTGCCTGAAGGTTCATCCAGAATTGCGGCGTCGTGCCAAAGTAGCGCGCCAGGCGGAGGCGGTGTCCGCGGTAATGGCCCGCCTGCCGCGAACGACATCGTTCACCCGGGTCCGGGCGCCAGTAGCTCCATCGCCAGCCGATTCGCGGTCAGGCCCAGCGGCGCCAGGAAGTCCTCGCGCAGCGTCTCGCCCGGATCAACCGGAGCCATCGTTTCTGGCGCCCATAAACCGTTTCTCCCTACAGTTCCACCCGGTCCATGGCCAGGAACTCGCGGATGTGCGGGTGGTCGGAGCGGTCCAGATCTTCGACGGGGCCGAAGTAAATCGCCTTTCCCTCGTACAGGAACACGACGGAATCGGCCACCTTGCGCATCAGATCCAGCTCGTGGGTCACCACCACGGAAGTCAGCTTCAGTTGCCGCTTCAGCTTGAGCATGAGGTTGGTGAGGTCGTCGGACATGATCGGGTCCACCATGGTGGTGGGCTCGTCGTAGAGGATGCACTCCGGCTGGGCGGCCAGCGCGCGGGCGATGGCCACCGCCCGTTTGTAGCCGGTGGAGAGGTCCGCCGGGTACACGTCGCGGTAGGCCAGCAGGCCCACGATGTCCAGCAGACCGTCCACCACATCTTCTTTGTTTTGTTCGTTGTAGTCTTCCCTCAGCTCCAGCGAGAACAGAATGTTCTCGCCCACGGTGAGAGAATCGAACAGCGCGCCCGACTGAAACACCATGGTGACCTTTTTGCGAATCTGGCGAAGCCGGGCCTCGTCGAAATCGGTGATGTCCTGGTAGGCCACCATCACCCGGCCACGGTCCGGCTTGAGGAAGCCCATGATGTGCCCGAGGCTGACCGACTTGCCCACGCCGCTGCGCCCGATGATGGCCAGCGTTTTTCCGGCATCCAGCCAGAAACTGACGTCGGCCAGGACGGGCTCGTCGAACGTCTTATATACATGCCGGAACTCTATGTAGTGGGAAACGTCGGTCATCGGCGATGCAGGTAGCTGCTCCAGTCCTCGGGAGTGTTGACGTTGCGGAAGAACGCCGCGTCGAGGCCGGTGACGGGCAGGGCGTCCAGCCGCGCCAGCAGATCGCGCATCTTCAGGCGTCCGGCGGCGATGGCGGAGCGGACCTCGGGGAGCGCGCTGCGCCGGTAAACCGCGCAAAGGGGCTCGAACCCGTCCCCGGTGACCGGCGCCACACAGCGGCCCCGCGCTCGGACGGTCTTCCGGAGCAACTGGCGGAGCAGATCGGAGGACAGCTCGGGCATGTCGCAGGCGACCAGAACATTCCACTCGGCGCCGGTGTGTTCGAGGGCGGTGAGAAGACCCCCGATGGGCCCCAGGTCCGGCGCGGCGTCGGCCAGAATCGGCCATCCGAAACGGCCATAGAGACCGGGATCGCCCAGAATGGTAACCGAGCCAGCGGCGTCGGCCACGGCCGCCGCCGCCCGAACCACCAGAGGCACGCCCCAATGCCGAATCAGCGCCTTGTCGCGGCCCATGCGGGAACTGCGGCCGCCGGCCAGCACAAACCCCGCTTCCCGCATGAGAGAATGATAGCATCACGGTCCGGTTTGCCGTCCATGCAATTAAGTCTTTCCAAAGGAACCAGATCCGGCTATAATCGACTAAAACAAATGGTCGCGTTTTGTTTTACCGCGGCCTTCCTGCTGATCGGGACGAACGCCAGGATGCAGGGCGCCGGCGACAATCCGGGGACGGTTCAGAACGTGGCGCCCGCGCCGCGCCTGAAATCGACCGTGCGCGTGGATGGCCGCACCGGCCGGCTGGTCCGCGTGCTGGTGCCAATACCGGCGGCTCGCCAGCGGCCCCCCCGGCAGACGGCGCCCGATCCGGCCATCCAGGCGCTGGTGGAGAAGACGGCGAAGGACTACGACGTGAACCCCGCGCTGGTGAATTCGGTGATCTCGGCGGAGAGCGGGTTCAACCCGGCGGCAGTGTCATGGAAAGGCGCGCAGGGCATCATGCAACTGATGCCGGCGACGGCGCGCCGCTTTGGCGTGTCCAATTCGTTCGACATCAAACAGAACGTGGAGGGGGGCGTTCGCTACCTGCGGTTTCTGCAGGACACGTTCAAGGACGACCGACTCGCCATCGCCGCCTACAACGCGGGTGAAGAGGCGGTGACGAAGTACAATGGCGTCCCGCCGTATCGCGAGACGGTGGCCTACGTGAAGAAGGTCGGCCAGCAGTACGAAGAGGCGAAGAAGAAGGCCGCACCGGACCGGAAAGCCGACGGGGAGGCAAAGGCGCCGGCCTTTGCCCAACCGCCGCCGGAGGAAAAACAACCGCAACTGGTCACGTTTTACGACGAACGCGGCCGGTTGCACATCGTAACCGAACGGTAGACGGAAACGGTATGCTCCTCCTCCCCCGAACGCACACAAGCCGCGAGCCCGCGGCGCCACACAGGCCGGGAACTCGCGTGGCCGAGGCGGCGCGGGCCGCGGTCGGTTGCGCGCGAGGTCCTCAAAAGCGGTTCCGCGCCGGAATCTTCGCGGCGGTTCTGGTTTTTTCGCTGGCGGCTTCGGCGAATACCACGTCGCGCGAACGCCGGGACGCCGCCCCGAGCACGCCCGTCGCGTCCCATGTCACGGCGGTACGATTCTGGTCCATGGGAGAGGTTACTCGCATCGCCATCGAAGCGACGGGTGAATTCACATTCCATTCCGACCGCCTGCCCAACCCCGAGCGGCTGTTTTTCGATCTGCCGGGGACGAGGCCGGATCTGGATCGGCGGGGCGTGAACGTGATTCCCGTTCACGACCGGTTTGTGAAGCAGATTCGCGTGGCCGAAACCCAGCACGGGGTCACACGAATCGTCCTTGACCTCGAGAGCGCCAGCACATTCACCACGGAGACGCTGGCCAATCCCGACCGGCTGATCATCGAATTGCGCAGCCCCGGCGCAGCGCCGAAGGAGCCGGAAGGGGAGGCCACCTTAGCCTCCGCCGAGCGCGCCCTGATCCCGCCGCCCGCGGTTATCCGTGTGTTTACGCCGCCGCCCGTGGCGGTCCGGGCCGTGCCGCCGGCCTATGGACAAGCGGTAATGGAGCCGCCTCCGGCGCTGGCGGCCGGCGCACCCACCCGCGCCAATCCCGCGCTTCTCGCCAGATTCGACGTTCCGCCGCCGCCGGCGCTCCATGTTAATCCGCAGGATCGCGTGCCGCCGCCGGAGGTCGAAACCAGCCCTCCGCTGCGCGCGGTCGCGCCGTCGGATGTCGCCTGGCCGGCGCGCCGAACCACCAGCGGCGACCGGTCGATGATTCGCGTTCTCGGCCTCAAGGTCAACCGCATCGTCATCGATGCCGGCCACGGCGGCCACGATACCGGAACCGTGGGGCCCACCGGCCTGCGGGAGAAGGACCTGGTGCTCGACGTTTCCAAACGGCTGGGCGCCCTGATTGAAGAGAGGATGGGCAGCCAGGTGGTGTACACACGCTCCGACGACCGCTTCATTCCGCTCGAAGAGCGCACCGCCATAGCCAACGCCAACCAGGCCGACCTGTTCCTCTCCATCCACGCCAACTCGTCGCCGGTGCGCACGGCCAGCGGGGTGGAGACGTACTATCTGAACTTCACCACTTCAAAGGAGGCGCTGGAGGTGGCCGCGAGAGAAAACGCGGAGTCGTCCATGACCATCAACGACCTCGAGGGACTGCTGCAGAAGATCGCGCTGAAGGACAAGGTGGACGAGTCGCGCGAGTTCGCCCAGCGCATTCAAAACGCGCTCTGCGCCTACTCCATGAAATCCGCGCGCAACCGCGACCGGGGCATTCGCAAGGCTCCCTTCGTGGTGCTGATCGGCGCCTCCATGCCCTCGGTGCTGGCCGAGATCGGTTTTGTCAGCAACGCGCAGGATGAGCGGCTGCTGAAGCGTCCGGAGACGCGCCAGAAGATCGCCGAGGCGCTGTACAAGGGGCTCTCGCAGTACGCCGCCACGCTCAGCCATTTCCAGGTGGCCGAGACCAGGACGTCCAAGGCATCCACGCACTGAGAAAGGGAGTAAATGGAGGTATAAGCCAGTGGCATCAGCGGGCTGAGCGGCTCGATCGATACGCTAGAATACAACGATCAGGTGGCGGAGTGACCCCGGAAGGCTGGCACAGAATCGAAGATCTGTACAATGCCGCACAACAGCGCGCGCCCGCGGAGCGTGCAGCATTGCTCGAGAAGGCCGATCCTGACATCCGTCTTTGCGTGGAGCAGATGCTGGGGGTGCATTCGGGAGAGAGCATCCTCGACCAGCCAGGCACGCAGATTCCGGGGGAAACGTCAATCACGACCGTCTTCGCCGAGGGAGCGAAACTGGGCCCGTACCGGATTGACGGCCCGATCAGCGCCGGCGGCATGGGCATCGTCTATCGGGCCACCGACACGCGCCTGGGCCGCGCGGTCGCCATCAAGATAACTCAGGCGCAGTACGGCGATCGCTTCGAGCGCGAAGCCAGGCTGATTTCCACGTTGAGCCATCCGAATATCTGTACTCTCCACGACGTCGGCCCGAATTACCTGGTGATGGAGCTGCTGGAGGGCAGCACTCTGGCGGAAGAAGTCCGCAGAGGCCCTTTGCCTCCCGGCCGCGTGGCGCGCTTCGGAGCGCAAATCGCCGGCGCGCTGGCGGAAGCGCACATTCATGGCATCGTTCATCGCGACCTCAAACCAGCCAACGTCATGCTCACACGTCACGGCCTGAAGGTGCTGGATTTCGGAATTGCCAGGAAGCTCGGTGAGGCGCCGCTGACGGAGGCCAATATGATCGTGGGCACTCCCGTGTACATGGCGCCGGAGCAGATGGCCGGGCACGAGGCGGACGCTCGCACGGACTTGTTCGCTCTCGGCCTGGTGTTGTACGAAATGGCGGTGGGGAAGCTGCCGTTCCCCGGAGCGTCGCTCGGACAGATGCTGGCCAGCGGATCCCGTGTCTCCGTGCCGCCTCCTTCCCGGGAGCGCGCCGCAATTCCGTCGAATCTCGATTGGATTGTGACGAAGCTCCTTCAGAAAGACCCTGCACAACGGCCTCAATCCGCCCTCGAAGTTGCTGGTGAACTGACCGCTCTGGCGGATCGGCTCGACGCTCCGGCGCGGCGTTCTCTGCTGCGGCCTGCGTATGTGGTTCCCGTTGTTTTGTTGCTCGTTCTGCTGATCGGCGGCGGCGCCTGGTTGTACCGGAGAGCGCAACATCGGATCTGGGCCAGGCAGGAAGCGGTCCCGGAAATCTCCCGGCTTATGGAGGCGGGGAAACCGCTGGCGGCATTTCTGGCGCTTCAGAAAGCCGAGCGATACCTGCCTGGCGATCCGCAGCTTGCCAAAATCGCAAAGAACGCGGCGCGATTTGTTTCTATCCGGTCGGCGCCTTCGGGAGCCAAAGTCGAGATTCAGGACTATTCTTCGCCTGACAGCGGATGGTTCGCCCTCGGCACCACGCCACTTCAGCGCATCCGCATCCCGTCCGGCTTCCTGCGCTGGAGGCTCTCGAAACCCGGCGCGGCTGATTTCGTAGCAGCGCCCGTCATTTCCGACAACATGCAGTTCACGTTCGGACCGGCGCTCGACGCCCCGCCGGGCATGGTCCCGGTGCCCGGCGGTTCCTACGGAAATATGATCGGATTCATTGGGTGGGTGAATTACCAGCTCCCGCCGTACGACATCGACAAGTTCGAGGTGACCAACCGGCAGTATCAGGCGTTCGTGGACGCGGGAGGGTACCAGAAACGCCAATACTGGAAACAGAGGTTCGTGAAAGACGGCAAAGAGCTGAGCTGGGACGAGGCGATGGATCTGTTTCGCGATCCGACGGGCCGCTCCGGACCGTCCACGTGGGCAGGAGGACATTTCCCGCCGGGCCGGACCGACTACCCGGTCTCCGGCGTGAGCTGGTATGAGGCGGCAGCCTGCGCCGAATACATGGGCCACAGCCTGCCCGCGATTGGGCAATGGTACCGGGCGGCGCCGGACGAAGACGTGATCCGGTTTGTGGTCAATCAGAGCAACTTTGGAGGCCACGGACTTCTGCCGGCCGAGCCAACCGCGAGCGTCGGGCCGTACGGCACGTACGACATGACCGGAAACGTGCGCGAGTGGGCACTGAACACCGTCTATGGAGACCAGCGCTTCATTCTGGGCGGGGCCTGGAACACGCAGACCTACCAGGCCTTCGACCCGGAGGCTCTTCCCCCGTTCGACCGTTCCCCGGCGAACGGTTTTCGCACGGTGCGCAACAGGGCGCCGCTCCCGGCTGCCACCGCCGGTCCCGTCACTGGCCTGGCCAGAGATTTCGCCAAAGCAAAGCCGGCCTCAGACGCCGTATTCGCCGTCTACAAAGCGATGTACGGCTATGACGCCAGCCGTCCGCTCAGCCCGGAGACCCAGGGAATTATCGAAAACACCGCGGACTGGACGAAAGAGAAGATCGTCATCGACGCCGGCTACGCGGACCAGCGCTTTCCAGTGTTCCTGTTTCTTCCGAAAAACGTGCACCCGCCATATCAGGCCGTGGTGTTCTTCCCCAGCGCCAGGGCGAATCTCGTGCCCAGCAGTGACAACCTGGGCGACATGGACTTTATCGATTACGTCATTCAGAGCGGGCGTGCATTAATCTATCCGATTTATCTCGGGACCTACGAGCGGGCAAAGGAAGCGGAAACATGGCCAGGAACAGTCGGGAGCCTCGACTGGCTGATTCGGCAGTCCAAAGAGGTGCGGCGGGCGGTGGACTATCTCGAAACGCGCCCGGAAATCGATAAGGACAAGCTCGCCTATGTGGGAGTCAGCCAGGGATCGGCGGACGGTTTGATTTTCACAGCTCTTGAGGACCGGTTCAGAGCGGTTGTGTTTCTGGACGGAGGTTTTTTCCTGGGACCTGCGGCCGCGGGAGCCGATCAGGTGGATTTCGCGCCGCGCCTCCGGCGGCCTGCGCTCATGATGAACGGCCGATACGATTTCACGTTTCCGCCCGACCGCGCACAGATTCCCATGTTCCGCATGATCGGGACACCGGAACCTGACAAGCGCCAGGTGATTCTCGATACGCCGCACAACATCGCCCTGCGTAAGCCCGAGCTTTCCCGAGAAGTGCTGGGGTGGCTGGATAAGTATCTGGGAAAGGTCAATTAGTTGAGTTTCTTTGCTCAGACCGCCGTGGGGGTCAGGCCGGGCGCCGGGGTGGGCGCCGTTTCGGCATCCTCCGCGTCGAAGTATTCCACGCGGTTGCGGCCCAGATCCTTGGCCCGGTAGAGCGCCTCATCGGCGCGGCGGATCAGCTCCTCGGCCGTGCAGGGGACGCCCGGCTTCGCGCAGGTGCAGCCAAAGCTGCCCGTGATGTTCAGCGTGGTGTCGCTCAGCACCATCGGCTGATTGGCCAGATGAGCGCGTATCCGTTCGGCCGAGCTGCGCGTGGTGCGTTCGTCACAGCCGGGAAGAAGCACCAGGAACTCCTCCCCCCCGTACCGCCCCAGCGCGTCGTACTCGCGCAGATCGCTCTGCATCCGCCGGCCGGCCTCGCTCAGCACCGCGTCGCCGGCGAAATGGCCGTGGGCGTCGTTGACGTTCTTGAAATGGTCGAGGTCGACCAGCAGAACGCCCAGCGGACGCCGCTCCCGCGCGGACCGCGCCAGCTCGCGCTGCAGGATGTCCAGGATGGAGGAGCGGTTCCACAACCGGGTGAGGGCGTCGCGGGTGGCCTGTTCGCGCAAAGCCTCGCGGGCGGCCAGCAGTTCCGACTGCAGCTCGATGATGCGCGTCCCGGCGCGCAGCCGGACCTTGAGCTCGTGCTGGTCGAAAGGCTTGGTGACGTAGTCGTCCGCGCCCGCCTCCATGCCCTCGATGAGGTCCTCCTTCTGGCTTCGCGAGGTAAGCAGAAGAATGTAGGTGTAGCGTTCGCGGTTCATCTGGCGGACCAGACGGCACACTTCGAGGCCGGTCATCCCCGGCATCATCCAGTCGAGGATGGCCAGAGCGGGCGCCTCCTCCCGCTGCAGGATGTCCCACGCCGCGGCCCCGTCGGAAGCGCTCACCACCTCGTAACCCCACTTTCGGAGGGTCGCTTCCAGCAGGTGCCTCGATACTATACTGTCGTCGGCAATCAGTACCCGCACAGGTCAGTTTTCCGGAGCCGGCCACTTCGCTCGCACACGGATTCCTATAGCGTAGCGCACCGCTCCACTGATCAGATCGGAAGAATCGTTTCACAACGATAGACATCTTTCGGACCAGGGCCTTTTTCGGTACTCTGGTCTGACGAGATTCACTACAACCAAATGCCCGGTAACCCCATTACGGTAGTGCGCCACGTACCGTTCGAGCACCTCGGGCGGATCGCTCCGGCGCTGGAGCGGGCGGGCTTCTCCTACCAGTATTACGACCTGTTCGCGGGGGCTGCGCCGCCGGATCCGGCCGCTTCTCCCGCGCTGATCCTGATGGGCGGGCCGCAGTCGGCCAACGACGACCTGGATTATCTGCGCGCCGAGCTTCGCCTGATCGAGGCGGCGGTGCGGGCGGGCCGGCCGGTGCTGGGCATCTGTCTGGGGGCCCAGCTCCTCGCCAAAGCTCTGGGCGCGCGGGTTTACCGCAATCCGGTGAAGGAGATAGGCTGGTTTCCCCTGCATTTCAACGAAGCCGGGGCCGGCGACCCGCTGCTGACCGGTCTGGCAAATCCCTCCCCCGTCCTGCAGTGGCACGGGGAGACCTTCGACCTGCCCGCCGGGGCCATCCATCTGGCGTGGTCGGAGGCGTGCCGCAATCAGGCCTTCCGCTACGGCTCGCGGGTGTACGGCTTTCAATTCCATCTGGAGACCACCGCGGACATGATCGCCGACTGGATTCGCCAGGACGCCAACTGCGGCGACGTGCGCGAACTCAGGGAGTCCCTCGACCCGGGCGCCTTCGACCGGGAGCAGGAAGAAGCGGCGGCGCTGGTGTTCGGGCGCTGGGCGGGGCTGGTGCCCGGCGCGCTTCCCCAATAATTCGGTAGAACTCTGCACCGCTTCGTTACAAAAAAGACAATTCCTATTACTATTCACCGCGACTCCGATGAGCCTTAGTAAGACCGCTCATCAAGCGGTCGGATTTGCAGGCAGGCGTGGGCGCCCAGGGCCGCGTGGGCGCGCCACGCAAAAGAGGACGTATGAGTTTCAGATTGAAGACAGTCGCTTTATTTCTTTCTATGTGGGGAGCCGCGACGCTCGGCGCGCAGGATATTTCAAACTACACGACTTTCACGGTGGACGGAAAGACCGTCCAGTTTCACGGCTTCGTGTCGGAGGGCTTCGCTTATTCCAACGACAACAACTACCTGACCATGAACACCAGTCAGGGCAGCTTCTTCACCGATGGCGGGGTGAACGTTTCCACGCAGCTCACCGACAAGTTCCGCGTCGGCGCGCAGGTCTACGATCACAACATCGGAACCATGGGCAAGTGGCACCCGCAACTCGACTGGGCACTGGCCGATTAGTTCAAGGACTGGTTTGGCATCCGTGCCGGGAAAGTGAAGACGCCACTGGGCCTCTTCAACGACACGCAGGACCAGTCCTTCCTGTACACCTGGGCGCTGCTGCCCCAGTCGGTTTACCCCGTGGACCTGCGGTCGATGACCATCGCTCACGTGGGGGCGGATGTTTACGGCGCTATCAGTCTGCGGAAAGGCTCGCTGTCGTATGAGGGGTATGCCGGCACGATTCCGGATGACCCATATGGTGGATTTACGTACGGTCTGGAAGACCTCGGGGTGAAAATGAACGGCGGCATTAGCGGCCGGACCGAAGGCGTGGACCTGCGCTGGAACACTCCGCTTGACGGGCTGTTCTTCGGTGCGTCGCTCGCTTTGAACCAGCGGGACTGGAAAGGACGCCTGAAAGGATTTCCAGTATCATATGACACCGACCTGGATCGTGTGACAGCCTACTACGGCGAATACTCCAAAGGGAGAGTCCGGTTTGACGCCGAGTATCGCGGGACCATTCGCGATGCGTACCTGCACTTCTCGCCCGTGCCGGTGCCCATCGTGAACAACGTCGATGAAACGGGCTGGTATGTTGCCGGATCATGGCGGTTCTCAAAGCGCTTCGAAGTGGGCAGTTACTACAGCGACTACGAGGTATCGTCATACCAGAATCCCCAGATCTCCAAGCGCTTCACCGGGCCGGGCGCCAACTACATCCACGATCCCGTGCTGACCGCGCATTTCAACCTGACATCGGCGTGGGAC
>JBEKPY010000078.1:0-30715 GCA_049520275.1 Bryobacteraceae bacterium
ATGAGCGCGATTCTCGTAAATTGCGTGAAGTCGACCGTCGAGTCGGCCGCGTTAATCGCTGCCGTTTCCAGAGCGCTTTGCGTATCGTAGTCGTAATCCTGGCTTAATGCGAACGGCCCGAAAACCTGTCCAGCCGTCGAGGTAAGTCCGTAGGACATCTCCTTCCAATACCCGTTGAGAGACTGAGCGTCGCCGGTGTCGGTGGGACTTCCAAAGAATGCGTCCTGCAGACTGGCCTTCGTATACGCCGGCGGAAACACCCGATTGGAAGGCATGGTCAGCATCAGCACTGCGATATTCTGCGGACCGATGGTTGTGCAACTCAGCGCTGTAGAAGACGGAGCCGAGTTCGGCGCTGCTTCCTTGAACTCCGCAACCGCCAGGCGATTGCCGAGCCTCATTCCCTCGGCGCTCACATGAATTCCCGGCCGGCGCGGCGGTTCGCCGGCAAAGAACATCTCCACCCGCTCCTGCCCGGTATTCAGGTACCAGCTAGTCCTGCTTCGTGCCCCCGCAAAACCGTCCGAAATCACGGCTTCGATTGTGCCGTTCCATTGTCCCCTCGTTTCCAGCGCCAGGCTGGGCCGCTCGATTTGCAACTGGAGGGCCGATTCCAGTGCCCCGGCGGGGTCCACGCCGATCAATTTCGAAAGCAGCGCCGCGCGTTCTTCCAGAAGGTTCGCAAGGCGCCCGCTCGTCCCCTCCGCAGGGGCGGCGGCCTGCATCTCACGATTGATCGCACCAATCCGCGCGGCCAGTGCCTCGGCCGTGCTGGACGATTGTCCCCATGCAAGCGCGGCGCACCCCGTCAGGATCAAAAAGGGCCAAAGCCCGGCTGACCAGAGTGCCGCGAAAAAACGCCGCGGCGGAAACACTGTACGACGCATTCGTCCACCTCGTCACGATTCGCCCTCGACAGGCGCCCAGTCCGCCTGTTCGGGCCGGGAAACTCCCCTTGTTTGGCACCGTAGCGAGAAGTTGCGTCGGAGCTGATGGCCTGGCTGGCCAGCCTCCGCGACGCCAACGCCGGGCGTCTCCGCGCTGTGGCACAAACTGGGTTGATTAAGACTGGGATTTGACTTGAGTATACTACCGATCACCGCCAGCCGGCGGCGCGGCTCAGCCGCCCCCTTCGCAATCGTGGCAAAAGTCGCTTTTACCGCCAATTACCGGCAATTAACGCAGTGGGTGTTGCGAGCCCTCAGTACATCCCCACCCGGATGGCCAGCGGCAGTGTAAGATCCTGCCCTCCGCTGGTCACCACCAGCGCCTGCGGCCCGGCCACCGCGCTCGCGCTTACCGTCAGCGTCGCCGTGATCGAGGTCGCCGAATCCACCACCACGTTGCTCACCGTCAGCATCCCGCTGGGCACCGTGACCGTGTCCCCGGTTTGGAAGTTGGTGTTTGCTCCGGTGATGGTCACCGTGATCTGACTGCCCAGGGTTGCGGCCACCACGTACGGACTCACTCCCGTCAGGTAGGGCGCCGTCGGGCCCAGAACCATGGTCTCGTTAAACAACGCCCGCATAATGAACGAGGCCGTCTGTCCCCGCGTCACCAGGTCGTCCGGACAGAACATCAGCGGATTGGTCCCGCAGCCGGCGGTCACCGCTTCCTCATAGGCCCGCTGTATATAAGGAAACGGCATCCCGTTGCCCTCCACGTTCGTCGGTACGTCGGCAAAGTACGGCGCGGAGGCGGTGGTAAAGGTGGCCCCGTACAGCGCCAGACGCGCGCGAATCATAAACACTGCCATTTCCCAGCGAGGAATAGTTGCCGTGGGACAAAACAGCGCCGGATTTTGCGCGCAGCCCGTGGTAATATCCAGATCCATTAACTTTTGAATGTGCGGGAAGAAGGGACTCGAAGGAGGCACATCCTGGAAATAAGGCGTTGTATTGTAGATGGCCGGAGCAACACTGCCGGTGACGGCGCGGACGATGAACGCCGCCATTTCCTGGCGGGTGACGTTGTCGTCCGGGCAGAAGGTGCGGGTCTGCGGCGTGCTGCTCTGGACGCAGCCGGTGGTCACCCCCGCCTGGAACATCAGGTTCGCCGCGTCGAAGAAAGAGTCGCCGGGCTGTACGTCACTGAACTGGGCGGTTGTTGTGAAATTCGCGGTGACGGTGACGTCGCTGTTCAGGGTGAGGCAGTTTGACGCGCCCAGCCGGTATTGGCAGTCTCGCTCAGACAGAGGACTGTGCCGGAATCGGCAGTGACGTTGGCGCCGGCGGTTCCGGCTCCACCCGGCTGCACCAGAACCGTCAGCGTGTACTGCGGTAGCATATCCGCGGTCTGGGTCAGCGTGAAGGATTGCGAATCGATGGTGATGTTCGCAGTCCTCGTTGCGCCCGTATGGTTGGTCGACGCCCCGTAAACAAGAGGCCCGGAGCCGGTCCCGGCGTCGGCCCCCGTCGTCAGCCAGGTGGCGGTGGTCGAAGCAGACCAGAAGCATACCGCGCTGCTGGCCGTAACGGTGATTGAGAGATAGGTCAGACTCCCATCAAAGGTTAGCGGCGACAACGAATACGTGCAGCTATCGGCCACGGTGACGGTGACCTGGTTCGGTCCCACATTGGCGGTGTACGAGACAGGACGCATACTACTGTTAGCCGGGGCCGACAGAGTGACCCCTCCATTCCCCGTGCCGCTCCCACCCGAGACCACGGTCAGGCCGCCCGGTGCGACGCTCCACGGGCATCCCGTGCCGGCCGTGACATTCACAGTCACTTGTCCGCCGCTCGCAGGCACCACAAAGGTATTGTTGTCCACCGCATACTGGCAACTTGACGAGGCTTGCGTAATGGTGAAGCTCTGGTTGCCGAGCGTGATGGTCCCCGTGCGCGTGGCGTTGGTGTTGTTAGCCGACACGACCGCCGCTATTGGAGCGGACGCAGTACCCGCCGCGGGGTTCACGGTGGTGATCCATGTCTCCGCTGGGGTGGCAGTCCAGGCGCAGCCGCTGGGAGCAGTCAGGGCGAAATTGATGATCCCGGCGCCATAGGAGACTGTGGACCCAGGAGTGAGATTGTACGAACACGCAGCGGTGGCATCGGAGATCTCGGCCAGCATGAGCACGCTCTGATACGGGGGGGCTTGAGGAAGACCAGTAGTCAGAGGAAGGTCCGTCGAAAGGGTGCTTCCCGCGATCCAGGCATTGCCGGAACCATCGACAGCCACGCCGTGCACGTCCTCCGCGTTGCTGCCACCGTAGAATGTGGACCAAAGCAACGTCTTGCCGTCGTTGCTGATCTTCGCTACGAAGCCATCCGGGTAGACGTTAGCGACGACCCAGACATGCGCGGGGTTGGTGGGGTCGACGACTCCCACGTTATTGAGTATTGAGGCGGTCAGATCGCCTGCGGCGGACGACCAGGTGGCGCCACCATCGACCGAAACCTGCGGACCAGTAAGTTCATAGACAACCTGGCAGTTCGATGGGGCGGCGGCAAACCTGTACGGCCATCCAGCGAAGTTGGACGTTGTCCATGTGAGGCCGGCGTCACCACTGAGATAAAGATGATAGTAGTTGGCTGCGTAGAGCACCGCCGGGTTCGCCGTGCATACGGACAGAAGGCCGTCGACGGAGGGACCGCTCGGACTCTCAGCCAGAAAGCTCCAGCTATTTCCGTCGTCCGTGCTCTTCCCAATGCCGTCAAGACTGCCGCTGAACATTCCAATGTAGATTGATCCGTCGGGGCTGGCGGCTGGGTAATAGTCCATTGTCGCAATCGATGGAGGGCGAAAGGGAACGGTATTGCCAGGAAAGACGCTTCCGTCCCAACCGATCACGAGGAACGTGTTTTCGTCAGCAGGACTGGCGACGATGTACAGCGCCCCCATGCCGCTGGAGGTTGGGATGAACGCCGGGACTGTCCACGTCGCCCCGGAATCGCTGGATTTCGATACGGAGGAATCGTTCCTCAAGGCATACAGAACCGCGGGGTTAGCGAGGCTGCGGGAGAGGTCGGTGTAGTTCGGACCGGGCGCGGGGACACCGAAGAAACCTCCTCCCGGCGTGTCCACCTCCGTCCAGGAGACCCCGCCGTTGGTGGTGCGGAACAGGCCTTCGCCGGTGGCCGCGACGATGACCGCGGGGTTGGTTGGGTCCACCGAGAGTACATTGACGGAGGACCCAAGACCGGCGCCCTCGGCTGTCCAGTGGCTTCCGGAGTCCGTGGTCGCATAGAGCGGGCCGCCTCCGCCCATCACTGGCTGGACCGCTCCGCTCACCGGAAAGTCCGGGGACAAGGTATCGCCCGCCACGACTATCTGTCCGCCGGAGGTGAGCGCCATGGCGTAGATCTGGTCGTCCGCGCTGCCGCCAAGATAAGTCACAAAGCCGAAAGCGGAACCGTCAGCGCTGACGCTGGCGATGAATCCATCGGATTGTCCATGCCCCGCTGGCTGGATCACTCCGGCAGTGACAGGAAGGTCGGTGGACGTTGTTTCCCCCGCGACGTATAAGACACCGGAAGTGTCCCGCGCGATGGCGTGGGGGTTGTCGGTACCGCTGCCACCCAGGAGCGCGGCCCATGGAAGGGCCTTTCCGTCGGCGCCCAGCTTAGCAACGAACACGCCCGTGGTACCGGTCACACTCCTTGCGCCGGGAACGCCCTGGAACCCGGACAGCGCCGTGGAGCCGGCGATGTAGGCGAAGCCCTCCTGGTCCACCGCGATTGCATTTCCGACGGTCGACGGCCCGTATCCGACGCCTTGCGCGCCAAGCAGCGTGGCATACTGAACGCTGCCGTCCGCCGCGTACTTCTCGACAAACGAGCCCCCGGCCTGTTTGCTGTAGGCTCCAAGCGTGGTCTGAAAACTCGACTCGTCCGCGGATCCCGTCACATATGCGTTTTGGGCGGTATCCGCCGCCACAGCGATACCGTATGCCCCTGACACGAGAGTTGAGTAGACAAGTCCATTGCCCGGGGGATTCAGGCGGAACACGAACCCGCAATACTGGCTCTTGCAACTGGATTCCGCCGCATTGACGGTCGGGAAGGTGCCATTGTACGCGAGGGATCCGGTGGCCACCACGTTCCCCGTGGAGTCGACGGCCAGGCCATAGAGGGTGTCGCTGCTGTACATGACGCCCGAGCCGACGAACGTCGCATACAACATCGTCGTCCCCGTGGGATCGAACTTGATCACAAACGGGTCGCTGTAACCCATGTCCCCTTGCACGGCATTAATCGTGGGCAACCAACTGGCCGTTCCACCAACATACATGTTGCCCTGGGGGTCCCTCGCCATCGAGGTAACACTGACATTCTGGCTGTCGAACCACGCCGCGTAGACCAGCGTCGGGTCAATCACCAGCGGCCTGGATTTGTCGTACTTCGCCAGCTCGAAACCAACCTCGTCGCCCGCGCGCAGAACATACCGGGCCTCCACGCGCGTACGCACGCCGGCGGCTCCCTGATAGACCACCGGCACGCGCATGGTCAGCGGGCCCGCCGGGGTCTGGATGCGCAGATCGCCACCCGGTTCGAGCGCGAGCTTCCCAGCGCCGTCGAAGCGCAGTGCAATGCGGCTGGCGTCGGTTCCGGGGGCAAGCGCAAGGTCGTACTCGAGGCCGCCGTCGCCGCCGTGCCAGGCCACGTCCACGCCGTCATAGACGTTGTGGTACCGTACCCGCCCGAACGTCGGCACGTCTCGGACCCACAGTTTCGGATCGGCGCCGATCAGGTAGTTGAACTTTCCAGGCAGGAGATCTTCCGGCATGGCTTCGGCATCGCCTCGCCCACCGAGGAAACTCATCCGAATCTGGGCGGCGCCGGTCGCGATGGTGGCGCCCGCCGGGCCCACGCCGACACGGCAGCCGGTCCCGTGCGCCATCCACGTTCCGTTCTGCGCTCGCTCAAACGAAAAAGGAAGTTGATGAAAGGACTTCGGGATTGGGCGATCCGCCGCGGCGGCAGGCGTCCATATCAGGCCTGTCAGCCCGATTACCAGCGCCAGATTTTTCATGGGACTGCAGGTATTGTACGCTCAGTGCTGCCAATTCTCAATGGATGAAGTGCTTCACCAATTGAATATCGCGCGCACGGGCGGACGCGGCAAACGCACGTCAGTGGTTCGCAGGTCCGCCAATTCCCGATGAATGCAGCTTCCCGGCCGTCCAATCAGGCCTCAGCGCCAGCGGGGAAATTGCCACCCAGCGGGCGTTCGACCGGCGTCGGCATCGCGATGAACTCGGTGCTCGGGCCTCAGTACATCCCCACCCGGATGGCCAGCGGCAGCGTGAGATTCTGCCCTCCGCTGGTCACCACCAGCGCCTGCGGCCCAGCCACCGCGTTCGCGCTTACCGCCAGCGTCGCCATCATCGAGGTCGCCGAATTCACCACCACGTTGCTCACCGCCAGCATTCCGCTCGGCACCGTCACCGTATCGCCTGTTTGGAAGTTGGTGTTCGCGCCGGTGAGGGTCACCGTGATCTGACTGCCCAGGGTCGCCGCCACCGTGTTCGGACTCACTCCCGTCAACTGAGGCGCCGTCGGACCCTGAATCGTCGTCTCATTGAACAGCGCCCGCATGATGAACGACGCCATTTGCCCCCGCGTTACTAATTCATCCGGACAAAACACCAGCGGATTGCTCCCGCAGCCGTTGGTCACGGCCTCCTCATACGCTCGCTGAATATAGGGAAATGGCATCCCGTTGCCCTCCACGTTCGCCGGCACATCGGCGAAGTACGGCGTGCCCGAGCTGGTGAAGGCGGCCCCGTACAGCGCCAGCCGCGCGCGGATCATGAACATGGCCATTTCCCAGCGTGGAATCGTGTCGGTGGGACAAAATAGTGGAGGATTGTGCGAACAGCCCGTGGTAATGCCCAGATCCATCAGCTTCTGAATGTGTGGGAAGAAGGAATTCGAAGCCGGCACATCGTTGAAATACTGCGTTGCATTGTAGATGGCCGGATTAGTGGTTCCGGTGACGGCGCGCACGATAAGGGCGGCCATTTCCTGCCGCGTCACGTTGTCATCCGGGCAATAAAGGCGAGTTGCTGCCTCGCTGGATTGCACGCAACCGGTGGTCACCCCGGCCAGGAACATCAGGTTCGCCGCTTCGAGGTAAGTGGCGCTCGCCGGCACGTCGCTGAACTGGGCGGCTGCCGTAAAGCTCGCGGTCATTGCGGTGCTGCCGTTCACGAAAAGACAGTTCGAGCCATCCAGCGCGGCCCCGCTCCAGGAGGCGAAGTTCCAGCCCACGCTGGGCGTGGCCGTCAGGCAGACCTTCGCTCCAGTAGCATAGGCGCCATTCGGTGAGGGCGGCGGATTGGCGCCAATCGTCCCGCTCCCGATAACCTTGAGTGTCAGCGTCACCGTGCTCCCCTGAGTGGTGAAAGATTGCACCGCGGAGGGGGTCAACCCGGACGCTCCTTTCGGAACTACCTGCCAATAATAAGTGGTGTTAGCGGCGAGTCCCTGCGCGCTGTAACTGGTGCTGGTCGAATTACCGGCAAATGGCGGCGGATTCGACGTGCCAAGATACACGTCATAGGATGTGGCTCCAGCGAGCGGCGTCCACATCATCGTCGGATCGGTGACGATGCCCGTCGCCTGGTCGGCTGGATACAGGACCAAAGGCCCCGCGAGGTAGCTGTCTACGGAAAGGAAGGAGTACCCAGGCGTCAGCTTCCATACATAGAAGCTGTCCGAAACATACACGTTGCCCGCGTCGTCCGCGGCAACGCCATTGGGCGAATCGATCGTGATCCCACTGGTCCCGCCGATGAGGTTCGTGATGAGCGGGGCCGGGAGGATCGCGTTGTTCCAGCCAATCACCCTCCAGACAGCAGGGATATTTGAGGGCGGGCTGGGATCCGCGATGAACAGATTGCCGATGGTGTCGGAGGCGAGTTGAATCGGGAAACTGAGGGCCACAGAGGTGGCCGGCACGTAACTGCCGGTGCTGGGAGCGCTTCCCGAGCCGCCCCCGGCGAAAGTCGTGATTGTGCCCCCCGGAGCGAACACGCGGACCCGGTTATCTACACTGTCGGCCACCAAAAGGCTCCCTGGGGAACCGGACGTGGGCCACGCGAGCCCCTCGGGGTTGCAAAGAGTCGCTGCTGAAGCCGGACCGTTATCGCCGCTGAACCGGCAACTGCCAGTGCCCGCGACTGTGGTTACCGCGCCGCCGCTGACCTCGCGGATGAAGCTGGCTTCCCAGTCTGCTATGTACACGTTCCCGCTTCCGTCCACCGCAACGCCGAATGGGTCGGTGAGTTGAACGCCGGAACCGTTCGCTCCGCGGCCGGCAAAAACGCTGGCCGTGCCGTTGGCTATGCTCCATACGCAGCACCACTGAACTGCCACGTACATTGTTCCGTCGGGCGCGAACGCGATCGCGGACGGCGCCCCCCCGAGGTCCACGGTGGCCGCCAGCCCGCTCGTTGCGGCTCCGCCGCCGGCGAATGTGTTGATCAGTCCGTCCGGTGTGACCACGCGAACACGCCAGTTCGTGTTGTCGGCAATATAAAGGTTGCCATTCCGCCAGGCCAGCCCCTGGGGGGTCCAAATAGACGCGGACGTAGCCGGACCACCGTCACCAAGCGGGCCTCCGCAGCACTGACCGTTGCCGGCGAACCACGAGGCAACGTAGGAGTCCGGCACGTTACCAAAAGGACCGGCATCCTGCGTGAGGGTGACCGCCTGACCGGCGATAGTAAGCGTTGCGACGTGCGCCGCCGGCGTCGGATTCGGCGCCACCACGAATGGGAGACTCGCGTTCCCCGCACCCGAAAGCGGTGACGCGTTGATCTGCATCCAGGCGGGCACTCCGTACACTCCCCACTGGCACGATGGGGCACTGGTAACGATCTGAAATGTTCCCGTGCCACCGTAGTTCGGCAGCGAGCTCGCCGGTCCCGTTACGGTCGCCGTGCATGTGCCAACGTCCTGGGTCACGGGAACCGCCTTTCCGGCGATGGTCACCGCGGCTGCGCGCTGCGCAAAACCGTTCACCGGAACGAAAACCCCCACATTGCCGGAGGGTCCACCGGGGACGACCTGAATCCACCCGGCGGAAACCGACGCGACTTGTGAACACGACGACGGCAGCGTCACGTTGAGGTATTGAAGGCCGCCTGTATTGGGGAATTCGAGCGAGGTTGGATTGAACACGGGATTTGAGCACGACCCCGCATCCTGCGTGATCGTGTAAGTGGCGGGGCCTATCCGGATCAGCAGGGTCTGGGTAGTAACATCGCTGTTGTATCCCACCGTGTAAGAAACCGTAGCTGAAGCAATGCCATGAGTAACCTGCCCGAGCGTGACCCTGTAGTCGGCGGACGCCACCCACGGACAACCGGCCGGCACCGTCACGTTGAATGACCCGGCGCCACCGAGACTGGATACTTCCGTGCCGTTCGCCGACAGGCTGACGCTGCACATTGTTGGCGAGGTCATGTCAATCTTCGTTACAAAGCCACCCATGAAGTCCTGGTTCGGTGGCGCAGTCTCGTACGCGCCGGGAGTAGTCGGGTAGGCCGCATTGTTCGTAAACCCGGTGATGTAAAGCGCCCCGCTGCCACTTCGCGCAAGCGGTGTTGCGTCTTCAAAATTGCCAGTATTGCCAATTATGCCGGAATACACCAGAGTGGAACCGTCGCCGCTCAGTTCTGCCGCAAAAATGTTCGGACTGCCAAGCCCGAGCGGGGAGCCGAACATGGCCCCCGGCGTCGTCGGGAAATCCCCGGACATTGCTAAACCTGCGACGTAGGCGTTGCCCTGAGCATCCAGCGAAACGCCGAAGATCTGATTGGCGTCATCGGATGAGCTGCCTCCCAGGAACGTGGACCACACCAGCGCCGTCCCGGTAGGATTCATCTTCGTGATGAATCCAATCCCAGTCTCGGAGTATGGGTACAGATTCGTTGATGACTCAAAGGCCCCCGCTGTTGTGGGGAAGTCGATCGAAGTTGTGAATCCGGCTACGCAGGCATTCCCACCGGAATCGACTGCGAGCGACGTCGCGGTATCGGTGTTACTCCCGCCGAGGTAGGTCAGATATGTGAGCGATCCGGACGTGAGCTCTGCCACGAAAGCGCTCTGGCTGCCTTTCAGCGAGCTCTGGAATGCTCCCGGAGTCGTCGGCAGATTGGTGGACGCCGTGGTCCCGGCAACATAGACATTCAACTGCGGGTCCAACGCAATGGCAGTGGCCGCATCGGCGCCGCTCCCGCCGAGGCACACGGCGTTCACTAAAGCGCTCCCGGTGGGGTTGAGCATGGCGACGAAAGCATCCTGATTGCTGGCGCACGCGCCGCCGGACGTGATGGGAAAATCCGTCGAAGTGGAATGCCCGGCCACATAAGAGTTTCCCGAGCTGTCGACAGCGATCGCCTGGCCGCCGTCGTTGCCGCTGCCGCCCAGGTAGGTCCCCCAGACGATCTGTCCACCGGGTCCGAGTTTCAGCACGAAAGCGTCGTCGTCATACGTCGTTTTCGTGGGTTTAAGCGTGCCCGGCGTCGTCGGGAAATCGATGGAATAAGTCATCCCCGTGACGTAGGCGTTGCCCGGACCATCGACCGCGATTCCATTGACCAGATTCGAATATGGGTCATAGGTTCCACCGAAGTACGTCGCGTAGACGAGCGCGGTCCCGGCGGCGTTCAGCTCTGCCACGAACATTCCACCGGTGCCGGAGGTGCCCGGAAGGTCGTCCGTTATGGTGATGCCGGCCACGTACGCGTCGCCGTTCGAATCCACCGCGATCGCCGCTGGCGTGGTGGTGCCCGATCCCACCAGAAACGTCGAGTAGCTCAGTATCGGATCGATGGTCAGCGGCAGCGAGCGGTCGTATGCGGCCAAGCGCACGCCGACCTCTCCCCTCGCGAGAAGCACATAGCGGGCGTCGATGCGAACCCGCTCACTGCCCCGCTGCTGCCAGACTGCGGGCAGAAGCTGCCGCAGTTCCCCGCCCCGAACGCCGAGCAGCAGGTCGCCATTGTCCGCAACCGTTGTCGCGTTCGCCCCGTGGAATCGCAGCCGGATCTGACGGGGATCGGCCCCGGGACCAAGGATCAGGTCGTACTCCAGTTGCTGCTGGCTCCCGCGCCACACCAGATCCACTCCTGCGTACACGCTTCGGTAGCGCACCTGGCCGAACTGGGGGACGCCGGTGATCCAGCGCTTCGGATCGTTGCCGAAATAGTAATTGCTGTGCCCCTCGAGCGGTTCTTCCGCGCTGAGGGTGGCCCGGCTGTTCGCCTTCACCAATTCGAGACTCACCTGGGCCGGACCGTGCGCTCCGGCGAGCGAGAGCGTCGCGCCGTTTTTCTTCAGCGCCAGAGAATAGCCCGCGCCGCGCGCCGTGAACAGCGTATTTCGCGCGGCTTGTCCCGAATTCTTCTCGAAATAAGCGGGGATTCTGCCGTACTCAGAGGCAGCCGGTACGGGGCCCGGCGCGGCGGACAACGCCAACGGCGCCAGGGCAATCACAAACGCCGTGATTGATGACATGGTGGACCATGAGGAGCTTTAGAAACCGGTGAAGCTCGATCATAGCGCAGTTGCCCGCCTTTCATTCCCATCCGCAGCCGGCGCGCAGATCGGACAAGTACTGCCTGTCAGCGGGTTCAGTACGTGCCCACCTTGATCGCCAAGGGCAGCGTGAGATTCTGGCCGCCGGTGGTTACCACCAGCGCCTGCGGGCCAGCCACCGCGATCGGGTCCACCGTCAGAGTGGCGTTGATTGAAGTTGCCGAGTTCACCGCCACGTTGCTCACCCTCAGCATCCTGCTCGGCACGGTTACCGTGTCCCCTGTTTGGAAATCCGTGTTCGCGCCGGTGACGGTTACCGTGATCTGACTGCCCACAGTCGCCGCCACCGCGTTCGGAGTCACTGCCTTCAGATACGGCGCCGTCGGACTTATGACCATGGTCTGGTTGAACAGCCCGCGCATGATGAACGAGGCCATCTGACCGCGCGTGACCAACTCATCCGGGCAGTACAGGGTCCCCCCGCAGCCGTTGGTGATGTGTTCTTCGAACGATCGTTGGATGAACGGATACGGCTGCCCGTTGCCCTCCACATTTGTCGGCACATCTGTAAAATACGGCGTAGCAGACGTAGTGAAACTGGCCCCATGCAGCATCAGTCGCGCACGGATCATGAATATCGCCATTTCCCAGCGCGGAATCGTATCGGTGGGACAAAACAGCGGGGGTCTCTGCGAGCAGCCAGTGGTGATGCCCAGCTCCATCATTTTCTGAATGTGCGGGAAAAAGGGATTCGTATTCGGCACATCCTGGAAATAGGGAGTCGTGTTGTAGATGGCCGGACTGACGGTGCCGGTGACCGCCCGCACAATGAACGCTGCCATCTCCTGGCGCGTAACATCATTGTTCGGGCAATACTCACGGGTTTGGGCGGAGTTGCCCTGGACGCAACCGGTGGAGACACCGTCCAGGAACATCAGGTCAGCCGCGTCAAAGTAAGTGGCGGACGGCGGTACGTCAGCGAACTGCGCACTGATGGAATTCTGCGTCACGGTGATCTGGTGGCCCCGGACGGTGATATGCGCCACGCGGGCAGAGCCGGACGTGTTTGCCGTAAAGGAGAAACCGATGACTCCGTGGGCGATGGTTCCGATGGTGAGCCAGCTCTGATCGCTGGCAGGCGCGAAGCCCCCGACAAGAGACGTCGTGGAGGGAAGCACCTGCAGCAGAGAGTCAGACCCGGCTGGGCCAGGCTCGGCCAGGCTGGCCGGGCCGACAAAGACGTAGGGGATCTCCTTGATCGTGCTGTTGCCGGAATCTGCTATGTAGACGTTGCCGGAGCCGTCCACCGCCACTCCGTAGGGAATCGACAGCCCCGACCCCACCAGCGTGGTCACCTGTTGCGAGGAGGCGCTCCGCTCCTTGATCGCGTCGTTGTCGGTATCCGCGATGTAGACGTTGCCAGAGCCGTCCACCGCCACCCCGGAAGGGAACGCCAACCCGGACGACACCAGCGCGGTCACGTGCTGCGTCGAGGCGCTCCACTGCCTGATCGCGTTGTTTTCGGCATCCGCGATGTAGACGTTGCCAGAGCCGTCCATCGCCACTCCGTAGGGATACAACAGCCCCGACCCCACCAGCGTGGTCACGTGCTGCGTCGAGGCGCTCCACTCCTTGATCGCGTTGTTGAAGGTGTCCGCGATGTAGACGTTGCCGGAACCGTCCACCGCCACCCCGGCTGGATACGACAGCCCCGACCCCACCAGCGTGGTCACGTGCTGCGTCGAGGCGCTCCACTCCTTGACCGCGTAGTTTCCCCAATCCGCGAAGTAGACGTTGCCGGCACCGTCCACCGCCACGCCCTGCGGGCTACCCACCCCCGACGACACCAGCGTGGTCACCTGCTGGCCCAGGGCGCTCCACTCCTTGATCGCGTTGTTGAGGGTGTCGGCGATGTAAACGTTGCCAGAGCCGTCCACCGCCACACCGTCGGGATGCTGCAGCCCCGACACGAGCGTGATTACCGGACCCGGCCCGACATAGTCCGTTCCCGCCTGGGTCACCACGACCGTAAGCCCCGCGACGGTCAGCGTGCCGGTGCGTGTCCCCGTGTCCGTGAACTCGTCATACGTGAACACCACCACTGCGCTGCCCGTGCCGCTGGCACTCCCGGCGGAAACGTGCAGGAAGGAATCGTTGGCGGTGGCAGTCCAGGAGCCGCCGTCAGTCAGTACAACCGAAGAAGAACCTGCGGCACTGCCGACCAGGAGTGTGTTGGCGCCGAGCCCCAGGCCCGCCTGAGCCGCAAATGTGCCCGGCGCGGAATCCGATGATAGTGCGACCAACCCAAGGGACGTTGGCACGTCTACCCAGTCCTGGAGGTTTGTTTCTGCAGAGTTGGATGTAATCGGCCCAATCGACGTGACCAGGGTATAGGTGGCGAAAGCAGAGTTCTTGATGTCAAACAAATCGCCCCCCACCCAACTGAATCCAGCGGTAGCCCCGCTCTGGTCAACGAAGACATTACAGGGAGTGCTAATCGTGCCAGATCCGATACCGGCAATGTTGATAGTAGCGTTTGGTATGTCCGGCGTGTCCCACAGCCCCGGTGTCGTCGAAAAGCTCGATGAAGTGTCCGCAGTTGCGGTAATTGTGATCGCGGCATTCGTGAAGGAGGCGGCGCCAGCCGTCCCCGTACCAGTCGTCGTCAGCGTAAAGGTTATCGGTTTGGCCACTGCCAGCGACCACCACAATAACGCGGGCAGCAGGAAGCGTTGAACAGGAATCATAGGTTTGATATCCTCTCCATAGGCTCGGCGAGCCTATCCACTCGATTGCACACAGCCGCCCGCCCGAACCCGCACGCGTGCTGAGCCGGCCCGGACGTGCCCGCGAGCCAACAATCGCAAGACTGGGTATAGCTGAGGTTATCACCGGACATTACTGGGGTCAACGGAAGATTTATCGAAGCGGACCCCACCAACTCGCGGCCCAGCGAAGCCGCCATCCCGAACTCGGCCGGTTATAATAAGTGTCTGGTCCGCGCGGCATTATACACGGCCGTTTCCATCACGCCGCCGACGCGGTGCATGCGCGAGCAAACAGGTGCAGCCCGCCGCGGCGTCAGCACCTGTTTGTGCGCGATCAGCGTCCGGAACCAGGGGGCGCACACTCGGGTTCAGTACGTGCCCACCTTGATCGCCAGCGGCAGCGTGAGATTCTGTCCGCCAGTGGTTACCACCAGCGCCTGCGGCCCGGCCACCGCGGTCCTGTTCACCGTGAGCGTCGCCGTGATCGAGGTTGCCGAATTCACCACCACGTTGCTCACATCCAGCATCCCGCTGGGCACAGCCACCGTGTCCCCGCCCTGGAAGTTCGTGTTCGCGCCGGTGATGGTTACCGTGATTTGACTGCCCGTGCTGGCCGCCACCGCGTTCGGAGTCGCTCCCGCCAGGTACGGCGCCGTCGGCCCAATGACCATGGTCCGGTTGAACAGCCCGCGCATGATGAACGAGGCCATCTGGCCGCGCGTAACCAACTCATCCGGGCAGTACACGCCACCACCGCAGCCGTTCGTAATGTGTTCTTCGAATGATCGTTGAATGAACGGAAACGGCTGCCCGTTGCCCTCCACGTTTGTTGGCACGTCCGCGAAGTACGGCGTGGAGGATGTGGTGAAAGTGGCCCCGTACAGCATCAACCGCGCACGGATCATGAATATCGCCATCTCCCAGCGCGGAATCGTATCGGTGGGACAAAATTCCGGGGGATTCTGCGAGCAACCCGTGGTGATGCCCAGATCCATCATCTTCTGAATGTGCGGGAAAAAGGGATTCGTATTCGGCACATCCTGAAAATAGGGCGTTGTATTGTAAATAGCCGGATTGACGGTGCCGGTGACGGCGCGCACGATGAACGCCGCCATCTCCTGCCGCGTGACGTTATCGTCGGGGCAGTAGAGGCGCGTCTGCGGGTTGGTGGATTGCTCGCAGCCGGTGGTCACGTTTGCCTGGAACATCAGGTTGGCCGCGTCGAAGAAGGTGGCCGACGGCGGTATGTCGGCGAACTGCGCGCTGGTGAAGTCCTGCGTGATGGTGATCTGCTGGCCCAGAACGGTAATATGCGCCACGCGGGCGGAGCCGGACGTGTTTGCCGTAAAGGAGAAACTGATGACACCGTCGGCGATGGTTCCGATGGTGAGCCAGCTCTGGTCGCTCGTTGGCGCGAAGATCCCCGTAAGAGACGCCGTTGAGGGAAGCACCGGAAGCAGCGAGTCAGACCCAGCTGAGCCGGGCTCGGTCAGGCTGGCGGGGCCGACGAAGGCGTAGGGGATCTCCTTGATCGCGTTGTTATTCGTATCCGCGATGTAGACGTTGCCGGAGCCGTCCACCGCCACTCCCCACGGATAATTCAGTCCCGACGACACCAGCGTTGTCACCTGCTGGGTCGAGGCGCTCCACTCCCTGATCGCGAAGTCGTTGTTGCCGGCGTCCGCGATGTAGACGTTACCGGAGCCGTCCACCGCCACGCCGTAGGGCCCACTCAGCCCCGACGATGCCAGCGTGGTCACCTGCTGCGTCGAGGCGCTCCACTCCTCGATCGCCCTGATGGGGTTCTCCGCGATGTAGACGTTGCCGGAGCCACCTACCGCTACTCCGTAGGTGAAGTACAGCCCCGACAGCAGCGTCGTCACCTGCTCTGTCGAGGCGTTCCACTCCTTGATCGCGAAGTTCCAGAGGTCCGCGATGTAGACGTTGCCGGAGGCGTCCACTGCCACGTCCCAGGGGAAATTGAGCCCCGACGATACCAGCGTGGTCGCCTGCTGACTCGAGGCGATCCACTCCTTGATCGCGTTGTTGCCGGTATCCGCAATGTAGACGTTGCCGGAGCTGTCCGCGGCCACGCCCCAAGGCTGGATCACCCCTGAGGACACCAGCGTGGTCACCTGCTGCGTCGAGGCGCTCCACTCCTTGATCGCGTCGTTGTCGGTGTCCGCGATGTAGACATTGCCCGAGCCGTCCACCGCCACGCCGCCGGGAGAGTTCAGCCCCGACGACACCAGCGTGATCACCGGACCCGGCCCGATATAGTTCGTTCCCGCCTGGGTCACGATGACCGTAAGCCCCGCGATGGTCAGCGTGCCGGTGCGTGTTCCCGTGCCCGCAAACGCGTCATACGTGAACACCACCACGGCGCTGCCCGTGCCGCCGGCGCTACCGGCGGAGATATGCAGGAAGGAATCGTTGGCGGTGGCGGTCCAGGCGCCGTCGTCAGTCAGTACAACCGAAGAAGAACCGGCGGCGCTGCCGACCAGAAGCGCATTGGCTCCAAGCGAGGGTGGCATCACCAGGAAGCTCTGGCTGACCGGCATCGCAGTGGCCCAGTTGGTGTCGCCTGCCTGCGTCGCCTGGATGGTGCAGGTGCCGACGGCAACGAGGGTCACCTGTGAACCGGAGACAGTGCAGACGGATGTGGTGACCGAACTGAAGGTCACTGGCAACCCGGAGGAAGCCGTTGCGCTGACGGGGAATGGAGCGGCGCCCAACACCTGGTTCGGGAGCGGGTCGAAGGTGATCGTCTGGCTGGCCAATGTTGTAAAGCTCATGATGGAGCCTTGGCTGGTCCCGACGCTATTCGACGCCTGGAGCTGATAATAGTAAAGGGTTCCGCCAGTCAGCCGTGGAGCGGGGGCCGACACCGGCAGCGGGGCAGTCCCGCTCCCGATATCATAGAGCCCAGTCTGCCAAGCGCCATCAAGAGAACTATTGGTTCCATAAAAAAACCAGTACATCGTATCCGCGCCGTTGGGATTGACTGTGCCGTGCAACGTGGCATTGCTGCTGGTCACCGCCGTGGCTGCGCCCGTCGTCACCGTTGGCGCCCGCCCGCACGTCGACGTTGCGCCGGCGGCGTTGCTCTCCATAAACTCGATCGCCGGCGACGCCCCGCCGTAGGGACAGCAGGGTTGAATCATGATGAGATTGTTGGTCTCGCCCGTGAAGCCGCTCGTTACACAGGAGGGCGCATTCGTGGTCCCGTTTTCCACGCCAGTCCTGACTATGACCGTGGATCCGATGTTGAAGGCGGCCTCGTATAAACAGCAGTCACCGAACACGTTGAACTCGGCGACCTGCCAGCCTTGCGCCAGATTGAGGAAACTGTCCTCGCCCTGCGCCGAGTACATATCGCTGCCCGTCGACAAAATGACCGTATCCGAGCCGCCCGAGACGGCGCTGCCGGTCAGGCTGAGCTGAGCCAGGTCCGTGATCGGCTGAACGGGGACGGACGCGGCGGCGCTGTTGGCATAGCAATCGTTCGGTGATAACGGGGTCTGGAGCCACCCCCCCGTCGGGCACGTCGGCCCATAGTCGAGCAGCCAGTACTGCATGTATGCCAGGCCCCCGTTTGAGTACACGAACTGCTGCCAGCCCTGACACGTCGACCGGTTCGCGGCGCCATTGCAGACCGAGGTCGTGAAGGTGTTCGCGTTGATCTGGAGCGAGAAGTCGTTGGCGCCTGTGGAGTCGCTCTCGCTCGTCACGCCGGTCACGCTCTCGAACGACCCTACTGCCGTGGATATTAAGCCGGACACCTGGGCCGCAGAGTCCGTGCCGTTGCCCACGGTATTGGCGCGGCTCCCCCTCGCGAACGGATACGGATACGGCGGCGCGGCCGTGCATTGAACCTGCTGCCACTCGGTGCTCGGATACGAGGCCTTGAAGCATCCCGAATTCGGCATAAGAGCCCGCGACATGGACGAACGCCAGTCCTCCAGGCGCCCGGACCGCGCCGGCAGCGGCAGCGCAATCGCCGGCGAAGGGGGGGTATCGTCCAACGCGGGCGCAGGTGCCGGCTGGATGGAAACCTGCGCCATAAGCTGGGGAGAAACAGGCGCCCATATCAGGCCACCCACGAGCAGCGCGGGCAGTAGGCACCGCCGCGCTGCAGCGGGGACTGGGTTCATTTTAGGCGTATTAGTGGTCGAGTGTATCACCAATGACTGAGGGATACAAGGCAGATCCCGTCCGATCTATTGCGGGCACGCACAAGTTCAGCGGCGGTGCAGTCCCGGTTTAGATCTCCCCATCGAAAAACCGCCTGACACCACCTATCACCCCTTCAGAATCTCCCGCGCGGCACTATACCCGGGCGCTCCCATCACGCCGCCGCCGGGATGCGTGCCCGAACCGCACAGGTACAGCCCGCGGATGGGCGTCCGGTAGCGCGCCGCGCCGGGCGCCGGGCGCATGACGAACATTTGATCCAGGCTCATCTCGCCGTGGAAAATATTACCGCCGGTCAGGCCAAAACGCCGCTCCATATCCAGCGGCGTCAGCACCTGTTTATGCTCGATAAGCGACCGGAATCCCGGCGCATATTCTTCAATAATGTCGAACACGCGCTCGGCGAACGGCTCGCGCAGCTCGTCCCAGTTGCTCTGGGCGAGCGTATATGGCGCATATTGCAGGAAAATACCCATGACGTGCCGGCCCGCGGGCGCCAGCGTGGCGTCGTACATGGTGGGAACGGTCATCTCCAGCATGGGCGAGTGCGACGGCCGGCCATACTTCGCGTCGTCCCAGGCGCGCTCCACGTAATCCACCGACGGACAGATGTGCATCGTGGCCTTGTGCTGGGCCGCGGGCGCGCCGGGCAGCGCGCGAAAATCCGGCAGGCCGTTCAACGCGAGATTGATCTTGCACGACGTCCCTTCCGAGCGGAACGTGCGAATGCGTTCGGCAAACTCCGGCGGCAGGTCGCGCGCGTCCATGAGGCCGAGGAACGTGCGCTTCGGGTCGACGCCACTGGCCACCACCGCGGCCTCAATCTCTTCCCCGCCCTCCAGCACCACCGAGCGCGCCTTGCCGTTGCGAATCCCGATCCGCGCGACGCCCGCGCTGGTGCGAATTTCCGCGCCATGGCTGCGCGCGGACGCCGCAATCGCCTCCGACACCGCGCCCATGCCGCCGCGCACGAAGCCCCACAGGCCGCGCTTGCCGCCCACGCCGCCCATCACGTGATGCAGCAGGATGTAGGCGGTGCCCGGCGAACGCGGCCCGCCGTTGGCGCCGATCACCGCGTCGGTAGCGAGCGTGACCTTCACCTGGTCCGATTCGAACCACTCGTCCAGCAGATCCGTGGCGCGCATGGTGAAGATCTTCACCAGCGCGATGGTGTCCTCGCGGCCCAGCTTGCGGAATCGCGCCAGCAGCTTCAGATACTCCACCAGATCGCCCACGCCGCGCGGCGGGAATTCCGGCGGCGTCACCAGTAGCAGGCTCTCCACCACCCGCGCGAGGCGCTCCAGATACTCTTCGTACGCGTCGAACCGCTCGGCATCGCGCTTCGAGAACTTAGCGATCTCCTCCAGCGTGCGCCGCCCGTCCTGCCAGAAGAAAAGATGCCGGCCGTCGGGGAACGCCGAAAAGAACGCCGGGTCCTTGGCATCCACCTGATAGCCAAAGCGCGGCAGATCCAGCTCGCGCACGATCCGCTCCTGCATCAGGCTGGTCAGGTACGCGGCGGTGGAAACGCGATACCCGGGCCAGACTTCTTCGGTGACCGAGCAGCCGCCCACCAGCTCGCGCCGCTCCAGAACCAGCACCCTGCGGCCCGCCCGCGCAAGATATGCCGCCGCGACCAGGCCGTTGTGCCCGCCGCCGATGATGATTACGTCGTATTGGTTCGCCACGCGCGCATTGTATCGAATGCGGAGCGGGCACGGCGGCTCACGGCAGAACTTTGAAGCCCTGCTCGGCGAAATGTGCGTCGAAACAAAAGACGGTGCGGACTCCTCTCGCACGCATCGTTTCAAAACTCACGCAGTCCACCAGCGACAGCTTCTTCCGCCCGGCCGCCAGCACCGCCGCGACGCCCGTGCGATGTTCGTGCTCGGAGATCCAGACGACTTCCAGCATCGGCAGGAATTCCTCGTGTAATGTACGCACAGCGGCCACGCCGAGACGATTCTGCAGCAGTGCGGTCGTCTCCAACAGAACGTAGTTGTTGCTGAGGAGCGCCGTACCCTCCCCGACCAGAGTCGCCCAACAAGCCTTCGCCTTCTCGTGATTCAGGTCGTCCCGGTCGAGGCCCGCGTAGATGGCTGAGGTGTCGACGAAAACGGTCATTGCCGAAAGGCTTCCGCCAGGTAGTCGTCGTGCCTGATGCTGACGTCGGATTTACCGGAGGAAAACTTGCCCAACGCTCGAAGCGCACGCTTCTTACGCTCTTCCAGGTCTGGTTGACTCTTAGCGGCCAAATACTGATCGACCCCCTGGCGTACCAGATCGGCGACTGATCGGCCTGTCGTGGCGGAGAGGCGTCGCAGGGACTTTATCTGGTTGTCCGTAAGCTGGACCTGCGTGCGTATCATGATGCCATCATGATAACAAAAGTGCCATCATGCCCACAGTCCCTACTGCCCCCCCGGCCCGATCTTGCGCGTGCGGATGCTGAAGCCGGTCAGCCACGCCGGGTTCATCGGGTAGACCTCCGGGTCGAACATCACGTAGTAGAAGTGCCATACCACGATGGCGAGGGTGGCCAGCACGGCCTCATAGAAATGGATGGCCGTGGCCACGTCGAACCACTGCTTGGAGAGCCAGTGCAGGAAGAACGTATTGGCCCACAGCAGAGATCCGGTAACCGACATGATGAGCGCGCCCCACACCAGCGCCCAGTACTCCGCCTTGGCGATCCACGATTGCGGCCAGATCATGGGCTGCGAATTGCGCAGGCCCATGTTGTAGGCGAACGTTCCCACCGCCTCCGGAATGTCGCGATGGCGCGGCAGCAGCGTTTTCCAGCGGCGCCGCGATTCGCGGCTGACGATGAGCTCGAACACGTGCACCAGGCAGAGGGCCACGAACGCGCCCGCGGCAATGCGATGGACGGTGCCGCGCACCGGCCAGTTGGTTTCCCAGTACGACAGCGGACGCGCCCACCACGCATCCGGATACACCAGCGCGAAGCCGCTCCACGCCAGCACGGTGAAGGTGATCATGAGCAGCGCGTGCTGCAGGCGTTCCGTGCGGGGCATGCGCAATCGCGGCGCCTGCGGCCGCAGCACGGGAGTGTGCCCCGGCCGGAAGCGCAACACCACCATTTTGCGCACCCAGTCGCCGCCCACGTTCAACAGCATCAGGCCGATCACCAGCGGAATAATGATCGCGTACCCTACCCTCACCCATTGCACCGGCTTCGGTTCCTGGCGCCCTTCCACCCAGTGCACCCGGCTCAGATTGACGCTGCGGCCCGCGCCGGCGTGGCACTTCCCGCAGGTTCGCGGCAGGTTCTTCGGATTGATGGTGGAGCGCGCGTCCTCCGGCGGATAGATGTTGTGCACGCCGTGGCAACTGGCGCAATTGGCCACGGTTTCGCGCCCGGCCTGCAGCGCCAGGCCGTGGAACGAACTCTCGTAGCTCACCAGCGTGTCACGCGGCATGTTGAACTGGCCGGTCAGTTGCACGTCGCCGTGGCAGCGCCCGCACGTTTCCGGGATGTGCATCGCATTCACCGACGAGGCCGGATTCTGCGGCGGCTGAATCTCGTGCTCGCCGTGACAGGAGGTGCAAACGGGGGCGGCCACGATGCCCCTGGCTACGGCTTGTCCGTGCACGCTCTGGTCGTATTGGCTGCGGATGGCGGCGTGGCAGGTCCCGCACAAACCGGGCACGGCTTTGCGGAAAGCCTCCGTCCCGGTGGGCTGGGTCTCGTGCGCGTCGCTATGGCAGACGGCGCAGTCGGGCGCCGCGGTGTTGCCTTTAGCGCGCAGGCGCCCGTGCACACTCATCACGTAAGCACGGCGCTCGCTCTGGTGGCAGTTGCCGCACTGGGGTTTGGGAATGCCGTCCGGGTGCGGGAAGTCCTCGTGGTGCGGGTGACACGTGGAACAGGCCACCGACGCGTGGGCGCTCCCGGCGATCTTCTTCGGCTGTTCTTCATGACAAGCGCCGCAGGCGGCGGCATCGCTGGCAGGCGTCTGCGCCAGGGCGCCGGCAGTCATCTGGAGGAATATGAGGGAAGCGAGAGGGATTGTCCTGGTCACTGTCTGACGTGGAGTTTATAAGAACTGTGTCACTTGCGCAACATCTCGGACCACTGCGGGTCTATATTTGTAGAGTCCTGCCACAGCGCGAGGTGGCGAAATGCTACAGTAGTGTGGGCCGGGCGAACCCGGCCCGCAGCTACTCAGACTCCCTGTTGCGCTTCTTGCGGTTGCGCTTGCGCGCCAGCGCCGCTTTGGTTCGGCGCTTCTCGCCTGGCTTGAGATAGTAGGAGTGGCGCTTGATCTCTTTGATGATGTCTTCGGTCTGGACCTTGCGCTTGAATCGGCGGAGAGCGCTCTCGAGAGTCTCGCCCTCCTGCACGTACACTTCAGCCAATTCGATTCACCTCCTCCACACTCAGATTTCCGCCCTCCCGATGAACAATCGTTCATCAGACACGCTATCATCCTGGGAGAGAGCGGCGAAGCTCTTTTTATGATACGAATGCGCACCCTGCCCGCACAACTATTGTTTGGCCGCTCGCGCCGCCGCCATACATGAGGAATCTGCTTGCCATCCTGCTGGCGGGCGGAGCCGGAGAACGGCTCGCCCCGCTGACGCTCAATCTCGCGAAGCCGGCGGTGTTGTTCGGCGGCACCTATCGCCTCATCGACTTCACTCTCTCCAACTGCATTAACTCGGGAATCCGCCGCGTTTTTATCCTGACTCAGCACAAGGCTCTGGAGCTCACCCGGCACATCCGCGAGGGCTGGAATATTTTCAACGGCGAGCTGAACGAATTCATCGAAGCGATTCCGCCCATGAGGCGCATCCACTCGGACTGGTATCTCGGCACCGCCGACGCAGTCTACCAGAATATCGAAAGCGTCCGCGGCGAGGACGCGGAGATGACCATCATCCTTGCCGGCGATCAAATCTACAAGATGGATTACCACGAAATGGTGCGCTGGCATCAGCGCCGCCATGCCGACATCACCATCGCCACCATCCAGATTCCGCTGGAGGAGGCGGGGCGTTTCGGAATCGTCGAGATCGACACCAGCCACCGCGCCATCGGCTTCGAGGAAAAGCCGCAACACGGCCATCCCGCGCGGTCCATGTTCAATCCGCAGATGGCCAGCGCCTCCATGGGCATCTACGTCTTCAACACGCCGCTGCTCTGCCAGGCATTGACCGAGGATGCCCGCGATGCCGCGTCCACACACGACTTCGGCCGGGACATCCTGCCGAAATGGCTTGCGCGGGCCAACGTGGTTGCCTACGATTTTCGCGATCTGAACCGGAAAACCGTGCGCTACTGGCGCGATGTGGGCACGGTGGATGCGTACTACGACGCCAACATGGATCTGGTTTCGGTGAACCCCGAGTTCAACCTCTACGACAAGCAATGGCCCATCCGCACCCGCCTGCTGCAGCGGCCGCCGGCGAAGTTCGTGTTCGCCCACGAAGGCGGGCGCATGGGCGTGGCGCTGGATTCCATCGTGTCCGCGGGCTGCATCATTTCGGGTGGGCGCGTGGTTCACAGCGTGCTTTCGCCGGGTGTGCGCGTGAACAGCTATTGCGAAGTGGAGCACTCCATCCTGATGTCCGATTGCGAAATCGGCCGCTACAGCCGCATCCGCAACGCCATTATCCCGCCCGGCCTGCTGGTCCCGGAGAACACTCTGATCGGGTACGACCCGGAGCAGGATCGCGCGCGCGGCTACACCATCACGGAAAACGGAGTGGTGGCCGTCCCTCCCGCCGATCGGACCTCGGCGAACGGGAACGGGCCGAACGACGGTTCGGGGCGCTGAGTCCAAGGAACTCGACCAAAACGGACCGTGGCCGCCCCGCCGCGGCCGAGTCTAACCGACCACACTGTTCACTTTGGGCTTCGTCCGCTAGCGGGACACGCGGCGTTAGCCGCGTTTTTGCCCGGTACCGAAGGGACGCGGCTTGCACCGCGTGTCCCTCACACGCAAAGTGAACAGTATTGGTCTAACCGGCCTTGTACATGTACTTGATGTTGGGCTTGAAGATCAGCAGATTGGGGGCGCCTTCGCGATTCACCTTCAGGCAGCACTTGTCGTACCACTCGATCACGCCTTCCAGCGTCTCGCCATCCTTCAGCACGATCACCATCGGGGTCTTCGACTGCATCTGTTTCATGTAGTAGAAGTTCTCGGCGTTGGTCTGATCGGGAGGCGTGTTCCGGTGCCCGGCCGGCCGGCGACCTGCGCCCGAATCCTTTGCCTCGTTGAGCGAAGGACGAATGAGTTTACGGTTTCCAGACTCCACAGTGAGACTCCGAACGGAGGGACCCGCGGGCAGATCCGTGTCGCGCGGCTCGACAGCCCGCGCACCATATCCGGGCGAATCCAACTAACGCCTATTGAATCACACGGCGGGGCAGCGAACAAGTCTGAGAGTGCAAATGGGTGCGCGAGCCGGAAGCGGAAGCACCTGCGCGGGGGCGATTTGAGCGCAGCAGGTGCAGTGGCGGCTCGCGCCGCGTTGCGACGGGAAGCCGGATCGGTCACGCACTCTCGCGCCGAGCGCGCGCCCCATGGCCGACTACCGCCTCGAGCACGCACGTGGTGGTGCGCAGGTTCGCCGATTGCGCGGACATCTGCTCGCCCGCGGCCGCGGTCTGTTCCGCGACGGAGGCCGAACTCTGGGCCAGTTGCTGCAGCTCCGACACCGACCGGCTGATGGAGTGAATGCTCTCCGACTGGGCCACGCCGGACTCGGTGACGCGGACCACCACGGCGCTCATGTCGGCGCTGGTCCTGGTGATGTCCTCGATCACCGCGGCCATATGGCCGAGGGTGTCCCGTCCCTGACGGGCACTGGACATGGATTCCTCCACCAGCGCGGCGGTGTCGCGCGCCGCCTGCGAGCAGCGCTGGGCGAGGTTGCGCACCTCGTCGGCCACCACGGCAAAACCCATTCCCGCCTCCCCGGCGCGGGCCGCTTCCACGGCGGCGTTCAGAGCGAGGATGTTGGTCTGGAAGGCGATCTCTTCGATCACCTTGAGGATCTGCGCAATGCGTTCGCTCGACCGGTTGATGTCGGCCATCGAGGCGGTCATTGCCGCCAGCGTCTCACCGCCCCTGCGGACGCGCCCGCCCACGGCTTCCACCAGCTCGGAAGCGTTGTGAAACTGCCCGCTGTTCTCTTCGGTCGCCGCGCTCAGGCGGGCGGCTGCGGTGGCGGTGTCGTCCACCGACTGGGCCTGTTCGGACGCGCCCTGCGCCAGAGACTGGCTCGCGGAGGCGACTTGTCCGGCGGCGCTGGAGATCTGCTCGGAAGCCTGCGACAATTCCGCGGCGGCTCGGGCAAGCGGCCCGCCAATGGAGCGAACCATCGCCCAGGACAGCGCCGCGCCGGCGAGCATGATGGCCATGATCAGCGTGGCCGCCCACCAGCGTCCGCTGGCCGCCGCGTCCGTTCCGGCAACTACATTGCGGTCCGCCTCCGCCTTCTTCATTTCCGTGAGCTGATCGAGATTCTTCATGAGCTGCTTCACGGCGGGCATCGTACCGGTCATGAAGGCGGACATGGCGCCGTCGGGGTTGCCCGAAACGCTGAGACCCCGCGGCCCGTTCCACGACTCGATGAAGCGGTCGTACGCCGGGCGGACCTTCTCCACCATGGCGCGCTCGTCTTCGCTGTTCGCCCGCAGCGAGTAGGCGGAAAGCTCGGAGGCGAACCCGCTGGCGAGGGCCGCCAGATCCTTATCGGCTTTGGCCTTGCCCTCCGGCGACGCGGTCACGATATGGGACCGCATGTTCCCGCGCAGATCCTTGGCGAAGCCTTCCAGACGGCCCAGCGAGTAAATGGCCGGCAGCGAAGTCGAGGAGACGGCTTCGAGGCGGGCAGACAACTCCCCTGTCCGGATGAAGAACACGATCCCGACCAGCGCGCCCAGCGCAACCAGAGTAGCGTACGATGCGGTCAATTTCCTGGCCAGCGTCCAGCGGCTCATGCAGTACATATCGGATGAAGCCGCGGGAGTGTGAGAGGCACGAGGCGCGCTCCCACTTTCCTGCCGCCGGTCGTAAGATAAAGTGAACAAGCATGTCCGCTTTGTCCGATCTGCGTGCCGGCGCCGCCGGGCGTTCCGCGCCCCGGGTGGTCGATCTGCGGCTGGTGCGGGCCCATCAACTCGCGCCCGTGCTGGCGGAAGAGGCGGACGCCTGGCACGCCGAGCTGGACTGGGACTTCGCGGGCTCGGCCGCCCTGGTGCGGCGGTTCCTGGACATGCAGGCACTGAGCGGCTTCTGCCTGGTAAGCGGCGGAGGCCCGGTCGGCTATGCCTACGTCGTCTCGGAAAACAACAAGGGGCTGATCGGCGACTTCTACATTGCCCGCGAGTACTCCACCCTCGAGAACGAACGCCTTCTGCTCGGCGCCGTGGTGGAAGCCATGATGCGCTCGCCGGCGGTGCGGCGCATCGAATCGCAGCTCATGATGCTGCGCTGGGCGCGCCGCGACACGCTGCCGCACGCCGAGTACGCCTTCGCGGTTCCGCGCTGCTTCATGAAGCTCGATCTGACCACCCGGAGCGCCCTTACGCCGCGCCGGGACATTCGCAACGTCACCTTCGATTGCTGGAGCGAGCGGCGGCAGGACGAAGCGGCGGCCCTGATCCCGGTGGCCTATCGCGGCCACGTCGACAGCGATATCAACGATCAGTACCGCTCGCCCGCGGGTGCGCGCCGCTTTCTCGCCAACATCATTCAGTACCCCGGCTGTGGGACATTCTTCCAGCCCGCGTCCTTTATGGCGCTGGATACCTCCAATGGGCGCCTCTGCGGCATGTGCCTGAGCAGCCTGGTGGCCTTTGACGTCGGCCACATTACCCAGGTCTGCGTGGTGCCGGCGGTCAAGGGAAAGGGCTGCGGATACGAGCTGATGCGCCGTTCCCTCGACGCGCTGGTCAACGCCGGTTGCCGTGCCGCCAGCCTGACCGTCACGGCGGCCAATACCGAGGCTATCGCGCTCTACGAACGGCTGGGCTTTCGCACCGTGAAGGAGTTCTCCGCCTGCGTCTGGGAGGGCTTTTAGCGGATCAGAACGGAATCGACTCGGCGGCCGGCCTTCCGTGCTACGCTCAATGAAAGCGGGGATCTCCTTGAAGCGCAACGTTCAAAGTGCCGACGCGCCCGCCGAAGGGATCAGGGACTCGCTTCGGCAGCGCGGGGTCCGTCTCACTCGCCAGCGCCAGATTCTGCTCGAGCTGATCGACCAGTCCGGCGACCACCTGGACGCCGAGCAGCTCTTCCAACTGGCCCGCCAGCGGGATCCGAAAATGAACCGCGTCACCGTCTACCGCACCCTCAAAATGCTCAAGAACGGCGGCCTTGTGGATGAGCTGGACCTCATGCATCACGCCGGCGATCAGCACTATTACGAAACGCGGATGAAGGGCGAGCACGCGCACGTCATCTGTCTGCGCTGCGGGCGCATCGAGGAATTCTACGGGGAGCCGCTGCAGAGGCTGCGCCGGCAGATCGAATCCCACTTCGGCTTCCAGATTCTGATCGCGCGCACCGAGGTAGGCGGCTACTGCTCCCACTGCCAGGTGTTGCGCACGCACGAAGTGACCGAGGCCGCGGGCGAAAACCTCCCCGATACAGGCAGAAGCGCCCGGAGGCACTGATGACCGGCGCGCGGCCGGCCGGCGAGCCGAAGCGAAGCGCCGGCCTGGTGGTGGTGAATCCCTCGGGCACGCGTACGCGCGTGGCCATCGAACCGCTTCCATTTCTTATTGGCCGCCATAGCGACAATCACCTCGTCCTGCGCGACAATCGGGCCTCGCGCACGCACGCGCGCATCACCGCCGAAGAGGGCTGCTGGTACGTCGAGGACCTCAACAGCCTCCACGGCGTGTATGTAAACGGCCAGCGCGTGCAGAAGCAGCGGCTGAGTACTTCGGATCGAATCGAGTTCGGATTCCCCGATTCCTGCAAGCTGATCTTCAGCATGGAAGAGGACGAGCTGCAGCGGCTGGTGGAGCAGATCTCGTCGCCGGCGGTGTCCGGGGCGGGTGGGCTGGGGAAACTGCGCGCGCTGGTGGAAGTGGCCCGGGCGCTGCAGAGTTCCTTGTCCCTCGACGACGTGCTGGTGTCCGTGGTGGACGCGGCTCTGGCGATCACCGCCACCGAGCGCGGATTCCTGCTGCTGCGCGACAAGGGCGACCTCAGGGTGAGCGTGTCGCGCGACCGCTTCGGCGCTCCCCTCCGCGATACCGATCTGCAGGTGCCGACGTCGGTGATCCATCGCGCTCTGAGCACCCGGCGCGAGTTGCTCAGCATGAATTTCGACCCGCTGGAGGAGCAGGGCGTTCGGCCTTCCATGTCGGTGACCGATCTGGAACTGCGCAGTGTGGTGTGCGTGCCGCTGGTGAGGGTGCGCGCGGGCTCCGTGCAGGAGACCATGCTGACCTCGGTGAGCGACACCGTGGGACTGCTCTACCTGGACTCGCGGCAGGCTCACGCCGACCTCTCCGCGGGTAATCGCGAGCTGCTGCAGACGCTCGCGCTGGAAGCCTCCACCATTCTCGAAAACGCCCGGCTTCTGGAGGAGGAGCGCGAAAAGCAGCGCATGGAGGAGGAGCTCAGAGTCGCGCAGAAGATTCAGAGCGGCCTGCTGCCGCGCGAACTGCCCCGCAGCGGCTGGTTCCGCGCGGCCGCCTCGTCCATCCCTTCGCGCGAAGTGGGCGGCGACTACTACGACCTGTGCCAGACCGCTCCCGATATGTGGGCCATCGTAGTGGCGGACGTGTCGGGCAAGGGCGTTAGTGCGGCATTGCTGGCGGCGCTGTTGCAGGGCGCGTTTCTGCTGGGCGGCGAGGCCGCGCTGCCCATCGAGCACATGATGGCGCGCGTGAATCACTTCCTGAACGCCCGCACCATGGGAGAGAAATACGCCACGGCCTTTTACTGCACGCTGCACCGGGACGGCACGCTGCGCTGGGTGAATGCCGGACATCCGCGGCCGTACCTGATTCGGCGCAATGGCGATCTGGCGCGGTTGCCCAGCACCGGGCTGCCCCTGGGGATGCTCGCCGACGCCGCCTACGAGGCGCTGGAGGAGCGGCTGGCGCCGGGCGACCGCGTGGTGCTGTTCAGCGACGGGCTTTCCGAGGCCGAGAATGCCGAGGGCGAGTTCTTCGACAAGGCCGGATTGCCGGGGGCGATCGGCGAACATCTCGCGTCCGGCTGCGAGGAACTGCGCGGCGCGCTGGAGCGGGCGGTGATGCAGTTCATCGCCTCGCCGCTGCCGGCGGACGATGTGACCATCGCGGTGATCGAGTACGCGGGCTGAAATGGGCCCAAAGGACTGAGTAACTCATGTTGCGATTCATCTGGGTAGCCGCCATCGTGGCGAGCCTGGGGATGGCGGCCGAGCCGCTGCGGGTGGTGAGCCGGCATATCGATCGGAAGGCGCCCGGCTGCGGCAATGAGAAAGATGGCTGCGCCCATGTGGAATTCACCTGGGTGGAGGTGGCCGGCGGTCCGGCGGCGGCGCGCCAGCGCATCAATGCCGCGATTGCGGGGTTCGTGGCCAGCAGCCCCAAAGCTACGCCGGAATCGTCCGCGCAGGATTTCATCCACGATTATGCGAGCGCTGGAGAGGATTCACCGTCGCCCTTCCAACTGATCCGGACGGTGAAGGCGCTGCGCATCGCGGCTCCCGTCTTCAGCCTGGAATGCAGCGAGTATTCCTATACCGGCGGGGCGCACGGCGCGTCCGGCACGCGGTATCTCAACTTCGATCCGGCAACCGGCGAACCGGTGAAGCTGGCCTCCATCCTCAAAGACGGCGCGATGGCGCGATTGACCGCGGTTGCGCAGGTCCATTTCCGCAGGGAGCGAAAGCTGGCCGCGACGGCGAAACTGGAGAACGAGGGCTTCGATTTCCCCGGCGGCCGCTTCGCGTTGAACGACACCTACGGCTTCGGCGAGAAGGCGCTGCTCTTCTTCTTCAACGATTATGAAATCGCGCCCCACGGCATGGGCACCACCCTGGTGGAGATTCCGTACGCCGAAATACGGGACCTGATCCGTCCCGGATTTCCGCTGTAGCGGGCGTTGAAACTCGCCTCGCCCCGGAGGGGCCGCGTTTTCCAGCGGCGGTGGCCACAGCTCAATGGCACTTAACTTTTGGAACGGGCCTGCAAATCTAAGAACAGAATGTGCGTATGATGGAGGATTCCTTTGTGGGGCGGCCAATCCTGGCCGCCGCCGCGTTTCCACGCGGCGCCAGGCC
>JBEKPY010000079.1:0-28643 GCA_049520275.1 Bryobacteraceae bacterium
TTCGCCACCCGGCAGCGTTCGGGTTGGCGTCGCGCCACAGGAAGGTGGGGGCGGAGATGTCCGGCGGGAAAATCGATCCCTCGGCCGGATAGTCAACCGTGATGGCCGCCGGCCGTTCGGCGGCCAGCCGCTCCACCAGCGCGGCCGAGGCCACCAGCAAAGCGGCGCCCGCCAGAACGCCGGTTCGACTTCGCAACACCTGGGCACAACGCCCTCTTCCCGGAAAAACCGCCATGGTATAAAATCATAGCGCTTCCACAAAAGCATCCGGGCCCCGGCCCGTTGTGAGCTAAGCTTCGGGAAGAGCCATGAGCAAACTGACCATCGCGGTTTTGTTCGGAGCGCTGGCCTTCGGGCAGGCCGCGGCCGACCCCGCGGCTGGAATCGCGCAGGCGATTCGCGCGCACCAGTACGAGCAGGCCGTGAACCTCGCGCGGGCGTCGCTCGCGCGCTCGCCGAACGACGTCCGCATCCTCACCATGGAAGCGATTGCATTGTCCGCCCAGGGCCACGACGCGGACGCACTGGCGGCGTACAATCGGGCGCTGCGCCTGTCGCCGGACTACCTCGCGGCGCTCGAAGGCGCGGCCCAGATCGAATACAAGTCCGGCAGCAACGGCGCCATCCCCCTTCTCGACCACCTTCTGAAACTCCGTCCCGACGATCCCACCGCCCACGCCATGCGCGCGGCGATGGCCTGGAGCCGTCATGACTGCGAAACGGCCACGCGGCATTTCGCGCTCGCTGCCGATGCTATCTCGGCGCTGCCCGCGGCTCTGCGGGAGTATGCGGCGTGCCTTGTCCGTCTGCAGCGGCCCGGTGAAGCCGTTCCCATTCTGCGCCAACTGGCGGCCCTCGATCCGAACGACAAACAGCTCCGCTACCGGCTGGCCTCGACGCAATTCATGGCCGGAGCCTACGGCGACGCCATCGACACTCTCCGTCCGCTGATTGGCGAGAAAGACGCCGATCCCGATTCGCTCGATCTGGCGTCGGCGGTCTGGGAAGCCATGGGGGACACGCCGCGCGCGGTGGCCGCCCTCCGCCGGGCTATCGTGCAGGCGCCGGAGACCACGCACTTCTATGTGGATTTCGCGTCCTTGTGCCTCACGCACAAATCGTTCGAGACGGGTATCGCTATGATCGACGCCGGCCTGAAACGGTCGCCGAAGGCAGCCGAGTTGTATCTGGCCCGCGGTGTCCTCAACGTGCAATTGGCGCAATACGACCAGGCCGACGCCGACTTCGCCACCGCCGAGCGGCTGGACCCGCGCCAGGCATACGGCCCCCTCGCGCGGGGTTTGTCGGAGGTTCAGCGGAACGACTTCGACAAGGCTCTGGTCACGGTTCGGGAACAACTCAAGACCCGGCAGAAAGACGAATTCCTGTATTACCTGCTCGCGGAGATCCTCACCTCGCAGGGCGCCCAGGTGGGCAGCCCGGAATTCGAGGAAGCCATACAGGCTGCATCGCGCGCGGTCGAACTCAAGCCGGATTTCGCCCTCGCGCGCGACGTACTCAGCCGCTTGTATCTCGAATCGGGCCAGACCGGGCGGGCCATCGAGCAGTGCCGCCTGGCGCTCCGCGACAATCCTCTGGATGCCACCGCGATCTACCGCCTGATGCGGGCGCTTCAGAAATCCGACAAGGCGGGTGACGCCGCCCAGATTCCAGCCCTCCTCGCGCGCTTCAACGAAGTGCGCCAGCAACTCAGCAAGCAGGAGGACGAGGAGGCCCGCTACAAGCTGGTGCTGGAAGGAGGATCTCCCGCGCCGGAGGGCTCCGGCCCGCGGCCGTGAACTGCACTACACTTGAAAGAGCCCATGCGCACCGAGGTCGGAACGCTCCTGCTGCTCGCGGCCTCGGGATTCTTTCAAGCGGCCTTTGCCCTGCCCGTCAGGTACCTTCGGAAATGGCGCTGGGAACAGATGTGGGTGGCCCAGTCGGTAACCGCCAACGTATTGTTCCCTCTTTCCTGGGCCGCCGTGGCGCCAGCCGCTTTCTGGATTGAAGCGGCGCACATTCCCTGGTCCCACTGGATCGTCGCCTACGGCTGGGGACTGATCTGGGGACTCGGCGGCGTGGCCTGGGGCCTCACGCTGACACGTCTGGGGGTGGCCTTCTCCAATACTTTCACCTTTGGCGTTACCGCCATGACCGGCGCGCTGCTTCCGCTTGCCGTGAACGCGGTGGAGAGCCCGCCGCGCCCGGCGCTGTTCGGCGCCGGCCTGGTGGTGTGCGTGCTCGCCACCGTGGTGATCGGCTTCCTGCGGCGGCACGGCACGGCGGGACCGCTGTTGCCCATGCCACTCTCGTTCCACTCGTATCCGGTGATCGTGAGCCTTGCGGTATTCGCGGGTTTCTCCACGGCGGGGTACGGGCTGGCATTCACCTTCAGCTATGGCGTCATCCGCGGCCTTGTCGCAAGCGGCGTTTCCCAGCTTTCGACGGCGCTGGTGGTGGTGCTGCCGGTGTATCTGGGAGCGGCCTCCGTCGCTATCCCGCTGGGCGTGCTGGTTGCCGCGAGATCGGGCAGCCTTTCTCTGTTCTTTGGCGGCCATGCGGCGTGGAACTGGTCTCTCGCCCTGATCATGGGCCTCTGCGCCACGGCCACCGCGGTGCTGTACGGATTCGCCGGCAGCAGAACGGGACACCCTTCCCCTAACGTTTGCTTTGGGATCTTCATCAGTTTTCTGGTGCTGGGCGGCAACGCCCTCGGCTTCGCCACCGGTGAGTTGCGAGGTTGCTCGCGCCGCGTCAGCGCAGGTTTGTGGCTGAGCGCCTGCGGCCTGGTGGCCGGCGCCTGCCTGCTGAACGCTCGTTGAGAAGCGATTCAGCCGCCGGAAGCGGGCGGTGCGACTCCAGTCGACTCACGAAGCACCAGCTCGGGATCCAAATAGATGTGCCGTGGAGAGGGCGGAGAATCGGACGCGTCTGGAACCAGCGCCGCCACCACCAACCGGCCGATTTCGGCTCGGGGTATGTGGATCGTGGTCAGCGAGGGGCAACAGAACTCGGAAATGGTGATATTGTCGAAGCCGGTTACCGAGACGTCGCCTGGCACCGAGAGCCTCTGATTCCGCAACTCGCGGATGACGCCAACCGCGACCCAGTCATTGACGCAGAGGATGGCCGTCGGCGCAAACCCCGTACGCAAGAGCTCGCGAGTGGCCTCACGGCCTCCTGCGAATCCATCCTCGGTTGGCGCCACCACCAGGCTTTCGTCACCATGGCGCGCGGTGGTTTCCAGAAACTCATTCCGCCGCGCTTCGGTTGGCCGCACGAACACAGGCGCGCTGATATAGGCCATGCGCCGATGTCCCATGGCGTGCAGCAGATCCAGCAGCATCCGCATGCCCTTGCGGTGGTCAAAATGGATGTTGGTAAAACTGTCTTGTATTTCGCCGGCATCGAAGAGCACCACCGGGATCTGCGCCTCGCGAAGTTCCTCCAGGATGGCCGGCTCCATCTCCGGGAACACTCCCAGGCCGGCCACCTGCTGACCGAGCAGGCGGTGTACGCTCGCCTTCAGCAGTTTCACGTCGTGAGAGCTGTTGGCCAGCAGGGTCTCGTATCCGCACTGCAGCGCGTTCGTTTCGATGGCGTGATAGATGTCGGCGAAGAACGGGTTGTACAGATTCGCCATGACGATGCCCAGCACGCGGCTTCGTCCCCCCGCCAGCGTGCGCGCATGCAGGTTGGGCTTGTATTTTAGCTGCTCCACCACGCGGAGAACCTTCGCGCGCGTCGAGCTCTTGACGCCGGGATGGCCGTTGAGCACACGGGAGACGGTAGCGCTTCCCACGCCCGCCCGCCGGGCGACGTCTTCCAGGTTCATGTGATTTGTCCTGTGTGTTGATTCCGCTTCCAGATTACATCGAGCCGCCCGCCAACACCAACTGCTGGCTCATCAATAATAGTTCCAGATGGTCATGCCCCTTGCCATTACCCTGCTGTTTGTCCTTCTCGCCCCGGCCGTCTCCACGCTCACCGGCGGATGGAAGGTTCGGGTGCAGTATCCGGATGGAGCCGTGGAGTTCCCCTGCTATCTTCGCGACGCCGGCGGCCAGGTGGCGGGATACGCCATCTACGACGGCATGCCCTGGCCCATCGCCGGTGCGCGAGTTTCCGGGAAAACCGTGTCGTTCGTCATCGCCCGCAAGCTGGCGGGAGACGACCGCCCCATCGCTTTGCGGGGCACTGTGGAGGAAAGCCGGATGCGCCTGAGCTTCCAGAAGCTCAACGACACGAACGTGTACGAGGCCACGGCCGTGCGCGTGTCGGCGGCGCCTCCCGCGCCGATGCCGAAACTCCCTCAAAGGGTGCGCCTCGCGCCGGCGCCTCCTCTTCCGGACAATGGCCTCGCGCGCACGCCACCGATGGGATGGAACAGTTGGAACCTGTTCGCCGACAAGATCGACGACCGAACCGTGCGCGAAATCGCCGATGCACTGGTCTCCTCCGGAATGGCCAAAGCGGGGTATGTGTATGTGAACATCGACGACTCGTGGGAAGGCGGCCGGGATGCTGGCGGTAACCTTCGCCCCAACCCGAAATTCCCGGACATGAAGGGACTCGCCGATTACGTGCACTCGAAGGGGCTGAAGCTGGGCGTCTATTCCTCGCCGGCACGGAAAACGTGCGCAGGGTACGACGGCAGCTTCGGCCATGAGGAGCAGGACGCACGCACCTTCGCCTCCTGGGGCATCGACTACCTCAAGTACGACTGGTGCTCGGCGGACAAGGTCTACGAGCCGGAATCCATGCGTCCCGCCTACGCGATAATGGGCCGGGCGTTGCGCGCCACGGGAAGGCCCATCTTCTTCAGCCTGTGCCAGTATGGCCTGCAGAATGTGGGCGAGTGGGGCGCCCAGGCCGGGGGTAACCTGTGGCGCACCACGGGAGATATCAGCGATACGTGGGCGTCGATGTCTCGCATTGGGTTCGATCTGCAGGCTGGCCGCGAGAAGTACGCCGGTCCCGGGCACTGGAACGATCCGGACATGCTGGAGATCGGCAACGGCGGCATGAGCGATACGGAATATCGCACGCATATGACGCTATGGTGCATGCTGGCGGCGCCGCTGATCGCCGGCAACGACGTCCGCCGGATGTCGGGCGCGATTCGAGACATCCTGACGAACCCGGATGTGATCGCCGTCGATCAGGACACTCTGGGGCGCCAGGGCCATGCCGTCGACAAAGCCGGCGAGATCTGGCTGAAGGAGCTGGCGGGCGGCGAGTACGCGGTCGCCTTGTTCAATCGCAGCGCGGCGAGAAAGACAATCTCCGTCCGCTGGGCCAGCCTCGGAATCGCCGGGAATTCGCACGTGCGCAACCTCTGGACCCACCGGGACCTGGGCAGGATGGCTGGCGGCTTTTCCGGCGAGGCGCCGCCGCATGGGGCGATCCTGCTGCGATTGAGTCAGTAGGGTTCGGGCGCCTCCAGCAGCGGCGGGAGCTGGTTCCAGTTCGGCGGTTCCACCCCAAGCAACCAGTGAACGAAGTAGTCGTAGCGCTTGCGATCGCCCCACGGGCCGCCTGGGGTGTGCCCCTGACCGGGCAGGAAAACGAAGTCGAACGTCTTGCCTGCCCTGATCAGGGCGTTGACCACCTGCATGGTGGATGCCGGGTCCACGTTCTCGTCCAGTTCGCCCACCGAGAGCAGCAGCCTGCCCTGCAGTTTCGACGCGTTCTCCATGTTGGAAGAGGCAAGGTACTGGGGGCCGAGCGGCCAGCCCATCCACTGTTCGTTCCACCAGATCTTATCCATGCGGTTGTCGTGGCAGCCGGAGGTGGACACCGCCACTTTGTAGAACTCGGGATGAAACAGCAGCGCCCCCATGGCGCTCTGCCCACCGGCGGAATGCCCGTAGATGCCCACGCGGCTGATGTCGTACCAGGGATATTTCGCGGCCACGGCTTTGTGCCACAGAATGCGGTCCGGGAAACCGGCGTCGGCGAGATTCTTCCAGCAGACGTCATGAAATGCCTTGGAGCGGTTTGAGGTTCCCATACCGTCGATCTGCACCACGATAAACCCCAGCTCGGCCAGCGATTGCATGGAATTGTACGGGCTGAACGACTTGGGCACGAACGAGTCCTGCGGGCCCGCGTAGATCAGCTCCACTACCGGATACTTCTTCGCCGGGTCGAAATTCGAAGGCAGGATGAGGATACCCCAGATGTCTGTCCGTCCATCTCGGCCCTTCGCGACAAACGGTTCCGGCGGGCGCCACCCGCTCGCAACCAGCGCGCTGATGTCGGTGCGCTCCAGTTCGGCGAGCACTTTGCCGTCATCGGTTCGGCGCAGCTCCGATACCGGCGGAAGATCCACTCGCGAGCTTGTATCCACGTAATACTTCAAATCGGACGAGAAGCTGACCGCGTGATTCGCGCCCGCCTCAGTTAGCGCCATGAGCCCACTGCCATCGAAGTTGACGCGGAAGTAGTGCTCGAAGTACGGGTCCTCGCCCGGATGCATGCCGCTCGCGTGGAAGAGAATCTGGCGGCGCTGATCGTCCACCTTATCCACGCCGCGAACCACCCACTCGCCTTTCGTGATCTGGTTCTTCACCCGGCCGGTAGCGCCGTCGTAAAGGTACAGGTGATTCCATCCGTCGCGCTCGGACATCCAGATGATCTCTTTGCCCTCGTCGACATCGTGGCGATACATCTTGCCGGAGTAGCAGAAGAAGGTTTTGCTCTCTTCGTCGATGAGCGCGCGGATGGCGCCAGTCGCAGCGTCGGCTTCGAGCACGCGATACGCCTGGTGGCCGCGCTGGTTGTACTCGAACGTGACCGCATGGCTGTCCTTGCGCCAGACCAGCGGCGACATCTCATATGGATTCGGGAACAGCGCGTTGTCGATGTCCATCTGGCGGCGGGCGTCGATGTCAAACAGCACCGGTTGTTGCAGATCGAGCGTGTCGCCCGGCTTGGCGTACTCGATGCTGAAGGTCTTCGGCTGGAGCTGATCCGCCGGCGAGGATTCGATGTACTGGATGCGGCGGTGATACCCCGGGCGGATGCGGTACGCCGCCAGCTTCTTCGAATCCGGCGACCAGACAATCGACTCGCGCGCGTAGTAGTTGTTCTCCGAACCGTCGTAGCTCAGCGTGAACCCTTCCTTCGCACCCTTTGGCCGCACATGCACGTTGTAGTTGAGAATCAGAGCTTCCCACTTGCCATCCGGCGAAGCTGCGGGCGGAGGCGGCGGCGCGGGCGTCTCGGGGGCGGCGACCGTGTGACGCTGGAACCGCCAGTCCGCTGGCCCCACCTTCTGGCAGGTGTAATCGGCCAGGCTGCATTTCCACGACGAGTCTGCGGCGGGCACCTCGATGGCCTGGCCATTGTCGCGGAACTCGACCACGGGAAACGGCAGCTTGTATGCTTTGTAGTCGTGCCCGGTAGCCTTCGAGAGCGAAGCCGCCAGCCGCTCATGGTCGAAGGCCGGCTTTTTCGCCAGCGTGGTGGCATCCACCATGACGAACTCATGTCCCTCCTTCGTCGACCTTCGGTAGCAGAACTGGTCGGCACCCTCGATCCAGGTGGCGTGGTCCGGCAGGTTGATGGCGAGTCCTTCCACCCGCTTGCGCAAACCGCTGGCACGCTTGTAGTCGTCCAGCGTGCCCTGCGCACGGGCGGCGAGCGATAACAGGAAAAGGCCGCAGCAGAGGGCAGCCGTCGCGGAGGCTATTGTCCGTTTCATTTAATTTATAATCTATAAATCGAATCCCGGGCCATGTCAAGGAGGTAGAGGTGGACCGACGAGAGTTTCTGCACACCGTGGCGGCAACAGCAGCCATCGCTCGCCCGCTCGCCACCGCAGCGCTGCCCGAAACCCAGCCTGCGCCAATCTGCGAGTTCCGGCTCGACGGCGTCGCCTGGAGCGTCCATGAGGATCTGCACGAGCGAGATGGCGCGCTGACGTTTGTCTCGTCCCAGGGCGAGAGGCGCGTGCTCGCGAAAAGCGCGGAAGCCACCTTCGCGGAGGCCGATCCGCCCTGGCTGGGACTGAGCCTCAAGGATATCGGGATGAGTGGGGCCGATCTCCTGGCCGCCCGCCTGCTCGCCAACGGCGATCCCGATCCCGAGGTGGTGAAGTCGGCGGCGCCGCCGCTCGGGTCCATCGGCGACGAAGGTCTCCAGCGCTGGACCAGCTTCGTGGGCACGAAGGAAGCTTTCGACACTGCGCCGGTTTTCTACGCCGGGAACACCCGGACGTACCATCCCGGGCAAAACCTGCCGGAATTTCCCGAGGCGATGCAGAAGAGGCGTCTGTTTGAAGGCCTGCTGGGCGGCTGGATGCCGGCGGTGCGCAAGGTGGCAGCGATGCCCGACGGCGCCTGGTTAGAGGTGATCGTGTTCGGCGACGTGGAGGGCCGCGACAAGTTCATCGTGCAAACGTGGCACCGCACCGCGCTCGTCAAAGACGGCGCCATCGTGAAAGTGTTCTACGGGCACAGCTACCCCGCGTTTCCGCCCGCGCGCAAGGACCCCCCACCGGAGGCCTTCTACCGCGCGCTGCTGGTTTTTGCGAACTACTGGGACAAGCAACTGCACGATCTCGCCCCGGCGTCCTTGCCGCAGCAGTCGTGGATCGATATGTCCCGGCATGCTTTCGCGCGTGAGCTGATGGTCCGGCCCGGCGGCGTATACCCGAAATACGGGGCCGTCGACCGCGATTACTACGGTTCCGAATACGACGGTTTCCAGGATATTTTCACCAGCGCCGTCTATACCAACCTCGAGTGGGGCCGCTTCGAGATGGCCCGTGCGGTGATCGACAACTATTTCAGCGACTTCGTGGAGCCTTCCGGCATGGTCAACATGCGCGGCCCGGAAACGGCACAGTTCGGACTGACGTTGTCGCTGCTGGCGCGCTACTACAACTACACGCGCGACTCCGGGCTGTTGCATAAGCACGAGGCGAAGATCCGGGCCACGGTCGGCCTGCTGGCGGCATTGCACGAAGAGAGTCTCCATCTGGCCGCGGACGACCCCGGCTTCGGACTGATCCACGGCTGGAGCGAATCGGACTCCTGCCTGATGCCGCGGCCGATGACCTGGTGGCAGCCGTATTACGCCAACAGCGCGATGGCCGCGCGCGGATTCCGCGATCTCGCACGTGTCTGGCCGGCGATCGCCGCCGCTGGCGCCAACGATGCGCGGGCGTGGCTGGAGCGCAGCGAGGTTCTGCAACAAGCGGTGGTCTGGAGCATGCGCCAGAACATCCGCAAAGACGTGTCGCCACCCTACATTGCACCCCTGCCAGGCGTCCGGACGCTGGCTCGCGAGGCCATGGCGAAGGAGCGGCGAGGGAGCACCCAGCAGTGGGCCCATCGCCCCTGGTGCGAACTGCTGCAAGCCGACATTCTGCCGCCCGAGCTTGCCCACCAGGTGATCGACTGCATGCGCGCCTATGGCGGCACCACGCTGGGCGTCGTGGCCAACGTGGAACCAGCTCACGAGGACGGGCGCGATATCCTCGGCTTTATCTCGTACGGCTACGCGCAGATGCTGCTGCGGCTGGACCGCATTGAGGAGTACCTGCTGTTTCTCTATTCGCATCGCTATCACGATCACACGCGGGGGAGCTGGACCGCTGGCGAAGTGGCGGGGATCACCGGCGACACCGCTACGTTCTGTATTCCCGCCCAGCAGACCATCCCGCTGCTGATTCGCTGGATGCTGGTGCTGGAGGATTCCGACGCGGACCGCTTGTATCTGGGCCGGGCGCTGCCGCGCGAGTGGGTGGCGTCGGGCAAGGAGATTCGCATCGAGGGCGCGCCGACGCGCTGGGGAAGAGTGGGATTGGGGATGGCGACTCAGGGCCAGCGCGTCCAGGCAATCGTCGAGCTGGAACGGCCGGGCGCGCCCGCGGAACTGCATGTGAAGCTGCGCTTGCCAGCCGCGATGAAGCCCGGCGTCGTGACCGTGAATGGCCAGCCTGCCAGCTTTGGCGGCTTTCATGGGGATACGGTGATTATCCAGACCGGAGGCCAGAGGCGATTCGAGGTGCTCGCGCGGGCCTGATTGGAATTGGAGACGGTTGGGGCGGAGTTGACACCATAGTAACGACAGGCCACTCCATGCCCAGGAAATCGGCAAGCCAGCAACAGACGCTGCTCCGCGAAGCGATCGAGCGCCGGATTCTCCACATCCGCGGACACAAGGTGATGCTCGATCGGGATCTCGCCTCGCTCTACCAGGTGAAAACCATTGCGCTTCGCCAGGCAGTCAAACGAAACAGCAACCGCTTTCCCGTGGATTTCGTGCTCCAGTTCACCGAAGAAGAAGCCGAGGCGTTGGTATCACAAAATGTGATACCTTCGCGCCGCAGCCTCGGCGGGTTCCTGCCTTACGCTTTCACCGAGCAGGGCGTCGCGATGCTTTCGAGTGTTCTGCGGAGCAATCGCGCGGCGGTGGTGAACATCGCCATCATGCGCACCTTCGTGCAGCTCCGCCAGATCCTTGCGACGCATAAAGAGCTCGCCGAGCGCCTTGCGGCCATGGAGAACAAATACGACCAGCAGTTCAAAGCCGTGTTTGACATTCTGAAACAACTTATGGCGCCGCCGAAGCGGGCTATCGGGTTCGTCCCGCCGATTACGCCGTCATCCTCACGCGTCGCGGTAGTCCGTCCGCCGGCCCCGCTTCGCCGTGGCTGACCAGTATACATAGAACGGTACGCCCGCGGCGATCAGAAGTACCCCGAGGCCCGCATTCCCCGGGTCGCCCACGGCAATGAACACCAGCAGGAACGCCGCAATCGCTATATAGAGCGCCGGCACGAACGGGTACCCGAACGCCTTGTAGGGCCGCGTCAGATGCGGTTGCCTGTGGCGCAGCACAAAGAGCCCGGCGATGGTCAGCGTGTTGAACAGCAGCGACGCGAACGAAGTGAACGTCAGCAGATCGCTGTACAGCCGCGCGCCGCGCGTCCCGAAACTTCCGCTCAGCACCAGGATGATCGCCCACGCCGCCTGATAGCGCAACGACCGCACCGGTATTCCCGCACTGCCGCCCAGGCGGTCCATCCCGCGAAAGAACAGTCCGTCGCGAGCCATGGAAAGGTACAGCCACGGTCCCGTGAGAATGAGCCCGTTCACGCAGCCGGATGTGGAGACGATGATGGCCAGGGCGATGAACATCAGGCCGGCCGGGCCGATGGTGATCTGCGCGATGGTGGCCGCAATCCGCTGGCCGGGCACGGCGGCCGCCACCGGCAACGGCAGGATGTACAGGTACGCCAGGTTGGCCAGCGTGTAGATGAGCGTCACCGCAAGAGTGCCCAGCGCCAGTGCCCGCGGCAGCGTGCGCACCGGATCGCGCGTCTCCCCGGCGAGGAACGTCACAATGTTCCACGAATCGTAGCCGAACAGCGCTTTGGACATGGCCACCGAAAAGGCGGCCAGCGTCGCCGTGGAGACCACTTCCGGCGCCACCGGCGCAAAGTGTGACCAACTGCCCTTCGCGCTGGTCAGCGCCACCACCAGCAGGATTCCCAGCGCCAGCACTTTGGCGGCCGTGAGCAGATTCTGCGTAAGCGAGGCCGAACGCAGTCCTCGCTCGTTGATCCAGGTGAGAACCACGATGAGCAGAATGGCCGCCAGTTGCGCGCTGGACAACGACCACGCGCCCGCGTGCAATACGATCTGCTGCTGGCTCACGAACGGCAGGAAGACGCCCAGGTAATTCGCGAACGCGAAGGACACCGCGGCAATGAACCCGCACTGGATGATGGTGAACAGCGTCCAGCCGTAGAGGAATCCCCACAGCGGGGAGAAGGCCTTGCGCAGATAAACGTACTGGCCTCCGGTATCCGGCATGGCCGCGGCCAGTTCACCGAATGAAAGCGCGCCGCACACGGTGAGCAACCCGCCCACCACCCAGATGAGCAGAAATGAGCCCGCACCCAGCCGCGCCCGCACCACGATGTCCGCAATCAGCGCCGGCGCCAGAAAGATGCCGCTGCCGATCATGGTTCCGGCCACAATCGCCGTCGCGTCCAGCAGTTTCAGGCCGCGCTTCTGTTTTGTTTCAGGCATCGGGGATTTCCCCATCGTGGGTGGCGGCCAGAGTGGCCATGCGAACGGGAAACAACGGAGGGCGCGCATGACCCGTGGGCCACGGCCACCCCAGAACGAAGCCGAGCGCGGGACCGCACACGCGCCCCTGGCACGGTCCCATGCCGCAGCGCGCGTGCAATTTAGCGCTGCGTGGGTCGCGGTGGGCGGCCGCGCTCTCGAAGCGCACATCTTCGCATCGGCACGCAATCGTATCCGGCGAAGCCAGATGCCTCAGCTCCTCTCGCAGGACGAAGCAGCGCGCCAGGTCTTCGGAGAAACGATGCATCCTCCCGCGTACGCGGAACCCTCTGGCGGCACGTTCCCGAGCGCCCGCGGCTACGTAGCCGGCGATCCGTCCCTCCACCAGACTGCGATCCACGCCGCCGATCCCCGTCGCTTCACCTGCGCAGAAGACGCCGTCGACGGAGGTTTGCTGCCATTCGTCGACCCTCACGCAGCCGTCTCGCAGTTTACAGCCCGCCAGCGCGGCAAGCTCGATATTCGGCGTCAGGCCGAAGCCGCACGCGAGGTAATCGCAGGCGAAACGGCGCACACCCGAGCGGGTTCGCAGCAGCACGGCTTCCAGACTCTTGTCGCCCTCCGCGGCGACGGGCCAGGCATCGGTCAGAAAGGGAACTCCGCGCAGACGCCATTGCATCTCGATGGCTTGTCCGATTTTGGCCGGCGTCCTATACAGCTTCGCCGCAAAGCGCGCCAGATTCGCGAATGGCGCCTGCTCTGCGATGGCTTCCACCATGGCGCCTCGCGCTCGCAGATGCGCCGCCACTTCCAGCAGCAGCGGACCCGAACCAGCCACCACAACTCGCTTGCCGCGTACCGGGAAGCCGCCCTGCGCGAGTGCCTGAAGGCCGCCGGCTCCGGTAACTCCGGGCAGTGTCCAACCTGGAAACGGAAGGAACAGTTCCCGTGCACCGGTGGCCAGAATCACCTTCGTGTAACGGAAGAAGGCCGGCGCACCGTTCTGCTCCGCCAGCAGCAGGCCGGTTTCGGGCAGGGCAACCGCGCGCGTCCCGCTTACGATGCGAGCGCCAGAGCGTTGCACCCGACGCGTCCACGGGTTCGTCTTGCCGCGCCAGATCTGGCCGCCCGGCGCGGGATTATCGTCGAGGACAACAACGGACGGCGCTGTCTCCGCAGCCGCGCACGCCGCGGAAATGCCGGCAGGGCCCGCCCCAACCACCAGGATGTGACAGCGCGTTTCAATCGGCATCGGTGACGATTACCATTCCCGGTTTTGAGAGCACTTGGCAAGTGCGCACGTGCGCCTCGCCGTCCACCGAAGCGCGGCATTCGAAGCAGATTCCCATTCCGCACAGCGGCGCTCGCGGTTCCCCGGTAATCGACGTGCGGCATGCGGCAAAACCGGCCAGCGCGATGGCCGCCGCAACGGATGTTCCCGGCGCCACCCATACCGGCCTGCCATTCACTGCGACCTCGATGCCATCAGGCATGCGCGCGCACCCCGAGGCGCGAAGGCAGATACGGCGCGGCTGGAATCGCCGGCTCGCGGCCGAGAATGCGGCCCACCACCAGCTCGGCTGTGGCCAGCGCGGTGGTGATCCCCAGTCCCTCATGCCCGGTCGCCAGGGTCACGTTGTCCAACACTTCGTGCGGTCCGATCAGCGGAAGCTGGTCCTCGGTCGCGGCGCGGAAACCCGTCCAGACGCGGATCGCCGGCAGCCTTGCGAGTGCGGGCATGAACGTGGTGGCATGCCGGATCATGCGTGCCAGAACGAGCCAGCGTACGTCCGGACTCTCGTCTCCAAACTGCCTTGACGAACCAAGCAGCACCTGGCCGGTGGCTCGCGGCTGCACGTTAAACGCAACCGACTCTGCCGAGGTCCCGTGCGCGCTCTTCACATATCCGAGCTCGGCGAGCTGATGATGGACGAACCCGGGATAACGGTCCGTGATCGCCAGATGCCCCTTGCGCGCGCGTATCGGCACACCCGGAAGAATCTGCGCCGCGGAACAGCCCGCCGCGCACACGATGGCGCCGCACGCGATCCTCTCACCGCCGGCCAGCACAATTCCGCTGGAATCCACTCTGGCCACCGGCGCACACACTCGCACCGTCGCAGCGGAGCGTCGCAGAAGCCAGCCGGCGATCCACGGCGCGTAGACCACGGCATCGTCGGGCACCAGCAACCCGCCGGCGAGTCCGGGACGCAGATTCGGCTCCGCCTCGGCCAGCGCCTGCGCGTCCAGAATCTGGGAACGCACACCACGTTCACCGTACCGGGCGTGTTTGGTTTGCGCCGCTGCGAATTCCTCTTCACCCACCGCCACCCAGATGGTGCCGCACTGCCGGAACTCGCCTTCCGGCGGAATCTCCGGCGCCAACTTCAGCCACAAATCGCGCGAGTACCTGGTCAGCGCGAATTCGGGTTCGGAGCCGTCCATCACCACCAGGTGACCCATGCCCGCGGCGGTGGCGCCGCCTCCCGGAACGCCGCTTTCCAGCACCGTCACACGCACGCCGTCGCGCGCCAGCGCCCACGCACAGGCTGCGCCCACGATGCCCGCGCCAATAACAGCCACGTCGGCCGCGGGACAGCTCATCCCCGAATTCCCATGCGGAACGGGTCGCCGGGATCGAACACCAGGGTGGCTTCGGCGTTCACCCAGGCGCTTCCGGTGATCGACGGCCGGACGCAATCGCCCACCACCCGGTAGCGCCCTTCGAAGACACTGCCCAGAATGCCCTCCTGACGCCAGATCCCGCCTTCTTTCAGAGTGCCGTCGGCCGCCAGACAGGCCAGTTTCGCGCTGGTCCCGGTGCCGCAGGGCGAACGGTCGTACGCGCCGCCCGGGCACAGCACGAAGTTCCTGCTGTGCGCGTCGGGGCGCCGCGGCGGACCGAGTAACTCCACATGGTCGATCTCGTGCCCGTCCGCGCCGGTGATGCCGCGTTGCCGCAAGGCGCGCCGAATGCGCCAGGCGAGGTCAGTGAGCCGGGGTGCGTTGGCGAGCGAAATCTCCTGTCCATGGCCGCAGGTGAGGAAGAACCAGTTCCCTCCCCACGCCACGTCGCCGCGAAGGCTTCCCTGCCCTTCCACCTCGAGTTCGAGTTGCCGGATGGTCCGAAAGCTCGGCACGTTCTCGATGGTCACGGATCCGCCGGCGCGGAGCGCCGCCTCGATGATGCCCACCGGCGTCTCGATGCGGTGTAGGCCCGGGCCGATTCTGCCTAAATGCGCCAGCGTAACCACCAGCCCCATGCTTCCGTGGCCGCACATGCCCAGGTAGCCGACGTTGTTGAAGAAGATGGCGCCCGCGGCGCAGGAGGCATCCCGCGGTTCGCACAGGAGCGCGCCCACCATGACGTCGGAGCCGCGCGGCTCGTTCACTACGGCCGAACGGAACTCGTCGTGGTCCCGCCGCAGGCGTTCCAGCCGCTCGGCCATGGAACCGTGCCCCAGGTCCGGCGCGCCTTCCACCACCACTCTGGTGGGCTCGCCACCGGTGTGAGAATCCACCACGCGCACTCTCGGGACCGCGTTCGCGCCAACCGTCAATCGGCCCCCTGTATGATCGCCGTGCCGTTCAGCACCGGCCGCGTGGCCATCGCCGCCGCGATGATCTCGATCACCCTCTCGCGCTCCGCGCCTTCGACCCTCAGCCGCGGCGCCCGCACGTGCTCCCTGCCCGTCCCCGTGGCTGCATTCGCCAGCTTGATGAACTGCACCAGTTTGGGGCTGGTGTCCAGATGCAGCAGGGGCATGAACCAACGATACAGCGGAAGAGCCTGATCGAAACGGCCCGCGCTGGCCAGTTCCCACAGATGCACGCTCTCGCGCGGAAACGCATTGGCCAGACCGGAAACCCAGCCTCGCGCGCCCAGCATGATCCCCTCCAGAACCAGGTCGTCGACGCCTTCGAGAAGTGTATAGCGGTCGCCCGTGAGATTCTTCAAGTCGGTCAGGCGGCGTACGTCTTCCGAGGACTCCTTGATGGCGGCCAGATTCGGCTCGTCCATCATCGCCGCGAACATCTGGGGCGTTATGTCCACTCCGTATACCGCCGGATTGTTGTAACACATTACCGGCAGGCCCGCGGCGCGGGCGACCGCCCGAAAATGCGCTTCGGTCTCGCGCGGATCGGCTTTGTACACCATGGCCGGCAGCACCATCAGCCCGTCGGCTCCGGCGCGCTCGGCGTCCCGCGCGAAGCGGCACGCGAGAGCGGTAGTGTACTCCGCCACGCCGGCCACAACCGGGATACGGCCCCGGCTCGCCTCAAGCGCGACGCGGACCACCTCCAGCTTCTCTTCATAACCGAGCGAGGTATTCTCGCCGACCGTGCCCAGCATCACGACGCCGTGAATACCGGCTTCGATCAACGCGTCAATATGGCACCCCGTCGCCTCCAGAGCGAGCGACCCATCCGATTCGAATTCCGTGGTCGCGGCGGGGATTACTCCACTCCAATCTGTTTGCATGAATCTCCTGTTCATTGCCCGGCGCGGCCCGCAGCGTGCCTGCCCGCCGGTGCTTCATCGTAAAATCTCCACTGTGGCGCGAAATCCTTCGGCAATTTCCGCTTTAACAGCGAGGCGCGAATCATCTCCACTGGCATTGAGTTTAATTGCAACACCGCGTCGTGGAATTGCCGGTCGGTCATCCTGCCGGAATCGACGAATTCCGCGTGCAGAGCGCGAAATTGCAGCGCGCCAATCTCGTACGCACACTGATACAGCGCACCGTAATCCGAGCTTTCAAAGGACCTCCGCACCTCCGCGGCCGCGTTCTCACGCTCGTGTCCCACCTCGTTCACCAGGAACTCCACGGCCTGCGGAGCGGTCATTTCGCCCAGATGAAAGCTCAGTGAAAAGATGACGCGCGCGGCCCGGTGGATGCGCCAGAACAGCATGCCCATGCGGTCTTCGGGCGATCTCGGGAAGTCCAGATCCCACAGCAGCGTCTCCCAGTAGAATGCCCATCCCTCGATCCAGAAGGGCGTGTCGAAGGGCCGCCGCCACGGTCGATAGCGCTCGCTCATGTATTCCTGAAGGTAGTGCCCGGGGATCAGCTCGTGGAAGACCGTGGCTCGCGCAAAGTGGATATTGTTCCCTCTCATGCTCATGAGCTTCTGTTCTTCGGTCATCGATTCGGTGGGAAACGACACGCTCATGGTGTCGCCCCCCGTAAAAAATGGATTGATGCGCTGGCGCTCCGGCGTCATCATTTCCATCCGCCAGGTGCTGACGGCCGCGTCCGGCACGGTGATCAGGTCGTGCTGGCGTACGAAACCGACGGTTTCATATGCCAGATCGCGGATCAACGCCGGTTGCCCGCCGGGCTTCACGTAATCGTTCTTCACGTGCTCCAGCGCCTTACGCCAGTCGTCGCCATAGCCCATGTCTCTCGCGGCGGCGATCATCTCCGCCCGGCACCACGCAAACTCCTCGCGGGCGATGGCGATCAGCTCCTCGGGCGAATACGGGATGAACTCGGCGGCCAGCGCATCCCGGAGTACTTCCCGGCCCACCGGATCGCCGACAATCGTATCCTTATCGGAAGCGGCAATGCCGGCTATCTTTTCGCGCAGCAGCGCGGCGTATGCTGCCAGGGCCGCGTCGGCGCGCTTCCACGGCTCATCCACCCACCAACTGAACTCCGGGTTGTACCCGTTATAGAAGTCGAACCAGCGCTTCAGAGTCTGCCGCAGGGATTCGGTGGTGCGCGAAGCGCGCATGGCCGTGGTGGCGGGAGCCTTCAGCCGGCCGGCGTTCACCTCCGCCGTGAGCTTCGCGATCTGGTCCGCAATCTGCGTGACCTTTGACGCCGCTTCGGCGCCGTCGATGAAGACAAACCGGCGCAGGTTATCGTCAAGACCCAGGATGGAGCCCTCAAACGGCAACAGACCGGACATCTCCGCCTGGCGCTTCATCGTCGCCGCGCGGCGATGCAGATCCTGTTCCAACGCATTGCGAAGCAACAGATAGTCCACACGCCCATCGACGTCCAGCGCATCGAAAGGAACCTGCTCCAGAAGGTGCAGCCACGAGTGGTCGAACTGGTCCAGGGCGTCCATGCGTTCATTCGAGAGCCGCACGTCGTAATAGCGATCGAGAGTGGCGCGGTCGGCGACATAGCGCATCAGGGCCGCGGTCATGTCAAAACCGCCATCCGGCCTCAGCCAGCCTTCCGCGCGCGCGTCATAATGAAAGGCCGGGGCGGGCGCCGCCGGCGAAGGCGCCGCGCGCAACAGGGCGGATGCGGCGATGAGCAGAACGATCAAGGATGTGCGAGTCATAAAGCGTCGCATAGGAATAGATGATTTATAATTTGGTTTGCCACCTCTGTCAAGCTCTAACAGCCAGAAACTCGAATTCGGAGGCTCCATGAGCGGCTCGCCCCCCGACACGCAGGTCCACCCTACGATGGAGGCGCTGTCGCGCAGGCTCGGCGCCAAGACGGGGCTTTCGAACGAGATCGCCAGCACCATTCGCAATCTGATTCTCGGTGGCCAACTCAAGCCTGGCGACAGAATCGTCGAGTCGCGGGTGGCGCGGCAGCTCGGGGTCGGCCAGCCCACGGTCCGCGAGGCCCTGGTGGAGCTCGAGCACCAGGGGCTGGTGTCGCGAAAAGCGAACCGCGGGTGCTTCGTCACCACATTCACGCGGGCGGAGATCGCCGATATTCTGCGCATTCGCGGCGAACTGGAAACGCTCGCCGTCGAACTGGCCATCGAGAACGCGCCGGACGACCTGGCTCAGGGGCTGCTGGACATCGCGCGCAAAATGGTGGATATCGCGGAATCCGGCGATGCGAAGTTGTTTCACAGCCGCGATCAGGTCTTCCATGAGGCTCTCTGGAGCGCCACGGGCAACAGCTTTCTCCCACGGGTGCTCGAACAGGTGATGATGCCGTTGCTGGCGTTTCTGTTCATTCGAAACGTCCGCGATTCCGGGCAAATCGATCTCGTCCAGTCCGCCCGGGCTCACGTCGCCATCGCCGAAAGCATCCTGATGCGGGACAAGGCCAATGCCCGCCGCGTCGCCCAGGCGGCGTTCGGCATGTTCTCCGAGCAACACCTGAACGTGATGGACAACTTCAGGGGTTAAGCCAGGGCGGGACGATTCAAAGTGGGGCAGCGCAGTGCGCTGCGGCGGACCCTCGGTCCGCCTCTGGCCGAGCGGCGCTGCCCCCCACTCTGGAGCCGGGCGTTTCAGCAAGCGGTCTGCTCCGTTCGCGCGATGATTTCATCCTGCAGCGCATCCGTCAAATCGCAGAAATAGTCGCTGTAGCCGGCCACGCGGACAATCAGATCGCGGTGCTTCTCGGGGTTCGCTTTGGCCGCGCGCAGCGTGGCCCCGGTCACCACGTTGAACTGGATGTGATGGCCGTTCATGCGGAACCAGGCCCGCACGAGGTGCAGCAGATTGTCCAAACCCCGCTCTCCCTCCAGAATCTGCGGCGTGAATTTCTGGTTCAGCAGCGTGCCCCCGGTGCGCGCGTGCTCCATTTTTGAGGCGGACTTCAGGACCGCCGTGGGACCCAGACGGTCCGCGCCCTGCACCGGCGAGATGCCGTCCGACAGGGCCTCGCCGGCCTTCCGTCCGTCCGGCGTAGCGCCGGTGAGGGAGCCAAAGTAGACATGGCACGTGGTGGAGAGCCAGTTCGCGCGGCAGGCCCCGCCCTTCGTGTTCGGCCGCCCGTCGATCTCGTCGTGAAAAGCCCCGGTGACCTGCCTCAGGATGGCGTCCGCCCGTTCGTCGTCGTTGCCATACCTGGGTGTCCTGTTCCACAGCAGCAGGCGGGTTCGCTCGTGCCCCGCGAAGTCGGCGGCAAGGGCATCCAGCAGCTCGGTCATCGACAGGGTCTTGTTCTCGAATACGTGATAACGGATGGCTGACAAGCTGTCGGTGCAGGTGCCGGGCGCCACGCCCTGAATGTAGGTGGTGTTGTATCGCGGGCCCGCGTCGTTATAGTCTCTGCCTTTCTCGATGCAACCATCCACCAGCACCGACAGGAACGGCGCCGGCATGTGCAGCGCGTAGAGGCGCTCGATCGCGTTGTTGCCCCGCACCTTGATCTCGATGAAATGGCGCAACTGCCGGCGGAAGGCGTTGAAGACCTCGTCGTAGCCGCCGAACCGCCGCGGATCGCCGGTCTCCGCGCCGATTCTTCTGCCAGTGCGCGGGTCTACCCCGTTGTGCAACGCGATTTCGAGGACTTTCGGCAGGTTGAAGTACCCGGTCAGAATCCAGGCCTCCTTGCCGAAGGCGCCCGTCTCCACGCAACCGGAGGTGCCGCCTCTGCGCGCATCCTCGATGGATTTGCCCTGCCGCAGGAGTTCCTCCACCACCAGATCCGCGTTGAAGATGGAGGGCTGCCCCCAACCCTTGCGCACGATCTCCAGACCGCGCTTCAGGAAAGCATCGGGATTCTTCCGGCTCACCTGCAGATTCGACGAAGGCTGCAGCAGGCGCATTTCGTCGATCACGTCGAGAATCAGCCAGGTGACATCGTTGACTGCCGAGTCCCCTTCCGCCGTAAGTCCGCCGCTGTTGATGTTGGCGAAATCGGTATAGGTGGCGCTCTCGGCAGCCGTAACGCCCACCTTGGGAGGGGCGGGCTGGTTGTTGAATTTCACCCACAAGCACTGCAGAAGCTCCTGGGCCGCCTCCCGGGTCAGCTCGCCGCTGGCAACCTCCGCGGCGTAGAACGGAAAGAGGTGCTGGTCGAAGCGGCCGGGGCAGAACGAGTCCCAGCCGTTCAATTCAAGAATCACCGACAGGTGCACGAACCAATAGGACTGCAGCGCTTCGCGGAAATTGCGCGGGGCATGGGCGGGAACGTGACGGCAGACCGTGGCGATCTGCAGGAGTTCCTCCCGCCGGCGCGGACTCGTCTCGACGGCGGCCAGTTCTCCGGCTTTCTCCGCATGGCGCTCGGCGAAGCGAATCACCGCGTCGATGGCGATGGCCATCGCCTTGAGCTCCTGCTGCTTGTCCCAGGCGCGGGGGTCGCCGAAAAAGTCCAGCCCGGCGATAGAGCGCTCCACATCGGCCCTGGCGTCCAGCAAACCCCGGCGATAAATCACATCGCCGAGCACGGTGTGGCCGGGCGCGCGCTGTTCCATGAACTCGGTGAAAACCCCGGCATGGTAAGCGTCCTTCCATTCGGGCTCCATTGCCAGGAAGATCCGTTCGCGCATGCTGCGGTTGGCCCAGAACGGTATCACCGCTTCGCGCTGGACGCGCATCGCCTGGTCGCTGACGTCGTAGGGAATCTTCGGGCGGGAGCGCAGAATCTCGAAATCCTCCACCGTGTGGCAGCACAGCTCGGGATAGGTGGGCGTGCCTTTCGGCGCCGGCCCGCGTTCGCCCACGATGAGTTCGTCGGGCCCGATGTAGATGGTCCTATGGTCCATCAGATACCGCAGCGCCATGGCTCGCAGCACGGGGATCGAAACCGCCGGGGCATGGCGGTAGAACTCCGTGAGCAGCTCCGCTCGTTCCAGGGACAGCCAGGGCCTGGTTTCCAGGCTCGCCTGGCGCAGCTTTGCAACTCGCTCAGTCACGACACTCCTCTGACGGACACGCGGCGGCCGACGCGGGTCCCTGTCCCTCTCATGTCACGACACTCCTCTGATACTCACTCGCAATCCCGCGCTCCGAAGCGCACCCGCGACCTCCTCGACACGCTCCGCCGGTGGCGCGGCGAATTCGCCGGCGGGGCCCTCGAGTCCCAGCCGATTGTACTTTTCGCGACCAATGCTATGCCAGGGCAACAGGTCCACATCCCGCAGTCCGATGCGGCGCAGAAACCGGGCCACGGCGGCAAGCTCTTCCTCTCCGTCGTTGACGCCGTGAACCATGGGGAAACGCACGAGAATCGGTTTCGCCGTTGCCGCCAGCGCCTCGAGGTTACGGAGAATGACGTCGTTGCCGGCGCCGGTAAACCGCCGGTGCGCTTCGCCGCCCATCAGCTTCAGATCGTAGAGAACCAGATCCGCTTGCGCGGCCACGCGGGCGAAGACCTCCGGCGATGCCATTCCGCAGGTGTCGAGCGTGGTGTGGATGCCGCGCGCCCGGCAGCCCGCCAGAAGCGCTTCGGCAAACCGCGGTTGCGCGGCCGGTTCGCCGCCGGACAGCGTAACGCCGCCGCCGGACTCCTCATAGAACACGGTGTCCTTCTCGATTTCTTCCACCAGTTCGGACACGGTGACACGCCGCCCCACCAGCTCACGCGCTCCCGCCACGCACACCTCCACGCACGTGCCGCACGCAGCGCAGTCGTCCGGGACATGCAAACCGCCGGCGGGATCGCCGATGCCGTGGATGGGGCATACCGGGACACAGTCCCCACAACGCCGGCAGCGTTCCTCGAACAGCATCAGTCCCGGCTCGAAGCTCTGGCCCTCCGGATTGTGGCACCACGCGCAATGCAGCGGGCAGCCCTTCAGGAAGACGGTGGTGCGGATGCCCGGCCCGTCATGAACCGAGAAGCGCATGACGTTGAAGACAATTCCCGAAGGCCCGCCGGATTCCTCCACGTGGCGCGGCGCGAGTTCCGAACGGGCCACGATATGCTCCTGCAAAGTATTTCGAATCTATGACGATTCTCCCACGCCGCGGCGCCGTGCTCCGCCGTTAATACGAGGCACGGCGCCGTTTCTCCACGATGACGTCCAAATCAATCGGGAGCCCGCTCAGAACTCAATGTTCGCTCGCAATTCGATGTTTCGAGGACCGTTGTTGTTATAGCCGGTCCCGAAGTTGAACGCCTGGATGCTGCCGGCGCCGCCAGCCCAGGCGAACGTCGGATGATTGAAGGCGTTGAGAAACTCCCCTTGCAGCAACAAGCGGATCCTCTCGGTGATCGGGAACTGCTTGGACAGCGACATGTCGTTGTAGGTCTGATGCGGCCCGTACAGGTAGATAACCTGGCCGATTGTGCCAGCCGCCGTGTTGGGCGTGAGATACGTGGGATTGGCGCCGCCACCAGTGGGGCTCACCAGATAATTCGGGTTGATGTTATCCACATACCCTCCATTCGCCGAACCCACGTGGTACACACCCACCGCGCTCTGCAGTTGCGACAGCGTCACTCCGTTGAGAATTACGCCGCCGTCGCCGTAGTCGTTAAAGGTCAGATTCCCGCCAAAGATCTGCTCGGGAGCGCCAGTCTGGAAGGTGAAGATATCGCCCACCGTCCAGCCCCCCAGAATCTGATTCGCCACGCCGCCGCGGTTGAGCCACTGGCGGCCCTTGCCGAACGGCAGATCGAAGGTCCCGTTGACGTGAACCACGTTGCGAAGGTCGAACAGCGTCGGGCCGTAGCTTTGCGCCAGGTCCCGCAGAGTGTATTGCGGGGACTGACTGGTCCAATTGTTCGGCGTTGCCAGGCCAAGCGTGTGGCTCCAGGTGTAGTTGGCGTCGAATTGAACGCCGTGCCATGCCTTCTGCCGGTAATCCACCTGCAGAGCGTTGTAATTCGAGTATCCATTCGAGTCCATGTAATAGACTGGCTCGCCGGCCGAGTAGGGATTCGCCTGGAAGAAGTTAATGGGATAACCGGCGCCCGCCCCGGCAAACCCGGCGTTGGTGGCGCAGGGCGTAAAGCTGGCGCCCACCAGGTTGCAGAAATAGAAGGGGTTATAGCCAGAACCTGCCAGAGTGTTCGCCAGGGCTCCCACCTGCCCGGTGTTCAGCTCGTTGATGAAGGTAGTGTTACCGTAGTCGGCCAGCGGCACGCCCGTACCTGCGGAGCCCTCTCCTGCGAAGGCCGCGTTGAAGATGGGCGTCTGCGTCTGGCCGGCGTATCCGTTATCGGCGAAGGAATTGATGTTGTGTTGCTCGTTGATCGCCAGGTTCTGCTGCGCCGCCTTGAACTGGGTGAGGAATCCGTTCTCGAAGACGTTGACCTCGTTGGTGTTCACGGACAGCCACTGATGGATGGTATGGCTGCCGTTGTAGCGGATCTCCAGCACTCCCGCCCCAGGCAGCTCGCGCTGGATGCCGAAGTTCCACGATTGCGTGTAGGGCTGCTTAATGTTCGAATTCAGGCCGTTGACCACGTTACAGAGATAGGTCAGGCATCCGAACGTGAACTCCGATTCCGGCGAACTGGACGCGTAGGCGGCGGGAGTGTAGACATATGGCGGCAACCCCTGGCCCAGCGCAAGAGACCCCGGAGCGAACGTTCCGGTTTGGCCGGTGTTGTTCGCAAACAGGTTGAAGTTCTGGTAATAGAACGAGCCATAGTTGGTAGCCTGGTTCCAGAAGTATTGCTGTGGCTCGGTGAAGCGGCGCAGCGAATAACCGGCGCGAATGACGGTCTTGCCGCCGCCCGCCAGCTTCCCGGCAATGCCCTCCTTGAATCCCGGCGACCACGCGATGCCGATGGATGGTTGGGGGCTAATGTCCCAGGGATTGTATTGGTGCCCGCGCGCCACCAGCAGCGGATTCGCGTCGCCGCCCAGAGCTCCTGGCGAGAAGAGATCGCCAACCGGCGTCGGACCGTAAATCGCACTGGGCGTGGCGCCAGAGTATTCGTTGGTCAGATCGTGGTTGTCGCCGGTGAAGTCCCAGCGCAGGCCGTAGTTAATAGTAAGATTCGGACGCAAGCGGTAAGAGTCCTGCGCGAATAATCCCCAGGCCCCAATCAGCTCGTCCAGGTTGTACTGGCTGCCTGGCTTCTGAATGTAGTCTTTCGTTGCCGGGTCCACGCCATACTGGCCGTTTACGCCCGATATGCGCCCGGTAAGCACGGCATATAACTGCTCGGCTTCGCCAAGCTGGTCGGAACTGGCGGCGGGGAGGGTGGCCGACGATCCGGAATTCGAGAAAGCAGCCAGGGCCGGGTCGCCATTGGCCAGCCCGAGGTTGAAGTTGGGCCATCCGGCCGGTGCATTATAGTAGTGATCCTGCTCGCGGAACCAGGAGAAGCCGAATTTCAGCGTGTGCTTATCGTGCTGCCAGGTTACCGAGTCGGAGGCATTGAAGACGGGATAGTACGTGTTGATACCCAGATTGAACTGCTGGCCCGACATGTTGCCGCCATAGGGATAGGGTACCGGCAGGTTCCAGGAAATCGCGCCAGGCGAGGTCGCGTACAACGGCGCAGCGTTGTATGCGTACCATGTCGCGTTGTAGAGGAACCCTCCCTTGAATTCGTTCACCAGCGTCGGGGAGATGGTCCAGTCGGCTCCAAACGAAGCTGTATAGGCATTGCTCTTGGTTCCGGCGATTTGATCGGAGTAACTCGATCCCGGGAAGAACGCCTGGGCAACGGCGGGCTGAATCTCCTTGGTCTCATTGAAGGCGACGTGCAATCGCAGATTGTCCGTCGCGTTGTAGTCGATGCGGAACGTCGGATAGTAGAAGGTCGTCGGGGAGGGCTGCAGCCATTGCAAAGTCTCGAAGTTGGGATCGGGGTAGCCCGAAAGATGGCCGGCCGACAGCGAGGAGTTAATCGACGACAGCTCGGAAGCGATAACCGAGTTGACCGCACCCGGCAGCGCGGAGTTGAAGCTGTTCGCAATGTTCAGAACATTCACGGTGCGGGCGACGCCGTCCGTTCCGGTGTACGTGAACAACCCCGTCTGCGCGGCTGGCGTCAGCACCATGTTGGTGGCAGTGAAGGCGCCCGGTTGCTTGGACATGCTGAAGCTCCCGAAGAAGAATAGCTTGTCCTTCTTGATGGGCCCGCCGACGCTCCCGCCAAAATCGTTGAGAATGAGCGGCGGCCGGGGGATGCCTGCGCCGTTGTTGCCCCACGAGTTGGCGTTCAGGTCGGCATTTCGGAAGTCTTCATAGACGCGCCCATGGTAGGCATTCGTGCCGCGCCGGGTGACGAAGTTAATCTGCATCGAGGCCTGGCCGAAACCCTGATCCAGATCGAGCTGGTCGGTCTGGACGGTCATCTCCGCGATATCTTCCAGACGAGCGGACACCACCGGGTATGCGTTCCCGGTGAACTTCATGCGGCTGGGGCTGCCGATCACGCCGTCGATATTGTTGCCCTGGTCGATGGAGGGGAGCCCATTCCATGTGCCGTTGTAGCCGGGCGTCTGAAACGACAACTGGGTCAGGTCGCGCCCGCCCAGCGGCAGATCCTCGATCTGCTTCATGTCGATGGTGGTGCCCACCATGTTGGACGAGCTTTCCAGAACGGTCGCCCCTTCGCCGTTCACTTCCACCGTTACCGTGGTAGCGCCGATATTCAGCATTACGGACACGTCGGTGACACGTGCCACCTGTACGAGGACGGGGCTGACTACCTCGTTGGCGAAGCCCTCTTTCGAGACGGTCAGCGCGTAGTTCCCGTAGTTCAGCTCAACGAAACGGTAAGTGCCGCTTTCCGAAGTGGTTGCGGTCCGCAGGTCGTTGCTGCCGAGATCGCGCAGTTCCAGCTTTGCGGCCGGAATCAGGGCGCCGGCGGGATCGGTTACGGTGACGCTCACCGACCCCTGGGTGGACTGCGCCCAGGTGTGGGGGACACTTGCCAGTAGCAAGGCAAGACCAGGGATGGCCAACCGGATCCAAATCCGGTAAAAGGGTGGGAGGGTACCTCGTTGACAACGTCGCTGACTATAGATCATAGATTACCCCTACGCTTGACGGCGATTGTATACTTGTTTTGCATTACGGGTCAAGCCCTTTTTTGATAGCGCTACCGAAATGCCTAAGACACCCTCCGGGATGACGCGCAGGAGCCTGCTGGCAGCCAGCCCGGCCGCCCTTCTGGCCACCGCCAGGGGCCTGTGCGCAGTGCCGCCGCGTTATCCGGTTCGGTTTGTGGATGTTACCCGATCCGCCGGAATCGGCTTCCTCCATGAGAACGCTTTCAGCGACCAGAAGTACCTGATTGAAACCATGGGCTCTGGCTGCGGCTGGATCGACTACGACCAGAATGGCCTGCTGGATCTCTACCTGGTGAACGGCTGCAAGCCGGGCCATCCGTCACGCAGCGCCCTCTACCGGAACAACGGCGACGGCACATTCACCGACGTCACCCAGCGAGCGGGCGTCGGCGCCGAGGGTCTGTTCGGAATGGGCGTGGCCGTGGGCGATTACGACAACGACGGCTTCCCCGATCTCTTCGTCCTCGGATACGGCCGGTGCATCCTGTATCACAACAATCGCGACGGCACCTTCACCGACGTCACCGCCCGCGCCGGCGTGGCCAACCAGGGCCTCTGGGCCTCCAGCGCCGCCTGGTTCGACTACGACAACGACGGCCGGCTGGACCTGGTGGTAGCCAACTATCTGGATTGGACGCCCGAAACCAACTACTATTGCGGCAGCCGCGGCATGGGCATGCGCAGCTACTGCCACCCCAACGACTACCACGGCCAGGCGCCCACGCTCTATCACAACAACGGCGACGGCACCTTTACCGACGTCAGCAAGCCGTCCGGCCTGGCCGCGAAGCCGTCCAACGGCCTCGGCATCGTCACCTTCGACTACGACGACGACGGCTGGCAGGACATCTTCATCTCCAACGACGCCCAGCCGAATTCCCTTTTCCGCAACAACCGCGACGGCACGTTCACCGAGGTGGGGTACGAAGCCGGCGTGGCCGTGAGCGAGGACGGCGTCACCGAATCGGGCATGGGAACCGACGCCGCCGACGCCACCGGCAACGGATGCCTGGACGTGATTGTCATGCACCTCGATCAGCAACTGGCTCGCTTCTACCGCAACCTGGGCCACGGCGCGTTCGAGGACGCCACGTTCAGCTCGAAGCTGGGTTACGAGACGTTCCACGCGAGCGAGTTCGGCGCGAAGTTTCTGGACTACGACAACGACGGCTGGCGCGACATTTTCATGGCCGCCGGCCACGTGTTGGACAACATCGAGCGCTATCACCCGGGAATTCGCTTCGCCGAATCGAAGCTGATGTTCCGCAACGCGGGCAACGGGGTTTTCGTGAACGTGAGCGATCAACTGGGACCGGATTTCCAGACGCCAACGGTCGGCCGGGGCGCCGCGGTGGGCGATTTCGACAACGACGGCGGCCTGGACATTCTGGTGAGCAACAACGGCGGCCCGCCCCAGCTCCTGCGCAACGACGGCGGCAATGTCAATCACTGGCTGGAGGTGCTGCTGATGGGCACGCGTTCGAACCGCGACGGGGTGGGCGCGCGCGTGAAACTCACCGCGGGCGACCTGACGCTCTGGGATCAGCGGAAAGGCGGGATGAGCTACCAGTCCGCGCAGGACCCGCGGCTGCATTTCGGCCTGGGGGGGCGCGCGATGGTGGACGTGCTGGAGGTGCGGTGGCCCAGCGGGATGGCGACGCGGCTGAGCGGTGTCGCGGGCGATCAGATCATCGCGATCAAAGAGGGAGTGGGGATCGTGCCGCGGGCGTTTCCGCGGGTGAGGGGACGGTGATGTGCACCTCAGGTTTCTGGACTTAACTCGGCGCGTGCGACGTCGCAAGGTGCCGCTGCTCACTCGTTCGCCCGCTCTAGCCGTCTATTCTGACTCAGATCGTAACGAACGGAGCAGGTTTTCGAGGTCTCACGATGCCTTCGCTTGCGGGAAGGCTTCGTAGATCAGTTGGTCGAGTTGGGCGTCGACGCGATTGA
>JBEKPY010000080.1:0-28369 GCA_049520275.1 Bryobacteraceae bacterium
CATTCAGCGATGTGAAGGACGAGTACATCCTGAGGGGCGTTCTCAGGACCTGGGGCGCCCGGACTACAGGTGAGATTCTGGACTATGTGTACTTCCAGACCGCACCGATGGAAATGGGAATTCGCAACGCACCTCTCGATTTTTCTGTGATTCAACCCGAACAGCTTTCCGTGTATTCACGATCTTCCTCCGGCAAGACCGCTGCCGAGGTTCAGAGACTTCGAAGGAGGTTTGAAGCGCAACAGGCCCAGCGGAGAGCAAGCCATAAGCAGCCGCCGTTCGTCTTCACTCCTCCGAAGTACGATGGGGAATACCTCAGTGCGATGGCCAAGCTTGAATCGGCGTGAACCTTAATGTTCATCGACGAGTGGTTTCCAGCGTACTACAAGAAACTCCCGCTTGGATATAACAACGAGGCTAATTTCTGCTTTGGGCAGATCTTCTGGACTCATGCTTACTACCCGCACGAGCACCTCCAGCTCTGGCGCCAGGTTCCCGACGATCCCACTGAGCCCACGAGAACCATAGGGTCACGTTTTAGAATCACCGCGGCAGGCCAGGACGCATTCAGGCGAGCGCTGCCACTGCACGTGCCGAAGCTTGAGACGAACGAGGAGTTCATTGTCGTCCGAGCAAAGGTCAGGCCGGTCGTGTTAATCCAGTCTGAGTTCCCGCTCTCAGGCGTCGACAATCGGGGCTTTCGAGGGCGGATTCAACGGCGCAGAACACTTGTGGCCCAGGTATTCGGGCTGGCTGACACGAGAACTGGAACACCGGAGTTCGATCAGTCATTCATGGAACGGGTGAGAAAGATGGAGTTTCCGCAGTTGATGTTCCTGCCTCAGCAGGCCGGCGTATTCGAGGTCGACAGCATGCTGCGCTTGGATGAAGTCAAATCAGTTTTCGTCCCTCATCTCGATGCCAAGCAGTTCTGCCTCTGTGACGATGTCGCTAACATCTTGCGCCACCAGATCAGTTTCCTTCTGACCGGGATCGGACCGAACGACTACACGGACTTGCGCGAGTTCTTGCTTAACGACACGTAGCCGACAGGAATCCCTCGTTCGCCCGCGGTGACCGCTTCTGGTTCGCTCGCTGCGCAGAATGACTGGACCGTCGCAGGCGCCGCTGGGGGGGGCCGATTGCTACTGGGGAGTCCGCGTGGAGTCCAAACCACCCAACCCACGTTTTGGCGTCCATTTGGCGTCCAAACCGGGTGGTCTCAAGTCTTTTGTTTTCAGTTGGGGCAGTCTGTAAGTGATTGATATTTTTTGCTTGGGGTGCAAGAGGTCCCGGTTCAAATCCCGGCGGCCCGACCAGCCTTTTCAATCAGATGCCAGCGATTTTCGGCAAGGCCGAAAATCGGCTGTAGATGATTCTGTAGACGATGCCACCCCTTGTGGGTTGTCGCTGATCGTCGCTTCTCCGGCAATGGCAATTGTCTGCCCCGCACCGGTAATACCTTCCTCATAAAGGGCATTGATGTCGTAGATCGCCGCCACATCGTCGGGGGACAGAGCATGCGTGCCGTTGTAGATGTATTGCGGACGAGTTGAACCACTCGGCTTCAAATAGAAATCGAAATCGTCTAGCCCGCGAATGCCCGCCACCACGCCGACAAGAGCGGAAGGAATTGACGGGGCACTCGAATTGGCGAAATGTGTCTTGCCGTCCTGCAAATAGCGGTGGATTGCGGTCTGGACCGTCGCCCGTACCTGTTCGGCGGTCCCACTGAACGCCACGAACGTGCGCGTCCGCGCCATGTACTCAATTGCGAATCCTAGGCCCCTGAGCCACGCCGCGATTCTGTCCATGTCGTTCCGGCCTAGGCCAGGGCGGTCCGCGCATTGCTCGGGTGTCAGCCACTCGTGGTAATGCGGCGAAGATGGGTCCTGTTGTTCCGCAAGCAGCTTGTCAAATCCAGTTGCTGCTCGGCCGAGAACTTCAGGAGGAGCGTGACGTAGTTCAGCCGGAAAGAAGGCTCGACAGGTCCTTCATCGTGTTGCGGATGCGCCTGGTAAGGCACCCGCAACGGAAGCGCCACCATTCGGCTGTTTTCTATGGGGCTTGTGATGCGATCCTGTATAGTAATCCCGAATTACATCGCCGATTGGAACAATGCGGTCCTGAGGCCAGCACAGGAACCCGGCGTTCAAGTGCAACCGTCCGGCAGATGTTGACACCGCGCCAGCTCCGCCAGTTCGAAGCAGTCACTCGGGGCAGAGCAGACTGATGAACTGGTGAGTACAATGGTGAATCACCCGAATCGCCCAAGCCGAAGTACCGGGTTCCACGATTTCGCTGTAGATGAAATCGTAGTCGGCGAGAGCATCAAAGCTCCAACACAGCCCAATAGCGCTCCGCAAAGTGCTTGCGGTGCAAGCGATTGAAAATAGGAACTTTAAGTGCGTGGCTGGGGGCGGTTTGGGGTCCTGCTTTCGTAGGGCCGCAAGTGACTGAAACAAAGCGACTTATCGTCGGACCGCTTGCTCTTTTCGACCGTTTTGTTCACAGTTTTTGCTACAGTTGGACCCTCGGGCTCACCTGGAGGGCCGTCTTTCGGGGCTTCCGACGTGATGGACCGCTTGCATTTGCGCCAAGTGCGCCGAACCGCGAATTCATGGTTCGATGCCCTTCAGGACGACGAGAACCCTTGAGAACCCTGCCGCCAGAGTCGTAGCCTTACATCCTCGCGTACAATGGGACGAGCATGATGCAGGAACTTGAGGCTGTCTACGAGAATGGGGTTCTTCGCCCGCTTGGCCCCGTCGCGTTGGCGGAGTCTCAGACCGTCAGGATCATCATCGCAACTCCATCCGGTGGACGGAGCCAGCTCGACAGCAGGATGATCGAGCGAGCCAGGGCCGAGGTCTTGGGAGCGGAGAACACGCCCACTATCGAAGAGGTCCGAAATCTGCTTGCCGTCATTCCGGGTTCGCTGGCTGACGACGTTACGGCCGAGCGCGGGGAATACTGATTGGCGAAGTACTTCTTCGATACCAGCGCGCTCGTGAAGTACTACCACGCCGAGTCCGGGACGGTCGAGGTCTCCGTAATCGTCGCCGAGCCTGGCAGTTAGATTCGCATCTCAACGCTCGGACTCCTTGAGACACAGGCAGCTTTTGCCATGAAAGTGCGCTCGGGATTTCTTAACCGCCAGAGCGCGGGCGCGTTTCGGGCGCGATTGATGCTTGATGTCGCCAGCGATGTGGTGCAGCCGTACACGGTCACCGACGATCACTTCGACTCAGCCGAGCGGCTGATCGGGCGATACGCGTTTTCTCTGAGATTGCGCAGTCTGGACGCGCTGCAACTCGCTGTCGCCCTGGACTTGAAAGAGCAGGGCCTGGCGGATCAGTTCGTTGCTGCCGACAAGGCCCTGTTGGAGGTGGCCGCTCTGGCGGGTTTCAGCGTGGTTAACCCGGAGGCGCTGGAGCAGTCTCAAATGAGCCGCAAGACGCCCTCATAACGCCCAAGCGCATGGCTTTCTCAGAACCGCAGAAAACGCTCCTCGGCATCGCACTTTCCGAGAACGCGCGACTGCTGGAAGAGAATGCCAGACTTAGGAAGCTGCTTGCGGACCGCGGGCTGCCGACTCCGGCGCCGCGCGCGCCGGAAGTCCCGCCTCAGCCAATTCCCATTGCGACTGCCCCGGACAAGCATGAAGAGGAGCGCAGGAAGATCGCCCTGTTTCGCAGCCTGTTCCGTGGTCGTGAGGACATCTATGCCGTTCGGTGGCAGGGTCGTGACGGCAAGCACGGCTACATGCCGGCTGCAATCCAGGACTGGGAGGCTCTCTCGCACTGCGCGTTGGAGCAACGAAAGCGCGTCAGCCGCAAAACGCGAAAACTGTTGCTGCTTACAGACGAAGCCATTCGCAACCACCTCACCGGCCGGCACACCATCGGGGTATACCCACTGCTTGCGGACGAGACCTGTTGGTTCCTCGCCGTCGATTTCGACAAGAAGACGTGGAAGGAAGACTCGCTCGAATTCATGACCACCTGCCGCCGACTCGCAGTGCCAGCGTATCTTGAGCGTTCGCGTTCGGGGGACGGTGCGCATGTATGGATCTTCTTCACCGAGAACATCGCCGCGTCCCTCGCCCGGAAAATCGGCTGTGCAATTCTGACCCAAACCATGGAGCGCAGGCCGGAGATCGGCCTCAACTCCTATGACCGCCTGTTCCCGAATCAGGACACCCTGCCAAAGGGCGGATTCGGCAATCTCATCGCCCTTCCGCTTCAGCGGCAACCCCGGTTGCAGGGTAATAGCATTTTCGTTGACGAAAGTTTCGAGCCTGTCGCGGACCAGTGGGCTCTGCTTTCCGCCGTCGAGAGGATGAAGGCAGCCGACGTTGAGGCCATCGTCAATGAGGCCCTCCGGAGAGGCGAGATTATCGGCGTGCGCATGAGCGTCGCCGAAGACGGCGACGAAGAAGAACCATGGTCGCTGCCACCTTCGAAAAGTCGTCGCGAACGACCAATTGCCGGCCCGTTTCCAGCCACAGTCGAGATCGTTTTGGGGAACCAGCTCTACGTTCCGAGGCATGGCTTGCCCGCGGCGATGTTGAACCGACTGAATCGCATTGCCGCCTTCCAGAACCCGGAGTTCTACAAGGCACAGGCCATGCGGCTTCCGACCTACGATAAGCCGCGCGTTATTTCGTGTGCGGAGGACTTCCCGGAGCACACTGGTCTGCCGCGCGGCTGTCTGCCAGAGGTACAGGCGCTACTCGAGCGCCATGGCATCCGAGTGAGCATCGAAGACGAGCGTTTTGACGGACGCCCGATTGATGTGCGTTTCTCCGGCACGCTGCGAGATTTCCAGCCAGAAGCCTTCGAGAACGCGATTGCCCATGATGCCGGGGTCATCTGCGCGCCCACTGCGTTCGGTAAGACAGTGCTGGCTGCACGCCTGATTGCCGAACGGGGCGTCAACACCCTCGTCATTGTTCATCGGCAGCAATTGCTCGATCAGTGGCGTGACCGGCTGGCCGGGTACCTGGGTCTTCCAAGTGAACGCATCGGTCAACTCGGAGGTGGACGAGAGAAACCAACCGGGTTTATCGATGTCGCATCGATCCGGAGCCTTCAGCGCAAAGGGGTGGTGAAGGACATCGTCGCCGACTACGGCCACGTAATCGTCGATGAATGCCATCACCTGTCTGCCTTCACATTCGAGCAGGTCATGCGACAGGTGAAGGCGCGATACATCCTCGGACTGACGGCGACACCTGTCCGCAAGGACGGCCACCAACCAATCATTCACATGCAGTGCGGCCCTATCGTGTATTCCCTCAGTGCCAGAAAGGCTGCCGAGGCCTCTCCGTATGAGCACAAGGTTGTGCCCCGGACTACGGCGTTCGAAACTCCGGCTGAACACGACGAACCCACCATTCAGGATCTGTACCGCGCCGTTTCGACAGATCAGGGCCGAAGCGAGTTGATTGCCGACGACGTGATTGCTGCTCTCCGGGGCGGAAGGTCGCCCCTCGTGCTTACGGGCCGCACTGAACATCTGGAACGACTGCGGCTGCTGTTATCGGATCGGGTCCGGCATCTGTTTGTTCTCAAGGGCGGCATGGGACGTAAGCAGCGGGCAAAGGTCATGGCGGACATGGCCGCGGTACCAGCCAGTGAAGAGCGGGCGATTCTCGCAACCGGAAGCTACATTGGCGAGGGTTTCGATGATCCCCGTCTTGACACTCTCTTTCTGGCGATGCCGATTTCGTGGCGCGGCACCCTGCAGCAGTATGTTGGCCGCCTGCACAGAATCCACGAAGGTAAGCGTGTGGTTCAGGTTTACGACTACGTCGATGGCAATGTGCCGATGCTGAGTCGGATGTTCGAGAAGCGTTTGAGAGGCTATGCGGCGATTGGTTACACCGTGGAATCTACGCCTGTAGATGAAAATGTAGCTGTTGAGCGCACCAAGGCCCAACAAAGCTCAACGGGGCTCAACAGCCGTTCGGCAACTGCTTCAGACGCAAGCATTTGAAAACAGGCCACTTGCTCGAATGGTCAAGCCCGGTTTGGGGTGCAAGAGGTCCCGGGTTCAAACCCCGGCGGCCCGACCAGCCTTTTCAATCAGTTACAGCCGATATTTCGGCGAGGCCAAGAATTTGCTGTAGATGAAACTATAGACGAGATTGCCTCAAGAACCCATCAGTCGCACTCCCTGACGTGGTACGCGCAACCCGATACGACAAATCCGTGCGGCGCGGACATGGTATGGGGAGTGTCGCCGGACCATACCGGTCTCAGCACCAGCGGATCTGGCGCGCTCGCTGGAATTACCCGGAACCCCCGCAGGAGGCAGTCAACGCGGCACCCCGCCTCGTCCTAACGTCGCCTTCTGAGGGGTGGCCAATAACCCGGCGCGGATCGCAGCAAGCCGCTATTTCCGGCGAATCGCTACCAAGATCACGGTGGACGCGCGCGGCGAGATTCTGGAATTGAAGAACACCATCAACACCATGGTGGATCAGCTCAACTCCTTCGCAAGTGAGGTCACCCGCGTGGCCCGCGAGGTGGGTACGGAAGGGAAGCTGGGCGGGCAGGCTCAGGTCAAGGGCGTCGACGGCGTATGGAAGGACCTGACGGATTCGGTGAACTCCATGGCCGGCAACCTGACCAATCAGGTTCGCAACATCGCGGGCGTCACCACCGCGGTGGCCAAGGGCGACCTTTCCACTAAGATCACAGTCGATGTGCGCGGCGAGATTCTGGAATTGAAGAACGCCATCAACACCATGGTGGACCAGCTCAACTCTTTCGCCAGCGAAGTCACGCGCGTGGCCCGCGAAGTCGGAACCGACGGCAAACTGGGAGGGCAGGCCCAGGTCAAGGGCGTCGGCGGCGTGTGGAAGGATCTCACCGACAGCGTGAACTCGATGGCCGGCAACCTGACGGCTCAGGTTCGCAATATCGCCGAGGTAACCACGGCCGTAGCCACCGGTGATTTGTCCCGTAAGATCACAGTGGATGTGCGCGGCGAGATTCTCGAGCTGAAAAACACGATCAACACCATGGTCGACCAGCTCAACGCATTCGCCTCCGAGGTCACCCGTGTGGCCCGCGAGGTCGGCACCGAAGGGAAGCTGGGCGGCCAAGCCGAGGTGAAGGGCGTCGGCGGCGTGTGGAAGGATCTCACCGACAGCGTCAATTTCATGGCCGGCAACCTCACCAGCCAGGTTCGTAACATCGCTCAGGTGACAACTGCCGTGGCGAAAGGCGACCTGTCAACGAAGATCACAGTCGACGCGCGCGGCGAGATTCTGGAGCTGAAGAATACCATCAACACGATGGTGGACCAGCTCCAACGCGTTTGCATCGGAGGTGACGCGCGTGGCGCGCGAGGTGGGCACCGAAGGCAAGCTGGGCGGCCAGGCGGACGTGCATGGCGTCGCCGGCACTTGGAAGGATCTCACCGACAGCGTGAACTTTATGGCCGGGAACCTTACCAGCCAGGTCCGCAACATCGCTGAAGTGACGACGGCCGTTGCCAAGGGCGACTTGTCCCGGAAAATCACCGGCGACGTGCGCGGCGAAATCCTCGAGCTGAAAAACACCATCAACACCATGGTGGATCAGCTCAACGCGTTTGCCAGCGAAGTCACGCGCGTGGCCCGCGAAGTGGGCACCGAAGGCAAGCTGGGAGGGCAGGCGGAAGTGAAGGGTGTCGGCGGCACTGTTCGGCGCTGCATTCGGGCAGATCCCGCACTCTGCAGCGGCAAAGACGACCACAGGCCGGATTCCAGTGAGCGTCAGATGTTATCGTAACGCCGATCACGGTCTCAGGACGCAATACAAAGCCGCCGGCGCTAATCTCCTGGAATTCGCAGAACTTTGCTACCCTGACTCTTCATGACCACCGCACGAACCCTGCGAACCGTGGCGATGCTGCTGGCGTTTGCCTGCGCGCTCGCCGCCCAGACGAACACGTATGTCCTGAAGGCCGCGCGCCTGTTCGACTCCACCAGCGGCAGAGTGGTCGCGCCCGGCGTGGTGGTGGTGTCCGGCGGGAAGATCCTGTCCGTCGGCGAGGCCGCGGCGCCGGCCGGCGCCACCGTCATCGACCTCGGCGACGCCACCCTGCTTCCCGGCTTCATCGACGCGCACACCCACCTCTCCTACGAGTACAACGCCGACTACAACGCGGCGGAGTTGCTCGACCTGAAACGGCCCGTGACCGAGCAGGCGATTCGCGCGACGGGGAACGCGCGCAAGACGCTGCTGGCCGGTTTCACCACCGTCCGGGATCTCGGCTCGGCGGACTTCCTCGACGTGGGGCTGCGCAACGCCATCGACGCGGGTATCGTGCCCGGGCCGAGAATGCTGGTTTCGGTGCATGCGCTGGGGTCTACCGGCGGGCACTGCGACCAAGGCGCGGGCTTCCGTTTCGGCCTGTTCAACCACGAAAGCGGGCCGGAAGACGGCGTGGTCAACTCGCCCGACCAGGCCCGCTACGCCGTGCGCTTCAACATCAAGTACGGGGCCAGCGTGATCAAGACCTGCGCCAGCGGCGGCGTGCTCTCGCCCACCGACGACGTGGACGTTCCGCAGTTGTCCCAGGCCGAGCTGGACGCGCTAGTGAACGAGGCCCATACCCTGCGCCGGAAGGCCGCGGCGCACGCGCACGGCGCCGAAGCCGCGAAGAGGGCCATTCGCGCGGGCATCGATTCCATCGAACACGGCACGTTCCTCGACGACGAAGCGATGGGGATGATGCACGACCGAGGCGTGTTTCTGGTGCCCACGCTGGCCACGCGCATCGGTCTGGCCCAGGGGAAGTTCCCGCCGGCGGTGCGGGTAAAGGCGGACATGGCCGTGAAACGGCAGGATGCGATGGTCCGGCGCGCTCTGGCGCTGGGCGTGAAAATCGCGCTGGGCACCGACGCCGCGGTCTATCCGCACGGCGAGAACGCCGCGGAGTTCGGATTCCTGGTGGCCGACGGCATGACGCCGGCGCAGTCGCTGATGGCGGGCACGACGTCGGCGGCGGAGCTGCTAGGGCTCGCGGAGAAGATCGGCGCGCTCAAGCCGGGCATGCTGGCCGACGTGGTGGCCACCCCCGGGAACCCGCTGGACGACATCGGCCTGACGCGGAAGGTGATCTTCGTGATGAAGGACGGCGTGGTGTACCGGAACGAGCGGGCGCAGTAGGGCTGCTCGCGATCCCGGCGGGCAGACATACACGGAATCGCGGAGACATCCCGTTTTTTCCGCGCCCGGCGAGAACGCCCGCGCCGCGGCCGGGCGTGGTCCGACTCCGGTCTACACTCCCTCCAACTGCCCGCGGCAGTGGCGCACCATATTCTCAATCAGCTTCAGCCCGCAGCCGCCGTCGAGGGTCAGAATGGACTCGGGATGGAACTGCACCGCCTCCATGGGCAGCTCGCGGTGGCGCACGCCCATGATGACGCCGTCCTCGGTCTCCGCCGTCACTTCGAGACATGACGGAAGCTTCTCGCGCCGGGCGAAGAGCGAGTGATAACGGCCCACTTTGAACTCCGGCGGCAGTCCCTCGAAGACGCCCTGGTTGCGGTGCCGCACCAGCGACGGCTTACCGTGCATGGGATAGTCGAGCACGCCCAGTTCGCCGCCGAACGCCTCCACCATGCCCTGCAGCCCGAGGCAGACGCCGAACACCGGAATCCCCTCGGCCGCGGCGAAGCGAATCAGATCGGGCACGCCGAAATCCGACGGTCGGCCCGGGCCCGGGGAAACCAGAATCACCGTGGGCGCGATCTCGCGAATGAGCTGGTGAGGAATGCCGGAGCGATACGTCACCACCTCGGCGCCGGTCTGGCGGGCGTAATTGGCCAGCGTGTGAATGAAGCAGTCGTCGTTGTCCACCAGCAGCAGCTTCACGCCCGCGCCGGCGCGGACGTCCACGGGCGCGGTTTCGGCCGCCTGAGGGCGCACGCGGAGGCCACGGAAAAAGTTGGTGGCCTTGAGACGGCATTCCTGGTCTTCCTGCTCCGGGATGGAATCGTAGAGCAGCGTGGCGCCCGCCGGATAACTGGCCACGCCATCCCGCAGGTGCACGGTGCGAATCAGGATGCCGGTGTTGATGTCGCCGTTGAGCGACAGCATGCCCACCGCGCCGCCGTACCAGCCGCGCGCCTCCTTCTCCAGGTCCTCAATGGCCTGGGCGGCGGCTTTCTTGGGCGCGCCGATCACGGTGACCGCCCACATGTGCGTAAGGAACGCGTCGAGGGAATCGAAGCCCGGCGCCAGCGTGCCCTCCACGTGGTCCACGGTGTGGAACAGGCCGGCGTAGGATTCGATGAGCCGCCGTCCGATCACGCGCACCGAACCGGGGATGCAGACGCGCGATTTGTCGTTGCGGTCCACGTCGCTGCACATGGTCAGCTCCGACTCTTCCTTGGTGGAGTTGAGCAGCTCGCGGATGCTCTCGGCGTCCCTCAGCGGGTCTCCCGTGCGCCGCGCGGTGCCGGCGATGGGGCAGGTCTCCACGCGGTCGCCCTCCACGCGCACGAACATCTCCGGCGACGCGCCGATCAACTGCTCTCTGCCGAACTGCACGAAGAACTCGTAGGGGCTGGGGCTGGCTTCCTGGATGCGCTCGAACAGCTCGGACGGACTCCCGGTGTAGGGCGCGCGAAAAGTCTGGTGCAGGACCACCTCATAGTACTCGCCCTGGCGCATGCCTTCGCGCACCGTCTCCACCTTGCGCATGTACTCTTCCGGCGTGTGGTCGGAGACGATCTCGGTAAGCTCGCGCGGAGTCGCGGGCGGTATCGGCTGGGAGCTGCGTCGGACGGCGTGTGTGGAGAGGCCCGCGCGCGCGAAATCGTAGGAGAACTTCTCGATCTGTTCCTTCTTGCGGTCCATGTAGAAGATTTCGTCGCAAAGGAACAAATGCAGGTCCCTGTGGCCCTCGCGCGGCAGTTTCAGCTCGATGGGATCGAACTGGAACAGGAGATCGTAACCGAACGCGCCCACCAGCGCGAGACGGCCGTCCTGGGGCGTGCGGAATTCTTCCACCAGCAGGCGCAGGATGGAGAACGCGGAAGGCTGCTTGCTGCGCTCCTCTTCGGCGAAAAGACGGGGCAGAGGCTTCAGGCGGCCGGCCAGCGTGGCGCCGTCGAATTCCAGCGAATCCCAGTGCGGGTGCGCCGCCAGCACGGGATGGAGGATGCGGTTCAGGATTTCGCCGCGCGCGTTGAGCGGACGGAACTCGATCCGGCTTCCCCACGCCACGATCTCCAGCGGCGGCGAAAGCGAGGCGATGTCCCAGCGCGAATAGCGCTCCGGATATTCGTATCCGGACGAAAGATAGATTCCGCATTTGGTGTCGAGCCGGCGCAGCAGGTGACGCAGCCCTTTGCGGAACGGCACTTTCGAGGACGTCCTGAGCACGTTGATTCCGTGCGGCGTGGTGTACTCGAGGCGTGGCATAGGCGAAAAGATACACCGGGTCCCCAGTGGGGAGCCCGGTGAGAATTCTCAGGATAGCATCGCGGCGCGCGGCTTCCGGGTGTGAACGGAGCGGATGATGCTACAATGTGTACGGTGTGTACGCAATATGCAAACGGTCAAAGTCGGGATGCGTGAATTCCGCGAGAAGCTCGCGGGCTACTTGGAATCGGGCACTCCGCTGGCGATCATGCGGCACGGAGAGACGCTCGGTTACTATATCCCGGCGCAAAAGCGCAGCCGGAATGCCGAACTCGAGGCGATGCGTGCCGCGGCGAAGGACCTGGGCGAAATGATCGCATCCTGGGGCGCCAGCGAAGACGAGTTGATGGAGGAGTATAAGGGGATCCGGCGGGCCGCCCGCGAGAAGAAGGGGAATGCCAGGTGAGGCTCTGGTTGTTGACGCCAATATTCTCGTTCGGGCCGTTTTGGGAAAGCGCGTGCGGACAGTGATCGAGACGTATTGCGGAGAAGATCGTTCTTCGTTCCTGAAGCAGCATACGCCGAAGCCGAACAGCATTTGCCCAGGCTTGTCGCAAAACGCGGTGGCGATCCCGAAAGGGCGCTCGCATTCCTGCGGACCTTGAAGCATGTCGTGGAACTGATTGGAAGCTACGTCTACGGCGAGTTCGAAGCCGAGGCGCGCGAACGCCTCGGGCAGCGGGACCCGGAGGACTGGCCGATTCTGGCCTCTGCCCTCGCGCTTCGCTGTCCCATCTGGACGGAGGACACCGACTTCTTCGGGTGCGGCGTGGCCACGTGGACCTCCGACCGCGTTCAGGTGTTTCTGCGAGAGTCATGACCCATCGCCAGTCCGGGGCGCGCGGCTTCGTGCGGGTCGCCTATGATGATCGTATGCGCCGCTATTTCAAAAGGCACGTTTTCGCGCTCCTGCTTGTTCTCGCCGGACTGGGTCTGGCCCCCGCTTACCTGCATGCATACAAGATCGGCGGCGCGTCGGCAGTTCCGACGGTTCTGGTGGGCGACAAGATCCTGGTGAACTGCGCCGCTTACAGTCTCAAGGCGCCCTATTCGAGCGCGACGCTTTTTCGCACCGGTTCACCCAGAAGGGGGGACCTCGTTTTTCTGCGTCTCCCAAACGAACCTCGATTGCGCGGGTTCTTCAAACGCATCATCGGACTTCCGGGAGAAACCGTCGAATTACGAGAAAACCGCGTTCTGATCGACGGCCGCGCCATGCCCGTCAAAGCTCTCAACCCGGCGGACTTCGCATGGGTTCCGAAAACACATCCGATAGGAACAACCGTGGAATACGAGGATGGGCACTGGATCACCTTCACCGCCGGCGGGAGCCCGTACCGAAATCATCCCGCGACTCGACTGACCGCCGGCCAGTACTTTCTGCTCGGCGATAACCGCGACAACAGCTACGATTCGCGGGAGTTCGGGCCGGTGTCCGAGGATTTTTTCCTGGGCAAAATAATCGCCATTCTCCCAACGGCCGAACGGGTTAAGTAGCAACGGCGCGGCTACGATCCCGCCGTGCCCACCAGAATAATGGCGAACGCGGTATCGCCCAGCTTCGTCTGCAGCACCCAGTCGGTGTCGCCCTGCTTGTCGAAGCCGGCCTTGAAATCCGAGTCGGGATTCCAGATGCTGAGCACCAGCGGATGCTGCGTGCCGGAGGCTTTGCGGCTCATGGCGATGAGCGGATCGAACGCCGGCGTGGCGCTCAGGTCCGTGTCCGCGGCCGCCAGCGAGAGCACGGCGAAATCGCGCTGCGGGGCCACCCCCTGATGATCGCCGTTCACCGGATAGAAGCTGTAGCGCATCGTGTAGACGCCCGGCTTGACGGTGGTGCCGCGGCGGTCCGAGCCCTTGTCCGGGAAACGGATCACGCCAAGCAGCGCTCCATGGGGAATGGTGGGCAGAGTCAGATCCGGCTCGCTCGACTTCGGGCCCGACGGCGCCGTGGTGCGCAGCCAGATCTCGCACACCGTGCCTTTGGGGCCGGTGATGCGGACTCCGTCCTTCTGCAGGGCTTCGCGGATGGCGGGCGACGCGTCGGTGGGCGGTGCGCCGGCCGGCTCGCTCTTGTACTGTCCGTACGCCAGCGCGCCGGCGGCAAAGACGAAAACAATTCGTGCGGCAGTTCGCATACTCCTCATATTGCCAGAGACGACCAGCCGGCCGGGTCCGTTAACCCGGGGCGAGCCATAATGGACTTTGCATATGTCACCCAATCGACGCGATCTTCTCCAGTTCGCCGGCCTGTTCGGCGCTCTTCCTCTCATGGCCGCCGACGGCGCCGCGCCGCGGCTGGTCGACTCGATCGTAGATGAGGCGCACGCAAAGATCAACCCTCATCCATTCGGAGAACACCGGCTCTATTTCCAGGGGACCACCGCCAATGGCCGTACCGCCTCGGCGGGCAGCGTCTGGGTGAAGCCGGGCATGGAACCGCACCCGCCGCACCAGCACCCCGAAGACGAGTTCCAGGTGATTGTGGAGGGAACCGGCGAGATGCTTCTGGATGGCAAAGTGACCCCGGCGGGCCCCGGCGCCATGATGTACTGCGCGGGGGGCAAGGTGCACGGCGTGCGCAACACCGGCTCCACGCCCATGGTCATCTACTATTGCCAGTGGCAGGCTTGAGCCGATGCAGCGCGTCTACGTTCTCTGCGCCGGCGGCACTATCGAAAAAGTCTACTCCGAGCAAACCGGCTCGGTGCAGAATCTCGACAGCAAGATCGACCGCTATCTGCGCGCTCTGCGCCTGCCCGATCTCGACGTTCAGACGTTTCGCCTGATGAACAAGGACAGTCTGGAAATGACCGGCGACGACCGCCAGCGCGTGCTCGAGGCCGTCCGCGAGCGCCTGAAGGAGCCCGCGCCCATCGTCATCACGCACGGAACCGACACCATGGTGGAAACCGGCATGGTCCTGAAGAACGGGCTGCCGGATCTCGCGGTACCCATCATCTTCACGGGCGCCATGACGCCGCTCGGTTTTGAAGGCAGCGACGGTCTGCAGAATCTGACCGAGAGCCTGCTGGCGGCGCGCATCCTCGGCCCCGGCGTGTACGTGGTGATCCATAACGAAGTGTTCCCCATCGAGCGCGCCCGCAAGGATCGCGAAAAGGCCCGATTCGTATGGAAGTGATGCGCGCGCGCCGCCTCACTCTTCCTTTCACCATCTTCGTCAGCGCGTTCCTGCTGTTTCAGGTGCAGCCGATCGTCGGCCGCTATGTGTTGCCGTGGTTTGGCGGCGGGCCCGCGGTGTGGACCGCTTGTCTGCTGTTCTTTCAGGTGGCGCTGCTGGCCGGATACGGGTACGCGCACTGGCTCGGCTCGCGCTCGAACGCGCGCACGCAGGCGACCGTCCACGCGGTGCTGCTGGCAGTCTCCCTGGTGTTCCTCCCGATTGCGCCGGCCAGCGTCTGGAAGCCGGTCTCGCCGGGCGATCCGGTAGGCCGCATTCTGTTGCTGCTGACGGCCACGGTGGGCGGCCCCTATGTGATGCTGGCTTCCACCGGACCCCTGCTGCAGCGCTGGTTCAGCCTGACCCGTTCCGGGGAATCGCCGTATCGTCTGTACGCGCTCTCCAACGTGGGCTCGTTTCTGGCGCTGCTGAGCTATCCGTTCGTGGTGGAGCCGGTGTTGCGCCTGCACACGCAGGTGCTGGTGTGGACGGCGGTGTATGTGGTGTTTGTGGCGCTTTGTGTACGCTGTGCGTGGCGGTTCGGAAGCTCGCGCGCCGCCGTATCCCCGGAGGCCGCCGCGCTTGCCTGCGCCCCGCGCCCCTCCCCGTGGATCATTCTGTTCTGGCTGCTGCTGGCGGCGTGCGGGTCCACGCTGCTGATGGCCACAACCAACCAGATGTGCCAGGAGATCGCGGTGATCCCGTTTTTGTGGGTTGTGCCGCTGTCCATCTATCTGCTCACGTTCATCCTGTGTTTCGAGAGCGAGCGCTGGTACCGGCGCATCGTGTTCGCGGTGCTGGCGGGCATAATGGCGCCGGCGTCGTGCGCGCTGGTGTCGGCGGGATTAACGGTGGCGTTGTGGATCCATCTCGCCGTCTATCCGGTGGCCCTCTTCGCGCTGTGCATGCTGTGTCACGGAGAACTGGCGCGATCGCGCCCGGCGGCCGCGCATCTCACGTTGTTCTACCTGATGGTGGCGGCCGGAGGCGCGCTGGGCGGCGTTTTCGTCGCTCTGGCCGCGCCGCACCTGTTCGAGACGTATCTGGAGTATCCCATCGGTCTGGCGGCGGCGTGCCTGTTCGGTTTCCTCGGGTGGCTGCGCACGGGCGCGCTCCGTCAATGGACCCGCGACAACTTTCGCGTCCGCGTTCCGCTGATGGCGCTGTTGCTGGGCGGCATCACCGCCGTTGTCACCACGGTGATGACCGGGCAGCAGCCGTCGCTGGCGGCCTGGCGGAATTTCTATGGAATCCTGCGCGTGTCCCAGAAAAGCGACATCAACGGGCCGTTCCGCCAGCTTCTGCACGGCCGCATCCGTCACGGCTTCCAATACCTGGTGCAGGGCAAGCGCGACTGGCCGACAACTTACTACGGCCCGCACAGCGGTCTGGGCCTCGTGCTGAACAACTACCACCCCGCGCATCGCCGCGTGGGCATCATCGGCCTGGGCACGGGGACCATTGCCGCGTGGGGCCAGCCGGGCGAGGTGTTCCGCTTCTACGACATCAACCCGGACGTGCAGACGATTGCCTCCGGATGGTTTTCGTTTCTGAAGGACTCGCGGGCGCAGATTCAGGTGGTGCTGGGCGATGGGCGCGTGCAGCTCGAGCGCGAGCTCGCCGCGGGCGATCCGCAGGATTTCGACGTTCTCGCGGTGGACGCGTTCTCCAGCGACGCCATCCCCATTCATCTGCTGACCGCGGAGTGCGCCGACGTCTACCGCCGCCATCTGAAGCCGGACGGCGCGCTCCTGCTGCACATTTCCAATAAATCGCTGGACCTGCAGCCGGTGGCGCGCGGCATGGCCGAGCATCTGGGATGGCCGGCGATGTTCATCAACACCGACGACGTGAAGGAGACGGGCGAGTACGGCTCGGACTGGGTGCTCATCTCGCGGAACCAGGGGCTGCTCGACACCGACGCGATCCAGGACGAAGAAACCGAGTGGGAGCGCCCGCGGGAGAAGCCCATGGTATGGACCGACGACTTCTCCAGCCTCTGGAGGGTGCTGAAGTGAGGCAAGGGACTCGCTGCATCCAATTCGGTGCCCGTCAACGAGTTGAACCAGGGCTCTCAGCGGCCAGGAACTGCTCCTCGCCCGAAACCCGCTTCGCTGCTTCGCCGATCACTTCCACGTTCCGAATCACGGCATCCTGCAATTCGTCGGATGCCATGAACGCCTCCCTGCCGGGTTGGATGAAGCGCGTTATTCGCTGGCAGCGCTCCAGCATGTGGTGAAGGTACAGCCGGTCGTCCTTCAAAGTGGCGTGGCCTCGCGGAGGATCCGGTCGCGCACGTACCAATGGAGCGACTTCTCGGTCCCCACATGGACCTTGATGCCAAGGAGATCCTGGAGATCCTGGACCAGCCCGGCATGATCCAGCAAACTCCTGTCCGGGTCCCATGCCACCAGCAGATCCAGGTCGCTGCCGTCGTTGGCTTCGCCTCTGGCCACGGAGCCGAACACTCGCAGGTTGTGGGCCCCGCGCCGCGCGGCGAGCCGGAGAATCTCCTCCCGCCGTTCCGCGCGCAATGTCTGCAGGGTGACTATGGTGCCTCTTCTTCGAGACTAAGGCCGGCTGGGTATTTTCGTGTGCCGCAACCGCTCAAGCTCGCGCGCCACCTTTGTAACACAGTTCTTCGCGAGACACCCGCCGAGTCCTCGTGTTGGAAGGAATCGAGGATGGGCGGCGAGCCACGGGGAACCCCGCCCGGCCTGACGGATTGCGCTACCGCTACTTCTTCCCTTTCGCCTTCGCCTCTTTCTCGATCTTCGCCAGCAGCGCTGCCGCGTCCTCGTTCTTCGGATACGGCTTCAGGGCGTTGGTGGCGAGCGTGACCAGCATGTCATGCCGATTCGGGGAGTCGAGCTTTCTGGGGCCGTAGAGAGACGACAGATCGTACAAGGCCTGCCCCATGCCAACCATAAAGGTCTCCGTGGCCACTGCGGGCCTGGGCTGGCGGAACAGCTCCTGCGCTTTGGCGGCGTCTTCGCCCGCACCGGTTGCGCGCGCCAACGCCAGTATGACGCCACGCTGGATGGTAGCCAGCTCCAGGGTCTCGACGTCCGCGGCGGACACAGGCGCACCCGTCGCGAATCGCTCCCGTTGCGCCGGCACGGCGGCGTTCCCCACGGGCGGCCAGGTGAAGTCCAGAGGAATCGAGCTCTGCTTGTTGGCCGCGGAGAACTTCTGAAACGTCTCGGCCAGTTCCAGCGCGATGCTGTTCGCGTTAGCTCGCCAGGCGCTCATCTGCCGGCGAATCGGAATGGCTCTCGCCGGGGTCTTCTTGATGCCGCTCTCGCACGCATCGTTCAGATCGGCGTAGCCGCGGGCGAGGCCGGAGGCGACGACGATCTCCCAGGGGCGCGCTCTCGCGGTGAATTCATTCTGATCGGCCGTAAGATGCGAGAGGTGGTCGAGCGTCTTGACATAGTCGCCCGATTTCCACGTTCCGCCTGCAGCCTCCCAGTAGAAGGCCGGAGTACCGGGCTGTGGCGCACCTGGCCCGGAACTGCAGGAAGTCAGACACAAAACCCCCATGGCGGCGCACAACGCCGCCGGAACCAACCGCCGGTATGCCATGATCGCTCCCTTGAACTCGGCGCGCACAGGCGCGGGCGGGACGCGAGCTGCCATCGCGCCCCACGCAATGTTTATCACCTCCGGAGCCCGGTTACAAGGGGGGGCCTGAACGGGCTCGAAAGCGTCATCTCGACCCCCCGCAATCATTTGGCGATCACAAGGCGAACGAAGTGCATATTTTTGTACGTACGATGGCAGGCAGGCGCGTCTGAAAGATGAATCGTAAAGAGATATAGTGATGTTAATCCCGGTCTGAACGGGACTTGTGGGACGCTGGGCCGGGTGCCGGCGCAGTTAGGACGGCGCCGTCGAGATTTTCCGGGAAGTGGGTGAACGCCGTGGCCGTCTCCGGAGAGCCCGCGGCGAAGTATGAGGGGGTGCAAATTGCAGTACTACCGCATGATGCTTCTGGCCGGCGCGCTGTCTGCCGCCGGTTTCTGTGCGCCGGCGCCGCAAACCGGTGGAACCGAACCGGCGGCGGCGAGTTCCATACCGGTGATCAGGGCGGAAACGCGTCTGGTGCTGGTGGATACGGTGGTGACCAACGGGAAAGGGGCCTACATCACCGACCTCACCCAGAAGGACTTTCACGTCTGGGAAGACAACAAGGAACAGACCATCAAGAGCTTTTCGTTCGAGCGGGAAGCCGCGTCGCCGGCGGGTCCGCAGCAGAAGCGCTATCTGATCCTGTTTTTCGACAATTCCACGATGTCGTTGTCGGAACAAATGACCGCGCGTACGGCCGCCGGGAAGTTCATTGACAGGAACGCCGGCGCGAATTCGGCGATGGCGATTGTCAATTTCAGCGGGACGCTGCAAATTGCCCAGAATTTCACCACCGACGCGGAGAGGCTGAAGCGGGTAGTCAGCGGGCTGAAGATGTCGGCGGTTTCGACGGCGTCCGACTCCACCGTGGACGTCGTATCCGCCGGTATGCCACCCCTGGGCGGCGCGGGCGATTTCGCCATCCGTTCGAGTCTGCTGGCGTTGCGAAGTCTGGCCAAAAACCTGGCTTCGGTGCCTGGCCGAAAGACGCTCATCCTGCTGACGTCCGGCTATAAGGTCAACCCCGAAGAGTGGTCCGAGGTGACGGCCGCTATCAACGAATGCAACAAGGCGAACGTAGCCGTCTATCCGATTGACGTGCGCGGCCTGGTTGCGGGCGACTTACGGGTTCCCGCGGGGTTCCCCTCGGCGGTCATCGTCCCCGCCAGCCTGGTCACAACCGGGCACATCACGGTGTGGCCGTACGTGCAATTGGCTGCTGTGAGCGGATCATCCTCGGCATCGCCCTCCCCGGCGCAACGCGGTGGTGGCGGCGGCGGTGGCGGCGGAGTGGGCGGCGGTGGTGGCGGCCGCGGTGGAACCGGCGGCGGCACCGGCGGTGGCACCGGTGGTGGAACCGGTGGTGGCAAGGGTGGCGGCAGTACGGGTGGCGGCACCGGTGGTGGAACCGGTGGTGGCAAGGGTGGCGGCGGCAATACGGGCGGGGGCAATCCCGGCGGCGGCGGCAACAGCGGCAGCTACTACGGCAGCCCCTACACGTATAACCCGCTTAACCAGCCGCGCGTCCTCATCCCGCAGTTCCCAGCCAGCGCCGCCGATAATCAGCAGATCATGTATGCGCTGGCCAGCGGTACCGGCGGATTTGTGATCGCCAACACGAACGATCTGGTGGGCGGGCTGGAGAAGATCGCCCAGGAACAGAACCAGTACTATCTGTTGGGCTACACTCCCACCGAGTCGAAGGAGGGAAGCTGCCACACCATCAAGGTGAAGGTGGAACGCGCCGGCACCATCGTCCGCGCGCGCAGCGGGTATTGCAACGTCGTGCCTCAGGATCAGTTGGCGGGCAATCCCATCGAAAAGCAGATGGAAGTGCAGGCCGCCGCCGCATCCTCCGGCGCGTTGACCGGCTCCCTCTCCGATCCGTTCTTCTACACTGCCGCCAATACGGCCAGAGTGAACGTCGCCATGGAGCTTCCATCCGCCCAGATCAGGGCCGAAAAGACAAAAGGAAAATTCCACGCCGAGGTAAATATCCTCGGAATCGCGTATAAGGACGACGGCACGGCGGCGGCGCGCTTCAGCGACACGGTGAAATTTGACTTCAAAGACAAGCAGGAACTGCAGGCGTTCCAGGAACAGCCGCTGCGCTACCAGAACCAGTTCGATGTGGCGCCGGGCAAGTACACTCTCAAGGTTGTATTCAACTCCGGCGGCAACTTCGGCAAGTTGGAAGCGCCGCTGGTGGTGGATCCCTGGGATGGCAAGCACTTCAGCCTGAGCGCCATGGCCTTCAGCAAGGAATACCATCGGGTGTCGGCCGAAAACACCGGGCTCGACGCGCAACTTCTGGAGGGACGCACGCCCCTGGTTTCCCGGGGGGTGGAGATTGTCCCCTCCGGCACGAATCGCGTGAAGAAGACGGAGACCGCCGCGCTCTACGTGGAGGTCTACGAACCCCTCATGCTGAGTGCGCATCCACCGCTGGTCGTGCTGCAGCTCAAGGTACAGGACCGCAAGACCGGAACAGTGGCGCAGGATTCCGGGATGGTCAGCGTGGCTAACTCGGTCCTGCCGGGCAATCTCATGATCCCGGTTGGCATGCCCGTGCCGCTCAACGAGCTCGCTCCGGGCTCCTACCGCCTGGTATTGCAGGCGAAGGACTCGGTGGGGCACGATTCGGTGGTGCGGACGCTGGATCTGGACGTACAGGAGTGATCGTTGCGGGGGGGCGAGGTTCGCTCTCGCCCCCCGCTGAAGTTACCATACCGCCCAAGCGCCGGCCGACCCCATTCGCGACCCGGATAACGATCAGATCGTCTTTCTCAATCGGGGCATCGCTCTCAACCACCGTTACATCGAACGCATCGTCGATCTCGTTTCGTCCGGCCGGCTGAAGGTCCCCTCCATTCCGGTGATCGCCGCCGCGCTACCCTGAAAGAATCGCCACGCCTGTTTTTCCGAGCAAACCCGAAATCATGAGTCCGGCCGGATACTGGCCGCAACTGCACGCGGCTATCGAAGCCGGCGCGGACGCAGTGTATTTCGGTCTGCGCCATTTTTCGGCGCGGGCGAAGGTCGGTTTCTCGCTGGCGGAGCTGGCCGAAGTGATGCGCACGCTGCATCGGCGCGGGGTGAAGGGCTACCTCACCTTCAATACGCTGGTATTCGAGCACGAGCTTCAGGAAGCCGCGCGCGCCATAGCGGCCATCGTGGAGGCTGGCGCCGACGCCCTGATCGTCCAGGACGCGGGCATCGCGCGTCTGGCGCAGCGCATCGCGCCTCGGCTCGATCTGCACGCCAGCACACAGATGAGCGTCACCAGCGCCGCGGGCGTGGAGCTGGCCCGCGAGTTCGGCGCCCGCCGGGTGACGCTGGCGCGCGAGCTATCGCTGGCTGAGGTCCGCGCCATCCGCGCCGCCTCCGACGTCGAGCTCGAGATCTTCGTGCACGGCGCGCTGTGCGTGGCATACTCGGGGCAGTGCTTCTCCTCGGAGGCCTGGGGCGGGCGCAGCGCCAATCGCGGCCAGTGCGCGCAGGCCTGCCGTTTGCCGTACGAGCTGCTGGTGGACGGCGAAACCAGGCCCCTTGCCGACGCACGATACCTGCTCTCTCCGGGCGACCTGTGCACGGTGGCGCAGATTCCCGAAATCGTCGGGATGGGCATCTCCGCGCTGAAGATCGAAGGCCGCTACAAGGACGCCGAGTATGTCGCGCTCGCCACCCGCGCCTATCGCAAGGCCGTGGACGAAGCGTGGGCGGGACGGCCGTCCACGCTCGGCCGCGCCGAGGCGATCGAGCTCGAGCAGGTCTACTCGCGCGGGCTGGGCCCGTACTTCGTTACCGGGACGGACCACCAGCGCGTGGTCCGCGGCCGCGCGCCGCGTCACCGTGGGGTATTCATGGGCCGGGTGGAGCGTGTTCTGGCGGCGGGCGTCGTCGTCGAGCCGGGCCCGGCCGAGGACATCGCGCCCCTGAAGCCCGGTGACGGTCTGGTGTTCGACGCCGCCGACTGGCGCAGCCCCGAAGAGCCCGAGGAGGGCGGCCACGTCTACCAGGTGGCGCCGCAGACCGGCGGAAAACTCGACCTGCGCTTCGGCAATGGCGAGATCGATTTCTCGCGCATTCGTCCGGGCGACCTGATCTGGCGCACGCACGATCCCGATCTGGCGAAGGCGGCGAGACCCTTTACGGAGGCCGTGCGTCCGCTGCACAAACAGCCGCTCAAGGTGCGTGTCATCGCCGCCGAGGGCGCTCCACTGGTGTGCGAGTGGGCTCTGTTGCGTCAGCCGGATGTGAGAGTGAGTGTCCAGTCGGCGCACGTTCTGGAGAGGGGGCGGAATCGCGCCATCTGCGAGGACCTTGTGCGCGAACAATTCGCACGGCTCGGCAACACGCCCTACGAACTGGCCGAGTTGGAGCTGGAGGTAACCGGCGCGCCGTTTGCGCCCGCCTCGGTGCTGAATCAGTTGCGGCGCGACGCCGTGGAGCGGCTGCAGGCCCGGCAGAGCGAGCCGCCCCCCATGACGCTCCGCGATCCGCTTGCCGAGTTGGAGTCGCTGCGTCCGCGCGGCGCAGTACCGAGCCACGACGGTAATGGAGTGGAGTTGCACCTGCTGGTGCGCACTCCCGAGCAGTTGCAGTCGGCTCTCCCGCTCGCGCCCGCCAGCATCACGCTCGACTATCTCGACCTGTACGGCCTGCTGCCCTCAGTGGAACGGGTGCAAAGCGCCGGGGTTGCCGTGCGCGTGGCCAGCCCGCGCATTCTGAAGCCGGGCGAGGAGCGCATCGTCGATTTCCTGCTGCGGCTCGGCTGCCCGATTCTGGTGCGCTCCGCGGGCCTGCTGCACACTCTGCGCGGCCGGCCGCATCCGCCGCTCACCGGCGACTTCAGCCTGAACGCCGCCAATTCCATCGCCGCGAAAACGCTGCTCGGCCTCGGGCTTTCCCGCATCGCCCCCACGCACGATCTGAACGCGGCGCAGGTGGCCGATCTGGCGCGCGCGGTGGGGGCAGGGAACCTCGAAGCGATCGCCTGGCAGCACCTTCCCGTGTTCCACACCGAGCACTGCGTCTTCTGCCGCTTCCTCTCCACCGGCCACAGCTATCTCGATTGCGGCCGGCCGTGCGAAAAGTACCGCGTCGCATTGCGGGACCCGAGCGGCCGGCCACACCCGGTGATGGCCGACGTGGGTTGCCGCAACACCGTGTTCGGCGCCGAGGCGCAGGAGGCCAGCCCGCATCTCGATCTCTGGCGGCGCGCGGGCATCCGCCACTTTCGCCTGGAGTTCGCGCACGAGACCGCGGAGGAAGTGGCGCGAGTCACCCGCGCGTGGCAGCGCACGCTGGCGGGGGAGATGACCGCGCCGCAGCTCACTCAGGAGCTGCAGCGGATCGCGCCGCACGGCGTCACCGAGGGCAGTCTGTTCGTGCCGGGCGACTACCTGACCCTGCCCATCCTCCAGTGAGGCCATGGCCGACATTCACAAGATTGGCCTGCTCACGGTGCGCGGCGACGGACGCGTGCTGCTCTGCCGCAAGAAAAGCACGACGTCGCTGCTGATCCTGCCTGGCGGCAAACTGGAAGCGGGCGAAACGGCGCTCGATTGCCTGCGGCGAGAGTTGCGTGAAGAGCTGGGCGAAGTAGAGGCCCGGGAGCCGCAGTACGTGGGTGCTTACACGGATGTGGCCGCGGGCGGCGGAGGCCGCACCGTACACATCGACCTGTACCGGGGCACTCTCGCCGGCGAGCCGGTGGCCAGCGCCGAGATTGGCGAGCTGGTGTGGTTCGGAGAAAAAGACGACCCGGCTCAACTCGCTCCGAGCTTGCGGAACCGGGTCTTTCCGGATCTAATTGCCCGCGGCATTCTCGCGTGGAAGGGCCGCTGGTCAGCGCTGCCGTAGTCCCACCACGGCGGGCGACAGGACACGGGGCGCAAGCCGCGTCTCTTCGGCGCCGGGCAAAAACGCGGCGCGCGCCGCGTGTCCCATGGTCACTTCACTTCGAGCGTCTTGGTCCCCGGCGCGATGGCCGAAGCGCTGATGTAGCCGATGGCCCCTTTGGTTTTCACCACGAAGGAGACCACCTCGGCGTCCGATCCCACGGTCCTGGGCATGGAGGCCTTGCCGGTGAAGACGAGGCTGCGGTAGTAGGTCTGCAAGGCGGAATCGGTTTTGCCCAGATACTCCCGCAGAAAGGCCTCGTGCGCGGCCCCGCCCTTCAGCAGGACCGGCTCGGCGTGGCTGCCATCTTCGAGCGAGTTTCTGGTCAGCAGAAACACGCGCTTCAGCTCGTCGGCGGAAACCGACGACGCCTTCACGCTGTCATTTGCGATCACCTTGATATCGGCCGCCCGCACTCTCACTGCAGCGAACAGCAGGGCAGCCGCGGCGAAGAAGATCATTGTGTGTTTCATTGTTGTTCTCCTTTCTTCCAGTGGCGTCCTCAGAAGTTCCAGCCCGTGCGCACCACCAGCATGTTCGTGGTGGGCTTCAGCCCGTCCGGATTGTCGGCTCCATAGAATCCGTGAGAAGCCCAGACGTCACCGGTCCCGTCCATAATGTGCGCTTCCAGCTTCACGCTGAAGTATCGTGTGGGCATGTAATGAAGGGTCACCACCTGATCGCGGATGTAGTGCGTCGTCGGAATCGGGAACGAATGAACGTCGAAGTAGTAACGGCTGTGGTAGGTGCCGACCTCGAACCGTTTGGATATTTGATACACCGCCGACACGAACCATCCCTTGTCGCTGTACCACCATGCGTCCGTCTGGCCCGGATCGGGATCCACCTGCCAGTCCTTGTCGAAGTTTCTGCGATACTCGCCGTTGAACCGCCACCGCCCGGTGGAGTACTCGCCGTAAGCCGAGGCGATCCATTTCGCCGTGCTGGTAAGAGTGCCGGCCACGGGGACCGGACCGTTGGCCATGTCGATGAAATGGTACTCGTCGTGAATGGCCGCATACGACCCTCCCACCATCAGACCCGTGACGGGAGTATTCCAGCGCAGGTCCGTGCCGGCCATCCTTCCCGTGAACGAGGTATTCGGATACCCCAGGCTTGCCCAGCCGTAGTAGATGCCGTCGCGGGTGTCGTTCGGACGCTTTCCGGCGTAAATCGTATAGTCCAGGCTGCCGGCGCGGCGAAGGCCGATCTGGCCGTATATGTCGGCCCCGGTGTGCGAGAGATTGCGCGAGCGCAGGTCCAGAGGGTATACGGACTGAGGAAGCAGGGCCCAGGTGTGGACGGACTCCATGTCCTGCGTCTCGTTGAACAGTCCCAGAGCGGTCTTCACCTTTCCGGCGCGAATACCGAACCAGTCCTTGAACTTGTAGTCGGCCACCGCCCAGTCCAGCGCGGGGTGCCACTCGCCGAGATGGCCGATATCCCGATCGTAAATCTGCGCGCCGACGCGGAACTTGTCGCTGAGCTGGCTGGAAACGTTCACCCCGCCGTCGGTGAAGAAACTGCCCTGACTGGTGTCCATGGTCAGGTAGTTGTTGTCGTTGCTATAAGCGAAGCCCTCCGACACGAAGCCGTGAAACTGGACGGTTTTTCCGTCGACCGTGAAGCTGGTGTAGTTGGAGAGATCCTGCGCGGGCAGCGCGGAAACCGCGAATGCGCCCGTCAGTATTATGAGAGTTTGCCCTGCGCCTCTGTGCATATGTCCTCTTCGATGGCGTCGCGAAACTTCACACGCGCGCTCACTCCACACCATTCCCGGAGGCGGCGTGAGTGTCCGACGCCCGTTTTCGATTTATCACAGTATCTATCGGTGGACGTGAGCGATAAGTATAGGATATTTCCTGCAAATACCGCAATTAGATTCAGTCACCAGCGGCGCGCTTTCCAGCCAGACTTAAACCCCTCTCCAAATAAGTACAGTAAACACAAGTACTTACAAGCGCCAATGCGAAGCTCTCCGTTTCCGTCCCCCTTTTGGGCATCAGGAAGCCCGCGTTTGGGGGTTTCACCATTTCTTATAAAAAGGAGCGGCTTTCAGCGCTGCCGTAGTCCCACCACGGCCACCAGTTCGTCCAGATGCTTGCGAGTGGTTTCCATCTGCGCGGTCATCTCGCCGGCGGCCGTGGCGGTTTCGTGCGCGTTGGCCGCGTTGCTCTGGGTCACCGATTCGATGCGCGTGATCGCCTGGCCGATGTTGCCCACCCCGCGTGCCTGTTCCTCGCTGCTGACGGCGATCTGGCTCACCACCTTGCTGGTCCCCGAGATCGTCGTGTACACCTCGTTGAAAGCCCCGTGGGCCAGCGCCACCAGTTGCACTCCCTGGCTCACGTCGGCCACCGTCTTCTCGATGATGTCCCCGCTGCTGCGCGCCGCCTCCGCCGCCCGCTGCGCCAGCGAGCGCACTTCGTCGGCCACCACGCTGAATCCGGCCCCGGCCTCGCCGGCCCGCGCCGCTTCCACGGCCGCGTTCAACGCGAGAATGTTGGTGTGGAAAGCGATCTCGTCGATGCTCTTCAACACCGCCGCCACCTGATGGCTGGATTTCGAGATCACGTCCATGGAGGTCTTCAGATCGCTCATCGCCTGCGTGGCCCGCTCCACCGTCTGCGTGGCCGTTCCCATCAGCCGGTCGGCCTCCCCGGCCCGGTTGGCGTTCTGCCGCGTGGTGGTGGAGATCTCTTCCAGCGACGCCGAGGTCTCCTGGATGCAGGCGGCCTGGTCCTGCGCGTCCCGTGCCACCGTCTGTCCGGATTGCGACAGCCGGCCGGCCACGTTCGCCGCCTCGTCGGCCGCGCCCTGCACGCCGTCGATGACCCGCCGGATGGGCCCCGTGATGGAGCGGCGAATGGTCAGATTTACGATCACCGCGGCGATCAGCAGCGTGCAGCCGAACAGCGCCAGGGCCATCCAGCGCTGCTCGGCCGAGTGTGCCTGCACCGCCCCCAGTTGTTCGTGCAGATCCTTCGAAAACCGCGCCTTCTCCTCCGCCAGCGAGGCTTTCAGAGCGTCGCTGCGCGCAGCCAGATCGCGCATCTTCTCCTGCATTTCGGCGGTCATGTTCGCCGGGTTGGCCAGCAGCGTCCCGTAGGTATTGCGCGCGTCGGTCAGATATCGTTCAACAGAGGAGGCCAGTTTCCCGGCCTCCTCCGAACGATCCGCGGAGAGACCTTTGATTGCGGCCAGCGTGTTAAGACCATCGATCATCTTGCGGCCTTCCTCGGCGGCCCGTTCCAGCCCCGACGCGTCCTGCACCAGCACCGCGTCGCCGAACCCTTTCACCATGTTCTGAAAGGCCGCTTCGTTCTCCTGGCTCCGCTGCGCCGCCGGGAAAAGCGCTTCGGAGGTGCCGCGCAAGGTTCCTTCCGTGGCCAGGCCCTGTACCTGTTCCAGAACGGTGGAAAGAACGAATCCGAGAACGAATACTCCGATGCTCAGCCAGATTTTGGTGGTGATGTTCAGGCGCGTCATGGGAAGGGCTCCTTGCTTCGGAACGGCTGCTTACTTCACTTCGAGCGTCTTGGTCCCCGGCGCGATGGCCGAGGAGCTGATGTACCCGATGGCCCCTTTGGTTTTCACCACGAAGGAGACCACCTCGGCGTCCGATCCGACGGTCCTGGGCATGGAGGCCTTGCCGGTGAAGACGAGGCTCCGGTAGTAGGTCTGCAGGGCCGAATCGGTCTTGCCGAGATACTCCCGCAGAAAGGCCTCGTGCGCGGCGCCGCCCTTCAGCAGAACCGGCTCGGCATGGCTGCCATCTTCGAGCGAGTTTCTGGTCAGCAGGAACACGCGCTTCAGCTCGTCGGCGGAAACCGACGACGCCTTCACGCTGTCATTGGCGATCACCTTGATATCGGCCGCCCGCACTCTCACTGCAGCGAACAGCAGGGCAGCCGCGGCGAAGAAGATCATTGTGTGTTTCATTGTTGTTCTCCTTTCTTCCTGTGGCGTCCTCAGAAGTTCCAGCCGGTGCGCAGCACCAGCAGGTTGGTTTGGGGTTGCAGTCCCTGCGGGTTTGAACTCGCATAGAAGCCGTGCGCCATGTTGCTGCCAATTCCCTGCATGAAGTGGCCTTCCACCTTGAAGTCCCACGCCGATGTCAGGTTGAAATGCGCGGTCAGCACGGGATCGTGGATGTAGTTGGCGCCCGGCCCGGTGAAGCGCTTGGAGATCTGGGGATTCTGGTATGACGATACCTCGTAGTCGC
>JBEKPY010000081.1:0-28167 GCA_049520275.1 Bryobacteraceae bacterium
TGTTCCTTGTCCGAATGCGTCACGACGCGCCTTCCGATAAGCTCTGTCGAACTCCGGCTCCTGCTGCCAGCGATACAGCGTCCGGGGGGTGGTGTTGGCGGCGCGGGCGGCGTCTTCCAGAGTCCGGTTGGTCAGCAGCGCGATGATCGCTTCCTGCTGCTTCGGCTTCAGTTTTGAGACATTTTCGGACATTTCCAGACACCCGGGCTGGGAACATCGCCGCTTCTTCGCCATGGTCGATCCCCCGCACAATTACCTTGCTTTTCAAGCACATCGGAGTGATCCATGTGACGACCACGCAGAGCGTGGCCCAAAGGAAACCGATTATGACGACCTTCACCATCGACCAAACCAACAACATCACGGCGTTTGCCTCCCCTGAGGAAGCTGCCGCCACAACCGCAACCCCGTTCGATACCTTCGCCAGCCAGCAGGAACTGGCGGAACTGGCCGCCGGCTGGCCGGCGGAGCGCCTGATGGCCATCTGGAACAGCCTGCCGGGCGTTACCCCGGTCAAGGGGGTCAAGAGCGCCCGGGGCGCAGTGAGCCGTATCTGGGACCGCATCCAGGGTCTCGGCGAGGCCGCCGCGCCCGAGGCTGAACCCGCGAAGCCGAAGGGGAGCAGGAAGGCCACGGGTGGCACAAAGGCCGCCAAGGGCGCGCCCGCGAAGGGCAGGGCGAGTAAGAAGACCACCCCGGCGAAGAACGCGCCCAAAGCCAAAAAGGCCGCTAAGACGCAGGAGGCTGCCGGGCCCCGCGAGGGCAGCAAGACGGCCCAGGTGGTCGCGATGCTGCAGCGGAAGAACGGCGCCACGCTGGCCGAGATCATGGACAAGATGGGCTGGCAACGGCACACCGTCCGGGGCTTCATGGCCGGCGCGATGAAGAAAGCCGGCTACACCGTCGAGTCCTTCAAGCCCGACGGCGGGGAGCGCACCTACCGCATCAACAAGTAGCATCGACCCTCCCTCCCTGGCCCGCCCGGCTCCGGCCGCGGCGGGCTTTTCTGCTTTCAGGCGCACACACGTCCGCCCTGCCGCCATCGAGCGCACGTGGGCCACCTGTGGCGCAGCGTCGGCTATTCCGGGCGCGTACCGGTTTCCCGCTCGATGAGGCGCAACTCCTCGGACCAGTCGGCCAGCCCCTGGCACAGACCCTGCGGGTCGGGATGCCCGGCCCGGATCTGCGCCTTGATGGCCGCGATCTCCTGGCGGCAACGCTCGATTCATGCGGCCGCCTTCCGACGTTCCTCAGCGATCTCCTCGAACGTTCGCCCGTCGCCGTCGAGCGTGGCTTTCCTGCCGACGAGCGATTGCCAGCGTTGGATCGCTACGTCGACGTACTTCGCGTCCAGTTCGATGCCCAAGCAGACCCGCTCGGTCAGTTCCGCGGCCGCCAGCGTGGTTCCGCTGCCGAGGAACGGCTCGTACACCAGTTCCCCGCGCTTCGTGTGGTTCAGAATCGGGCGCAGCATCAGGTCCACGGGCTTCTGCGTGGGGTGGTCGTATTTCTCTTCGTCCGAGCCGCCCATGATGAATTTGGGTGAGGCCGACTCCCACACCGTGGAGTTCTCACCGGGCTTCCCGAACCACGGAGCGTTCTTCTTCCGCACGTACCAGCAAGGCTCGTGCTGATACCAGTAGTGCGTGCGCGTGAGCACGGTCCGGCCTTTGTTCCAGATGATCTGCTGCGGATACAGAAACCCTATGCGCAATAGGCCATTCAGCACTTCGCGCGTGAAGACCGAGGCGTGCCACACGTAGGCGATCTGCAGGCTCGGCACGAGCTCGAACGCCTCTGACCAGTCGGCCCGTGTGTCGCCGGAGATTGTGGTCTCGGTGTGGCCCTCGGTGCGGTGCTTCATGTAACTGGCTTCGGCGGGCCCGCAACCGTTCAGGCCGGCGCGGTCGCGCCATTCCGAATCGAGCTGGATACCGTAGGGTGGGTCGGTGACCATCAGCGCGGGCTTGCGCTCGCCGAGCAGCATCGCCACGGCTTCCGGGCTGGTGGCGTCGGCCACGATTACCCGGTGCGGTCCGCAGATCCACAGGTCGCCCGGCCGGGACACCGGATTCTCCGGCAGCGGCGGCGCGGCATTCGCCCGGTCGTCGTCGTCCGGTTCGAGCAGCAGATCATCGATTTCCTTCGGGTCGAAGCCCGTCAGGCTGAGATCGAACTCTGCTTCGTTCAGCTCCTGCAACTCAAGCGCGAGCAGTTCCTCGTCCCAGGCAGCCCACGTTACCGATCGGTTCACCATGAGCCGGAAGGCCTTCACCTGAGCTTCGGTCCACTCGTCGCAGAGGATTACGGGGATGCTGGTCGTGTCTCCACCGGGCCACGATCTCAACTTGCGAGCGGCTTTCAGCCGCAGGTGGCCATCCACCACGGTTCCGTCGCTGCGGGCGAGCACGGGAATCTTGAAGCCGAACTCGCGGATACTGCTGCACATGCGGTCCACGGCGGCATCGTTCTTCCGCGGGTTGCGGACGTAGAAGACCAGCCGGTCGATGGGCCAGATCTGGATTTGCGGGGTTGTTTGGGCCGCCGTGTCCTGCGCAAGCATACCTCACCTCGTTGGGTTGAGGAATCCTCCGCAGGGTGCGCCCGTGGCGCCGGCCCGGCGAACTGAATCTCTACGCTCGATTTTACAGCCTGAAAGTTGTCTTGTATAGCTGTTTCCACGGGCTGCACGGGGTGCTCAAGTGCCGGTGCACCCATGTCGGATGCCGACACGCAGGCTTGATGTTCTCATCCACCGGAGGTAAGGTCCAAATGGCTGCCGATATTGACCATTAAGAGGACTGAAATGAATGAGTTAGCGTTGGCGAACAAGGCGGCGGACTGGCGCAGATTGAAGATGCTCGTGCTCGACAGCGTTTCCTCGCCGATCACGAAGCGCGTGTACAATCTCGGCCTGGACGAGTTTTTCACGTGGTACGGCCGGGAGCCGCGCCCCGGCTTCACCAAGGCCACCGTGAACGCGTGGCGAGCAGAGTTGGAGGCCCGCGGCCTGGGGTCGGTGTCCATCAACGTCCGTATCACCGCCGTCCGGAAAATGGCGGTCGAAGCTGCCGACAACGGGCTGCTCGCGCCGGAATTGGCCGCCGGCATCACGCGCGTCAAGGGCGCCAAGTCCAAAGGAGTGCGAGTTGGGAACTGGCTATCCGTCCAGCAGGCGCAAGAGCTCCTGAACGCGCCGGATGTGACCACGAAGAAGGGGCTGCGCGACCGAGCGATGCTCGCTGTCCTCCTCGGCTGTGGGCTGCGGCGGTCTGAGGTGGCGGCTCTCACGCTCAAGCACATCCAGCAGCGGGACAATCGCTGGTGCATCGTTGACCTTCTCGGCAAGCACGGGCGCGTGCGGACGATCCCGATGCCAACGTGGGTGAAGGGCGCAATCGACGCGTGGACCACGGCGGCCGGGCTAACCGAGGGTCACGTGCTGCGACCCGTGCATCGCGGGGACCAGGTTTCAGGAGAGCGCCTCACGGAGAAGGTCGTTTGGCAACTCCTCCAGCCCTACGCGTTGTCTGCGGGCGTCCCCGGAATTGCACCTCACGATCTGAGAAGGTCATGCGCGAAAATGTGCCGGGCCGCCGGCGGCGAACTTGAGCAGATCCAATTGCTGCTGGGGCACGCATCGGTTCAGACAACCGAGCGGTATCTCGGGACGCGGCAGGATCTGGTCCACGCGCCGAACGACGGAATCAAGCTGAGGGTGGCCGTGTAGCCCACGCCGCCCTGGTGCGCATTGCGCGGGCTTCGGTTGCACACTTTGGCCGTGCTGAGCACCACGATTCCACGGCGGGCGAGGCTCTTTTCCAATAGACGATCTCGATAGAATTGTCTGTGAGCCACCTAGCCCGGCGAGGGCTGGAGCGAAGACCGGGGATGGAACTATGAGAGTTGAGACACGCATCCGCAAGCTGGAAGCCAGGATGATTAGGGACCCGATCATCTTGCACTTCGCCGACGGTACGACGCGGGAAGTTCGCTGCCGAGGCACCTTTCTGCTGAGCTTGATGCGGGGCGTATGCCGCGGAGAGGATCTCAGTCCGTGGCAGGCTGAGCAACTGGAGCTGATCCGCCAATCCGTGGACGCGCAGGAGCCGGGCGGCGCGCGCCTGACTGAGGTGGTGCGTTGTCTCCTGGATGCGCGGGAGGAAAGTACTTCCCAAGTGAGCGGCGGCGCGTTGACATGGTAGCGCGATCTCGCCAGCCTCCAGGCGAAAGAAGAGGTGGCGTGCGCGAACAGGAGGCCAATGACGGCTCTTTGGGTGGCCTTCGGAGGGTACGCTCGGTGCTGGCTGGCCACCGGAACGCGCGCTTCACACACTTCACGCGGTTCACGCGGTTATGCCTAATTTGTTTTTGCATTCAAAGAACCTCCAAAACGCTTCTTCTCGCGCGTGAATACAAAATAGAGTGAACCACGTTAACTGCGTGAACTCTGTGAAGCTACTCGCTTTCCGCCGCGAGGGGGCCAATCCCCACGTAACACCATGACAGCTTGCCATTTATCGTGCGCTGACGCTTCTCCACCGCGGGTCGCAACTGGGCGATCGCGCGGCCGAGAGCTGTCTTGCTCAGCGTTGGACGGCCCTTGGCAACACAGTCGTTGTTGTAGTCCCGCCAGAGTTGGTCGGCTGGGATCAGTGCGTCGGGTTCCAGGACCGTCCTGCGGTCGAGCCAGACCGCCAGGGGGTCTGTCGTCTGCCGGAATTCATCCATCGCCCGCCGGCTGGATTCGCTCTCGCTGAGACCGTTGGCGCGGATTGATGCGAGTGCCTCAAGCGCCTTGTTCAACACGCCGCTGAGTTCGGCGGGATCGGACAGCATCGCATCCAACCGGTCGCGAGGAAGCGTACCGGGGTCGCCGGCGCGGAAGACCCGTTCGAAGGGGACAACGATCCACCGGCGGAAGAAGGCCGATGATGCATCCTGGCTCTTCGGTGGATGGTTCGCGGAGAACACCAGGCGCGCAAACGGGACGAACTCAAAGGACTCCTCGAACTTCCGCTCAGCCAGCAAAGCATCGCCGCCCGTGATCGCCTTGAAGATCGACGTGCTGGACAGGTCCTCGCTGGGCAGGTCCGGGCAGATATTCGCCAGCTTGCCGACCAGCCGCGCGGCCGAGAAGCGGTCGTTCTCCAGCCGGTGCAGGCTGATGGCAGCTACATTCTGCCGCCCAATGAACGCGAGGACCGCACGCAGATAGGTGGACTTCCCGTTCGCGCCGTCGCCCATCAGCAGGATCGCTTTCTGAATCGACGTGTCCGGGATCATGAGCCATGCCGGGATTTCCCAGGCGATGGCCTCCGAATCGCCCGGGAAGACTTCGCCAATGAACTTGTCCCAGGCAGGGCAACGCGCCGCGGGGTCGAACTTCACGGGAAGCTGAACCGGTGACAGGGAATCCGGCGAATGCGGGGAAAGCGTTCGAGTGTTGACGTCCAGCAGGCCATTCAGCACATTGACGACACCGAGTTTGGGCGTTTCCCACAGCAGGGGCGCATCGACCTCGGTGTATTTCACCACCTCCTCGGCTTTGTGGCTGCTCCATTTTGACGACAGCCGCATGCGCTCCAGGAGCTGTTTCACCTGCGCGCGAACAAAAGAGGCGCCATCCGCGTGATAGCTGCCGCCGCGGAAGACGTAGAGTCGTTCGCCGACGTCTCGGGCAAACCGATGCCGACCTGAGATTAGTTCCGCAATCTGATGAACGCTGATATCGTCATCGTCTGTCGGTTTCTCGAAGTCGGCTGCCTCCAGCAACTCCAGAACTTTTTCCGGTCCGACGTTCGCCAGCAGATCATCGATTCCCTTCCCCTGAGCGACGTCCCAAGTGACGAACGCGACTTGTGCACCGCGGGTCCGCAGTTCGCGCGCCAAAAGGCTCCTGGCGACCGCAACCTGCTCGTTCGTATCAGCGTCCGCGTCAAAGGCAATGATTACGCGGCGGCCTTCCCAGATGACGAGGCCCAGGTCCGGGATCACGCCTTTCACGTCACGTCGGTCTCCGTTTGGTCCTGTGGCTTTCCCAACCGTGCCGCGCCAGTTCCAGGCGCCCCCCAATCCGATCGGCAGGAAGCGCGGAGCGGTCGATTCGTGGTTGGCCAGACGCCAGAGCGCGAGCGTCTTGAACTCGCCCTCGGTTATGATCACCGGGGTGGCGACCGCATTCAGCAACTCCGAAGCAAGGCCGGGAACAAAGTAGACCATGTTCCCTCGGCCGGGCGGAGACAAGTACTTGCCGCGCTCCTTCGGTTTGCCGTCCTTGTACTCTATGTCAGGGTGATCGCGACGCAACCGCCACTCGCGAACGCGGGACTCGCCGGGGAAGAAGTATGGGATCGCCAGCCCCTCGTAAGAAGCATAGTCACGTCGGCCCACGAGGAGGCGGCCAGTGTCGGAATCAACGCGCCGGATCCTCGCAGTGTCGGCGAGATCCCTGTCGATCCATCGCCGGGCAAGGTTGGCGTAATCGACCTCGGAGAGTGCCATGCCGGTTTCATCATTTACTGGTGGCTGACCATTGCGTGGTGCAGCCTGCTCAACGGCCTCGCGGTCAGATGGCTGGACGGCATTTCCGGGTTCTTTGGCTGCCATCTATCGGGGCCTCCCCTGCAACTCTGAGGCCCCGGGCTTGACCTTCTGTCCATTCGGCGAGCAGCATGGACAACACGTTCCGCAGAACAGGCCGCGTAGCCTCAGGGGCGAGTGCACGATGTCGGGATGGCAGCCGCACTTCGAGCACGGCGCGGAAATGCGTTTGTGACTCATGCGGAGGCAGTCCTTCGGTGACAGCTCGCGTGGGGATGAGGGCCCGGTGGCGCTCATTGGCCACCCCCGAGACGGCCCGCGATGCGCGGGTGGAGCCCGGCGCCCGCGAATGCGGTCCGGAGGTGGTGAATGCGCTCGTAAACGGTGGAACGTGCGATTCCGAGAAGTCGGCTCGCTTCGGTCGGCGTACGTTCAATCAGCGCAAGCGCGAGCTGTCGATCGGCGCCACGCAGAGTATCGAGGACGCGGTCAACATCTAAGCGCAACTCGATTTTCAGCGCCCACGCGCAGCCACCGGGGTGCTGGTCGGCTTCCAACGGCTCGAAACGCGGCCGACAGCGGCGTGCGCGGTGCAGTGAGACCATGCGTGCGGAGACAACATGTTCGATGAAGGTCCGCAACGATGCACGGGTCGGATTGAAGTGCGGGAGCGCCCGCCAGCACGCTATCAGGCCCTCTTGTTTGAGGTCCTCGCGGTCGGCTGGCTGGACGGCACCGCTGGCAACCGCTGCACGCGCCCGGACACCTGCGGCTCGAAGTGCGAGCGGATGGGCGCGCTCGAACAGGATGTCACGCATCGGCGCACCCGCGGTCGTCGAAGTCCGGCTGGCGCTCCACCTCAACTATGAGCGCGAGGCCGTGATGGACCTCGATGGTACGAATCTCGCCGTCGCCCAGCTTCGCCACGACGTCCAGCAGGTCGATGGTCTGTCGCTTCAGCAGGAAGTCGACGAGTGCTGCCTCCGGCCGGGGGGCGTTGTCGCCGCCCATCTTCAGCTTCTGGACGATGCGGGGCGGCGGTTCAAAAACCGGCATTCCTCCACGGACCTGCAACGCTTCAATGCGGCCGAAATTGAGCCGCTGGAGGAGTTCAACGAGCCGGGATTGCGGTTCGGAAAGAATGGACTTGGCGATTGGGTGATTCACACGTGCACTCCACTGGTGAAATCAAGGAGCTGCCCGACGCGGCGCAGGGCGGGAATTGCTAGCTTCGCCGTTCCTCGCGTCTCATCCCGAACGCCGGGGCAACTGCCTTCACAAAGGAGGCGATACGCTCGGCGTCACAAACTGTGATGCGGCGCGTCACAGGGACAATGTTGGGAATCAGAATTGCCAATCGGGGAGTTCGATGGGCATGTAGGCGGGGCTCGTTCCAGTTCGGATCGACTCCTTAAGGTGATTGGCGAGGGACAAATGTTGCTCCGCGATCTTGGCGATGGCGCGGTCAATCGCGTGCTTCACGCGGGACCGAGCGCGCGAGGTGATGCCGCCCGTTGTGCGGAGGCGACCATGGTGCCCTTTAGCCTGGGCCAAGTAATCCTGAAGTTGGGAAATCTCAAGCTGCAATTCCGCTCTTGTGGTGTCGTCACCGGCTGAAGTATCTTTGAGTTCGCGCTGCCTTTTTGCCAGCTCAGCCTTCACGGTTTTTATGGCCTTGGCGTCAGTCAGCGGGATACCAGGCATCGCGGCGCCGGCCTTCACTACTCTCTCCTCAACAGTCTCAACGGGTGCGTCGGTGTTCTCGCGAATGGTGGCGACCAGGGTGTCTGCGTCGATCAAGGTCCGAGGATGGCGCAGAAGTTCAGCGACGTAGTTCATTCCCACCAAGTCGGCCACGTGCGCCGTCGTTCCGTCAAAAGAAAGCGTCCACACTTTAGTGCCCCTCTGGAAGATGCAGGCCTTCTTGGTTTGGGCATCGGGCACGACGTTCGAAGGAATGCTCGATGAAAAGGCCTCACGGGAGCCGGTATCTCCAGAACCATCCCCTAAGTTCGAAACCTCCCGCCACTTCTCGCCGCGTCGGTAGGCCGTAATGACCTGGATCGTCCTATTTGTAAGCGGACGATCACAGCTCGTGCAGCGGTATTCGCCGTCTTCATCCAGCGCTTCCTGGTATTCCGACCGAAGCGCTGCCATCTGACAGTGCGGGCACTCGATCATCTCAACGCGGAGAAGCACTTCCTCCTGCGCGAACATATCGAGGGCCGAGCGCATCTGATTCGGATCGATGTTGAGGAAGCTGGCCAGGTCATCAGATCGGATGACCTCCGCCGTGCCCATTGCCCCCAATTGGGAATCGAGCTGTTCGAAAACACTAGCGAGGTCCGGGTGCTGTTGAGCTAAGTGCGCGCACTCTGTGAAGAACATACCTCACCGCTTCCTCGGTGTTCGGCGTCGGAAAGTTGACGCGCGAATTCGCGCCCACGATGATTACGTGGACGTCGCCAGCCAGGGGATTGACGGCAGTCCCCGGCTTAAAGCGAGACAACCAGTAGAAGTTGCCGAGATGGCCGATTCCGTTCTTGCGCACGCTGTCCATCGCCTCATCGATGAATCCTTCGCCGCCGAACACCGAGTCACGCGGCGTCGGACTGCGTGCCGAGACCCGCCTGCCTCGTGGGGACCGATAGTCGATTCCATGGGAACGTGCCTCGGGCTGACCGTTCTTTTCGATCTCGTGAAGACTGCGAATCACCGGACGGAGATCGACTGGACTGAACTGCTTGATGTCGAGCCATGGTTTGACGAGCTCACAAAACTGTTCAGCGAGCTTCTCGTAGTCTCCCTCCTCTTGTAGCTGGGTAATCTGGAGCATCGCAACGTTAGCGTTCAAGTCCCACTCGAAGGCCGCGAGCGTGCGCGTCAGGTGGTGAATGTAGGCCTTGAGGGTAATCCTCTCGCCACTTTCGGTTTCCTTCTCTTCGTCGTGCTGGGGCGTTCGCTCGGTGTATTCCCGCTTCTCGACGGCCGTGACGCGCAACTTTCCATCCGCATGCGTGATGGAGGAGAGCGTGAGCTTCCCTGGGAGGATCAGGGGAAGCGTCGCGTTGAAGAGCTTTCCCAGACGGTGCTGTTTCAAAAGGCGGAGCGCGTGGTCGGGGTCCCTCCACTCCTGCACATCGCTCCGGGGACCCTGGTAGAGGAAAACGTGCTGTTTCCCCCAGGGGGCCAAGGAGTCGAGGAAATCCACCAGCCGCTCATATGTGAGGTCACCTCCATCGAGAGCTTCATGAAGTCTCTCGCGCAGGTCCTCCTTCGTGCCGGACATGCGTAGCTCGACCTGCTTCAGGAAAGCCTGAATGTGCGACTTCCTGAGGGCTAACACGAAGTCGATCACCGCCTGTTGTTCTTCGGCACTATAGTCAGGCGGATCGAGCAGTTTCGGACTGTGATGTTCGGGCATACAAATCCATCGCCTCTAGTTGAGAGCCTTACCGTGGATTCGATCACGCCCGATCCGGCCCGAGCCTCCCAATCCACGGGTACGAGGGCCTCTCTATGCTTAATGCTACCAAACAAAACACGGAATTGCGTAATTGTTTGGGTGATAATTCAGGGGTGAACGCTCGAGGTAATGCACCGATGCCGATGAGGGCTCACGGCTGGCCAGGCCGGACACTTTCGCGATTTGCCGCGTACATAGTAGTCAGCAAACCACCGGACGGCGCTGTCACCGCAAAGCGGAACTCGTTGTGGGTGTCGAGCAGGACACGACAGCACATGAGCCTCTGCGCCTCTCCTTGTGAGCGGCGCGAAAGGAGATCCGCGAAGCAATGGCAAACCGACTTGAATCTGCCGCCACCGAAAACAAGAATACATATCCGTCAGTCGCCGCCCTGGCTGCGGACATCGGCCTGAGTGAAAGATCAACCCGCAGCGCACTACGCCGTGGTGAGATTCCCCACATTCGTGTTGGGCGCCGCTTCATCCTGCCGAAGGCGGCCATCGATGAGTGGCTGCGTTCGGCTGGCCGGGGGCCAGACCAACGGAGCAACGCGTTGCCTCAACCGGGCATTGCGAGGTAACTGTCATGAGGCGCGCGTAATTGGCGCGGAGCCTGGCCACGACGCTACGGCCGGGCAGGTGGGGAAGAAATGACGGGTTGCGTCTTTAAGCGAAAGCTCAGATCCGGCACGAGTTGGGGCTACCTCTTCTCCGCGGGTAAAGATGCGGCTGGAAAACGCAACCAAATCTTCAGATCTGGTTTCACCACCAAGGGAGCCGCACAGTCGGCCCTGCGTGAAGCGATCACCGAATACGAGACGAAGTGCGGCCGCATCACAGAGCACGTCGACGTTCTCGGACGCCGCACCTGGGGATACGCTCTCGGCGATCAGAGACACCTGGGCTTCGAGAGCAGCGAAGCCGCAGACCGTGCGCGAACGAGTGAAATCGAAAAGCGCGAGGCGCCGGTTGCCGTTTTCGCCGAAGAACCCACTCTTGCGGCGTACTTAGACTACTGGACCAAGGAGCACGCCGGCCGCCGTTGTGCTCCGAAGACGCTGGAGCGCTACAAGGAATTGGGACGGTATCTGGTGAAAGAGCTTGGGGAAACTCGAATCAACGAACTGACCACCGCACAGATTCAGCATGCGGTTCACCGTCTCAAAGACGCTGGCGGCCAGGTGACGAGAGAGTTCCCCAACGGAAAGCCGCTTGCCGCGAAGACGGTCCGGCACATTGGCGGTATGCTTTACACGGCTCTCGCCGAAGCAGATCGCCTGGGGCTATTGAGGATCCCGCATCCGATGGCGAACAAGCGTGTGGTTCTGCCGAAGCTGCCAAAGCGCCGACCGCCAGTTCTCGACAAGGAGAAGCTCTGGGCTCTATTCGACCGCGCGAGAGGCACCCGCCTCTATTCGCTGGTTGTACTGGCGTCCGCTACCGGATGCCGCCGCGGCGAGCTGCTTGCGCTCCAATGGAGTGACTTGAACGAAACGACCGGCGAAATCAGCGTCTCGAAGTCGCTCGAACAGACGAAGGCAGGCCTTCGGGTCAAGAGCACGAAGTCAGAAGAGTCGCGGCGTTTCTCCGTCCCCGAGTGGGCGCTCGAGGTGTTGAGCGCACACCGCCAGGAACAGGAGAGGGATCGCCAGCTCTTCGGCACGGACTACGACGATCACGATCTGGTTTTCTGCCAGCCCAATGGCGCCTACTATTCTCCCGACCGTCTGGGTGCCCGGGTGGTCGAACTCATGCGGAAAGTCGGGCTGGAGGGCGTCAGCCTGCATTCCTTGCGGCACTCCCACGCCAGCAGCCTTTTGAGCAATGGCGTGCCCATCGCGGTCGTTTCGCAGCGCCTGGGGCACAGCGACCAGAACATCACACTGTCGATTTATTCCCATGCTCTTCCCGCCGACACGAAGGCAGCAGCGAAGATCTGGAACGACGCCATGGCTGATGTTATTGGGGAGGCCCGGAAAGCTGGCGCGGAGCGGAGGTTAGCAAATGTTTGCACGCGCAGGGCTGAATCTACGGAAGTCTTTGAAAAGACAAGGAGAAGAGTGGCGGGGACGACGGGGCTCGAACCCGCGACCTCCGACGTGACAGGCCGGCGTTCTAACCAACTGAACTACGTCCCCTAAGTGGATACGTCGGTAAACTCATACTAGCATGGCGGGTTCGGAACCGACAACAATGGGAGGGATGAATGAAACCTCCCGGCAGAGGTTCCGCAGCCAGCGCACCGCGCGATTCACCGAATCCGTAATCCGCGAGATGACCCGGCTCGCCCTGCAGCACAACGCCGTGAACCTCGCCCAGGGATTCCCCGATTTCAGCGCCCCCGAAAAACTCAAGCAGGCGGCCTGCGACGCCATCAACGGCGATGTCAATCAGTACGCCATCACGTGGGGCGCTCGGCCGTTCCGCGAGGCCATCGCCGGGAAGTACCGCCGCTGGTACGGTCTCGACTACGATCCGGAACGCGAGGTGACCGTCTGCTGCGGCTCCACCGAGGGCATGATCGCATCTCTGCTGGCCGTGGCCAACCCCGGCGACGAGATCGTCGTCTTCGAGCCGTTCTACGAGAACTACCGCCCCGACGCGCTGCTGTGCGGCGCCGAGACTCGTCTCGTCACCCTGCACCCGCCCGGCTGGACATTCGACCCCGCCGAACTCCGCCGCGCTTTCTCGCCGCGCACCCGGGCCATTATTCTGAACACGCCCAATAACCCCACCGGCAAGGTGTTCACGCGGGCGGAGCTGGAGACCATCGCCGCGCTGTGCCATGAATTCGACGCGCTGGTCATCACCGACGAGATCTACGAGCACATTCTGTACGACGGCGCGCGCCACGTTCCCATCGCCACGCTGCCCGGCATGCGCGAGCGAACCCTGCTGGTGAACAGCCTGAGCAAGACATGGTCGGTGACCGGCTGGCGCACCGGCTGGGTGCTGGGACCGGCGGATCTCAGCGGCGGCGTGCGCAAGGTGCACGATTTCCTGACCGTGGGCGCGGCCGCTCCGCTGCAGCAGGCGGGCGTCGTGGCCCTGAATATGGCGGACAGCTATTATGAGCGTTTGGCGAAGCAGTACGGCGAGCGCCGGGACCTGCTGCTGCGCACGCTGGAGCGCGCCGGTTTCCGCTGCTGCCGCCCGCGGGGCGCCTACTACATCATGTGCGATATTTCCGCCTTCGGCTACAAGGACGACGTGAGCTTCGCACTGCACCTGCTGGAGGACATCGGCGTCGCGGCGGTGCCCGGATCGAGCTTCTTCGACCAGCCCCAACGCGGCAGCGGGCTCATTCGCTTCTGCTTCTGCAAGCGGCACGAGACGCTGGAGGAAGCCGCCCATCGGCTGGCGAAGCTGCTATGAACGCCGCGCCCGATGAGGACAGCAGACCCCAGCCGCGCTGGCCCGCGGCCGTCGCCGTGGCCGCTGTCGGGCTCCTGAACATGATCCTGCCCGAGCCGCTCAGCGCCGGTCCGTTCTGGCTCCTGCTGGCCATCGTGGCGGTGCTGCTGGTCCCGGTGATCCTGACGCACCGGTTCGGCCGGTACGCGCTCAACCAGAGGTTCGCGTACATTCTGCTCGGCGTGGTGACGGCTTTCCTGATCTACTCGGTGTGCGCGCTGGTCCTGGCCATGACCGAGCACCGCGAGCCTCCGTCGAAGCTGCTGCTGGCGGCGGCCGTTCTCTGGGCCAGCAACATTCTGGTGTTCGCCTCGTGGTACTGGCGGCTGGACGGCGGCGGACCGCACGCACGGGCGATCCGGCCCGGCCATACGCACGGCGCGTTTCTGTTTCCGCAGATGACCATGGACGAAGCGGAGCGGCGCCACGCCGGGTTTGGAAACTGGCGTCCCGGTTTTGTGGACTACCTGTTCCTCGCCTTCAACACCAGCACGGCGTTCTCGCCCACCGACGTTCCGGTGCTCTCGCGCTGGGCCAAAGTCATGATGATGATGCAGTCGGCGATTTCGCTGGCGACCATCGCGCTGCTGGCCGCGCGCGCCGTCAACATCCTGTGAAGTCGCGTGACGTTGTGGGATCCAATACGTCCCCCTCAGGCCGCCGCTCAGCGGAAAATGTCGCGAAGACGGCTGAAGAACCCCTTCTTCTGTTGTTGCTGCGGTTGCTGCTGGGTTGAGGCGGCGTTGCCGGAAGGAGTGGAATTGCGGGCCTGCTGCTGGCGCGCCGCGCCACGTCCCTGAGCCGCGGCCGGATTGTTTTCGGGTGCGCCGGTGTCCCACCCCGCCACCTGCGCGCCACCGCCTCCTCCGTGCAGGTGGCACGTCTCCACGGGCTGCGTGCCTTCCACGAAGTACTCGGTGATCACTCGCGGACACGACGAAGTGGCCAGTTCCCCCGACTGCGGATCGATCTGCACGGCGTCCACGCCCGCGGGCGCCGAAAACTGGCTGACGTGGCCATATTCGGGCTGCTCGGCGGCGCGCTTCATGAATTCGGTCCAGATGGGCAGGGCCGAGTGCGCGCCCTCCAGATTCAGCGCGCGGCCGTCGTCGAACCCCACCCAAACGATGCACAGTAGTTTTGTAGTGAAACCGGCAAACCAGCCATCCCAGTCGGACGTTCCCGTCTTCCCCGCCGCGGGCAGGTTGAAACCACGCGCGTGCACGCCGGCGCCGGTTCCGCTACGCAAAACCTCCTCCAGCAGGCTGACCATCATGAAGGCCACGCGAGGATCCAGCACCTGGCGTTTCTCCGGCTGCGAGCGGAAGATCTCCGCGCCGTCCTGATCGCGCACGCTGGCCAGGAATGCCGGCTTCACATAGACTCCGCTGTTGGCGAAGATGGTGTATGCGCCGGCGATCTCCAGCGGGGTCACCTCGTACGCGCCCAGGGCGACGGCGGGCGTGGGATGGATATCCATGTTCAGGCCGGCGCGGCGCGCCAGATTCACCACGTTGCCGTACCCCACTTCCTCGGCAAGCTGCACCGTAGCCACATTCAGGGAATGGGCGAGGGCGGTGCGCAGCGTCACCGTGCCCATGAATTCCTTCTTGAAGTTGCTGGGCTCGTATGGCTTGTTGTCGAACCAGAAGGTGGTGGGTGTGTCGTTCAGCAGCGATACCGGCGTGATCAGCGGCTGCCCGCCGTTGATGGCCGTATCAAGGGCGGTGGCGTAGACGAATGGCTTGAACGACGAGCCGGGCTGGCGCTTGGCCATCAGATGGTCAAGCTGGCTGACGCCGTAGTTGCGGCCGCCCACGAAGGCCCGGATCTCGCCGGTGTGCGGGTCCAGCGCGATGAGCGCGCATTGCGGCTCCGGGTAGTTCGGATCCCTCCGGCGGCGCCCTGCGATCGCCTTGTCCACTTCGGCGATGCCCAGGCGGACCGCCTCGGCGGCATCGCGCTGCAGTTGCAGGTCGAGCGTGGTGTAGACGCGGTACGGCTTGGTCCGGAAATCGCGGCCCTCGAACTGGTCCACCAGGGTGTCGTTCACGATGTCCACGAAGTACGGCGCATCGGTGCTCTCCATGCCGCCGTGGGCCAGCACCACGGCAGCGCTCACGGCGTCCTGATACTGCTGCTCGCTGATGTAATCGTTCTCCCGCATCAGGGCCAGAACCACGTTCCGCCGGTCTCTCGCGCGGTCCGGCCAGCGATACGGATTGATGTAGCTGGGATGCTGGATGAGGCCGGCCAGCATGGCCGCTTCCGGCAGGGTCAGGTGGCCCACATCCTTGCCGAAATACACCTGCGCCGCCTCGCCTACGCCGCGAATATCGAAGCTCCCGCGGTGGCCCAGATCCACCTGGTTCACGTAGTACTCGAAGATCTGGTCCTTCGACAGCCGTTGCTCGAGCTGCAGCGTAATCAGCAACTCGGCGGCTTTGCGGCGAAAGGTCTTCTCGTTGTCCAGCCAGAACATCTTCGCCAGTTGCTGGGTCAGCGTGGAAGCGCCCTCGGCTCTGCGGCCCTGCCGCACGTCCACCATGACCGCCTTCACGATGCGGATCGGATCGAACCCGGAATGCTGGAAGAAACGCTTGTCTTCGGCGGAAATTATGGCGTTGCGAAGCACCTCGGGGACGTCGGCGTATCGCACCAGGCGGCGCTTCTCGCGATTCTTGTCGAACAGGTTCGAGATCAGCTCGGGCTCGAGCAGATATTGGGTTCGTTCGGTATTGTCGCGCAGGCTGATGATCTGGGAAACGCGATTGCCGGAGAGCTTGATCACGCCGCCCTCCGGCTCGAAATAGGAATCCGGGCCGGGATAGATGTCAATCTCACTCGGTTTCAGGGTGTAGTAGCCGAGCCGGTTTTTGTCGGAACCGCTGTATCCGCCGCGCCGCAGTTCCGCGGCAATCTCCGGCGCACTGGCCTCGTCGCCAACGGCGATGGAGCGCGGCGCCGCAAACAGCATGGAAGTGTTGGCGAACGGGCCGGCCGCCAGCTTCTCGTTGATGAGTCGCGCGTACTTGACCCAGAACCAGGCAAAAACCAGCACGCAGGCAGCGGAAAAGACCAGCAGGGTGGCTACCAGGGCCTTTCCCCATGGGCTCAGGACGAAGCGAACCAGCAGTGCGCGCCTGGGTACCTGTACTTTTACGGGCACTCTGGTACCCATTCTCGCACGCCCGGTCCTACTTCTCGCGCGCGGAGTGTTCCAGCTCCTTCCAGATGTCGTCGCTGTGTGGCTGCCAGGCGGACGCGCCGGAGCCGCTGACGCGCTCTTCGGGTACTTTCAAAGTGCCGTGACCGTAAATGCAGATGTACTCGAGGCGTGGCCGGCCGCGCAGAAACAGGTGCGACAGGGAGCCCTTCTCGAGAGGCATGCGCATGCGCCGCCCGCAGGTGCGGCAGCGCAAATACTGATCGCGAACGATCAGCACGAGGACGGCAAAACAGAGCAGCGGGAACAGGATGACGGTAATGAGGTATTCCACAAACGGTTCGGCTCGCATCGAATCGAACGTGGGCAGGAGCAGAAGGACGGCGTGCCAGAGTCCGTACAAGAAGACCCCCGCCACCGCCAGTTTGGCAGCCAGATACACCCAGTACTTCATCGTTCTATTGGACTCAGACGGCGACCGCGGAGTTCCGGGAATGTTGGGTAGTGGGCCAGCCTGCTATTACGCTCACGCCCGCAACAGGTTGCGAGCCAGAAAGATCACGTTGGCCGGGCGCTCGGCCAGACGGCGCATGAAGTACGGATACCATGCGTCTCCGTAGGGCACATAGAGGCGGACCCGGAACCCATCGGCCACGAGCTGGCGTTGCAGGTCGCGCCGGATGCCGTAGAGCATCTGGAATTCGAAGCGGCTCGCATCTATCTTGCGGGCGCGCGCCCAGCGCACCGTCTCGGCGACGATCGCGGCATCGTGCGTGGCGATGGCCGGATTCGTCCCGCTCTCCAGCAAGCGCTTTGCGAGGCGCAGAAAGCTGGTGTCCACATCCGGCTTCTTCGGCCACGCGACAGTAGCCGGTTCGCGATAGGCGCCCTTCACCAGCCGGACCGGGATGCCCGCCGCATTCAGGCGCTCGACGTCTTTCTCGCTGCGAAAGAGGTAGGCCTGGATGACCGCGCGCACGCTCCCGTAGCGCTGGTGCACGGAGGAAACCACGCGCAGGGTGCGGTCGACGTACTCGCTCGCCTCCATGTCGATTTCGACGGCGCTGCCGAGCGAGCGGGCGCGTGCGACAAGGGCGCGAACGTTGTCGAGGCAGATGTCCTCGCCCAGATCGAGCCCGAGCTGCGTGGGCTTCGCCGAAACTGTCGCGCGCAGGCCGGCCGCGGCGATGCGGTCGAGGATTTGCAGATAGGAATCCCGCGAGGCGCGCGATTCTTCCACCGAGGTTACGTTTTCGCCGAGATGATCGAGGGTGGCCAGGATGCTTTCGGCCTCCAGCCGGCGGCAGACGGCCAGTTCCTCCTCGATGGTGCGGCCGGCAATAAAGCGGCGGGTCAGGGGTTGCGCGAAGGACGATGTTTCCATCCATTGCCGCAACCACCGCCGCCGCGAGAGAAACAGTAGCGTTGTGCGCATCATGTGGTCATTCCGGTTGGTCGCCGTGACGACTACCAGCCTGTGGCTTCGAGGCTTCCGCCGCGGGCTGCTACACCAACATTGTACGGTGGCGAAACGGGACGCACGCCGGCGCTCACGCAAACAGGAGAACGCAGCCGTAGCCGAGGCCGGCGCCCAGCAGCATCCCCGCGATCACGTCACTGACGAAATGCATGCCGAGCACTACGCGCGATATGGCGATGCTGAAGGCGAAGAACAGCAGCGCCGCGGAAAGCGTGGGATAGAACAACGCCAGCGCCACGGTGATGGCAAACGCGGTCATGGTGTGGCCGGACGGGAAGGAGAACTCGTCCGGCGGGAGCACAGTGGCCCAGCAGTGCGCTTCGAGTTCGCACGGGCGCTTGCGGCCGATGATGCGCTTGAGCGCCTGAAAACACCCAATGCTGAGCATGGCGGCTGCAGCGCCCGCGGCCAGGGCGTAAAAGCGCTCGTGCCCTCCGAACAGCAGGATGATCGCTCCCACCATGTACCACACCCAGCCGTCGCCGGCGCGCGTGGACCCCATCATCCACCAGCGAATCCAGCGGGGCGCGAACCAGTTGTTGGCTCTACGCATCACCCGAATGTCGCCGGCCGCAATCCTGCCGAACATTGCAAGCTCCTGATTCTATTCAAACCCGCGTGTGTTACAGCTCGTTGAATGGGACGTAACGAAGCAAACAATTTCGACCGGATTTGTTAGCGCGGGCCCTGCGGGCCGGTTCTCCACTGCTACCATGGACGCTTCCGGGGATCGGCAAGTGTCGAAGAACATCGATTTCATTTACTTTGATGCGGGAGGCGGCCATCGCGCCGCAGCCACCGCGCTCAAAGCCGTGGCCCAGCAGCAGCAGCGGCCGTGGAACATACGCCTGGTGAATCTGCAGGAAATCCTGGATTCGCTGGATATCTTCCGCAAAATCACGGGGATACGGCTGGAGGATGTGTACAACCTGGTGCTGAAAAAGGGGTGGACGCTGGGCTCGGCCGAAATGCTGGTGGCCATGCACGGCGTCATCCGCCTGTACCATGGCGCGCAGGTCCGGCTGCTTGGCGAATTCTGGGGCCGGGAAACGCCCGACATGGTGGTATCGCTGGTGCCGAATTTCAACCGGGCCATGTGGCAGGCGCTGCAGGGCGTTAACCCGCGCATCCCCTATGTCACCGTCATCACCGATTTCGCGGATTATCCGCCGCATTTCTGGATGGAGCGGCAGCCGCAATTCCTTGTTTGCGGGACCGGGCGGGCGGTGGCCCAGGCAAAGCAGATGGGCTACCGCGACGACCGCGTTTCGCTCGTCTCGGGCATGATCCTGCGGCCACGTTTCTATGAAGTGCCGGAGATCGACGTGGCCACGGAACGCGTCCGGCTCGGGCTGAGGCCGGACCTGCCCACCGGCCTGGTCCTTTTCGGGGGCGAGGGATCGAGGGCCATGATGGACATCGCGCGCGCGCTGGACCGCTCGGCCAGATCGCTGCAGCTCATCTTCATTTGCGGGCGCGACGCGAAACTGCGCCAGCGGCTGGCCGCCATGCCCGTTCGATACCCGCGGTACGTCGAGGGCTTCACCGGCGAGATCGCCTGGTACATGCGCCTTGCGGATTTCTTCATCGGCAAACCCGGACCTGGCAGCATCAGCGAGGCGCTGGCCATGAAGCTTCCGGTGGTGGTGGTCAGCAACGCGTGGACACTGCCGCAGGAGCGGTACAACGCGGAATGGGTTCGCGAGAAGCAGGTGGGGGTGGTGCTGCGGGCGTTCGCAGACATCGAGCGCGGCCTGGCGGAACTGCTGGAGCCGGCCAGTTTCGCGCGCTTCCGGGAGAACGCGGCGGCCGTCCACAACCGCGCCGTTTTCGAGATCCCGGACATCCTGGAGCGCATCCTCGAAAGGATCTGACTTCGTGCCTTGTGCGGCCAGACTCGTAAGCTGCTGGGAGGTCGTGCGCTACGCGGAGAGGACGGCGTTGAGAACGAGCCTGCCGTGCGCCGTGACCTGGCAACGGTGAGTGTGGGGAAGTTTGTGCAGGATCCCGTGGGAGCCCAGCAGCCGGAGCTTGCGGCTGACTGCGGCGGAACGGCGGCCTGCTTCTGCCTGGCTGGTCGGCGGCGTGGGGAACAGCAATGCCTGGAGATCGCGATTGCGCAGTCCGTTGAGGGTGAACTCGCCCCGGTTGACCGCCTCCAGCAGGGCCAGATCGGCGGACTCGAATGGATGCAGAGCGCGTAAGGCCGTCGTTTGTCTTTCGCCCGTGGTCAAGCCTGCGCGGGGCTCTCAGCCCCGCTCTCGCCTCTCGCAGCCGTTTGCATTTAGTTCGGTGCCGCCTCGGACACGCGGTGCCCGTCGCGTTCATGCCTGATTCCCATCCGGCGGATCGCCAGGATCGCCCCAGGTTTCGGCGAAGGATTCGTCCGGAGAGCTCGATGGCCAGCCGATCGTCACCAGGAACACGTCGAGGACGAAAAGCGCGATCGCGATGTCGTTGAACAGGGTCGCCCGGCGCGCGTCCGGCCAGAACTGATTGGCTGCCCAGAAGAGAAAGGCAACCGCCAGCAGAATCGCTTTCACGAATTCCAGCGGCGCCGGCCGGTGCGCGCCCTGGTAGACGAGGTAGGCAAAGGCGATCATGGCCAGCGGAAATGCGCCCAGAACGTCATGCGCCCGGGCGGGAAAGAGCCCGGGAAAAGCGTCCCACGCCAGAAGCGCTGCGACGCCGGCCAGCGTAACCACCCCCAGGACTACCGAAATGGCGCGGTGGGGCCGGTCGAGTCGAATGAACATACGGGTCAGCCTACACTATTCGCGGCGCCGCCGGCAGGGTCTGGTCCTTGTACTGTAGCTGAAACAGCTTCCAGTAAATGCCCCGCTGCGCGAGCAACTCCTGGTGCGTGCCGGTCTCGCGTACCTGGCCTTTGTGCATCACCAGGATTCGGTCGGCGCGCTGAATGGTGGAAAGCCGGTGTGCAATCACAATGGAGGTGCGGCCCTCCACCAGATGGTCGAGCGCCTCGCGAATCCGGAATTCGGTCTCCGTATCCACGCTGGAGGTGGCCTCATCCAGAATCAGGATGCGGGGATCGTGCGCCAGCGCGCGCGCAAAACTCATGAGCTGTTTCTGTCCCGTGGAATAGCCATTTCCTCCCTGGCGCACGGGTTGGCGGTAACCTTCCGGCAGGCTCTCCACGAAATCGGCCAGATTCACGCGTTCGGCGGCTTGTTTCACTCGGGCCGGGCCGATCTGCGGGGTCCCCAGACGAATATTGCTCTCCACCGTGCCCGTGAACAGGTACGGATCCTGCAGTACTACCCCGAACTGCCGGCGAAGCTCGGCCGGATCCAAGTGGCGAATATCGACGTCCCCCAGCCGGATGGCGCCCTGCCGGACGTCATAAAACCGAAGCAACAGGCTGGCCAGCGTGGTTTTTCCAGCCCCGGTATGGCCCACCACCGCAACCGTTTCTCCCGGGGCGATGCGAAAACTGACGTCGCGCAGCACCCAGGCGTCCTGGCTGTATGCGAACCAGACATGATCGAACTCGATGGCGGCGGGCTCGCGGGGAACCGGCTGCGGCCGTTCCGGCGAAACGATGTCCACGGGCGCGTCCAGCAGGCGGAAAATCCGTTCGGACGCCGCCATGGCGGCTTGCAGAATGTTGTATTTTTCGCTGAGATCCTGAATAGGTCGAAAGAACCTTAAGCTGTACTGAAAGAACGCCACCAGAACGCCCAGCGACAAAGCTCCCGAGCGGATGCGCAAACCGCCCCAGGCCAGCAGCAAGCTCAGCGCAATCATGCCCAGGAACTCCACCACCGGGTAGAACCAGCCGTACGCGGTGATGGCATCTTTGTAGGCGTCCTTGTGCTCGCAGTTGACGCGGTCAAACTCCGCCCGGCTGACCGCCTCGCGATTATAAAGCTGCAGGACGGCAATCCCGTTTACGTGCTCCTGCAGGTAAGAATTGATGGCGGCGATGGCTACGCGGATACGGCGGTAACTCTGCTGCACCACTCGCCGGAAAAGGATGGTCACCAGCACCACGAACGGCGTCACAGCCATCAACAGGCCGGTCATGCCGGGGCTGAGCCGGAGCATCACCAGCAGCACGAAGACGAGCATCAGCAGGTCTCCGGCGATGGTCACAAGGCCGGAAGCGAACAACTCGTTGGTTACGTCGACGTCGGTGGTCAGCCGGGTCACCAGCCGGCCGGTGGGATTGCGGTCGAAATACGCAATGTGCAGTTTCTGGAGGTGGGCCATGAGTTCCCGGCGCAAATCGAACATTGCCTTTTGCCCGGTCCGCTGCATGATGTAACTCTGCAGGAAGTCAAAGAACATGGCGCCCGCGAGTGCCGCGAAATAAAGTAACGAAAGCTGCGCCAGACCCATCCATGGAGCGGTGGAGAGAAACCTGCCCAGCGGGCCTGGCGAAAAACCCGGGTGCGGCGCCAGATACCGGTCCACGGCAATCCTGGTCAGCAGCGGCCCGGCGACCTGCAACAGGGAACTGATCAGGAGGAAGACCAGCGACAGAAAAACGGCGCGCCGGTAGGGGTACATATACGACAGCAGGCGCTTCATCAGCCGGCCGTCGTAGGCTTTACCGAGGACTTCCTCTTCCACTCAGGTCAGTTTATCGCACCGTTACGCGGGGGAACGCCTGGGGGGCTGGTACCGGCGCTGTTCTGTTTTCGGAACATGGCTATTGAAAAAAGTCGTCAGATGCTGTACAACAACTAGTGTAACTATAACGAAATGCGTAGTTCTGTTCCGATTTCAGAACAGAGGCCTCCCCTGGAGGTACATTTTGCAAATGGAAAGGTGCCTAGATGGACGTAAGCAAGATACTGGTGGATCTGCGGCAGGAACGGGAGCAGATTGAAGAGGCCATCATGAGCCTTGAGCGCCTCGCACGAGGACGCGGCAAGCGCCGGGGGCGTCCCCCGGCCTGGATGACCGAGGTAAAGAGGAGAGGCCGGCCGCCGGGGAGCAAGAACAAACCGAAAGCGGAGAAGGCGAGCGCGTCGGCGACGGCCTGATCCGGAATTGAGGGCAGGCCAACCGATTGCTCTTCGGAGAAAAGTCTGGCCTGCCCCGCGAAACCGCGAGACTATTCCGCGTACAGCAACCAGGCGTGTCGGCTCCCGTTGAAAACACGGAGGGGGCCGGTCAAAGCCTCCACCATAGTGCGCGGGTCCACTCCATCCCTCAGATTCTGCAGCACTTCCCGATTGCCAATCAGCCAGCGGTCCACGTTCGCGTCGATTTTACCCGGCCACAATTGCAGCAGCGCGTAGGCGATTTCCAGGCCCAGGCGGGAGCTGTCGAACGCATCCCTGTCCGTGATTACGAAGCGCACTCCTTCAATCCAGCGCCCCTGGAAGTTGGAGGATTCCGGGCGGAAGCGCGTGGGATATACGCGGATACCCGGTATCTTCCTGGCATTCAGCCAGGCTGAAAGACGTTTACCGTCGATCCAATCCGCGCCAATCTGCTCAAAAGGGGCGTCGGTTCCGCGCCCCACCGAGTAGTTTGGGGACGATTCCAGCATGGCCACGCCCGGATACAGAATGGCTTCGTTCAGGCTGCGCATATTGGGCGACGGATTCACCCAGGCAAGACCCGTGGAGTCGAACCAGAAACCACGCTGCCACCCTTCCATGCGGACCACCTGAAGGCCGAGGCTGAGGCGGGCGTTATCCATGGTGGCCAGTTCTCCCATGGTCATGCCATGGCGCAGCGGTATTTCGCTACATCCAACAAACGATTCAAGATCCTTGTCGAGAATGGGTCCCTCCAGGCGCACGCCGGTGAGGGGGTTTGGCCGGTCGAGCACAACAAAGCGCAGGCGCCTCCGGGCCGCTTCCTGCATCGCGTACAGCATGGTGCACGAATAGGTGTAGAAGCGGGCGCCGACGTCCTGAATATCGAAGACCAGGGTATCGACCCCGGAGAGCATTTCGTCCGACAGGCGCCGGCGGCTGCCCTGATAGAGGCTCCATATGGGAACACCGGTGGCCGGATCGTGGGAATCGGCGACGTCCGCCCGATCCTCCCGGCCGGAAATGCCATGTTCGGGCGAGTAAAGGGCACGGACGTCGATGCCCGCTTCACGCATGAGGTCGATGTTGCGTTTCCCGTCATTGCTCAGGCCGGTCTGGTTGGTAATCAGACCGATATGGCGGTCCCGCAAGAGGGCAAAATGCTGCTGGCGGAGGACGTCGAGGCCGGTCAATACATGGGCGTGGATATTCACTTTGCGGTGCAGGCCGGGACCGACGATGGTACGGTCATAGCCGGCGATTTTCACGGAAGGCCCGGTAATTCCGTAGGCGGCCGCGGTCAGCGTGGCGATGCGTCCGCGCAGGGAGGTCAGCGGTTTGCCGTGGTGAGGATGGACGGCATTGGCCAGCAGGATCACGTAAGTGCGGCTGAATGGATCGATCCAGACGGAGGTTCCCGTGAAGCCGCTGTGGCCATAAGAGCCAATGGGAAACAAATCGCCGCGATTGCCCGATAACGGCGAATCGATGTCCCAGCCGAGGCCGCGCAGCACCGGCTGGTCGGGCGGGCTCTGGGGAGTGGTGAATTTCTCGACAATGAGGGGATTGAAAAGCTGACGCCCGCCGGCGGCTCCGTGGTCCAGCATCATTTGGGCGAAGCGGGCCAGATCGTCGGCGGCGCCGAATAGTCCGGCATGGCCGGCCACGCCGCCCATGTCGCGCGCCGTAGGGTCGTGAACCACGCCGCGCAGCGGCTGGCCGGTGGCGGGGTCGATTTCGGTGGGGGCGATGCGCGGGCGCAGGCTGGGCGGCGGCTGGAACATGGTGTCGTTCATGCCGAGGGGCTCGAAGACGATGCGGCGGGCATAATCCGGGAGCGGCTCTCCCGCGAGGCGGCGGACGATCTCACCGAGGAGGATAAAGTTGATATCGCTGTATACGAAGCGAGCGCCGGGGGGGCCGGCGGGCTTGTCGATGAGGGCTCTGGCGATGCCGGTGTCATAGCCGCTCCACGGCGGCGCAAGGTCGAGGTCGGGCCGGAGCCCGGAAAAGTGCGTCATCAGATTTCGCAGCGTGATGGAGCTGTGGCCGCCCTGGAACTCGGGGAGGTAGCTGGTCACCGGGTCGTCCAGGCGGATGCGGCCTTCCTCGAGGAGCTTCATGAGACAGGGCGTGGTGGCGAGCACTTTGGTGAGCGAGGCAAGGTCGAAGATGGTATCCGCGGTCATGGGCTCGCGCGCGGGAACCAGCGCCCGCGAACCGTAGGCCTTGCGGTAGACCACCTGGCCGTCGTGCCCGATGAGCAACACGGCGCCGGGGAGTTGGCCGGCTTCGATGGCGCGGTTGATTTCGGCGTCGGCCTGGGCGGCGGCGGGGAAGGGGTTCTGGGCCAACACGCCCTGGGCGAAGGCGGCGACGGCGACCAGGCCCAGCAACGCGAGGGGCCTCATTGCAGCTTTCCGGCGAAAGCGTCGAGCGCGTGAGCCAGAGCGACGTCCTTTTGCGTGATGCCGCCGGCGTCGTGCGTGGTGAGGTAGACGATCACCTTGTTATAGACGTTGGACCATTCGGGATGATGGTTCATTTTCTCGATGGCGATGGCGGATGTGGCCATGAAGCCGAAGGCGTGAATGAAGTCGGGGAAGCGGTATTCGCGATGGAGTCTTTCGTCGGCCACGGACCAGCCTGGGAGGACGGCGAGGGCGGCATCGAGTTGCTGAGGGGAAAGCTTGTGCATAAATTCTATTGTGGTACGGACGGATGGGGGCCTGCTGCCCGCGGCGCTCTGGCTCGACCGCGACGTTGCGAAGCGCTGGCCGACCCTCTCCCGGTTCTAATTCAACGGCGCGAATATCGCATCGCACCGCCCTGCTCGGCCGAAGGAGCGCCGGCGAGCGCGGAGCGCCAGCTACAACCTGGAGCGGCGCACCCAAAGCAGAATTGCCTCCGATGAGTGCGCCGCTCTTTTTACCTGATCAGCGTGCCAGGCACTCGCTTTGGCGGGGACAAAGCGCGCGCGCGCCTGCCGGTCGGCCGCCGGGAGGCGGCGATTGCACTCGCACTTGCCGTGGGCGGGCTGTCATAGGCAACCTGCAAGGTGGTCGCGGAACTCCCGGTAAACTGAAGCACCTCGACCGCGGAATAAATCCCGTTCGGCCCGCCGTCGACGAGGATCTTGAAGACACCCGACGGCAGCGGCGTCTTGATCACCTGCGACAGAACGTTCCCGTATGTCCCCGCTTCCCCGTAGGAACCGTCGCTGAGCACTGGTATGGGAGGAATCGGGGGTGTCGTGCCCGTCCCGGCAAGGTTTCCCGCGCTGTCGTAGACATAGACGTTGAAGCTTGTGGAGGCGGTTGTTGTTGTGTCTTCGTTGTAAACCACAAAGGACACCCGGTGCGAACCGCCGTCGTCGATGCCCTCCGCCGACCACGTGGTCGACAGCGCATCGTCCCACGCGATGGGCACGCTCAGCGACCACGGAATGGTGGGTAGCGCCGAATAGAGCAACTGCGGCAGTACGTTGCCGCAAGTTATTGCGTCGGGGCAGAAAAACACGGTGTAGACCGAGCCGGTCTCGGTGGCGCCATGGCTGGTGCCCGCAGCACCAAGCAAATCGATTTCCGCGGGCTGGTTCGCCGACAAAGCGAAGTTCACGTCATTAGAGCCGCCGGAATAGCACACAACGCCGCCGCTGCAGGTGGTGTCCAACGACAGGTTGTTTCCATTCGTGTCGAAGAACGTGTAGTCGACACCAATGGGGGCCGAGGTGGGGGCAGCCACGCGGATCGAACTGCCCCACGGCCCGCCCGCGGCGAGCCATACAAACGTCCCGCTCACATAACAGGAATAGCCGATGGTGGTCCCCGACCCGTTCAGGATCCCAACAGCCGACTCGTTATCCATCAGGCTGGAGCAATCCGGGGGCGACGACACGGGGGACCAATAGACGGGTCCATTGGTCGGCTGGCTGTGCACGGTGGCAGCAGCCAGAAAAATCAATCCAAGAACTTGAAGCGATTTCATACTTACAAAGCACTCCTCCAAACTGGTTATACCGCAGTCCGCGACCCGCCGTGCCTGATTCCAGCACACGGGGTGTGATCTCATGCCGGGAGCGGCTCTCCGGCGAGGCAGCGGACAATTTGGCCGAGGAGGATGAGCCGAAGGCGTGGATGAAGTCGGGGAAGCGGTATTGCTCGGTGCGCGGGGTCGGGGCGTTTTATTTAAGGAATCGGCCGGCACTTCCGAGGGGGTCGCGGGCAGTTGGCCGATTGGCGAAAAACCGACCATGTGAGCTCCAAGACGCTTGCGCGTTTACCAGGAGTAATCCTGACAAGACAGGAATGGGGTCGCGGCATTTTTTCGCCGTGAGAACGTTCCAAGCCTTTGGTTAAACTGAGGTGTATGCCGCATCTCACTAGCGTCCGGCTATAAGTCCAGCAGTGTCAACTGGTTATAAATTGCGCCTGATTTTTCTCGAGACTCCAGGTCGCCGAAGGCCTGCAAAATGGGCACTTGCTCGAACAGGGTGAGGCTGAGCACCTGTAGGATTTCGTGGAGGCTGGCTTCCAGCCCCAGGCGCTTCTTCATGATCGCCACCAGCACGTAGATCGACACAGCAGTCCAGATCTGAGTTTTGACCGCATTCTCGCTATATCCATAAAAGGCCTTGATGCGCAGGTGCTGCTTGATCCATTTGAAGAAGAGTTCCACTTGCCAGCGCGACTTGTAGAGCAAGCAGACGGTGAGCGCGGGCAGGTCGAAGTTGTTGGTGAGGAAGCGCAGGTTGCGGTCCTGTTCGCTGTCGTGGAAACGGATACGGCGAAGCGGATCGGGGTAATGCTTTCGCGAGGCGGCCGCCTCCAGCACAACGGTGTGATCGGAGCGGAGACCGGTGGTACTGTCGACAGGGCGCGAGTAGCGACGACGAAACAGGACACCACGTTTGGTGCGCGTCACAAAGAAGGCGCCGCCGCGGTGGAACACGTGCAGACGCGCGAAGTCGACGTAGGCGCGGTCCATGACGTAGAAGGAGGCGGGCTCGGGAACGATGGTATCGAGGATGTTGACGTCATGCAGTTTTCCGTCGGAAACCTCAATAAACGTGGGGATAGGGCCGC
>JBEKPY010000082.1:0-27848 GCA_049520275.1 Bryobacteraceae bacterium
GGCGCCGCGTGGAAACGCGGCGGCGGCCAGGATTGGCCGCCCCACAAAGGAATCCTCCATCATACGCACATTCTGTTCTTGGATTTGCAGGCCCGTTCCAAAAGTTAAGTGCCATTGGGCCCATGGCCTGCGGCGGCCTCTCAGGCCGTCCTGCTGCTGGTTTGCGGCTCGGCTGCTCTGCGGGACAGGGGACCGCATGAAGGACGGCCTGCAGTGTGTCGTGCTCGCCGGCGGTCTGGGCACCCGCATGCGCCCGCTCACCGACGCGCTCCCGAAATCGATGTTGCCGGTGGCGGGGCGGCCCTTTGCCGAGCACCAGCTCGAATTCCTCATCGAGAACGGCGTCGCCGACGTCGTCTACCTGATCGGATACCGCGGCGAGACGATTCGCCGGCATTTCGGGGACGGCCGCCGCTGGGGCATTCGGATTCGCTACGTCGACGAAGGGGCGAACCTGCGCGGCACCGGGGGGGCGCTGCGGCTGGCCCTGGCCGAGGGCGCGCTGGCCCCGGCCTTTCTGCTGATTTACGGCGATTCCTTCACACCCGTTTCCATCGCCGCCGTATGGGCCGCGTTCGCGGCGAGCTCCCTGCCCGCGCTCATGACCGTGCTCTGCAACGAGGAGCGCTGGGACCGCAGCAACGTGCTGTTCGAGAACAACCGCATCGTGGTCTACGACAAGACGCGGACGCATCCCCGGTCCGGCGAAATGCGCCACATCGACTACGGGCTGTCGGCGCTGCGGCGGGAGGTGGTGGCCGAGCGAATCCTGCGGTCCGTTCCCGCGGATCTGGCGCCGGTGTTCCACCAGCTCAGCCTCGAAGGGCGTCTGGCCGGATTCGAGGCGGCGCGGCGCTTCTACGAGATCGGCTCGCCGGGCGGGCTGCCCGATTTCGAATCGTACCTGCTCGCCGGAAGCGAGGCGCGCCGATGAAGGTGGGAATCCTGGGCGGCGGGCTGGCCGGGCTCACCGTGGCCGCTCATCTGGAATGCGAGTGCGAGGTGCTGGAGTGCGACGAACGGGTGGGCGGCCACTGCCAGAGCGTCCGGGAGGACGGCTTCACCTTCGACGCCGGGGGCCCGCACATCATGTTCTCGCGCAATCAGGCGACGCTCGACTACATGCTGTCGCTGCTCGGCGAGAACGTCTATCGCGGCCGGCGCAACAACAAGGTTCTCTACAAGGGGCGCTACGTGAAGTACCCCTTCGAGAACGGCCTTCACGACCTCGACCCCAACGACCGTTTCGAGTGCCTTTATCACTACCTCTACAACCACCATCCCGCGCCCACGAACTTCCGCGAGTGGTTGTACCACACGTTTGGCACCGGCCTCACCGAGAAGTACCTGCTGCCCTACAACGAGAAGATCTGGAACGTGCCGGCCGGGCAGATGGCGCTGGACTGGGTGGAAGGGCGGGTCCCCAAACCGCCCGTCGAAGACGTCATCAAAGCGGCAGTGGGGGTGGAGACGGAAGGCTACACGCACCAGTTGCACTTCTACTATCCGGCCGAAGGCGGGATCGAATCGCTGCCGCGGGCCATGGCGCAACGCGCCCGCAAGATCGTAACCGGTTTTCCCATCCGCCACGTGTACCGCTCGGGCGGAGGGTGGGTGGCCGGCGACGGCCACAGCGAGCGCCGGTACGACCGCCTGGTGTCCACCATTCCCATCCACGACATGGCCCACGTAGTCGAAGGCGTGCCCGCGGAGATCCGAGGCGCCGTAGAAGCGCTCCACTACAACTCCCTGTTCACGGTCACGGTGGGCGTGGTCAGCGATCGCGTGCCCGATTACAGCGCGGTGTACGTGCCCGATCCCGCGCTGCTGTTTCACCGCCTCTCGTTTCCCGCAGTCTTCAGCCCCGCCAACGTCCGCCCGGGCACGGCCCTGATCCAAGCCGAAATCACCGCCAACGCCGGCGACGGAGTCTGGGACCTGCCGGACCGGGAGGTGCGCAATCGCGTCGTCCAGGGCCTTGAGGACCTGAATCTGGTGCGGCCCTCCGAGATCTGCTACGAGAAGGTGATCCGCACCGTGTACGGCTACGTGGTGCGCGACTTCACCTACCGCGCGCACCTCGATCTTGCCCGCGCCTACTTTGAGGGGCTGGGAATCGAGCTGTGCGGCCGCGTGGCGGAATTCGAGTACATCAACATGGATCAGTGCATCGAGCGGGCCATGAAGGTGGCCGCCCGCCTGAACCGCAACCAGACCGCCGGGGAGGCCGAATGCCCGCAATTACAGTCGCGATGATCACGCTCAACGAGGAGCGGGCGGTGGGGAAGGTGATCGACGACATCCGCGCGGCCCTCGGCGACGCCGATGCGGAGATCCTGATCGTGGACAGCAGTTCGGACCGGACCCCGGCTGTCGCGGAGGAGAAGGGCGCGCGCGTGGTGCGGCAGTTCCCGCCCCGGGGATACGGGCGGGCCATGACGCGGGCGCTCGCCGAAGCGCGCGGCGCTGTGGTGGTCACCCTCGATTGCGACGATACGTACCCCGCCGGGCGCATTCTGGATATTGCCGGAACGGTGCTGGCCGGCCGGGCGGACCTGGTGAATGCGTCGCGGCTGGCCCGCCGGCCCGCGTCCATGCCTCTGCCGAACTATCTCGCCAACCGGTTATTTGCGCTGGCCGCCTGCGTCCTGCTGGGCGTGAGGACCACGGATGTGCATTCCGGCATGCGCGCTTATCGCCGCTCCATGCTGAAGGCGCTGACCTTCGACGGCAGCGGGCCGGCCCTGCCGGTGGAACTGCTCCTGAAACCCGCGCTGGCCGGCTATCGCGTCACCGAGGTGTTCATCCCTTATCGCGACCGCATCGGCGCCACCACGCTGAACCGATGGTCCTCCACCCTGTGGACTCTCCGGCGCATCCTCCGGCTGGCGAAGCGCCGGTTTGCGCCCGCTGAACGTGTCCTATGGCCGACTTCCTGATCAGCCTGCTGGCGGGCGTGCTGGCCTCCATCCTGTTTGACCTGAACAACGTCGAAATCGTCATTCTCCTCGCGCTCCTGCTCTTCTGGCGCTTCTTCGCCCGCGCGCCTTTGTTTGACCGCGTGGAGCGCCGCTGGAGCCGTTTCGCCAGCCGCCGCGCTCTGGCGATCGCGCTCGCGTTCGTGGTTCCCATCGCCCTGCGGTTGTGCTTCCTGCCGTGGGTCCCGCCGCCGCAGCCTTGGATCCCCGATGAATTCAGCCACCGCCTGATTGCCGATACCCTGTCCCACGGCCGGCTGGCCAACCCAACCCACCCGCTGTGGCGGCATTTCGAAAGCATCCACATCTTCTTTCAACCCACCTACTCTTCGGCGTACTTTCCGGGTCTGGGCGCGGTGCTGGCGCTGGGCAACGTGCTCGGCCACGACTGGATCGGCGTGCTGCTGGCTACCGGCGCCATGTGCGCGGCCCTGCTGTGGATGCTGTACGGGTTCTTCCCGCCGCGCTGGGCTCTGCTGGGCGGCGTTCTGGCCGTGCTGCGCTGGGGAGTCATGTCGTACTGGGTGAACAGCTACTGGGGCGGCGAACTGACCGCTCTGGGGGGCGCGCTGGTGCTGGGCGCCTGGGCGTGGACGCGCCGGGGCGGCGGTTGGGGCGCGGGCTGGGTCCTCGGCGCCGGTCTGCTGATGCTGATGTACACCCGTCCGCTGGAGGGCGCGGTGTTCGCCGTTCCCGTCGCCATCGCCCTGCTGCTCTTCGCCCGGCGGCGTTTCTCGAACCTGCTGCGTGTGGGGTTCCCGGCTCTCTGCGTCCTGGCCATCGGGCTGGCCGCGCTGGGCGTGTATGACAAAGCCGTCACCGGGGATGCGCTGCGGATTCCCTACAAGGCGAACCAGGCGCTCTACGGATGGCCGTTGACGCTGCCGTGGGACAAGCCGGTCCAGGTGGAGTACGGGAACTCGGAGATGCGCCAGTACTACGAGTGGGAACGGTGCGTTCAGTATCAGAAATCGTGGCCCGGCCAGGCCCTGAAGCTGAGCGTGTTGCACCTGAGCCCGATCTGGCGGTTCTACTTCGGCCCGGCGCTGACGCTGCCGTTTCTGTGGGCCGGCCGGTGGTGGCGCGACCGGCGAATCCGTCTGGCGTTGATTTGTCTGGCCGTTTCCTGCGTGCTCGGGCTGATTATCGTCGCCTACCCGCACTACATCGCGGCCGCCACCGGGTGCTTTCTGATCGTGATCGTTCAGGCGCTCCGGCATGCCCGGATCTCCCGCCGAAAGACCACCCGCTCCGGCATTGCCCGGTCCCGGGTTGCCGTAGCCGCGTGTCTGGCCATGCTGCCGGTGCGCGCGTTCGTGGATCCGGCCCTCGCTCACTGGGCTAAGCCGGAGTACATGTCGTTTTCCGCCAATGGCTCGGCAAAGGGCCAGGAAAGAGCCCGTATTCTGCAGAAACTGCAACAGATACCGGGACGCCACGTGGTCTTTGTGCAATACCGCAGGGAGCGCTACCGGCCTGGCGGGTGGGTCTACAACGGTGCCGACATCGACGGTCAGAGGGTGGTCTGGGCGCGCGATCTGGGCGCGGAAAGCAACCGGGAGGTACTTCGGTACTATCCCGACCGCCGGCCGTGGATGGTGCGCGTGGACGACGCCCCCGGCATCCTGCTTCCGTATGATCCGGCGATGGCCCGAGCGGACCCGCACGTGCCGGTCAGCCGCGAAGTGTGTCCGGCTGCTCCCTGACCGCGCGATTACGGGCTGAGGGCCCCCCGGCCTGCCCCGCCAGCCCTGGCCCCCGGCCTATCGCCCACGCCGTGGAGTGCCGATGAATCTAGGGGATTCCTGCATGGCCTGCTACAGCAGCACGTTCCTTGAGGAGGCGAGGTCCGTCCTCGGCACGCTGGACGTGGATTCGGTCGAAAAGATGGCTGCGGGGCTGGCGGAAGTGCGGGATGCCGGTGGCCGTTTGTTCATCCTCGGCGTGGGCGGTTCGGCCGGGCACGCCGGCCATGCGGTCAACGATTTTCGGAAGCTCTGCCGCTTCGAGGCCTACGCGCCCACCGACAACGTGAGCGAGCTCACCGCGCGCATCAACGACGAGGGGTGGGAAGGCTGCTTTGCCGCGTGGCTGAAAACGTCCCGGCTGGGACCGCGGGACGCCGTGCTGGTATTTTCGGTGGGCGGCGGCGACGAGCAGAAAGGCGTCTCCGTGAACCTGGTGCGGGCGCTGGACACGGCGCGCGACGTGGGCGCGCGCATCTACGGAATCGTGGGCCGGGATGGCGGCTACACGCACCGCGTGGCCGACGCTTGCGCCGTGGTCCCGGTGGTGAATGGCGATCGCATCACCCCGCACACGGAAGGAACCTGCGCGGTCCTGTGGCATCTGCTGGTCAGCCACCCGGCCCTGCAGATGGCGCCAACGCGCTGGGAATCGGTGAAATGAGCGCGCGCAGGTGGTTTCTGGTGGGCGGCGCGGGGTTCATCGGCAGCCACTTCACGGACCGGCTGCTGGAAGACCCGGCCACCGCAGCGGTCACCCTCTACGACAATTTCTCCTCGGGCCGCGAGTGGCACTACGCGCACCACGCCGCCGACCCGCGCCTGCGCGTAGTAGCGGCCGACGTGAAAGAAACGTCCACTCTGCGCAGCGCCATGGAGGGCCACGACGCGGTGATTCATCTGGCGTCGAACCCGGACATCTCGCGCGCCGTGACCGATCCGGACATCGACTTCCGCGAGGGCACCCAGCTCACGCGCGAAGTGGTGGAGGCCATGCGGGTCACCGGAGTGCGCCGCATTCTCTACGCGTCCGGCAGCGGCGTCTACGGGGATCTGGCCGCCGAGGAAGCCAACGAAGACCGCGGGCCGCTGCTGCCCGTCTCCACCTACGGCGCCAGCAAACTGGCCGGGGAGGCGCTGATCGCCTCCTACTGCTGCATGTTCGATCTCATCGGGCGCGCGTTCCGTTTCGCCAACGTAGTGGGACCCCGGCAGACGCACGGCGTGGGATTCGATTTCGTCCGCCAGCTCGCGGTGAACGGCCGCGAACTGCGCATTCTCGGCGACGGCTCGCAGAGCAAGTCGTACATCTGGGTGGGCGACGTGGTGAGCGCGGTGCTGCTGGCCAGCGAGAAGGCGCGCGCGCCGTTCCAGGTTTTCAACGTCGGGACGGACGATTACATCACCGTCGCCGAAATCGCCGCACTGGCCGTGGACGCCATGGGCCTGCGGCCCGGCTCGGTGCGCTTCAAATACAGCGGCGGAGACCGGGGATGGAAAGGCGACGTGCCTGTTGTGCGCCTGAACACCGGACGCATCCGGTCTCTGGGCTGGACTCGCAGCCGGGGCACGGCGCAGGCGCTGCGGGATTCGCTGGCCGCCCTGATCCGCGATCTGCAGCCGGTTTCGTCATGAACCCGCGCCGCAAAGCCGTTTTTCTGGACCGCGACGGGGTGCTCAATCGGGCCATCGTCCGGGACGGACGGCCGTATCCTCCGACGAGACTGGACGAGCTGGAACTGCTGCCCGGCGTGGCCAGCGCGTGCGCGGCCCTGCGCGCCTCCGGTTACCTGCTCATCCTGGTTACCAACCAGCCGGACGTGGCGCGCGGGAAACAGACGCTGGCTGGCGTGGAGGCCATGAACCGGGCGGTCATCGAGAAACTCCGCCTCGATGGCTGCGAAGTCTGCGCGCACGACGACGGTGACGGGTGCGAGTGCCGTAAGCCGCAGCCGGGCTTGTTGACGGCTGCCGCGCGCACCTTCGACGTCGACCTCGCCGGCAGCTTCATGGTGGGAGACCGCTGGCGCGACATCGAAGCGGGCCGGCGCGCCGGCTGCCGCACGGTATTCATCGACCGCGGGTATCGCGAGAAGCGGCCGGCGGCATTCGACCATTCCGCGCCCGGCTTGCCTGGCGCCGCCGAATGGATTCTGGCATGGCAGCAGGAACTGGAGGGAACCATGAGTCAGCAATTCCACCTGGGAGTGAAGATCTTCGCCGATGGCGCCAACCTCGAGTCCATGTTGCGGCTGGCCGGGGACCCGCGCATTCAGGGCTTCACCACGAATCCCACGCTCATGAGGCAGGCCGGAGTGCGCGATTACGAAGCGTTCGCGCGCGAGGTGGTCGCCGCCATACCGGATCGTCCCATCTCTTTCGAGGTTTTTTCGGACGACCTCGAAGAGATGCGCCGGCAGGCGCTGCACATCGCCTCCTGGGGCGCCAACGTGAACGTCAAGGTGCCGGTGACCAACACGAAACGCGAAAGCGCCGTTGGGTTGCTGCGGGTGCTGGCCGCCGAGGGCGTGAAACTCAACGTGACCGCCCTGATGACCCTGGCGCAGGTGGAACAGGTGGCCGAGGCGCTGGCGGGCGCGCCCACTTCGTACGTTTCCGTGTTCGCCGGACGAATCGCCGACACCGGCCGCGACCCCGTTCCCATCATGGCCGCCGCCGTGGAGGCGCTGCGGCCTTATCCGCACCTCCAGCTCATCTGGGCCAGCCCGCGGGAGCTGCTGAACGTTTTCCAGGCGGACGCCACCGGCTGTCACATTATCACCGTGACGCCGGACCTGCTGAAGAAGATGGCGCTGGTGGGCAGGGACCTGGACGAATTCTCGCTGGACACCGTGAAGATGTTCTACACCGACGCCTGCGCGGCCGGCTTCACGCTGGATGTATCGCCGGCGCCGGCGGAGCAGATTCTGCGGCTGGCTGAAGGAATCGAGAAGGCCTCCGAGGTCCCCGGCGTGACCGTTCCGCTGGAGCGATGATTCCCGTCTTTGAGTGCCCGCTCGAAACCGCCGTGCGGCGAGGGGTGTCCGCGAAACCGGTGGACAGATGCGCATGAGGCCGCGGCCGGCGCTGCCAGCCCCGCACCCCTTGAGGGTTTGGGGCGGTTCAGAACCTCGTCTTCAAAGCCAGGAATCGGCGCTCGAAGCCGTGCCAGGAGCACCAGGCGGCGAGCCACGATATGGCGATGCCCGTGCCAACGGAAAAAAGCGTCCAGTGGTTGGGAATCGCCATGGTCCAGACGTTCCTTATAAATGGCGTGAACAGTGGATGAAGCACGTACATGCCGTAACTGTAGCGGCCAAACGAACACAGGAATCCGCAACGAAGCAAGGCGGCAACCGGTGCGGACGCTCCCGCGCGGGTGGCCGCGTAAAGCACCACAGCGGCGAACGAGATGGCGAAAGCCGAATACCCGAAGCAGGCCATGTTCACATCCGTCAGGTCCGCCGTTCTCAGCCACGCCAGCACGGCCAGCGGCAGGCAAAGCGCCGCGCCCGCAATCCAGCCCGACCAGCGGGTGAGGCGGCCCAGTATCCGCTCGTCGCGCACCAGCAATGCGACAATGGCGCCCGCGGCGAGCCCATCCAGCCGGGAGAACGTGACGCGGTGCAGGAAATCCCCATATACGGCCTGAATCTCCCGCAGCATGGGGATATTGCGCCCCAGAAACGACACCACCACCATGGCGCTGCAAACCGTGAGCAGCCGCTTCCGCGAACAGAGCCAGACCATCAGGGGCCACACCAGGTAAAACTGCTCCTCGATGGCCAGCGACCAGAAGTGGCCCACCGGCTCTCCCAGGTACGCGCCCCACGCGCTTCTCCAGTTCGACACATAGAGCCAGTACCAGATCTGCTCGGATTCGGACGAGGGCAGCGCGGTGTACATGGAGCGCGAGCCGTGGGATCTGGCCACCGGAACGAGCACCAGAAACACCACCAGGAGGACGGCGTAGTACAGCGGGAATATCCGCAACACCCGCCTCATGTAGAAAGACCGGAAGTAGTTTCCGGAGCTCGCAAAAAGGCCGGCGGCGGGTCTGCAGGCCGTCAGCCAGCGGCGCCATCGACTCCCGGTCAGGCAAAGCGGGTTGCGGTCCGGATGGCGCCAGTCCGTGCGGAGCTTCTTGTCCAACAGGATGCCCGTGATCAGGAACCCGGACAGCACGAAGAAGAGGTCTACTCCACACCATCCCAGATCGAGAATCGTCTGCCCGCCCGGGTGCCGGGAGGAGAAATGGAACATCAGAACCAGAAGCACGGCAAGGCCGCGAATGCCGTCCAGCTCGGCGATGTGCGCGGGAGCGGCCCTGGCCTTCGGACGATCCGGGACTTCGGCAACGCTGAGCGCCGCAGGGGGCACATTCTCTGATATCGGCCACCGCTTCCGGCGGCTTTACGGCGCGCCGAAAGGAATCCGCCCGCCCGCTTACGCGATAATCCCCTTGCGCACCGCGTACAGGATCAGCTCGGGCGCGCTGTGCAGGTTCAGCTTCTGCAGGATGTGGCTGCGATGCGTGTCGATGGTGAAAGGGCTGATGTTCAGCACCGCGGCGATCTCCTTATTGGTCTTCCCCTCGGCCACCAGTTGCAGGATCTCGCGCTCGCGGTCGGTGAGCAGGTCCCAGGTGTCTTCGGCGCCTCGGGCCGCCAGCTCGTTCACGTAGTCTTCCTTCAGCACCTGGCTGACTTTGGGACTGAAGAACGATTTGCCCCGCACGGCCGCCCGCACCGCGTCCATCAAGTCCGTCTTCAGCGAATCCTTCAGCAGATAGGCGCGCGCGCCGGCCTTGAGCGAGCGCAGGATGTAGCTCTCGTCCGAGTGCATGCTCAGGATCACCACGGCGGTGCCCGGGTTGCGCGCGGTGATGCGCCGGGTGGCCTCGATCCCGTTCAGGCCGGGCATGGCCAGGTCCATGATTACCACGTCGGGATCGCACGCCTCGGCCATTTCCACGGCTTCGCGCCCGTTGGAGGCATCGCCCACCACCGCGAATTCGTTCTGCCGTTCGAGCAGCATGCGCAGGCCCTCGCGCAGGATGCTGTGGTCGTCAGCCAGCAGTATGCGAATGGGCGGCAAGGCGCTCTTCCTCCGCGAAGACGGCTCTGGGCAATTCAACGGTGACCAGCGCGCCGCGGCCGGGCGACGAATCCACCGCGAACCGGCCGCCCAGGTGGTGCACGCGCTCCTGCATGCCCAGCAGGCCGAGTCCGCGAACCCGCTGCGAATGGAAGCCGACGCCGTCGTCCTGGACGGTCACGTGGATGCGGTCGGGTTCGTCGCGGACGGTCACCTGTACGTTGCGCGCCTGGGCGTGCCGCGCCGCGTTGTTCAGCGCCTCCTGCACAATTCGATAGATGCACGTCTTATGCTCTTCCGGCAGGTCGCCGGCCGCTTCCGGGGCGGTCAGATGAACTCTCATCCCGGTGCGCCTGGCCGTCTCGCGCGCCTGCCAGTTGAGCGCGGGAACCAGGCCGAAATCGTCCAGCATGGAGGGGCGCAACAGCAACGACATGTTGCGTGTCGCGTCCACGCCCTTGCCGGCGACGTCGCGGACCGCTTCGAGGCGCGCGCGAGCGGCATCGCTCCAATCGAGATCGAGCAGATTCCCGGTCTCCATGGCGATGGCCGAGAACGCCTGGCCCAGCTCGTCGTGCAGCTCGCGGGACAGTGCCCGCCGCTCGTCTTCCTGGGCGCGCACCAGGCGGGCCGACAGTTCCTTCAACTCGGCTTCGGCGCGGGTGGCTTCGGCGAAGCGCTGGGCGGCCTCCCGTTCCAGGCGCAGCAGGTACACGCAGCTCAGCATGGCCACCAGCACCCCGCCGGCCAGCGTCACCGTCAGCGTGGTCACCGATTCCAGCCGGTACCGCGAAAAGCTCGCCGCCGCCTGCTCCTCGCCCCGGTTGAACTCGCGCTCGTCGGCTTCGGCCACGCGGTCGGCAATCTGCAGCATGGCGGTGCGGCGCGGCATGAGCTGTTCGTAGAAGAACGCGTAGCGCTCGCGGTCGCGCTCGGCCGGCGTCCAGCCGAGCGTCTCGTCCAGAACGCGCCAGTACGCCTCCACCTCCGACTGGAGAGCGCGCATCACCGGCCGTTCCAGCGGATCCATAACCCGTGCGTACTGCCCCAGCACCACTCGGTTCTCCTGCTCGAGCGATTCCAGTTTGCGCCGTTGCGCCTGGGCGCCCTCGGGCGCCGGCGCCAGCAGGTAGTCGCGGACGTCCGTACCCGAAAGGTAGATTTGCGAGCGGACCTGGTCGAGCAGGCGCGTTCGCAAAAAAAACTGCTGCCGGACGTCGACGCTGGTGTCGTGGAGGCGATTCAAGGAAATCACGGCGTCGAAGCCGGCAGCAGCCATTAGTACGAGCAGCCCGCTGAAGCTGGCGAGAAGAACAAGCCACGGCCGGCGCAGCGGACGTACAGCGGAACTGCTCATGCGGACACGCGCTGTTACCTTTCCAGAATAGACGCGCTCGGGCTGGCGGAGAATCCCGTTGAGCCGGTATACGGCGGCATTTACTCAAAATACCGTACCGACGGGATGTTCCGCCGCGCCTGTTTCAACGCATCCTGAATAGCGGAGGCTTCCATGAGAGCTCGTTTGCTGATTGCAGGACTGACCGTTGCAACCCTGGCCCTGACCACGGCTTGCCAGAAGAAGATGGCTGCGGTGAAGCCTCCACCACCACCGCGCACGGAATCTGCGGCCGCGGCAACCACGCCCGCCCGCCCGGCCGTAGCGCCGGCGGCCACGCCCACCGCTGTGGCGGCGAATGCGAACCGCATGCCGGACACGGCCACCAAAGCGCGAATTCAGGATCTGCTGAACCGGATTCAGGACGCCTACTTCGATTTCAACCGCCACAACATTCGCCCCGACGCCCAGGCGGCGCTGGCGGCCGATGCGAAGACGCTGGGCGACATCCTGAAGCAGTACCCGACCTACAAGCTCACTATCCAGGGCAATTGCGACGAGCGCGGTTCGGACGAGTATAACCTTGCGCTCGGCGACGCGCGCGCGAAAGAGGCCAAAGACTATCTGTCGTCGCTGGGCGTTCCGGCTTCGCAACTGGACACGGTCAGCTTCGGCAAGGAACATCCGGTGTGCACCGAGCATGACGAGTCCTGCTGGCAGAAGAACCGGCGGGCGCACATCACCCAGGAGCAGAAGTCGTAGCTGCATTCGATCGCCCATCCCAACGTGTCCGCTGAGGTTGCGGCCGGTTTTCCCGCGACCGGCCGCGGCCCCCATTCGCGAGCCGCATCTCCTGCCCCTGGTGCGGCTCGTTTCTTTTTGTAACTTCTCCCCGCCGACCTCGTAATACAGGTATCCCCGCGTGGGAGCCACATGACCACCATCTGGAACGATATTCGATTCGCCGTGCGGACGCTGCGGAAGTCGCCGGTGTTTACGGTAGTCGCCATCCTGTCTCTTGCGCTGGGGATTGGGGCGAACACGGCCATTTTCACGCTGCTCGACCAGGTCCTCCTGCGCCTGCTGCCGGTAAAGGACCCGCGGCAACTGGTGGCGCTGAAGATGGACGGCTTTCACTACGGCGGCAACTGGGGCATGAACGCCCTCTCCTACCCCATGTATCACGACTTCAGCGAGCACAATACCGTGTTCAGCGGCATGTTCTGCCGCTTCCAGTACTCCATGAGCGTGACCTTCCAGGGGAACACGGAGCGGGTGGCGGGCGAGCTGGTGTCGGGGACCTATTTTCCCGTGCTGGGCGTCGGAGCGGCCGCCGGGCGCACGTTCACACCGGATGACGACCGCCTGCCGGGCGGACATCCGGTGGTCATGCTCAGCTACGCCTACTGGAAAACGCGTTTTGCCGGCGACCCCGCGGTGGTGGGCAGGACCATGATCGTGAACGGCCACAGCTACACCGTGGTGGGCGTGGCCCAGCGCGGCTTCGACGGCATCGAGTTCGGGTTTCCGGCGAAGGTGTTCGTCCCGGTGATGATGAAGGCGCAGGTGACGCCGAACTGGGACGACCTGAAGAACCGCCGGCAGCGCTGGGTGAACGCGTTCGGGCGGCTGAAGCCGGGCATCGCGCCGCAACAGGCGCAGGCCGCGCTCCAGCCGTTCTTCCACAGCATGCTCGAAATGGAGGTCCGCGAGGCGGCTTTCCGTAACGCGCCGCCGTTCGCGCGCGAGCGCTTCCTGAAGAACATCATCCGGTTGTTGCCGGGTTCGCAGGGACATTCCTGGGTGCGCGGCCAACTGGTGACGCCGTTGTGGGTGCTGATGGCGCTCACCGGGGGCGTCCTGCTCATCGCCTGCGCCAACGTGGCCAGCCTGCTGGTGGCCAAAGCGACCGCACGCCACAAGGAGATGGCCATCCGGCTGGCCATGGGCGCGGGCCGCGGCCGGATTATCGCGCAACTGCTGGTGGAGAGCCTGCTGCTGTCGGTCCTCGGCGGCGTGGTGGGTCTGGCGCTCGCCGTGTCCGTCGATCGCGCCCTGATGGCGTTGTTGCCGCCGGAGACGCTGACGCTGCACATTTCGGCGGTCCCCGATTTCCGCATCCTGCTGTTTACTCTGGGCGTCTCGGTTCTGACCGGAATCGTGTTCGGCCTGATTCCGGCGCTGCGCTGCACCAACCCGGACCTTGCGCCCACGCTGAAGGATCAGGCCGGCAGTGTGGTAAGCGGCGGCGCGCAGGTGGGCCTGCGGAAGGTGCTGGTGGCGGCTCAGGTCACCTTGTCGCTGCTGTTGCTGACGGGCGCCGGCCTGTTCATCCGCAGCCTGCAGAACCTGCGCGATCTGGGCCCCGGCTTCCGCACGGAGAACCTGGTCGCGTTCGATATCGATCCATCGCTGAGCGGTTACGACGTACCGAAAGCCAAAGTGTTCTACCGCCGGCTGACCGAAGAGATTGCCGCCATGCCGGGTGTCCATGTGTGCGGCCTGGCGGCGATCCGGGTCCTCGACGACGACGAATGGGACAACTGGGTCACCATCGAAGGCTTCACGCCGAAGCCCGGCGATTATCCCGACCCCTTCATGAACTCCATCAGCCCGGATTACTTCGCCACGCTGGGCGTGCCCATCGTCGCCGGCCGCGGCTTCACGCCGAAGGACGTCGATGAGGTGCAGCATGGCGACAAGCCGGACGACAAATCGCCGCGCGTGGTGATTGTCAACCAGAAGTTCGCGAAGCGGTTTTTCGGCGGCGCCCTGAACGCGATCGGCCGCCGCGTGGGCTTCGGCATCGACCCCGGAACCAAGACGGACATGGAGGTGGTGGGCGTGATCGGCGACATCAAGTACACCAACCTGCGCGACGAGATTCCCGTGCAGATGTTCATTCCCTACATGGCCAGCGACTACGTTGGCAGTATGACCGTTTACGCCCGAACCTCCATGGACGCCGGGCAGTTCTTCCCAGCGGTGCGCCGCAAGGTGCGCGATCTCGACGCCAGCCTTCCCCTCTACGGCATGCGCACCATGACCGAACAGCTTTCCAGTTCGCTGCTCATCGACCGGGTGATCGCCAGCCTGTCCACCATCTTCGGTTTTCTGGCCACGCTGCTGGCGTCCATCGGGCTCTACGGCGTGATGGCTTACGCAGTGGAGCGGCGAACGCGCGAGATTGGCGTGCGCATGGCTCTGGGCGCTTTCCGCAAAGACGTGGTGTGGCTGGTGATGCGGGAGGTGCTGCTGCTGGTGGCCGTTGGCGTGGCCGCCGGTCTGGTGGCGGCGGTGGCCCTGACGCGGTTTGTGCAATCGCAGCTTTTCGGGCTCAGCCCGCACGACCCGCTCACGCTGGCGCTGGCCGCCGTGGTGCTTTCGGTGGTGGCCTGCGCGGCCGGCTACATTCCGGCCATGCGCGCCAGCAGGGTGGATGCCATGCAGGCTTTGCGGTACGAATAGACGATCTCAAACCGGAATGAACGTCAGACGGGATGCGTGGGGCGATCCCGGCGGAAGCAGAACGCTCATATGCCGGTCGAAGGTGGCGAGGGCGGCTTGCCGGCGGATGGCCAGATCCACCAGCACGGCACCGGTCAGTTGCCGCGGGCCCATGATTCGCGACAGCATTTCGGGCAGAAGGGAAGCGAGCGGCGTGTCCTGTTGCCAGAACTGATGGTGCGGGCTCTTCGTGCTCGAGGCGAGGATTTCGACGGCCTCGCGAACCGGCACCAGGAGTCTGGTCACCGCGGGCTGGCAGGACAGGCGAACAAACCCGGCCTGGGTCATCGGACAGGTTGCCCAACCATGCTCATGATTGGCTTCGAACCACGCGTGGGCCGCCTGGTGATGGACGTGGTTGGGCCACGCCAGCGCCAGCAGCACGTTGACGTCAAGCAGATGCACCATCGGTGCGTCCGTTGAAGAACCTGCTCAGATCCTCGTCTTCCCGCTGAACCGCCCGGTCCACGTCTTCCGGCCCAAAGGGTGGCGTCCCCGCATCCACGTTGAACAAAACGAAGCCGTTTCTCTCCCGATGCGGCAGAGATACAGCCAAGCCGCGCTTGATCAGGAAACTCGCGGCATCACTGAGCGAGATGCGATGCTGTTCCGCCAGCTCACGTGCAAGATGGATGGATTCATCATCAATGTTAAGAGTGGTACGCATCTAGTGAAATGATGCCATATTAAATGGTTGATGTCAATACCCATCCCCGCCTCTTTCGCACCCGCCCGGCACGCCGGAACCGCCCGCCCCACGGCTCTTGCGCTAAAGCTCTGCGATTGCCAGCCGATGGATTCAACAGAGGTGTTAGCGCTATGGCTTCGAAAGCGAACTGCTGGGAAGCAAAGCGATGCGGCCGGCAGCCGGGGGGCGCAAAGGCAGCAGAGCTCGGCGTGTGCCCGGCGGCGACGGCCTCCGTGGGCGGAATCAACGGCGGGAACCACGCGGGCCGGATCTGCTGGGCCGTAGCTGGAACGCTTTGTGGCGGGCAGATTCAGGGGACCTTCGCACAGAAGGTCGCGAACTGCATGAAGTGCGAGTTCTTCCTGGCCGTGAGGGGGGAAGAAGGTTCGGGCTTCAAACAACTGCCCACTGCCTGATCAACCCCGGACGACACACGCCAGGCTACGCCGCCGGCAGACGCTGCAGCGCCACGCCGCCATTAGTGGTGCTGACGCGGATCGGTCTTCCGCCGGAGCCCAGATCGGTCTCGAAGTGGCTTCCGATCCGGCCGTGCACGGTCACCGGGAAGCCGATGTCCACACCGCCGTGCGTGGTTTCCGCTTCGAGATGGGCCGAGTAGTTGGCCGGCACCAGTATCCTGACGCCGCCGTTGGTGGTATGGACGTCGCACTTCTCGCCGTCCCAGTGGTCTCCGCTCAACTCGATGCGAACGCCGCCGTTGGTGGTGCGCCCTTCCACGTCGCCGGCCACCCGCTTGAGGGTCACGCCGCCATTGGTGGTGTCAAAATCCATGCGGCCGCGGACGTCTTCGAGGTCGACGCCCCCGTTGGTGGTGCGCAGCGTCAGATCGGTGTGCCGAGGCACGAAGACCTCGAAACTGACGCCCCATCCGCCGTCGTGTCGCAAGTTCTCATTGGGGCCATCGGGATGAATCCGGCCATCGGCAATCTCCACGCGGATGCGCGAGGCGATGTCCTTCGCTTCGGCGTGGTCGTGCTCCCAGACGCGAATCTGGCTGCGGACCAGGATCTCATTCCGGTCCCATCCCCTCACGGCGATCCCCCCGTTGGCGCCGCCGTCGACGGTAATCTGCCCGCGGGCCGGGATGGTGGCCTCGCGCATCTCGCAGTACGACCAGTTGTCCCAGCCGCGGCCCGGGCGGTCGTCGCAGTTGAGTTTCTTGTCCTGAGCCAGCGCCAGCGGCGCGACGGAAAGCAGTATGACCAGCAGCGTCTTCATGATGTCCTCTGCCACCGTTACGAACCAGCAGGGGGAAAGTTACATCGCGCACACGCGGCGGGAGCCGAGTACTGGCCGGGTGTTGCAGCAACACGGCTGCCGCCGCGTGTCCGGGCGCGATATCATGCTCGTGATGAGACACGTCATCTACAGCATGCAGTTCAAGGGCGGCGCGGTGCCGGCTGGCGAAGGGGTCATGAAGACCACCACCAGCGCCACCAGTTGCTCAATCCAGTCGGTGATTGGACCGGACGGCGTCGAAGGCACGTTTCATCCGGCCGAGGGGGGGCTCGCGTGGTTCGAATCGGAGGTGCGCCTCGCCGGCCAGCACGCTTTCACCGAGAGCGGCACCATCAGCTTCGGCGAGGATAATCACGAATTGCGCTTCAGCACGCTGGGCCAGGGTCACATGGGACCGAGCGCCGACGAGAAGTACTCGGCCGGCGCCGTGACCTGGAAAGTGGAAGGTGGAGAGGGCCAGTTCGAGGGCGCATCCGGACACATCACCTCAAACTTCATTGTCACCGAGGACGGCGAAGTAACGGATTATCAATTCGGTGTTATTTTCCTGAAATAGAAGCGCTGGACGGAGGCGGGCATGGCCCGCGCGGCCAGTTCCAGCTCGCTCACCCTCAGCAACCGGCAGGCTGCGTAGAACGCGGCGACGCCCAGCGGCATCGAGATCAGCAGATCGGTCAGGTGCGTGAGCCGCCCCCCGCCCAGGCGACCGCCCAGTTTCCCGACAATCAGCGCGTTCGAGGCCCAGACCGAAGCGCCCATCACCGCCGAAGCGGCCGCGATCCTCAGGATGCTGGACGCCAGATCGCGCCCGTACACGCCGTGGATGCGATTGCGCAGAATCCCGAACAGGGCAAGGGCGCCGAACAGGGCCACAACGGAAGTCGAGAGCGCCAGACCGGCGAAGCCGAACCAGGCCGACATCCAGGACGCCGCGAAGTAGTTCAACAGAATGGAGGCGAGGCTCACCAGCATCGGTGTGCGCGCATCGTTCAGGGCGTAGAACGCCGGGCCGATCACCTTCAGGGCCGCGTAGCCGGTGAGCCCCACGGCGTAACAGGAGAGCGCCAGCGCGGTTTGCCCGGTGTCGTACACGCTGAAGCGGCCGCCTTCGTAGATGGCCCCGATCATCGACTTCCCCAGCAGGGCGAGGCCGATGGAGCTCGGCAGCGTGAGCAGAAACACCATGCCCAGGGACCGCGACAGCGTGCGGCGATACTCGTCCATGTTGCCAACGGCCGCGCTGCGCGAGATGGACGGCAGCGTCGCCGAAGCGATGGCCACGCCGAACAGCCCCAGAGGAAACTGCATGAAACGGAACGCGTAGCCCAGCCAGCTCACCGGACCGTTCATGGGGATGCGCGAGGCGAAGTTGGTGTTCACCATCACGTTGATTTGCACGGCGGCGCTGCCGATGATGGCCGGGCCCATCAGTTGGACGATCTGGCGCAGTTCGGTGTGCGACCAGTCCACCGCGGGCCGGTAGCCAAAGCCCAGCCGGCTGAGGCTGGGGAGCTGATACATAAGTTGGAGAGCGCCGCCCAGCACGATGCCGATGGCCATGCCGGTGATTTTGTCGATGTGCAGGTACGGCCCCAGCAGGAAGCCGGCGGCCAGTCCGAAGCCGACCGAGCCAAGATTGAAAAACGTGGAGGACATGGCCGGCACGCCGAAGCGATTGCAGGCGTTCAGCACGCCCATGGCCTGCGCCGCCAGCGCCACCAGCAGCAGGAACGGGAACATGATGCGGGTCATGGTGACGGCCAGCTCGAACTTCCCCGCCACATGGTGAAAACCGGGCGCGAGCAATTCCACCAGAGCAGGCGCGAAGACGGTCCCAAGGACGCAGAAGACGCCGACGATGACGATGATGGCTGTGGCCACCAGGTTGGACAGCAGCACGGCTTCCGCTTTCCCCTTCTTTGCCAGCGTGGTGGTGAAGGCCGGGACGAAGGCCGACGACAGCGCGCCTTCGGCAAACAGGTCGCGGGTCAGGTTGGGGATGCGAAAGCCAAGCAGGAAGGCGTCATAGACGAAGCCCGCGCCAAACAGGCGCGCCATCACCATCTCCCGAACCAGACCGGTGACGCGGCTGAGGAAGACGGCGATGGAGACCAGCGTGGCCGAGCGAACCACGCTCTCCTGCGGAAGTTCTTTCTGGTGAGACGTTGGTTGCGTGTCCTGTAAAGCCGTGGTCAACGGTGTATTGACCCAGTATAGGGGAACTCGTCCACAGGGTCCCACCCCGTCTATTTATCAACACGTTGTGAGCGCCGTCGTCTCGTTTCGTCCACAGAGATCCATGGTTTTCCATGGCCGTGGCTACCCTCGGTGGCCATCGCCCGGTCGCGCAGCCCCTTCTTCGTGGCCACGTCGGGCGCGTTCAGAAGCTTCTGAGCCTGCTGCACGGACAGCCAGTTCCCGACCCGCACGCCCGTGGACTTGGCGCCCTTGACGCGCGTGATGCCGGCGGCCAGCTCCGGCGCCAGCAGCCCGTTGTCGGCCGCCTCGACCGCCAGCTTGCGAACCGCCGTGATCCGGACGTTGATCGACACCGGGCCGAGCCCGCGGGCCTCCAACTCCGCTCGCCAGGCGTTCACAGTGGCCTTGGTGAAGCCGGGGCGCGGCTCCCGACCATACCATGCGAAAAACTCGTCCAGGCCGAGATTGTACACGCGTTTCGTGATCGGCGAGGAGACGCTGTCCAGCACCAGCGTCTTCAATCTGCGCCAGTCCGCCGCCTTGTTCGCCAACGCTAACTCATTCATTTCAGTCCTCTTAATGGGCCTTATCGGTAGTCATTAGGACCTTACCTCTGAGTGCTGGCGGCATCAAGCGAAACTCCGTTGAGGAGCGTGAGACGAGCGTGAGACGAACGGGATCGGGAGGCCGGCCAGGTACCAGCACGTCACCCCTCACCTGAAAACTGTGCGCGCTCAGCTTGTGGAGAGTGTCCTCAGGCGTGTGCCACCAGGAGTTGGCAGGTCCGTAGTCGATGTCGATCAGCTTCGACACGAGCATTGGCGGCTTTGTACGCGGTACCGAGGACCTGACAGGATTAAGAAAAAGGTTAAAATACGGCTGGCCGCAGATGATTGCGACTCAACGCCGATTGAAGCCTATTCGTACCGGTAGACCGTCACTCGCAGCGGCGCGTTCGGGCGCACGGTGAGGATCTCGCCCTGACCGGTATCATCGCCGCCTAATTGGCGAACAACACGCCATTGGCCTTCCACAAATCTGCCCTGCTGCACGTCGCCCAGCCCGACAATCCGCGGCCCAGGCGTGTTTGGAGCAAAATCGATTCGGATTGCGCCGCCAACTGCTCCGAAATAGAACTCGTCCGGCCCCGCGCCGATCAGGATAGCGGCCGCCTCGGGCGCTTTAGGGTCGCGAGCCGCTGCCCTGGCCGACGGATCCGGCGCGATCGGAACACGGCCATTGCCGACATACGTAAGGGTCAGTGTGTAATTCCCCAGCTTGACGTCCATCGGAGCGTCGCCCTGATTCATACGAACGGCGGTGATTGTCTCCTTTCCCTGCTGCGCCGCGATGGCCGGAGCCAGTTGCGAAACCAGACCGTACGCCGCAGCCAGTTCGGTGTCCGGAGCTGCCGACCGTTCGATGAAGAACGGCGAGAATCCAATGGCGTTGAACTTGCCGAAGGCCGGCAGCACATTGGCGGCGCTGGCGCTGGTCTCGGGAATGAACAGCGGATTTCCGTTGCGCGTGAACCTCGCGCAGACTTCATCGAAGTACTCCAGGTAAAGATCGGGCGCGAGCACGTCGACCGCAGGCGCTCCCGCTCTCCAGATGTCGTGAACCTGAGGCACCGGGCCGCCGCTCGGGTACGTTCCGGGCCACGCGTGATTCGGCTGCTGAAGCCAGGCGTTCACGTACACGGGGATGTCGTATTCCTTCTTGCCCTCCTCAACCACCGTGTTCACGTAGCGGGCGTAGTTCCAGGCCATGAAGATCTCATCCACGGGCCAGTGCAGCTTCCGCCAGCTTGTCTCGTGATCTTCCGCGCTCATCGGGGGGCTTTTCGTCTGGATGGGCATATCGAAGCTATCGGGCTTGCCCGGGCCGAACACTTCTTCCCATGTTCCCGAGGTCCTGAAGCCCTGCGCGGCCCATACCTCGCGCAACTCGGGGGCCAGGGTATCTTTGTGCCGCTGAAGATAATCCATCAGCTCCTTCGGAACAGGTCCGGCAAAGGCTGCATTGGCGGGCGCGGACCTGTCGCGCGAGTCCCGCAGCACGCCGACTTCGTTTTCCACCTGCATCATCAGGACGGTATGCGGCACGCCATCCACTTCCTTGATGTGCCGCATCAGGGCCCGGTATGCTCGCGCGTCGGCGTCCCGAGTGGCATCGCCAAAGGTGCTGAGTAACTCCAGGGTCTTCCCACCCTTGATCTGAATGCGCGGAAAGCGCTTATAGTCTGTCTTGACCCAGTAAGGAGCGTAACTCGACAAACCGTTCTTCCAACTTCCGAACCATAGAAAGACGAGTTTCAGATTATTGCGCCGTGCCTCCCGGATGAGACTGTCCACCAAAGCAAACTCGTACCGGCACTCCACCGGCTCCATCTGCGCCCACGATATGGCCACCAGCGCGCAGTTGAGATTGCCCGAAACGAGTTTGGACCATACGGGCTGCATGTTCTCAAGACTGGTCGCGGTGTTGTTCCCCAGTTCCCCCGTCAGCGCCAGGAACGGCCTCCCCTCCACGATCAACTGCGTGGCGGAGCCCTGTTTCCTCAGGTGCGGCGTGCCGGAGTCTGATTGGGCGTAACCCTGGATCGCGACCAACGCCGCACCTGCCAGGATCGAAAGTCGAACTACTGAGTTCATTTTTCCCTTCACCTCAATGTCTTTTCCAGTTCGAGTCTTCTATGGCACGGCCCGGCTCACCATGGAACGTATGTTCGGGACCACCATGCTCTTCCGGGGCCGGCAGACAGACGCCACCAGCATACGCCTTTCCTATAGCGAACGGGCGCGGGGCGGGGGCTATGCTGTGCTCACAACAAGCTGCACGAGCACAGTGCGCTCGCGCCTGTTAGGCTTGCGTGATGGAGGCCGGTGGCGCGACGGCGTTATGTGGGGATCGGTAGCTACCAAGCCGGGCGGGGGTTCGCCTGCGCCCCGACGAATAAGCGAGACCCGACCAGCGCCGTTCCGCCTTCGACGTTCAGTACCGCGCCCGTGATGTACGCAGTCTGCTGAAGCGCTGTCCCTCGACAGCTCGCACCCCTGCTTCTTGAATAAACGTTTCGCGATTTCGTTGTTCAAGACCGCCGGCGACGACTGCTCCCTCGGTTTTGGCGCGCCACCAACTGCAGCCAACTTACTCTTGGCGGAAGGCCCACTATCTTTGCCCCCGCTCCGGCGCGAATCGCCATAAGGTGGACCGCGGGCGAATGCGCAGCGCGATCATGCGCCCGTCCGGCAGCCAGGCCATGGAGGCGTAATCACTGATTTTATCGGTTGGCAGTGGCTGCACGCGGCCGTTGCGTGTATCCAGCACCGCGGGTGCGGCAAACCAGGACTCGTCAAGCGAAGCCAGCAAGCGGCCATCCGCCTTCCAGCTCCCGGGCGAGAGGTGTAAGAACCGCAACGCATGGGCTCCATCGACCGGGACCTCCGTTTCGTCTGCGCCATCCAGAGGAACGCGAAAGAGCCGCGTATTCGTGCTCTCCAGAAGACTAACCAGCAGCGCCCGGCCAGCCGGATCGACGATGACGCGATTACCCGCCCGAATCTTGTGCGCCTCACCCCCGGTGGACGGTATCGACCAGATCATCCCGCCGCTCGCGAAATACAGCGTGCCGCCGTCCTGAGAGGCGGCCAGCGAAACGATCTCCCCTTTGCCAGGCGAAATCCGGCGCGTGATGCGCCCGGTTGCCGTATCCGCCAATGCGATCGTTCCGCGCGGCGCGGGACCAATCAGAAATGCGATCTCCCGCGGTCCGGCGACCGTTACAGGAGTCGCAGTCTCCTCTGTCGTCGCGATTATGGCAACCGCGTGCTTGCCGCGCTCGACGGCCACAAGTCGTCCGCGCTCCGAATTGAGCACCGTCAGAACCACGCGCCCATCCGGCAGCACGGTCAGCAAGTCCGGATCAGAAACCTCCGGGAACCGAGCCAGCGTTTCCGTCTGATCGCGGTCCAGCGGGCGACTCACTACTTCGGCGGGAAGGTCCGTGACGCAAGCATACACGCTTCCGTCGGGCGCGCTATCCAATCCCCAGATTTCGTGGGTCGCCGTGAACAGCGTTTGCGCGGGTCCCTGGCCATGAGCAGGCACCGCAATCACGCGCGTAAACTCCCCATTCTCCTGTGCAATGAGCACGGATTTGCCGTCACGGCTCACTGCGTAACCGGGCGTGCCAGTGCCCATTGAAAGCCCGGGCGCAAGCGGCCGGGCAGTGCCGGTTGCGAGGTCGACAACCAGCAGCCGCATGCCACGGGCTTCTTGTCCCAGCGGCGCTCCATCGATTACCGCTTCTTTGCCGTTCGGGAACACACGCGGGTTTTCCAGACTATTCCCAACATCAACCGCCGCGAACGGCAGGTCCTGAACCCGTCCCGTTTCAGGCCAGAAACGGAAGAGTTGCCATTCATGGTTGGAGTTCAATTTGTTGGCCAGCAAACTCCCATCCGGGAGCGCTTCGGGCCGGAAGGCCTTCGGGATGACAAGGCGCTCATCGCCGCCCAGTAGCGGCACACTGTAGATCCCTTCGGGCACAGCCGTGGCGCGGTCGTAGTAGACAGAGGCGCCATCCGGCGCCCAGGCAACGTTGGTCACGTTTCCGTGCTGCCGGCTATGAGTGAGCATTGACCAGTTGCCGGTTTCGGGTTCCATGAGGGCAACCTGGGTACAGCCATCTTCCACGGTGTAGAAGGCGAGCAGGTGACCGTCGGGCGAGGGACGCGGTCGATAGGCAATGTCCGGTCCGCCCAAAAGCGCCCCCGTCCAGCTCGTTGGCTGTGGCACTGGAACGGCCAGCCGATACACGACCGCCGCCAGTGCCACAATGACGATCGCTGCCAGCACCGCCAAACCCGGCCGAAACCCGGCCTTACGCGCCGATGCCGGCGCTGTCGCCGCAGGTCCGGGCTGCTTTGATAATCCCTCGCGCGTCTGGCGCAATTCGCGGTACAGGTCGCGCGTGGAGTCATACCGCTGATCCGGATCCTTGGATAAACATCGTTCGATGGTCCAGCGCACCGGCGCAGGGACGGTGGATGGCAACGGCTCCGCCTCGTCGCGAATGATCGCCGCCATCGTCTCGGCGGCCGTTTCTCGTCGAAAGGGGTGTTTGCCGGTCGCCAGCTCGTACAGGATCAAGCCGAGGGAGAACTGATCGCTGCGGTAGTCCAGTTCCCGGCCACGCGCCTGCTCGGGACTCATGTAGTTCACCGTTCCGACGACCATGCCGGGGTCCGTCATCGTCATCGTGCCCGTCACGTCGCTGCCGTCCGCAGACTGCTGCTTCGCCAGGCCGAAGTCCAGAATCCTGATCCGTCCGTCCCGGGTGAGCAGAATGTTGTCCGGCTTCAAATCGCGATGAACAATACCGGCAGAGTGGGCGGCGGAAAGTCCGTCGGCAATCTGCAGAGCGAGATCGAGCAGCCTGCGAATGTCATCGGTGGGCTTCAGTGGAGCGCCATCGACGAACTCCATGACGAGGTAATCGGGGCCGACGTCGTACAGCGCGCAGATGTGAGCGTGATTGAGCGCCGCTATGGCGCGAGCTTCGCGTTCAAGCCGTGCGCTAAAGCGGGTGGCGGAAACCTTGATGGCCACGAAGCGGTCGAGGCGAGTGTCGCGGGCGCGATAGACCTCGCCCATGCCGCCGGCGCCGATGCGAGAGAGAATCTCGTAGGGACCGAGGCGGGTTCCTGGAGTCAGAGGCATCGGGCTTCAAGAGATTTTAGCGTATGGGCCTACGGTTGTATGATACTCACCTGCCACTCCCAACCAACCCCGGTATTTTCAAGTTCTCGTATAACGGCAGAATGGTGGAAGGGCAGCCAAAGTCCCGCGATGCCCGGTCGGGGACATCAACCCGCAAGGCGGAACCATAGCTGGCGGTGACGGCCCTTCCGTCTAACAACCGAATCGGTCCCGTGAAACGGCGCTTACGGCAGTCTGCCGACGAGGCGTTTCCGACCACTTGGAGGTAACGTCAACCTCCGCGCGGAATGACGTGCGTGGCACCGGGCGGCGCGACGGCGTTATTTATCCGAAGCCAACGGACACTGGGCACTTCCACGAGTCACGCGTTTCTCGTCAAGTTGATGCCAGATCCCCTGCTGGCTGTCACCCGTGCTCAATCCGTGGCCGCGCTTCCGCGCGGTACAATCGTTCGACGCGCTATGCCCTTGGCTACCGGAAATCGGCTGGGGCCCTACGAGATTCTGGGGCTCATCGGGACCGGCGGCATGGGGGAAGTCTACAGGGCTCGCGACACACGCCTCGACCGGCTTGTCGCTGTCAAAGTCTCGCAGGCGGAGTTTTCGGAGCGATTCGAGCGCGAGACGCGCGCGGTGGGCGCGCTGAATCATGCCAACATCTGCCAGCTCTACGATGTCGGGCCGAATTACCTGGTGATGGAATTCATTGAGGGCTCACCGGTCCGACCGGTGGAGAATCCTCGCAAACTGCTCGATATGGCGGTGCAGATGGCTGACGGGGTGGCCGCGGCCCACGCTGCCGGAATCGTGCACCGCGATCTGAAGCCGGACAACATCCTGGTGACGCGCGAGGGGCGGGTGAAGATCCTCGACTTCGGGCTGGCCAAAACGCCCGTGTCCGCGCCGCGTGGCGCGGATGCCGCCACGCAGTCCCTGAGCATCACCGACTCGGGCACGACGGTGGGTACGATCAGCTACATGTCGCCAGAGCAGGCGCGCGGGGAACCGAATCTCACCTTTCAGTCAGACCAGTTTTCGTTCGGCCTGGTCTTGTATGAAATGGCCTCGGGCAAGCGGGCCTTCGAGCGGCCCAGCGCTGCGGAAACGATGACGGCCATCATCCGCGAGCAGGCGGAGCCGCTGCCCTCCAGCGTGCCTTTGCCGCTGCGCTGGGTAGTGGAACGGCTGCTCTCAAAAGACCCTGCTGAGCGCTACGACTCGACGCGGGACCTGTATCGCGAGCTGAAGCAGATTGGCGAGCGTCTCTCACAAAGCACCAGTGGGGTTGAGGCGGCGCTGGCCCCTCACATGGGGCGCAGGCGGCGGCGTCTCCTTCTGGTCCCTGCGGGTGCCCTCGTATGCCTGACCGCCGGAATCATTCTTACGCGGCTCCTGACACCGGTGTCCGGTCCGGATCTGTCGCAGTACAAGTTCACGCGAGTCGCACCCGGAGAAACCGAGGAGCGCGCCCCGGCATGGTCGCCGGATGGAAACACCATCGCTTATTCGGCCAGAGTTCATGGAGTCCAACAGATCTTCGCGCGCGGCGCTGGGGCGCACGAGGCGGCGCAACTCACCAGATCGACTAAGGACTGTTATGCCCCATTCTGGTCTCCCGACGGTGAATCCATCTATTACTTCGCTGATGGCAGCCTGTGGGCCATCCCGGCCTCTGGGGGCGCCGGGCAGTTGGCTCTGGAACATGTCGAAGCAGCCGCTATTCAACCCGACGGCAAAACGCTGGTGTTTGCGCGCGACGGCAAGCTTTGGCTTGCTGCCCTTCACGGGGGAACCGCGAAGGAGTTCTGGCCGGGTCCGCTTGCGCCCAGCATGCCTACGACAAGCATGTGTTTCTCGCCCGATGGCTCCTATCTCGCTTTTGACAACGGGACGGTTTGGCTTTTTTCCTATCCCTCCGGTAAGCCCCGAAAGCTCTACACCGGAACAGAAAACGGCATGGGAGCTGGTGTGTGGGGCGCGAGCTGGTTCCCGGACGGTCGCAGTCTACTGGTGGCGCGCAACAGCGCAACCGACTCATTGATCCGGCTGGCTGTCGCGGATGGCAGCCGGCAGACCATCTATTCTGCGGGTTTCACGATCCAGGGTTCCTCGGTGTCGCCGGATGGCGGGAAGATCGTCTATTCGGCCGCGGAGTACGAATGGAACATCGTCGAAATCGGGCTCACCGATGGCGCCGTGCACGTGCTGGTCGAGAACGGGGGAACCAACATTTCGCCAGATTGGGCGCCGTCGGGCACGCACTTTTTGTTCTCTGCACAAGGTAAGGCCGACGTGGGTGCGGCGGTCATGGACCAGGAGGCCTCCGCTGGTGGCTTCTCGCGCCGCCTGGTCGATACCAGCTACGACCTTAAGGAAGCACGCTGGTCGCCGGACGGGGCGCGGTTCGTCTTTGTGGATAGTGGCTATACCGACAGGCTGAGGCTGGCGAACGCGGCTGGCGGCCATGCCATCCTGCTGGACCAGGCCCACAACATACGTGGAGAAGCGTGGTCGCCTGACGGGCAGTGGCTTTCGTATGATCGCCAGGACGAAGGCCCGTCGAAGCTGGCGAAGATTCGAGCTCTGCCGGGTGCCGGTCCCGTGATCCTGGCGGACGCAGAAGGCCCGACGCAATGGTCGCCGACGGGGGACTGGATTCTGTACAGTGCGGGGAACAGTCTCTGCCTGATCTCGCCCGACGGCAAGTCCAGACGGACGCTGTCCTCCCGCCGGTTCATGGTCTACGATTTCTCGAAGGATGGCCGCCGCGTGTACGGCATTTTTCACAACGCCACAGACCCGAATCGGGAGTGGCAGCTTTACGAGGTGAGCGTGACGACCGGAGCCGAAAAGCTCGTGTCGCCCCTGGATCTCCCGCCTGCATCCGCAAGACTGTCTGGGTTCAGCATCCATCCGGACGGCGAACGCGCGCTCACCTCGGTCGCGAAGTTTCCTTTTCAAATTTGGATGCTCGAAGGTTTCGAGCAGCCGCGCGCGAAGAACTGGTTCGCGGGGTTGGTGGAGCGGCGATGATATTCGTTCCCGAACTCTGGGCCCAGCGAGGCTCCCAAACGATCCTCCACTCCGCAAGAGCGTAGGCATTCCGTGTTCCACTCATACGGAAATGACGACGCGCCCTCACTGGACCGTTGCGATGCGAAGGCAAAGCAGCATGGGAAGCCCGTCAAGCCGACGGATGTCGTCGATTGCCGCAGCGATGGGCTGTGGGATGCCGGTGGCTGAAGCCCGCGCTGATAGGACAGTTCGAGTTCGTCGAGTGGACGCCGGACGGCCACCTCCGGCATTCGCGGTTCA
>JBEKPY010000083.1:0-40368 GCA_049520275.1 Bryobacteraceae bacterium
AACGCAACCACGTAGAGGAGGAACAGGAAGGGGATGATGCGCGCCCGCACTTTGCGGATGGTCCGGCGTTCGATTGCGGGAATCGCGGAGGTCATGTGGGGCAAGCATATCAGCTTCCGGGTGCGTAAAGGAATTGGATTCGTTCTGTTTGCGGGTGTCGGCGAGGTGTTTGTGGGCGCGGTAGTTGGAGCGCTCGGCGGCGGCGTAACGCTGCAGGAGGATGAAAGGGCCGGCGGTCTTGTCGATGAGGGCGCGGCAAGCATGGCGTCGAGGCCGGTGTTTTCGTCGCCGGCGAGCATGCGGTGGACCAGCGCGGCCTCGAGGCGGCGGATGCGGGCCAGCCGCCAGCGCGCCTGCGCCATTTCCTCGACGAGGAAGCGCTCGTGAGTGGTGGCGGGGGCGAAGGTGGCGCGATAATCGGTGATTATAATTCGTCGAATTCCCGCTGGTTTTCACCGGGAGAACGGCGAAAAAGCCGGCCAGGCCGTGTCTGGTGGCGTTTGCGCTGAAGGCGGATTTGCCTTCGGGGGTGACGCGGTCCGGCGCTGGAGCGGGCGTTCTGCTGATTTGCGTTGATTTGCGCTGCGGTAGCCATACGCCCTGACGTTAGCGCATGGTGGGCGAGTGCGCGGGAGTTGGGACGGGGGTTGACAGGTGGTTTGTGGTGTGTTTTGAGGGGGGTGCGGGGGATGAGAGGTTGTTGTGAACCGATAGACGGCGACAGGGAAGCGCCCTATTGATCGGTCCGAGGAATGACGATTGTTAATTCAGGTCCTGCACAATGGGTCTCTTTCGGCGTCCTGATGGAACAACACGCTGTTCTCTGCCAGTTGTGGCGAGTTCAGCTAAAGCGGCCCTGATTGTCGTGGCGGCGTTCGGCGGGCTAGTTCACGTTGCTGTCAACGCTCAGCCGTTGCCGCCGCGAACGGGTGACAAGCGCGTGAAGTTCGATGCCGGTTCCACCGCGCAGCGATTCGTGTTGACCGTAACGGAGCCGCCAGCTCCAGGCGACTCGATTGAAATCAGGTTGAGCACCAGGCAGATAACGGTTGGGATTACTACCCCCGGACGGCCGAAAGATCGCTGCCGATAACGCAAACGCGGCGGGTTTCGATTGGTTCGTAGATGTCAATCGAGTGCCCCTTGGCGAAGACACCGATCAGAAGATACAGATTGTGTTTGCAAGGCAGGGCATGAGTGGCCGATACATGCTGGAATTTGCTTCGGAGCCTTTGGAAACTCCGGCGCACGCGGTTGTTCGATTCGTGTCCCGGCTGGCGGAATACACAGCATTGCTTCGATCCACGCCGGGCGCGCAGATCCATTCCGGGCGGACGGTGAACGGTTCCATGGACATCCCTATCGACGTGCGGTTCGACGGCGGCAGTGAGCCCGAGTGCCTATTCGACATCGCACTGAAGATTCCAGCAGACACAGTGAGTCTCAGGCTGCCCGGCGGTCAGGTTCTGAAGCCCGGTGGCGGGGCCGCGGCGGGTATCAGTGGGAGACTTATGCGGAACGGTACGCCGATTCAGATATGCCGCTTTACTCAGAGCTGTTGCTCCCAATCGAAGGTACCCATCACATCGTCCTCTTCCCGAGGGCCACAAAAGGGCGCTACGTGGTCCATGTTGAGTCGCATGCGAAGACGGAACAGGTGGTCGCGTTCGTTCCAATATCCGGAATGGCGAAGGCGCTGGGGCCGCGATGGGAGGCGGTGAAGTTTCAAGCGCCGGGCCTGGTGAGAATCGAGCCGCAACACCTGCCCTTTAAGTGCTTCGCTGGCGACAACCTCGCGGTTGTAGTAAAGCTTCCGAATGACGTGGGAAGCAAGGCTCCGCAATTCGAGGCGCGGATTCAGGGTACGCCGACTCTGCGCCAAACCGAAACGGGCATGGTTTACACGGATATGGAAACGGTGCATCTCAACCTGACGCACGAAGCGGATGGAGCCTGGCACGGCACGGTGACGCCGACCAGGCCAGGCCGGACCTACGTGTCTCTTCGGGTTTCGGGTGAGACAGCATCACGGAAGCCGTTCATGGAAGAGGTTCTGTTAACCGACTCATACACGATTGTCGACCCGGTTGTTGCCCGCTTGCTGTCGCTCGCCGTCAAGGCCGTGGATGAAGACGGCGACGGTCGGTTTGAGCGTCTGGACGTCACCGCGGAGCTGGACGTCTTCGATCCCGGCGATTACGCTCTTGGCTTTTCTATCACAAGTGCCGGGCGCAAGCCGAACCTTCCAGCGGGGAGATGGATGACGCTCGGCCAGGGACGTCAGACCATAACGGTCTCCCTCTCCGGCAAGTACGTTTGGAGCGAACTGCGGGACGGCCCGTTCCTGATCTCCGGTGTGTGGGTCCTCCGATCAGGCGGCGCGAATTCGGTCAAGGTTCCCCCTACAGATATTCAAGTACGAACGGAGGCGTGGAAACGCGAACAATGGAACCCGGGCAGAGTGTACGGTGACGACACGGTTCGCGTGCGCGGCATCCGGCCGGCATCGTCGGGCAGGTTTCGCTTCGCCGAAGTGCAGTGGGAAGTCACGACGCCGGGCGGCCAATGCTTCTGGAACGGGAGCTTGGGAGGCGCGCGCACTCTTCCTGCCACTCAGCCGCAATCTCCCGATTGGGCTAGTGTGTACTACTCCGGATCGCTTCCGGTTGGACGGACCCCCCTCAGTTTCATCTTCGACGCCGCGCTGATCGCGGTCCCGGGCAAACGGGACTGGGACTTCAGCGCTGACATTCGCTGCGGGCCGGATGCAATGCGAGTGCATCCGCGCCCTCCCGACCAAAGCCTCGCGCTCGAACCGGATCAATACGAGCCTGCTCGGACGTCTTTTTCAATTCAGGGAACGAATCCGATCCGATTACCGGCAGGCGGGTCTGCTTCAACAGGAGTCTATATAGTCAACGCCCCCCAAAACGTCCGGGTCAGATTCGACAGCATTCCGAACGGTTTGGAGGCGAAGCTTTCGTCGCCAACGCGCCGGGCCAACTCGGTGGAAGCCGCCGTAACTGTACAGGTGATGCCGGATACCAGGCCGGGAAGATATGTGATCGAGATTTCCGCGGAGTCGGGAACCGAAACCGCGCGGCGCGAGTTGCTGGTCGATGTCACCGGAAAGTGAACCCGCGCGGGAGCCGCCCAGGCGCCCAAACCTAACCTTAGCCGTTGACCGCGCCCACCAGGGCCTCGGCCTGGGCACATCGCTTTTGCAGGATGCCCTCCTGCGCTCGGAACAGGCAGCCAGGACCGTAGGGATCCGCGCCGTGCTGGTGCAGGCCATCGATACGTCCGCGCGTTCGTTTTATCTCCGATTTGGATTCAGTTCTTCGCCGGTGGACGAGATGCGCTTGATGCTCCTCATGAAAGATCTACGCGCCTTCCTGCGCAGCCGCGGAGATGTGACGGGTTTGGCCTGAGGAACCGCCGCATCGGGATCATCCGGGGATCGACGGTTTCGACTGTATTCAGGAGTACCAAACCTCCGCCCCGGCGCAGACCGACGAGCACCAGATGCTCTGCAGGCCCTCAAGTGGCACAGGGGTCAGGGCCAGGTCAACGCCGCTGTTGCCCTCTGCGATCCTTCTACGTTGAGGATTGGTCAACCCGCAGCTATCGGGCCGGCTGAGTTGATCCAACCAAAGTGTTAGGGCATCCTGTACTGAGTCCGCTCGGAACTGGGTAGCAGACGTGTTCCCTTCGAAATCCACTATGACTGTGAACAACCGTGTATTGGCCGATTCTGGCACGGATCTAGGATTCAAGAAGAAACCTGCTGCACCCGCCGCAGCACCGCCCGCGCGGGCGCTCCGTCCGAGCCCACCAGGCGCAGGGGCAGACAGATAAGCTCGTACCGGCCCGGCTCCACGTCCGCCAGGTTCAGGCCTTCGATAACCCAGATGCCGGCGCCCAGCAGCACGCGGTGCGTCTCCCGGCCGCTCTCTTCCCGAAACGCGCCCACGGAGAGATAATCCACTCCGACGGTGCGCACGCCCTGCTTCACCAGATACCGCGCGGCATCGGGCGCGATGTACACGAAATCAGTCGCGAATTCCCGTTCGACGAGCCGGCGCTCCGAATTGCGCGTGCGGAAGAGCACCCGCTCGCCGGCCTGCAGCGCGTGCGCCTCCAACTCCTCCGTGCGAACCGCTTCGGCATCGCGGATCTGAATCACGCGCGCGCGGCCCACCACCGCTTCTATGGGCAGCGTATCCATGGATGGGGCGTCAGCCAGGAAGTGCAGCGGCGCGTCCATGTGCGTTCCGGCATGGGCCGAGGAAGAAAACTGCGACAGATTGTTGCCCGCGCCGCCGGCGATGCTGTGGGTGAGCGTTCGCTCGAACGGTCTATCGCCGGGCCACTCGGGCATCCCGTTGCGCAGCGGGATGGTGACGTCAAGCCATCCGTCCGTCATCGCGCCGCCGCCGTAACCGCGGGCCGCGGCTTCAGCTCGTTGTCGAGGATCGGCTTCAGAATGGAGAGCATCACCGGCCCGTGGTACGGCTTGCCATCGATAAAAAGCGAGGGCGTGCCGAACACGCCGAGCCTGTCGCCCTCGGCCACGTCCGCCGCCACGGCCTTGCGGAACCGGCCGCTTTCCATGTCGCGCGTGAACCGCATCATGTCCAGGCCGACGCTCTGGGCCAGCGCAAAAACCGTCTCGCCCGAAAGCTGGCGGGCATTGGCGAAGAGCTTGTCATGCATCTCCCAGAACTTCCCCTGATCGTTGGCGGCCAGGGCTGCTTCGGCGGCCATCACCGCGTGCGGGTGCATGTCATCCAGAGGGAACTGCTTGAAAACCAGCTTCACGTCGTTCGGATACGCGGCCATGATGGCGGCAATCTCGCGCACCGCGATGGCGCAGTAAGGACATTCGAAGTCGGAAAACTCGACGATGGTGATCTTCGCGGACTGCGGCCCACGCGTGGGAGCGCCGGCCGTCGCGATCTCCACCGGGTCGCCCAGAATCCTGTTCTGGCTGGCGCGCATCTTGGCGATGGCGGAGGTCACCAACGCCTCGTGAATCTGGTCCGGGGTGCGGTGATTGAGCACGCCTTCCACGACGATGGAAGCCAGAGCGCGGCTGTCGCCGCAGGGCGGGTCCTTGATGCGGCACTCGGCCAGCTTCATGTTGCATCCGCAGGTGCAGCTCTCGCCGCGCAGGATCTTCAGCGCCAGCTCCTTCTGCGTGGGGGTGAGGCCGCTGAAGTCCACGTTGGGAAGCTCGGTGGCGGTGGTCCAGTCGGTTTGCGCCGGTAGTACGAGGCAAACCAAAGCGAGAAGCGCGGCGAAGCGCAGCAGACTGCTCATACCCCATTATTGAGCAGAACGTTGCGGGCGCCGCGTGGCCCGAAGCGAATCCGCCCTTATTGGACAAACAGGGGATGCTCCCGCTCCAGCGCCAGCAGCCGCTCCTTGTTTGCAAGCCCGCCGCCGTACCCGGTGAGCTTGCCGTTGCTGCCAATCACCCGATGGCACGGGACCACGATGGAGATGGGATTTGCCCCGTTGGCCAGCCCCACCGCGCGCGAGCCCTTCGGCGACCCCACCCGGCGGGCCAGCTCGCCATAGGAGATGGTCTGGCCATAGGGGATATTGCGCAGCTCGCGCCAGACGCGCAACTGGAAGGGCGTGCCTTGGGGCGCCAGCAGGAGGTCGAAGTCGCGCAGCTCGCCCGCGAAATACGTGCGCAACTGCCGCACTGTCTCCGCCAGCGGCGCCGGGTCCTCCCGCCAGGAATCTGCCGGCGCGCCGCCGAACAGGACCTTTCGCAGGCCCGCCTCATCCGCCGCCAGCAACAGTCTTCCGACGGGGCTTTCCATCCACGTGTAGAACATCGATTCTTCCATCCTTCACTCCTTGCCAGATATGCATGGCCGCATACGCGCGCCAGGGCCGCCATGGTTCCCTGTCGCTCCCGCCGCACGCCCGTCGCAGAACCAGATCGCTTGTCGGAAACGCGTCCGGGTCGGACAGCGCGCGCATGGCGATATACTGCGCGGTCCAGGGACCGATGCCGGGGAGCGATCGCAATTCCTCCTGAAACGCGCGGGAATCCACGGCGGCGTCGAAAGTCACCCGCCCAGATGCCACCGCGCGCGCGAATCGCCGGATCGCCTCGGCTCTTGCTGCCGGAATACCGATGGCAAGATCCGCCGTGGACACGTCCGCGGGTGAGGGAAACGTGTGCGTGAGCCCGGTCACGTCGAACGCCACCGGCTGGCCGAGCTTCCGCACCAAACGAGCGGCCAGAGTGCTGGCGCCGGCCACGCTCACCTGCTGGCCGAGAATGGCGCGCACGCCGAGCTCGAAACCGTCCCACGCGCCGGGAACGCGCAGGCCCGGTCGCGCCTTCACGAGTGGCCCCAGCAGCGCATCCCTCCGCAGATGGCCGGCGATCACCTGCGGGTCGGCGTCGAGATCGAACAAGCGCCGGACGCGCGAGGCAATCGTCAACAGCTCGCTGGAATCGGGGCAATGAATCGAGAGCGTCAGCGCCGTCTTGCCGGCGCGGCGCACCTCGATCCAACCCGGCCCGCGGCTGGTCACTATGGTTCGACGGTAGATGTCGCCTTCGAGGTGCTCTACGCCACCGATGGCGCGCCCGGCCAGAAAGCCGAGCAGCGCCGTCCAGTCGAACGGCGGCCGATAGCGCAGTTCCAGCGTGCACGGCCCGCCTGCCGGAGTCCTGCCGCGCGTGCGCCGCAGTTCGCGGGGGCAGCGTCCCCAGGTTTCGAGAAATGCCGCGTTGAACCGGCGGATGCTTCCGAAGCCCGAGGCGATGGCGATCCCGGTAAGCGGCAGGCTGGTTTCGTCGATGAGCTTCTTGGCGGCCAGCAGCCGGCGCGTCTGGGCCACGGCCACCGGGGTCGCACCCAGATGCTCCAGGAAGAGCCGCCGCAGATGGCGCGAACCGATGCCCAGCCGTTCGGCCAGCCTGTCCACGCCGTCCTCTTCCAGCGCGCCTTCGGAGATGAGGCGCAGCGCCCGCGACACCGTGACCGAGGACCCCAGCCAGGCCGGCGTGCCCGGGGAACACTCCGGACGGCACCGCAGGCAGGGACGAAGACCGGCCTCAGCCGCCGCGGCCGCCGACGGGTAATACTCCACGTTTTGTTCTTTCGGCGAAGGGGCCGGGCAGACGGGCCGGCAGTAGATGCCGGTGGTGCGCACGCCGATGAAGAACTTCCCGTCGAAGCGGGGGTCGCGCGCCAGACGCGCGCTGCGGCAGATGGTGTGGCTGAGTTGCACGGTCGTCTGTTTTGACTATAACCGGGCAAGCGGGACGGTACTCGCCGTTTTCGGACAGGAATGGCTGAGGTGCGTTCTGCCACGCATTGGTCGAAGCCAATGCACTGGTCTGGAATGCAGCCGCCATTGTGAGACACATCTCTGAAAGGCCTCAATTTAGCCGAAGCGGATTTTGAAACAGCTTTTCGAGACACGTCAACCCCGCGACGACCCGGGTTCCAGGGTCGGATCGAAACGTTCGAAACCTACCTTTCGTGAGACTTTCCGGGCCGAGGTGTGGGAGAATCACTGACAATGAATCCACCACCTCCCAGATGGGTGCCTTTTGTCGCCGCTGTGGCGACGCTGACGGCCGCCCTGGTGGCGTTGTTCAAGGAAGACATCGTGAAGATATGGCGCCGTCCAGATCTAACCATGCGGATCAAGCTCACCTCTCCTGACTGTGTGCGAATGCCGGTGGTCGTCCGGTACACGGAAGCAATGACGCGAACCTCAATAGGCGTTCCAAGCGCGCCCGGCCACCAATCCATCAGCTCTTGAACTCCCCGACAACCGGCTTGCCAGCGGGCGCGTCTGCCCGGCGTATCTGTTGCCGGCCTGCCGAGGCATGTTGATCGACGTGACACGTTCGTGGCCACCATCGAGGACCTGCGCGCGCGCACCGGGAAACGCCGGCCGAGCTTCCGCACCGCCCCGATCCGCACGAACTGGACCGGCACATCCGCTGCCCGCGCTGTCACGAGGAGATGGACACGCACCCGTACGGCGGCCCGGGCAACGTGATCATCGACAACTGCGAGCGCTGCGAGCTGAACTGGCTGGACTACGGAGAACTTGCGAAAGTCCAGGACACAACGAAGACGCAGTGTGCCCCGGCTGACTTCGAAATCCTGGGCGAAACCGGCAGCGAGAATCTTTTCAACGCATACGGCTACGGTTCATCCAAGTGGCCTTGGTGTGACGCGCTGAAATCGCCGTGGCTTAAGACCGGCTCGATCCTCAGACTCGCGCAGATTTCTTCAACTGCCACGGATTCAACGATCGAGCTCACGCTGATACGAACGAGCGGCGTTCCCCGTTTGTGGCGAATACCGATCGCGATGGCATGCTGGAAAAGCCTGCCTTGCCGAAGGATCCGCACAACCTCGCCGCCATGAACATGCTGCTTCAGGGGAATCGCGTCTCTGCGAAGATGCCCGAGGACATGGTTTCATTGGCGATTCTCTACTTGACAATCATTGGCGACGAACACCATGTAGCGGATTGGGCCGCGCACGGCACCCGCATGAAAGGTCTAAGCTCTACTGTGGAGAGGATGCGAGATCTTCATCTCCTTCCTGCGGTCTCGTGTGAGATCGACAACGCGACGAAGTACTGCGACGTCAAGATTAACGACTTGCCGCTGGAAGGAGAGACGCGTTATCGTCGCTGGCTGCTGACTTTCTCCTGGGAAGGCGGGCAGCTCCGACTGTTTGACGTTGAGCGCGAGATTGTGGACCTTAAGGCTCCAAAAACATACTAACGGCCAAGTTTGCAAGCCGCCCGTACAACGTACGTACGCTATCCTGAAGACAGGAACATAACCATGCCGCTAACCTCGCCAGCGCGGACGGATCGAATCGAGTTGCGGGCTTCCCGCGAGCAGAAGCGCATTCTTGCCGCCGCCGCCGCTTACGAACGGCTCGACCTCACGGCCTTTGTCATGCGCACCGCGCTGCCTGCCGCCGAAGAGATCGTCGCACGCAATGAGCGCATCACTGTGTCGGCGCGGGACAGTATCCGAGTGCTGGAGCTTCTGGAGCATCCGCCGAAGCCGACTGCCGCGTTGCGCGCGGCCGCGAAACGCCGCCGGAAGCGCGCGTGAAACGGGCGGGCGCACTCGAGTGGCGTGAGGAGGCGCTGAGCCGCCGGCATGACCGGGCCAGCTTCGATTGCGGGGTCCCGGCGCTGAACGAATACCTGCAACGCTACGCGCGCCAGCAGCATGGGGGCGGAGGCGCGAAAACCTTCCTTGCGGTTGCGCCCGGCGCGCCAGCCGCCATCCTCGGCTACTACACGATCAGCCCCGGCGCGATCGCCTTCGCCAGGACGCCGGCCAGGTTGACGCGCAGGCTCGGCCGCTACGAAGTGCCGGTGTTCCGGCTGGGTCGCCTGGCGGTATCGCGTGTGGTACAGGGACGAGGGCTCGGAGGCGATTTGCTGCTGGCGGCCGGCGAACGAGCGCTGGCCGTTGCTCAGTTGGTGGGTGGCGTCGCTCTCGCCATCGACGCAAAAGACGAGCAGGCCGCTACGTGGTACGAACGCTTCGGTGCGCTCCGCCTTCTGGATGAGCCCTTGAAGCTGGTGCTGCCGCTGGATACGATTCGCGCGGTGTCTAAACCCTGAACATCCGTCAGCTCTTGAACTCGCCCGAAAGCCGGCTGGCCAGCGGACGCGTCTGCCCGGCGTATTTGTTGCCGGCCTTTTTCCAGTACGGCATCGACGAGGGCGAGGTCAATTGCTCGAAGGTGAAGGAGCAGATCCTCATGCCTGGATACAACGCCACCGGCATGCGCCCCAGGTTGCTCAGCTCCAGCGTGGCTTTCCCGGACCAGCCCGGATCGAACAGGCCGGCGGTTCCGTGCACGATAATCCCGATGCGGCCGAGGCTGGAGCGGCCTTCCAGACGGCCGAGAACGTCGTCGTCGAGTTCCAGGCGCTCTTCGGTGATGGCCAGCACGAACTCGCGCGGCTGCAGGATGAAGGGCTCGTTGGCCGGGACGATCACCGGCGTCATGAGATCTTCAATGGCGCGCTTCTCGCGGAGGTCGATGAACGGGTGGCGGCTGTGCTCGAAGATGCTGAATTCGGCGCCCAGGCGGAAGTCCACCGAGCAGCTCCCGAACTGCTCCGGCGGCAGCTCGGGCGTGATTCTGATCTTCCCTTCGGCGAGGTAGCGCCGGATGTCCACATCGGACAGAACCATACGCTACATCGTATCGAAATTCGGTGACGTACACCTCATTGCCGAATTTCGAGGCAGCCGTTAATTCGGAAATGAGGTGTACGTCACCGATTTGGACTGCTCGCCGTGGCATAGAGCTTCCTCGGCATGCGCCCGGCCAGATGGGCCAGACGGCCGGCCTCCACGGCCAGCTTCATCGCGCGGGCCATCGTTTCGGCGTCCTCGGCGGCGGCGATCGCGGTGTTCATGAGGATACCGTCGAAGCCCAGCTCCATGGCCACCACCGCGTCGGAGGCGGTGCCCACGCCCGCGTCCACGATCAGCGGCACGGCGGTGATCATCTCGCGCAGAATGCGCAGGCTGGTCATATTCTGAATGCCCAGGCCCGACCCGATGGGCGCGGCCAGCGGCATCACCGCCGCCGCCCCGGCGTCGATCAGTTTGCGCGCGTTCACCAGGTCGTCGTTCGTATAGGGCAGCACCACGAAGCCTTCTTTCACCAGCACCCGCGTGGCTTCCAGCAGGCCCTCATTGTCGGGGAACAGAGTCTTCTCGTCGCCGATGACCTCCAGCTTCACCCAGTTCGAGAGCCCGGCCTCGCGCCCCAGCCGCGCCGTGCGGATGGCGTCCTCGGCGGTGTAGCAGGCCGCGGTGTTGGGCAGGATGAACAGCTTCGAACGGTCGATGTAGTCGAGCAGCGATTCCTTCGTGCGGTCGTTCAGGTTGACGCGGCGCACCGCCACCGTGACCACTTCGGCGCCGGACGCTTCATGGCATCGCGCCATCTCCGGAAAGCTGCGGTACTTCCCGGTTCCCACGAACAGACGGGAACGGAACTCGCGATCGGCGATGCGCAGAACGTCGGACATACTGCTCATTGTAGCTTCAGCGAAACGCGATCACGACGTCCAGAACGTTCTCGCCATCGCCGGGGCGGAACGACACGGCTGCCCTTGCCCTGCTTGCGCGGAGCTCCTGGTACAGGTCGTGGAGGAACGCGTGGGGATACTCGCCGTTCAAGGGCTGGCCCGAGCGCAGCGTCCACCTCTGCTCGGCCATGGTCTTCACGTCGTCGGCGAGTCCGCTCAGCTCCAGCCGGCCGAAACGGTATTGCGGGCCGGGATTGAAATGCACCACCGCGTCCACGGTGCCTTCGCGGCTGTGCAGTGTGCGTTCCACACGCGACTTCTCGCCGAGGTAGCCCTGGCGCTTCAGCACCCGCTCCATTTCCGAGACGCTCTGCAGAAACTGCTTCCAGTCCGCAAGCTCGCCAATGCGGAACTTCGCGGCCTGGCGCATCTGCGCTTCGGGAAGGTCCGGACCGTCCAGCGTCACCGCGCTCAGGTTGTACTTGCGGCCGTCCACCACGTGCGTCTCCACGGTGAGGCGGCCGGAATCGTCCTCGCGCAGCCTGATGCGGTCGAATACGACGCCCAGAAAGCCCTGCTCCTCGAACAGAGGCCGCACGTTGAGATTGAGCAACTGGCGGAAGCGCGCCTCGGTGTATCCGCTGCCCGCGGCAATCGGCTCGAGAGCCGCCTCCAGATCGGCCGGCTTCAGCGCGTAAGTGTCGGTGAAGCGGACCGCGGCGATGACCTTGAGATTCTCCGGCTCGAAAACGAGAACGGCGCGCTGGCTTCCGAGCTCGCCGCCGTTCACGCGTGCCGCAATCTTCTGGGCGTCCGCGTGCTGGGCGACATATTCCTCGATGGCGTGCAGGTAACGGGCCTGCGCGACATCGTTCGCGGGCGCCTGTTTCGTGAGCAGCGGATCGGCGGCCTGAAGCGCCGCCCACGCCGCGTCCTCGTCGATGCCGGGAATGTCGATTCGCGCGGGCATGCGATCCGTGTCTTCGATCAGGTCGAAGCGGACCGCGTAGCCTTTCCGGTCCGCGGCGGTCTGATAGCGAAACTGCACCGAGCGAAAGAACCCGGTGCTTTGGAGACGCTGCGCGGCCTCGCGAAGAACCGCCTCGTTGAAGGGCATGCCCGAGTGAAGGCCGGCCGCGCCGAGCAGCGCGTCGCGCGGATATTCGGTGCCCCCGAATGCGATAGTCTCAATAGGATATCCCGATTGCGCGGAAATTCGAAACACAACTGCCGCAACCGCGATCCAATATGTGCGCGGGCGCATGGAGAAAACCAGTATACAGCGGGGCAGCGATCGGTGTGGGGACACGCGGCGAGGCCAGGCGGCCGCTTCGCCTTTTTGCTTTCTCGCGAGGTCGATCTCCCGCCGCAGCTCGCCTACCAGCGGCGCGAACGGCCGGCTGTCCGGCGTGCCCATGCGCAGCAGACCGCTGCGGCTTCGCCCCTGGTCAAGGCCGCCGCCGGCTGAGAGCCTGGCTTTGGCCTGCGGTGACTTCCGCCAAACGCGCGCCAGCCCATCGGGTGATCTGGTAACCAGCCGGCCTTGCCCGTTTTAGTGCAGCAGGTCGCGAACGGTGACCAGTAACTGCTCCGGGCTGATCGGCTTCTTCAGGCTGGCACACGCCCCCAGTTTCGCCGCCACGTCGAGGAAATGCCCGCCGAAGGCTCCGGACATCGCCGCCACTTTCAGGTACGGGTGTTCCCGCCGCAGGACCTGGATGGTCCCCAGCCCCTCGCGTTCGGGCATGACCAGATCGGTGATGACGAGGTCGAACTCGCGTTCTTGCGCGATTTTCACGGCTTCCTCGCCGTTCCTGGCCGCCACCACCTCGTAGCCCGCGGATCCGAGGACACTGCGAAAGAGCTCCTGGATGCCCTCCTCGTCGTCCACAACCAGAATCGCGCCGTGGGTGCCGCGGCGCCCCAGTACTTCACGCACCTTCTTCGCCAGTGCGGCCGGTGTGAATGGCTTGGCGATGAACGCTGCGCCGGCCGCCGTTCCGCCGGAGAGCGCGTCGCCGGGGTGGCCGGCGTAGCCGGACATGAACATGTGCTTGAGGGCGGGCCGCAGAAGCCTGACGCGGTCAACCAGCTCCCGTCCGCTCATGCCGGGCATGACCAGGTCGGTCAGCAGCAGGTGAATCGGTTCGGTGTACTGTTCCACCTGCCGGAGAGCGGCGCTGCCACTGGCCGCTTCCAGCACGCGATAGCCAAGGTCCCGCAGGACTTCCGCCGTCAGCATGCGGACGTCTTCCTGATCCTCCACCACCAGAATGGTCTCGGAAGCGCGAAGGTCCGTGTCGTCCTCCGGGGTAACCACCTCGGGATGCACGGCCGCGGCGACCCGGGGCAGGAACATCCTGAACGTGGCTCCCTGCCCGGGTTTGCTTTCCGCGAAAACCCGGCCGCCGCTTTGTCTGACGATGCCGTAAACGGTGGACAGCCCCAGACCGGTCCCGGCCCCTTCCGGTTTGGTGGTGAAGAATGGCTCGAAAATGTGACGCTGCGTCTCTTCCTCCATCCCCAGGCCCGTATCGGACACAGTCAACAGAGTATAGGCGCCCGGCGCCAGCCCGGGATACCTGACGGCGTCGTCTTCGACGATGTCGATGTCCGTGGTTTCGATGGCCAGCGTGCCGCCGCGGGGCATTGCATCCCGCGCATTCACCGCCAGGTTCATCAGCACCTGGTGGATCTGTCCGGAGTCGGCCATGACGCAGCCGGCCAGGGAGCCGAGCTGGGTCACGAACCGCACGTCGTCTCCCAGCAGCCTCTGCAACATGGTTCTGGCTTCAGCGACCACCGCGTTGAGATCCGTGGGCTTCCGTTCGGTGATCTGTTTTCGGCTGAAAGCGAGGAGTTGCTGAGTAAGATGGGCGGCGCGCTCCCCGGCCTTGCGGATCTGCAGCAGGTGACCGCGCGCGGCATCGTCGCCAGGCAGACGGCGCAGCAGGAGGTCGGCATACCCGTTGATCACGGTGAGCATGTTGTTGAAGTCGTGCGCCACGCCGCCGGCGAGCCTGCCGACGCTCTCCAGTTTCTGAGACTGCTGGAGTTGATGTTCCAGATTGGACCGTTCCTCCTCCGCGCGCCTCCGTTCCGTAACATCGCGGTACAGGCTCAGGATGAGGGGTCCGGCGGAGGACTCGATCGCGGCGTTCGACCACTCCATCCAGATCGGCTTCCCGTCCCAGCGGGTGAGCAGAAGCTCGGCGTGCGCATCCAGGGCGCCGGCGGCCACCTGCGACCGCCACGCCGCCAGGATGGCGCCGGCATCGGCGGGCGCGTAACAGCAGGTGAATGGCTGGCCTTCCAGCTCGTCGACAGACCTCGCGAACATTTTCGCGAAAGCGGGGTTTGCCCGGACGATCTTTCCGCTTTGGTCGGTCAGGCGCATGCCGTCCATCGACTTTTCCCAGACCAGGCGCAACTGTTCTTCCGATCGCCGCAGCGCCTCCTCCGCTTCCTTGCGCTGAGCGATTTCGCGATTCTTCTCTTCCAGCGTCGCGCGGAGGTCTCTGGAAACAGCCTCCAACTGCTGAATCTTATCTTCCAGTTTGTGAATCAGGCGCGCGTTGTACGCTTTCAGATAGTTCTCCGCATCCTCGAGCTCACCGTGCGGAACCGCGAGGTGTCCCGTTTCCCCCTCGCGCACCACTTCCTCGAGGATGGCGATGAACTGCTCGGGCTCCACCGGCTTCACGATGAAGCGGGATGCGCCCATGGCCAGCCCCAGCTCCTCGTCCTTCTTCTGGGTGTAGGTGGCGGTGTAGAAAATGAACGGAATGGCCCTGAATTCCGGGCGCAACTTCACTTCGTGACAAAGGCGGAAGCCATCCATCTCGGGCATGAGGATGTCGGAGACAATCAGGTCGAAGTTCCCCTTCTCCAGTTCCTCGAGGGCCTCCACGCCGTTGGGGGCGCTCACCACCTCATGTCCGCTGGCGCGCGCCACGGATTCGATCAGGTAGAGGTTCTGCCGGTCGTCATCCACGCTGAGAATTCGCATTCCGCCCCCTCGCTTTCTCGATCAGCTCGACCACCGTGCCGGCGAACAGTTCCGGGTCGATGGGTTTTTCGATGTAGCCGGCGAACCCGGCCTTGATGGCCCTTTCGTGGTCGCCGGGCATGGCGAACGAACTGACGCCGACGATGGGGATGTGCGTCAGCTCCGGATCGCTCCGCAGGTGGGCCGCCACCTCGTAACCGTCCATCTCCGGCATCTGAATGTCCAGCAGAATGACGTCGGGCATTTCCAGGCGCGCCAGCTCCAGCCCACGCCTCCCGCCGACCGCAGCCACCACGACAAAGTCCGCCTGCTCGAGCAGCAACGTAAGCAAATATCGGTTGTTTTCGTTATCCTCCACCACCAGCGCCTTTTGTCTCATGAAACGGTCTCCGGAATGAACTCTGCGGAATCGGCCGGCAGATCCACCAGTTGGGTATAAGTGAAGCGGGAACCACTGCCGTACTCGCTTTCGACCTCGATTTTGCCGCCCATGAGATGGAGCAGTTTGCGGCACAAATACAAACCCAGCCCGGTACCCTCGTAGACGCGCCGGACCGATCCGTCCACCTGCCGGAAGGCCTCGAAGAGCATGCCGAGGTGTTCCTGCTTTATGCCAATGCCGGTGTCGGTCACACTCACCACCAGATTCCGCCCCTCCACCGCCGCGGCAATGTGCACGCTGCCCTTCGCCGTGAACTTGATGGCGTTGTTGACCAGATTCAGAAGCACCTGCAGAGTCCGTTTCCGGTCGCCGTTGATGGGGATCGCCGGGGCGGCCAGGGCGGTGGTCACCTCCAGCCCTTTCCGGTCGGCCATGGGTTTGAGGCTGCGCACCACTTCGGTCACCACGTCCACGAAGTCGAAGGGCTCGTGATCGACGTCCGCGCGGCCGGCCTCGATGCGGGACACGTCCAGCAGGTCGTTGATCAGCGTGAGAAGATGCCTGGCCGAACTGTAGACGATGTCCAGTTGTTTCTTCTGCTCCGGGTTCACCGGGCCGGCCAGTCCGCGCCGCAGGAGGCTGGTAAACCCGATGATCGAGTTCAGCGGCGTGCGCAACTCGTGACTCATGCTGGCCAGGAACTGCGATTTGAGCCGGTCCAGTTCCTGCAACCGCTCGTTGGCTGAGGAGAGTTCCGCGGTACGTTCCTGAACGCGCCGCTCCAGCGCGTCGTGGGCGCCTCGCAGGGCCTCCTCGGCACGTTTCCGCTCGGTGATGTCCTCGACGAAACCTTCCAGGACGATGCCGTTGCGGCCGTGCGCCGCCTTCATGCACAGGTTGGCCGGGAATACCGACCCGTCCGGGCGGCGGTACTCGACTTCGGCCTGAACGAAGTCCCCTGCCTCGAGGGCGCGGTCGATCATGGCGCGCCGCCGCTCCGGATCGGTGTGGTGGCTGACGCCGGTGATGGCCGTTCTCATGTGCTCCGGCGAGCCGAAGCCGAACATCTCCGCCAGCCTGGGGTTCACACTCAGGAGCCGTCCCTCCACCGTGGACTGAAAGATGCCGATGGGAGCCCCCTCGAAGATGCTGCGGAACTTCTCCTCGGAGGTGCGCAACGCTTCCTCCGCCCGCTGGCGAGCGGTGACGTCCAGCACCAGCGAGAGCCCCGAGCCGAGGTTCCCGGCTTTGTCAAGCATTACGGAGTTGTACCATTCGCAGTGGATCACCGAGCCGTCTTTGCGATAGTTCCGGTTGCGGCTGATCCAGCTCCAGCCGTGCTCCATCGCGTCCATCGCACCGTAGACGGCGTTCCAGTCGTCCTCGTAGACCAGGCGCAGATCGCCGGCCCGCTTGCCCCGTACCTCGTCCTCGGACCAGCCGAACATGCGCTCTGCGCTGCCCCTCCATCCGGTGATGTGATGGTCAGGGTCCCACTCCACCACGGCGAGCGGGACGTTGTCGATCAGAGACTGAATCCGCTGCAAGGTTCTGTTCATCGAGCGCCCACCACGGCTCCCTGCCCGGCACGGGCCGCGCCAGCGCGAACAGGCTTCCGGCGCTCGATGACAGGAGCGCTCAGGTCCGCTGGACGGGCGACGCGTCGTGACTCTCTGGAAACAAAGCTACGCAGATTATACTGCCGATGGGGGCTGGATCAGGCCCGCGAATTGCGGCATCCAGGATGGTTGCGCCAAATAGAAAACCTGACCGAAATGCGTGGGGGGTGCGGACGGAATGCACATGCACTCATGCCGGCCGGTCGGGTTCAGCCCTGAGTGCAGTCACGGTTACCTGATTCACACCAGAGGCGGAAAGCCGCCTCATTCTCCCCAGTATCCTCACCTTGTTGATTGTGGCTGCTGTGGGGGTTATCGCTCGGTGCTGACGCGCGAAAGGAGAGCGGCCCGCCACTGCGCGTCGGCGGTCTGATCCGGTGGAAGTGGGAAACGTGCCAGCGCACGCTGTCGAGCGGCCCGAGCGGAGATGGTTTGAGGAGCACCTCGTACTCGCGGCTTCCCAACGCGGCGCAACCGCAGCCATCCGCGGCGCCAGCGCTTCGGGCACAGGCGCGTTGAACCGCATCCACACACACTGGGCGTTTCATCAGCCGCGGATCGCCGGCTGATCGCTCAGCCCTCCGCGCGGCTACCGGCTGGCCGCCTGGGCCCGTTCGCCCGCGCTGTCCAGAAACTCCCGCAGCTTCCGGCCGAGCGGCTCGGGGTTGCGGGTTTCGCACTCCCAGACCACCAGCACGCTCCAGCCAGCCGCCTGCAGGGCGGCCAGATTGCGCCGGTCGCGCGCCGCGTTCTGGCCCCGCTTGTTCGTCCAAAAATCGGCGTTGGTAGCGGGCCTCACGCGCCCGTATTGGCAATCGTGCACGTGCCAGAAGCACCCGTGCACCAGAATCGCCTTGCGGCGCGCTGGAAACACCAGGTCCGGCTTGCCCGGCAGTTCCCGGCGATGCAGCCGGAACCGATATCCCATGCGGTGCGCGAGCGAGCGCACGATTCTCTCCGGCCGCGTGTCCGCGCCGCGGATGGCCGACATGTTCCGGCGGCGTTGTTCCGGCGTGAGGACGTCCGTCATGCCCGCTCAGCATCAGCATAGCTGATACCCTGGGAACAAACATGTCCAGGATGCTGGAGGAAATCCGGCAGCAGCCGGCGGCGCTGGAGCGGACCCTGAAGAGCGTGCTGCCGCAAGCTCGCGAATTGCGCCAGCATTGCCAGCAGAAGCGCCCGCAACTGGTGGTGCTGGCCGCACGCGGCACCTCCGACAACGCCGCGCAGTTCGGCCGCTACCTCATCGAGATCGCCACCGGGATTCCGGTGTCGCTGGCCGCTCCCTCGGTGTGCACGCTGTACGGCGCCTCGCTCGCGCTGGGCAACGCGATGGTGGTGGGCATCTCGCAGTCCGGCGAATCCACCGACGTGAATCTTGTCCTCGAACGGGCGCGCGAGGCGGGCGCGTTCACCATTGCCGTCACCAACGAGGCCGCCAGCGCGCTGGCCCGCATCCCCCACCAGACGTTTCTGGTGCGCGCCGGAAAGGAGAAGAGCGTCGCCGCCACCAAAACGTACACCGGCCAGTTGCTCGTCTTCTACCTGATTGCGTGGGCTCTGGGCGCGCCGTTTCCCCTCGACGATCTGGAGCGCATCGCCGAATCCGCGGCCGTGGCCCTCAAGCTTGAGAATGCCATCCTCCGGCGCGCGGAACGCTACCGCTTTATGGAGCGCGCCCTGGTGGTGGCGCGCGGGCTCAACTACTCCAACGCCTTCGAATTCGCGTTGAAGCTGATGGAGACCTGCTACGTGGTGGCCGAGCGCTTTTCCGGCGCGGACCTGTTGCATGGCCCCATCGCCATGGTGGAAAGTTCGTTTCCCAGCTTCCTGTTCGCACCGCCGGGCGTCACCTGGCCGGCGCAGCGAGAGACGCTCGCGAAGCTCGATCAGCTCAAGGCGGACACGCTGACGATCACCGATCGCGGCAACCGTGAAGCGTCCACCCGCGGGAACGCCATCGTGATCCCGGCGAAGCTCGCGGAGCTTTACACGCCCATTCCGTACATAATCCCGGCGCAGTTGTTCGCCGCGTGTCTGGCCGCCATCAAGGGCCTCGATCCGGACCGGCCGCGAACATTGAGCAAGGTGACCCGCACGCTGTGAGTTGGCTCTCCGCGTGGACGTTGTGCCGCTGGGCTGCGCGGGACTCTCAGTCCCGCCATGGCGGCCTTGACCACAAGCGAAGACCGATGCCGGCCTTATCCGGGATAAGGAGACCGCTGCGGCTTCGCCCCTGGTCAAGGCCGCCGCAGGCTTGACCACGGGCGAAAGATAACCGCCGGCCTTATCCGCGGATAAGGGGACCACTGCCGCTTCGCCCGTGGTCCGGCCTGCCCCACCTTATCTCGGACATGACACTCGGCGGCCGAGGTGGGCTGCGCGAAGGCTCAAACGGCGTCGGCCACGGCAGGGATGTAAGGTAGAAAGTGGCCATGAAACCCGCTCACCTGATACCTCTCCTGCTGACCCTTGCCGTCACCCTGACCGGCGGCGGCGTCCCCGCCGGCAAACCCGAGGACGTGGGCATGTCCTCGGAGCGGCTTGCGCGAATCCACCAGGCCATCCAGCGGCACATCGATGCGGGCGAAATCTCGGGCGCGGTGACGCTGGTGGCTCGCCGCGGCCGTGTGGTGCATTTGGAAGCGCACGGCCTGATGGATCTCGAGTCGAAGCGCCCCATGGAGAAAGACGCCATCTTCCGCATCGCTTCGATGTCCAAGCCGGTCACCGGCGTGGCCGTGATGATGATGCTGGAGGAGGGGAAGCTGCGGCTGGGCGATCCGGTGTCGAAGTTCCTGCCCGAGTTCAAAGACGCGAAAGTGGCTGTACCGAGGGCGAACTCCACGGGCTTCTACGTGGTTCCGGCGGACCGGGACCTCACCATCCGCGATCTGCTGACCCACACCAACGGCCTGATGACCGGCGGCATCGGATCGAAGGCGGGACCGCCGAGGCCGGCGAACGGGGACACGCTGGCCACCTACGTCCCGCGGCTGGCCGCGGCGCCGCTCGACTTTCAGCCGGGGACGCAGTGGGCTTACAGCGGCCTGGCCGGACCGGACATCCTGTCGCGAATTGTGGAGATCGTTTCCGGGCAGCCCTACGACCAGTTTCTGCGCGCCCGCGTATTCGAGCCGCTGGGCATGAAGGATACGTTTTTCTATCCTCCCGACGATCGCCGGCCGCGTATGACCACCCTGTACCGAAAAAGCCCGGGCGGTCTCGAAAAGGCCGAGAATCAGGACGGCTTTTCGCTTAAAACGTACTTCTCCGGCGCCGGCGGGCTCATGTCCACGGCCGAGGACTACCTGCAGTTCGCTCAGATGCTGCTGAACGGCGGGGTGCTGAACGGCAAGCGGCTGTTCAGCCCGAGGACGGTGGAACTGATGGCGTCCAACCACGTGGGCGACATGTTCAACGGGAAACTGGGGCGCCCCGCGCATGGCATGGGCTACGGGCTGCTGGTGGGCATTGTGGAGGATGCGGTGGCGGCGGGCCTGCGCGTATCCAACGGGAGCTTCGGCTGGGATGGCGCCTACGGCACGCAAACGTGGATCGATCCCAAGGAAAACATGGTGACCATTGTCATGATTCAAACGCAGGTGACGCCGGTGCAGCGGGATTTCGAGAACGCGGTGATGCAGGCGATTGTGGAATAGCTCTCGCCGCGTGCCCGCAGTCAGCTCCGGCACACTTCTTCGTAGTATTTCTCGTATAACGGGATAATCAGCGACGTGCAGAAGCGTGTTTCGGCGGTTTTTCGCGCAGCCGCCGCCATCGCTTCGTAACGCGAGCGGTCCGACAGAAGCTCGATGACCCGCGCCGCCTGGGACGCAATATCGCCCACCGGCTCCAGGAATCCGTCCACGCCGTTGGCGATCAGCTCCGGCACGCCACCCACGTTGGTGGCGATGGGCGGTACGCCGCAGGCCATGGCTTCCAGAGCGGCCAGCCCGAACGACTCCAGCTCGCTCGGCAGCAGCAGCACATCCATTCCGGGCAGAATCCTGTGAATGTGATCCTGTTTCCCGAGGAACGTCACGTGCGATTCCACGCCCAGCTCGATGGCCAGCCTCTCAGCGGGTCCGCGCTCCGGGCCGTCGCCGACCATGTACAAGTGGGCCGGGATCTCCCGGCGAACCGCCGCCAGAATGTGCACGCAATCCTGCACGCGCTTCACCGGGCGGAAATTCGAGATATGTACGAGGCTCTTTTCCCGATTGCGCTTGTCCTCGCGGGGACGATATATGTCGCAATTCACGAAATTGCGGATCACTCGAATTTCGTTGGACACGGCGAAGACATCCACCGTTCGCTGACGCAGGTACTCGCTGATGCTGGTGATGCCGTCGGATTGTTCGATGGAGAATTTCGTCACCGGGAAATAGGAGCGGTCCGTCCCCACCAGCGTGATGTCGGTGCCGTGCAGGGTGGTGATGAACGGAAGGCGGCGGCGCGGGCGCATGATCTCCCGCGCCAGCATGGCGGCCACCGAGTGGGGGATGGCGTAATGGACGTGCAGCAGGTCCAGATGATACGTCTCCGCCACCTCGGCCATGCGCGAGGCCAGCGCCAGCAGATAGGGCGGGTGCTGGAACAGCGGATAGGCGGAAACCTCCACTTCGTGGTAATGGATGCGCGGACCCGAGCCGAGGCGGATGGGGTTCGCGTAGGTGACGAAGTGCACGTCATGGCCGCGCGCGGCCAGTTCCATTCCCAGTTCCGTGGCCACGATGCCGCTTCCGCCGTAAGTTGGGTAGCAGGTGATGCCGACCTTCATGCGTATTCAGATTGTACGATGGACTTGCGCACGAGGCGGCGCCACAAAACGCGGCTGTCGCCGCGTGTCCGTTCCGGAAGTCTGGATGGCCATCACGGGCTACGTGGTGTGTGGTGCGGATGAGAGGACTTGAACCTCCACGCCCTTGCGAGCACTAGAACCTGAATCTAGCGCGTCTGCCAATTCCGCCACATCCGCACGATGAGGTGGGTCACTTCTATTATCGGAACCGGCCCCGCCGAGTGTCAAATCGCTGACGCAGACTGGTCCGGCCCGCCGGGGATCCTGCTTCCTCTTTCTGCTCGGCGCGGAACCGCAAAATCAGCTCCATCACGCGCCTTTCGATCTCGTCCCGCACTTCGCGAAAAACCTTTTCGTCCCGCCCGATCGGGTCGCGGACGTCCCAATCCACCATTTGAACGCCGCGCACCGGCAGCTTCTGGCCGGTGATGTTGACGATCATGCTGAGGCCGTTGCGGTCCACGCCGTCCACGCCCTTGGGGACCGCCGCGGACACGTCAATGTCCTTCTCCTTCATGGTCGCGATGGTCAGGGGCGAGACCGACATGGCCGGGCCGAGACCGGCGCTCTGCGCCTCCATCACATCCGCGCCGTAGGCGCGCGCAAAACCTTCCGCCATCTGGCTGCGGCAGGAGTTTCCGATGCACAAGAACAAGACCTTGTATTTTGTCACGTCTGAAGATCCTAATTTCGCGAGCCCACGTGCTCGGTACGTCCGGCCAGCGGCTTGACGATGGAGCCGCCGCACACGCCGACGCCCGTGTTGAGCAGGGCATTCAGAAAATTGTAAACCACAGCGTACACCATCTGCTCGGTCACGGGCTGCTTGCCGGGGAGGCGGAAGGAAGCCGGGAGCTCCTTGCGGATCTGCAGCCGCAGGGCGGTGGGGACGGTGCGGCCGGAACGGTCCCGCTGGTTGGCCACGCTGAGCGGCGTCTGCAGAACGGCGCCGGTGCTGCCGTCCACATAGAACTGGCAGCGCGAGAACCAGCCCAGGTTGCCCGGATCGGCGGCGTCGAACAAAAGCAGGGGCGCTTCGCGGTCGTTGGCCCAGAGGTCCAGGCCCACGGTGCGCGCGCCGTCTTCCAGCTTCAGGTCGAAGCCGGCCTGGCGGGCGATGTTGGCGACGAATTCCGAATCGAGCTCGAGCAACAGGAACTTGTGCTCGCCCGCGTGCAGTACCTGCATGACAAGCCTATTTTAGCCGTTTTGCGCGCAGCGCCGCGAGAACCGAGGAATGCACCTCATACGCTTCGGTGGTGGCCAGCACGAAAAGCGCCTCGCGAATGCCGGTGTCGTTACGGGCGAGATGCCCCCCGGTGGCCTCCAGCGCGATGCGGGCGGCTTCCCGCATGGGGTAGCCATAGGCGCCCGTGGCGATGGCCGGGAAGCTGATGGTGCGCACGCCGCGCTCCTCGCCCAGAGCGAGGGAGGCTTCGTAGCAGGAGCGCAGCAGTTCCGCTTCCCGGTGATTTCCATCCCGATAGATGGGGCCAACCGCGTGGAACACATACTGGGCCGGCAGCGCGCCCGCGCCCGTCGCTACCGCGCTTCCGGTAGGGCAACCGCCCTGGCTTGCCCGAATTTCATCGAGGTCCTTCATGATGGCGGGGCCGCCGGCGCGATGGATAGCCCCGTCCACACCGCCTCCGCCGCGCAGGCCGGAGTTTGCCGCGTTGACGATGGCATCGACGCGGATGACCGTGATATCGCCGCGGACCAGACGCAGCATCTTCCCGTTTGGGAACTGCACATCCATGTCGCTATGATACAGATGATGGACCCGCGGCGATATGCGGCCGGCGCCGTGTGTCCCCTTCCGATGACCCCTGCCAACGCTCTGGTGCTCTTCGATATCGACGGCACGCTGCTGCGGCGCGCGGGCCCGCATCACCGCCTGGCGCTGATTAGCGCCATCCGCAGGGTCACCGGTCTGGAAACCACCACGGACGGCGTGCCGGTGGCGGGCATGCTGGATCCGGGGATCATCGAAGCGATGATGCGGCAGGCCGGGGCCACCCGCAGGCTGGTGCGCGAATGTTTGCCCGCGGTGATGGCGGCCGCCGAGCGCATCCACCTCCGCACCTGTCCGGATCTCTCGCGGCGCGTGTGCCCGGGCGTGCGGCGCCTGCTGGGGCGTATTCGCCGTTCCGAAGCGGTGACCGGCCTGGTAACCGGCAACCTCACCCGCATTGGCTGGAACAAGATGCGCAAGGCCGGGTTGGATAAGTTCTTCCGCTTCGGGGAATTCGGCGAGACCGCGCCTACGCGAGCCGGTTTGGTGCGCAACGCGGTGCGGCGCGCCCGCCGCGAAGGCTGGATCGGCGCGGGCGCGAGCATTTCCCTGATTGGCGACCACGTGAACGATATTCTCGCCGCGCGCGCCAACCGCGTGCGCAGCATCGCCGTGGGGACGGGCATCCTGGACATGGAGACGCTGGCCGCGCACTTGCCGGACATGCTGGCGCCGGACATGCGTTCCATCCGTATTGATATGCTGCTGTAACAGGCAAACATCATGTTGAAACTTATCCTTCTGCCTTTGCTGGCCGGCGGAATCGTTTCCGCGGCGGAGAGCATCGCGTTGAATTTCGGCTGGGAATTCCGGCAGCGCGCCGATGTCACCGGCGCCAAAGACTCGGAGTGGCGTCCGGCGCAGGTGCCCGGCGTGGTCCACACCGACCTGCTGCGGAACAAGCTCATCGCGGACCCCTACTATCGCGACAACGAAGCGAAGCTGCAGTGGATCGAGAATGCCGACTGGGAGTATCGCAGCACCATCACGGCCACGCCCGCGCTGCTGCGGCGCCGCAACATCGAGCTGGTGTTCGAGGGTCTGGACGCATACTCGGAGATCTGGTTGAACGACACCCAGGTGCTCACGGCCGACAACATGTTCCGGGAGTGGCGCGTGGACGTGAAACCGTATCTGAAGGCGGGCGCCAACACGCTGCGGGTGGTGTTCCCCTCGCCCATCCGGGCGGCCGCGCGGGTTGCCGCCACCGACAAATGGCGCGAGAAGACACATACAGCGGAGAAGACTTACATCCGCAAGGCCGCGTACGAATACGGCTGGGACTGGGGACCTCGCTTCGTGACCAGCGGCATCTGGCGGCCGGTCCGGCTGGAGGTCTGGGACCGCGCGCGAGTCTCCGACCTGCATATTCGCCAGCGTGATGTGACCGCCGATGTGGCGCACGTGGTGGCCGAAGTGGAAGTGACCGCGGCGGCCGACGAAGCCGCCGACGTGTCCCTCGAGTTCGCGCACGGGCGATCGAGCGGCGCGGCGGCGCGCACCGTGGAACTGCACGCCGGCGTGAACCATATCGACCTTCCGGTGGACATCATCAAGCCCGATCTGTGGTACCCGGCCGGTTACGGCGCGCAGCCGATCTACAAGTTCAGCGCGCGCGTGAAGGTCGGCGAGATCACGGAGGACGAAGCCACCGCGCACACCGGTCTGCGATCGATTGTGCTGCGGCGCGAACCGGACAAATGGGGGCGCTCGTTCGAATTCGTGGTGAACGGCATTCCCGTCTTCGGCAAGGGAGCGGACGTGATTCCGTTCGACAGCTTTCCCACGCGCGTGACCGCGGCGCAGTATCGCCAAGTGCTGCAGTCGGCCAAAGACGCCAACATGAACATGATTCGCCACTGGGGCGGCGGCTATTACGAAACCCAGGAGTTCTACGACATCTGCGACGAGCTGGGCGTCATGATCTGGCAGGATTTCATGTTCGGCAACGACTGGCAGCCGGGCACCTACGCGTTCAAGCAGAACGTAGCGCAGGAAGCGGAAGACCAGGTGCGGCGCCTGCGCAATCATCCCAGCATCGTGCTGTGGTGCGGCAACAACGAAACGGAAGCCGCGTACCACTGGGTGATGAAGGACCAGACTCCGGAGGCGCGCACGCGCATGTGGGAGGATTACCTCACCGTGTTCAGCGGCATCCTGCCCCGCGTGGTGGAGCGTCTGACCCCGGAAACGCCGTACTGGCCGAGCTCGCCGAGCGCGGATTACGAGGAGATTTCCGCCGATTACCAGTCGGGCGACATGCACGATTGGAGCGTGTGGCATGGCCGGGTGGCGTTCAGCGAATACGAGAAGCACTTCCCGCGCTTCATGACCGAGTACGGATTCCAGTCGTTCCCCCAGATGCGCACGGTGGAAGAGTTCACCACGCCCGAGGATCGCGCCAGCATATTCACGCCGGTGATGCTGGCGCACCAGAAGAATACCGCGGGCAACGCCATTATCCACGATTATTTGCTGCGCTATTACGCCGAGCCGAAGGATTTCGCGTCGTTCCTCTATGTCAGCCAGGTGCTGCAGGCGGAGGGGATCAAGGTGGGGGCGGAGCATCTGCGGCGCAACCGCCCGCGAACCATGGGCTCCATTTACTGGCAGCTTAACGATTGCTGGCCGGTGGCGTCGTGGTCGAGTCTGGATTATTACGGACGCTGGAAGGCGCTGCAATACTATGCGCGGCGCTTCTACAACGATCTGCTGGTTTCTCCGCACGTGGAGGACGGCAACCTGGCGGTGTGGGTGGTTTCCGACCGAACCGCGGCCACCAGCGGCGAACTGCGCGTGCGCCTGATGACCTTCGACGGGACGGTGCTGAGCGACAAATCACAGGCGGTTCAGATTCCGGCGCTTTCCAGCCAGGTCTATCTGCAGGTACCGAAGGAAGGGCTCGGCAGCGAACTGACGAAGATCTTTGCGGTGACCGACCTGAAGGTGGGCGGCAGAACGGTTTCGAGCAATGTGTTGTTGTTCGCGCTGCCCCGGGAAGTGCAGTGGCCCCGGGCCGAGATTGCCAGCGAGCTGACGAAAACCGGCGATTCGTACCGGCTGCGGCTGTCCTCCAGGGTGCTTGCGCGCAGCGTGAGCGTGTCTTTTGGGAATCTGGACGCGAAGGTCTCGGACGACTATTTCGACCTGCTCCCGGGACAGCCCGTGGATATCCGCGTGGACAGCGCAGCGGCGGCCGACCAGTTGCGCGCAAACCTGAAGGTGGTTTCCCTGACCGATGCGTTTGCCAGGTAGGTTTGGATTCGGACAAACTACTTCACGGTCACCGTAACCTGCGCCGTCGATCGTCCGTACTGGTTCGTTGCGTTCAATGTGTATGTGGTGGTTGCCGTGGGCGCCGTGGTCACGCTTCCCCCGCGCACCCCGCCGAGCTCGTCGATGAAGTCGTACGAATCGTTGCTGGTATCCCACGTGAGCGTCACCGGCGTGCCCGCGGCCACCGTCGAGGCCGACGCGGTGGCCACGCCGGCGTCATCTGCACCACTTCGAAGTTGGACGACTGTATGGCGTCCAGATTCAACAGGTCGTCGTCGTCCCAGCGGGCGTCCGCAACCCCCTGGAAAAAGAAATAGCCGCCATTATCCGCCAGAATCATCCCGTATTTCTTCATCGCCGTCAGGATCACCTGGTTGGTTGCGGAGTAGCCGGAGATGTCGAAGGCGGCGTTGAGCCGGACACGCATCCCCATGACGTTGCTCACGCCCCAGTAGACCCCCGCGGCATGGCTGGCCGGTTCCACGAAATACCCGTCATTGGCATCGTTCTTGGTTACCTGCATGGTGAACCGGATGGCATGGTTGATGGCGCCGGAGGCCACCTCGTCATAGCGCACCAGCCCGGGGAAGATGGGCAGCCCGGCGGCATCCGCCGAGGTCCAGCCCCAGGGACGCTGGTCATAGTTCTGCAAATCCCAAATCGTTTCCGACGACGCGTTCCAGGCGCCGTCGCACCGGTGCGTGTTAAAGGTCTCGTACAGCATGCAGGCATGGCGATCCAGCACCAGAACGTGCGCGTCGCCCACATAGGTATCCGGCCAGCCGTCGCAATCGGCGGGGGCCCCTTCGATGGGCGCGTTCAGCGGGTACGGCGCCAGCGCGACATCGCTTTCATCGGCATAATCGATCACATTGATGGGCACCAGCGGCGTGGAGCTGGAATCGACCACGACGTAGGGAATGCCGTAGTTTCCGCCGGCCACCGAGGAAAAGTCGTGATGAAGGTGCAAGCCGGCAAACCCGGCGGCGGAGGTAATCGCATAGTTGTTGGGATCCAGCGGAGCCGAGGAAATATCCGTGTTCCAGGCATTCGTGGACGGGAACGGGACGAAGCCGTTGAGACTGGCATCGGCTCCGGTACTCATGTTGGCGCAGGAGGCCGAAGTCGTTCCCGATTGCTGGTAGATGCTGATGGCCAGGGGCAGCGTGAGGTTCTGTCCACCGGTGGTCACCACCAGCGCCTCTGGGCCCACCACCGCGTTCGAGTTTGCCGTCAGCGTCGCGGAGATCGACGTCGCGGAATTCACCACAACATTGCTAACCGTCAGCATTCCGCTGGGCACCGCGACCGTGTCACCGTTCTGGAAACTCGTGCTTGTGCCGGTGATTGTCACCGTGATCTGACTGCCCACAGTGGCCGCCACCGTGTTCGGAGTTACTCCGGTCAACAGCGGCGTGTCCGCCGGCAGAACCATCGTCTCGTTGAACAGCCCCCGCATGATGAAGGAGGCCATCTGCCCTCGCGTCACCAACTCATCCGGACAGTAGTCGTTGCCGCCGCAGCCATTGGTAATGTGCTCTTCGTACGATCTCTGAATGAACGGGAACGGCTGCCCGTTACCCTCGACGTTCGCCGGCACATCCGCGAAGTAGGGCGTGGTGGCAGCAGTAAAGTCAGCGCCATAAAGCATCAGCCGCGCGCGGACCATAAACATAGCCAACTCCCAGCGCGGGATGGCGCCGGTGGGGCAGTACAGCGGCGGGTTCTGCGAGCAGCCCATGGTGACGCCGAGATCCACCAGCTTCTGAATATGCGGAAAGAAAGGATTCGAACTGTCCACATCCTGGAAAAATGGAGTGGTGTTGTAGGTAGCCGGATTAGTAGTGCCAGTGACGGCGCGGACGATGAAGGCGGCCATCTCCTGCCGCGTGACGTTGTCATCGGGGCAGAACTGACGAGTCGCGGGGGTGTCGGATGCAACGCACCCGGTGGTCACGCCCGCCAGGTACATCAGGTTGGCGGCATCGAAAAAAGTGGCATCGGGCGGCACGTCACTAAACTCGGCGGGAGGCTGTGCCTGGCTCGTGCTGACCGCCACTGCGAACCCACTCAATCTGGTTTCGTTCGAAGCCTGTCCCGATGAGGAAATGGCGGCTGCCGGCGCTGCCGACAGAATCGTGAGCGCACTCGCAATCGCCGGCAATAAAGACAGTTTCATTCCGTTCCTCCCGCAGCCGTACTTCACGAATCGAGAGCGGTACCCAGCCTTATCGTGGTGCTGATGCGAAGCGTCAGTCAATACCGTGGACCACCGAGGCCCCTGAGGGTTTCGCATTAACCCTGGCCGAGATCAAGCCACTCGATGTCAGGTAGCTGGCCGCGACTCACCGACAAAGGCAGTGTCGCCTGAAGCAGGTCTTCCGGCCTCCGGAGGGAGTGATCGTCCCGGCGATGTCGCGCCGAAACGCGCCTTATTCCTCGCGCAGTGCCACCATGGGATCGAGCCGGGCGGCGCGGCGGGCCGGCACATAGCACGCGGCCAGCGCGACGATGGCGAGAAGGCCCGTGGTGGCGAGGAACACGAGAGGGTCGCCAGGTTTGACCTCGTGCAACAGAGAGGACAACACGCGGCCGCCCGCGAATGCGCCGGCGGCCCCGGCGGCAAAACCGATGATGGCGAGCCGCATGCCCGCTCCGAGAACTCCGGACAGTACGCGCGCCTCAGTTGCACCCAGCGACATGCGGATGCCGATCTCGCGCGTGCGCGTTGTGACCGCGTAGGACAGCACGCCATAAATCCCCAGGGCGGCCAGCAGCAGGGCGACCGCGGCAAACGAGCCCACCAGCCCGCTCAGGAACCGTTCACTCCGGGCTTGCTCGCCAATCACCTCATCCATGGTGCGAACCGAGAACAAGGGCAGGTTGGAATCGAGCTGGGCCAGCGTGCGCCGCACCTGCGCGGTCAGGCTGTCCGGGGGCAGCGAGGTGTGCAGGATGAGAAAAACACGCGAATCACCGTCGAAGGCGGAATAGGCTTCGGGTATTGCTTTCTCGGTGAGACCCCATTCCCGGACATCGTTCACCACACCGACCACCTGGTTCCACGGCCCGCTATCGGAGCCCCACGAGAACATCTGCCCGATGGGGTTGCGGCCTCGCCAGAAGAAACGGGCCATGGCCTCGTTGATCACCGCCGGATAGACCACGCCACTGGTCTGCTCGGGAGGCGGCGTGGCGCCTTTCTCGTAGATCGGAGTCAGGAACGCATCGTTTGCCTGCGCTTGCTGGATATCGGCCGGCGTGAAGTCGCGGCCCCCGAGCAACCGAATCCCCATAGCGTGGAAATAACCGGGTGACACGTTGTGCGTCTCCACCAGTTGATTGCTCATCGCACGCGCCGATTCGCCTTTGATGATCACATAACCGTTACTGCCGCCCTCCAGCGGCAACCGGTTGCTCAGGGCGGCCGCGTCCACGCCGGGGATGCGGGCGGATCGCTGCAAAAGGTCGCGAGCGAAACTGAATTGCCGCTCTTGCTCTTTGTATTCGGCCTCGGGCAGCGCAACGGCGGCGGTCCATACACCTTCGGGCCGCACGCCGATGTCGAGAGTGCGCAGCCGCGCGAAGTCCTCCAGCAGGTGCCCAGCGCAAACCAGCAACAGGAGCGACAGCGCAACCTCGCTAACTACCAGGGCGTTGCTGGCGAATCGGCGGGTCCGTCCCGGACTTACAGAGCTGCCGGCTCCGCCCTTCAGCTCTTCATGCAGATCGGGGCGCGAGGCCTGAAACGCCGGAACAATGCCGAACAGAACGCCCGTGGCGACGGCCAGGGCGCAGGTGAATGCCAGCACGTCGAGGTTGAGCTGGATGGTGTTGAACTGCGGAAGCGCGAAGCTTTCCACGCACGAGAACAACTGTACAGCTCCCCAGGCGAGCACGAGGCCAATGATGCCGCCGGTAACCGAGAGGAGAACGCTTTCGGTGAGCAACTGCCGCACCAGCCGGAGGCGCCCGGCGCCCAACGCACTGCGAATGGCCATCTCCTTCTGCCGCGCCACCGCTTTGCTGAGCAGCAGATTGGCGACGTTGGCGCACGCAATCAGCAACACCAGACCCACTGCGGCCAGCATCGTCAGCAGCGCGGCGCGGGAATCGCCCACCAGCCGCTCATGCAGGGGTGTAAGGGAAGCGCCGACCTTGTCATTCGAATCCGGGTACTGCTTTTCGAGACGCGCGGCGATGACCCGGAGCTCAGCTTCGGCCTGCCGCGGCGTAACCCCGGGCCTCAATCGCCCAATGGCGTTCGCCCAGTGGCTCCCGCGATGGCCCAGGCTCTTACCGTCCATGTCCAAAGGTGTCCAGAGCTGGGCGTCTTCCATACGGAAGTTAGCTGGCATGACGCCGACAATGGTGTACTTCTTCGAGTCAAGCTCGATGGCGCGGCCGAGGATGCCCGCATCTCCCGAGAACCGGCTTCTCCACAGCCCGTAGCTGAGAATGACCACCTGATCCCGGCCCGGCTGGTCTTCACCCGGCGCAAAGGTGCGGCCCTGCAGCGGACGAACTCCCAGCAGCGAAAAATAGTTCGCTTCTGCCGGCAGGCCGTGGACGCTTTCAGGATGTCCCGCGCTGCTGAGGTTCATGTTCCGGGTCCAGCCGTAGAGCGTCATGTCCTGGAAGGCAGTATTCTGTTTCTTCCAGTCGACAAAATCCGGTCCGGCGAAAGGGTATTTGCCGGGGGCCGCTTCGGTCTCGTTCAGTTGGACCAACTGTTCGGGATTAGGGAACGGCAACGGGCGCAGAAGAAGGGTGTCGACAATGCTGAAGATCGCCGTGTTTGCGCCAATGCCAATGGCCAGCGTGGCCACCGCGACAACGGTCAGCCCTCTGGACTTCAGCAGATTACGGGTGGCATGGCGCACGTCCTGCAGGAGAGTATGCATCAAGAATCCTCGTCTAATAGCCCGTGGCAAGAGTCGTCGCAGGCCAAAGGCCTGCTCCACAGGGCTGCAAACCGTTCATCTGACGTTGTGGAGCAGGCGCTTTCGCCTGCGTTGGGCCCTCGTTGCGGCTTTCGCCAATGGCCGCTAACACGATTACGTTCGAGAACCGCTTTGGTTCCAAAGTTCTCCCACTACCGGACCTTCCAGTGTGCTAGTTTGTGAGCTGGAATGCGACTTTTCCCTGCGTCGAGAACCGGTCTCCTGATCGCCGCCCTCTGCTTGTGTGCACAGGGGCAAAACGCGTCGAGCAAAACCGCGCCACTGAGCGAATCCAAGGGCCTGCCACCGCGAGCGACTCCGGACGATTATCAGGCCAAAGCCCAGGCCGGGGCGTTGACGGTTGCGGCCGAGTTCATGGGACACTCCGTCCCCACGCCGCAAGGGACGTATTCCAGCGAAGACTTTGTAGTGGTAGAAACCGGGTTGTTCGGCCCGCCCGAGGCTCGGGCCAAACTATCGTCCGGCGATTTTTCGCTCCGCATCAACGACAAGAAAGCGCCGCTGCACAGCCAGCCTTACGAGTTCGTCGCAAGGTCCCTCAAAGATCCCGAATGGGCGCCTCCTGCCGAAGACAAATCGAAGTCGAAGACCGGCCTCAGCAGCGGGGGGAAGGATACCGGCGAACCGCCGCCCGCGCCGGTGCACATGCCAATGGAATTGCAGCTTGCCATGGAACAGCGCGTCAGGAGCGCCGTGCTACTGGAAGGAGAACGCGGCCTTCCGCAGGCGGGACTGATCTTCTTCCAATACCGCGGCAAAGCGCAGAGCATCCATTCGGTTGAGCTGGTTTATACCGGCCCGGCAGGCACGGCCACGCTGACGCTCCAGCCATAGCCGGGGGCACGCGCGCCGGGCTGGCCACCCGACAGCCCCGCCTGACTAACCTGTCGCCATGTTTGTCGCGCGGCAAACCGCGATCGGCGAGCCCTCCGCGGAACGCCGATCGCTCGTGGTGCAGCCCGCTCGCAATCCGGACCTTGCGATGCAACCAGCGGTGGCGGGCGGGATCGTCAGGCGATAGAAGGACGATATACTGGCACTGATCGCCTTGTCCACGTCTCTGCACGCTCGTGTCCGCCATGCTGGCGTAAGCCTCCGGGACCTGCCCCTTCCCGGCTGGCTTCTCATAGTGCTTCTGGCTTTCGCCACCGCGACGGTGTTTGTCCGCGAGACGTGGCCTGCTTCGACTTTCCAGATTGGTGCGTTCACCCTTGTGGCGGCTTGTGTCACCGCGCGCACACGCACTGCGACGAGCAGGGCTGGTTTCCACATGTACCCGTTCGCCTTTTGGTGTATCTTCTGCCTGCCGGCATGGGGAATCCTGCAGCTCGCGATGGGCACCACGAGCTCGGCCGCGGACACCTGGTCCGCCAGCCTGCGCTGGGCCTCGCTCGCGGCTGTTTTCTACCTGGCCTACACGCTGGTCAGCGGGTCGGAAGAACGCGCAAACGCCAACACCCGGCGCGCCTTCCTTGACGTCTTTCTCGGATTCGCCACCGCCGAGGCGGTTCTCTGCCTCACCCAGATCTTCACTTCAGAGGGAAAGGTGCTCTGGCTGTTCAGCAGCGGTTACGACAACGTCTATGCCACGTTTCAGTACCACAACAACTACGCGCAGTTCGTGGAACTGGCGCTGCCGGTTGCGTTGTGGCGTGCCCTCCGCGACCGCAGCCACGGCTGGGCGTACGCGCTCGCCGGCGGGACCCTCTACGCTTCGGTGATCGCTTCCTCCTCTCGCGCCGGCTCGGTGCTCTGTACCGCGGAGGTGCTGGCCGTCCTGGTGATCGGGCTCATTCGCCTGCGCGACCCCGAGACCGGAGCGCCCTCCCGCTCCGCTACGGCGATGCTCGCCATTGTCCCGGCAATCGCCGTCGTTTTCACGATGGTGGTGGGCTGGGAGAACGTCTGGCTGCGATTCCAGCAGCAGGACCCATACCTGGTCCGCCGCGAGTTCCTTGTCGCCGCCGTGGACATGGCCCACCAGCGCCCTCTGACTGGCTTTGGCCTTGACACCTTTCCCGCGGCCTACCAACGCTATGCGATCAAGGATTTTCCCTTCTACGCCAACCATACCCACAACGACTGGGCCGAGTTTGCCGCCGACGGTGGAATCCCATTTCTGCTGCTGGTTCTGACTCCATTTCTGATCGCTGTTCCCTCGTCCATCCGCAACCCGTGGGGTCTGGGATTGATTACCGTGATGCTGCACGCCTGTGTGGACTACCCATTCCCACGCCCCGCCGTTTCGGGCTGGATGTTCGCGTTGCTGGGATTGTTGTACGCGGCGCGCGCGTCAGGGCAGCGGTCCGTTCCGGATGCGGGCCCCTGACACGGCGGGGTCCGTGTCGCATCGGCCGACGAACGAGGATGTTGGCGGTGTTCCCGCCATCTCTCCACCACCGGGCAGGCGAAGGAGGCGCGCGCAGTTGCGCTCCGAACCGATCATGAGATTAACTACTGTCTGCACGGACACCCGTGCAGATAACAACTGCAACTGAATATAAGGCTGGAGCGCCGGGAGGCAATCGAACGTATATGCCATGTTTCCAATCATTTCCCCGACATTCGCGTCTAGGGCGCGCACGTCGCGCCCATGCCGCCAACCTGGACGTGAGGGCCCACTTGGGTGAGTAGGGGTCACACCCGAGCCCGCCCCGGCGCGACCTGTATAATTCCAAGCGGTGGCATTCCGGAGCCGCAATGGCACAGTAGTCGGCGCGGCGATTCCGACCCGAATGCGATGCGCTGCTGGTGGGTCAATCAGAACCAGACGTTCCGCCACGAGTCGGCCGGCGAATACCTGCGGTAGCCCAAGCGCAACGCCAACGGCGCCCGCAACCCGTTCCACGAGTCGATGCGGGAGGTCTCGCCCGGGGACGCCATCTTCTCGTTCGTAGGTCTCCTTCACGACGATCTTGAACAAGGCGCGGCCGAAGGGTCACATGCAGGTTCTGCGGGCGCTCCTGCCTAGCCGTGGCTAGGACGACCCACTCCATCGATACAGGAACATCTCTGCCTTCAGTCGCGCCCGGTTGATCACCGTCAAGAGCACGCCGTCGAACCGTCCGAGCATTTCACGGAATTGTGCCTGGTCAAGGCTTCCCAGAAGTTGCCGCAGATAGATACACCTCCGTGGGGATATGAGGCAGTTTGCCTCTCCACGCATAAGATCACCCTCATAATCGAGTACATCGTCTACTATTTGCAGGAGACGCCCCGCCGCGTCAACGTTGGTCCATAGGGGTGAGTGGGTATCGTTACATTTCATGATGCTCAGGACCAATCTGAGGGCAATGGCACCACGCTCGAGACCATCGTCATTGAGCGTATTGGATTTTTCTTGGTCATAAAGGCCAAGTGCTAATTGTCGTAGCCTTCGATCATGCGTTCTCAGGCATAAGATATGTTCAAAGGCTCCCCGTGAATCCCGCGCAAATCCACGCCAGTCTGTAACGACATCATAAGCACAGCAAAGAAACGCCGCCTCACCTGCTCGCCAGGCGCTCGCTACGCGCCCGCCGGCATCGAACCCTGCATAGCACAAGGCGAGGTCAATTGATTTCTGGAAATACCGCCCGTACTCTTGCCTGCGAATGCCCAAAGCTCTGGCGTGACCAAGGCTGCGGAAGCAAGTGCAACAAACTGCCGCTGAGTAGCGAAGAGCAAGTCCAAGATTCATAGTGCTGACCGTCGCCTACTCGACGTGGTTTAGGCGTACGGTTATTTCAAAGTGACTACAGGGGTCACAAAAAGACTTCCAAACATCACTCGGCCAGTCAATGCCATTCGCTTGAGCTTCGAGTTGCGCGTTCCCTGGGATCGCCAGGCATAGAAGGTCGGGGCGACCGCGCAAAGAACTCAAGCAACAATCTATGAACAAAGATGTACGCCCCACCGACCTTTTGTAGGAAAACACGCTCGCAAGCATAGTCCAGAAACTGGACATAGTGAAGCGGGGCACTGCCCTCAAGCCAAAGCAGCACCCTTACGATAAAGTGACCGATGAATGCGGCTCCGCCTAAGACGAGGGCAGACCCTATGCCGAAGTGGCTCGCGAATGCGACAAACACAGAAACACCCTGTTGGAAGCCAAGTGTCTGCCCCACGACCAATGCGACCGGCAAACCGCTAACTAGCGAGGCAAGGATTCCGCTCACGAATGCGTTTCTCAATGACATCCAAATCCCTTGATTCGGACGAGTCTTCTTTGGGATATCCAGCGGTGTGAAGCCAAGAAGGAGGCCGCACGTACACGCAACACCAATACCAATGAGGAATCCGTCAGCCAGTCCAGCCCTGAGCCGGGTTGTCAGCAAGGAAGAGAGCATCACAACTAGACAGACCGCGAGGCCCACGGGAACGCCTGCCGAAACGAGACCTTGACGTGCGCTACGCCATGACCAAGAAAGTTTGTCTACCGTCCTTAGGTGTTCTCGCACCTGAGTCATCTGAAGGTGTCTCACCGCGAACATTTTTCCAACCAGCTGACCGAAGCCCAAGCCAGTGACCAGCCCGCCGAAAATGCTGACGACAATTACAACTCGTAGCGAATTCGCACTCGCGCAGGCAATTCCCATCAGCGCCCCATAGCTCGCGCCAACCGTGAGTTGTCCACGGAGGCCGAACTCCCAACGAAACGCACACCAAACCGCCAACGCTGCCGGTACGCCGAACGCTACGCTTGAGAGAGTGCGATTCCACCCCAAAACGAGATGAGCAGCCCAGCCCCAACTCAATGCCACGGGCACGCCGAGAAGAGAGGCACACACCAGGACCCAGAGCGTGGTATGCAGCTCCCTGAGGAATTTGGAAGTAAGCCAATCAGTTCGGATGTCTTCTAGCAGGAGCTGTGCTCGATCGTGGGCGAGGAGACAGCGCGACAGCGAAGCCAGCCAGCGTTTCGTGTCAAATGCAGTGAATCGTTGATTCCGCGTTCGCCCGACACGATCGAACATCGCGTTCACATAGCTCGCGAACAGTTCGTCAAGGTGTGATGAGAAAGATCGAGAGACAATGTACTCGACGTCTCGGTCGGCGTACGCGGCGCTCATGATTGAAAGCATTAGAGGTGTTTGGGCCAACGTGCGCAGCGCGGAGTGACGTTTAATTGCAAGCCGAAGGCCCGCAAGGGCGATCCCCGCCGATGTCAGATACTCCTGAACCTGCCCCGCCGTGAACGGAAGGAGACGTACGGCTCCATGAAGCTGCAGCTTGACACCAATGGCGTCGTAGTCGGTTGAGCGACTACAGACAACAAGACGCGTGAGCCCGTGCCTTTTCTGAAAGAGATTGAGACCCACTACGCAGGCTGCCCGTTCTTCTCTGCGAACTTCGTCAAGTCCATCGAGGAGGAGAATCAGACTGTTGTCCTCCAACCATCTTTGTCCCAAATAGCGCGGGATGCCGTACTTTGAGTCCAACTCGTCGATGATCCACACCTCCATCGGCGATCCACTGCCACTCCAGGACGACAAGTTCAGAACTACGGGAGCGGGTTGATCAGATCCCTTCCGAGCTTTCGGTATTAGATCGCGTGCCAGTTCGAGCAGCTGGGTGGTCTTTCCCGCCCCCGGTTCTCCCAAGATTAGAAGGCTCCCTGCCAGCTCGTTGAAAATCTCGCCAATCCGTCGCTCTGTTGGCAATCGTTGATGGCCAGTGCCACCGCCCTCAAGAACGGCCTCCCACGGGTGCTGTACGGCACCCGGATGTCCTTCTTTCTTGATGTTAACGAGCGCGGCACAACTTATTGATCGTTCTAAGACACCCCGTATCCAGAAAAACTCGACTTTATCGACCAGAGCAGCCTTCGCCCATGGCAAGTGAGGATCCAACGGTATTGGCACTGGACGCTTGTGCGAGTACTCCCACCACGTCCAAAACGTTATAACCAAAGAGCCAGCGAGCACGCTAAGAACTGCCGGCCAGAATCTGTTCCAGAGGTCCATCGTTCCGGGCGACGGCATGAAATGACCGTTTTGCCAAATTGCCGTAAGACCGTTTGCAGCAAACCCTACGAAGAGAGTCAGCGCAATTACCGTCCAGAGCCACCTCAGCAAGGGGAACAGTCGCCACATTGGTGTCAAGGCACGATTCGCCTGACGGGTAGCGTACCACTTCTCAACGGGTCGCGCGACCTCCAGTCGTCGTCCGGTCGGTTGGCAACGTTATTCCCCACAGGTCCTTCTGGCTCTGGGCCCAGCCTAGATGACAGCGTCACGCCCTCTTTAGTTAATTTAGTAAAGCCTCGCGATGCCAGCCCGCCGGAAAAGCATCCTCCTCATTTTCTTCAGCTTGGAGCAGTGCCAGCCCGACGGATCGAATTATGATACCATTGGATGCCAACCCGTCGCCAATCCGGCGGCGCTAGAGATGACTAGGAATTATTGTGCGCACGCTTTGGGCGATTCTTCAGCTCACACGGGCTGACTCCTCCCTAATGGGGTTCCTCTGTCTCTTTATTCCGATCTACGCCAGAACGAGAAGTTTGGCCGTAAGCGTCGAACGGGCAATCCCCTTGTTGTTCATTTGCATGTGTACTTTCGTTGCTAATGACTTGGACGATCTCGAACGAGATCAGGTCAACCACCCCGACCGGCCGCTTCCCAGTCGCAATCTAAACCGGACCTTCGCAGCAGTGGTCTATTTCGTCTGCTTGGCTTTGGCCCTGTTCTTGACACGGAACTTTGTCGACGAGCGCGTTGCGTTCTGGTACTACGCGCTTGTGACGCTGTCGATTAGTTATGGCTATATCGTCGAATGCCTTCCGAGCATCAAGGCGCCGTACGTTGCGATGGCGATTTCGGTTCCGATCTTCATCGTTGCTGTATCGTACTCCGAGAGGCGACTCTACATCGCGGCGGTCGCGGGATTCTTGTTCGCTCTTGGCAGAGAGGTGTGCATGGATATCGGTGACCGAACCGGTGACATCGTATCCCTAATGCACAGGATCCGACCGGAACGACTCGCCATCGGAGCGTTCGCTGTCCAGACTGCGGGACTTACACTGTTGATAACGCAGGTACGCCGCCCACTAGACGTTTTCGTCGTCGTACTCATGACACTCGTACTTATCGTGGCCGGGTTTGTCCGGTTTTGCCTCAAGAGACACAGAGCAAGTGAACGGCTCTTGAAACTTCAGTTGTTCCTCGGATTATATTTCTTGATTTAGAACATACGTCCCTTCATTTAGCTCCGTCCGCCCGGTCTAATCCAGGTCTAATCCTCAATAGGCCGAATAGGGTTGCGTATGGAATCGAGGTGGGGATCGTAATCCGGACCACGGTCGAATACGTGCAAGCCCAGTGCGTACTCCTTCGGGGATCATTCCGTCCGGACAGACGTTCGCTGACGATGAAGCGCAGAAAACGGGCGAGCTGGGAGGATCGCACGAAGGGCGCGCTGGCGAGAACACGATCCAGGGCGGCTCTCACCTCGGCGCCATCGGGCAGCCTGACGCTATTTTCCACTCGAATCTAAGCTGTTGAAAACAAGATGATAACGATCACGCTCATAACGGTAAAGCACTCACCGTCCGGCAGGGTTGCGGCGCATGATAGCATAATGTTCGCATGGGCCCCCGCACCGCAGTCGCGCACTTGAAAGCACACCGGATTCCGGCGATCTGTTTCTCCGCGCACGCCAACGCCGCCAGTTATGGCGCCCTGACAGCAACGCAGCGCCAGCAGCAATTGCTCGGACGGGGTGTGGCTATGTGGTGGAGGAAGAGACGAGGGCTAATGCCGCGCTGGTCTCTGAACGCGCTCACCGCGATTGTTCTCCTGTTCGGCGGCGCCCTCGCCATGGAAGCCGGGCTTCCCCTCACGGCGCGCGTGCTTCCTTCGCAGGACTGGCCCGGACCGGGCAACAGGGCGGCGCGAGCAAACCGGCCGGCCGCCTCGTCAACACAGGCGCCGATGCTCAACGTAAGCGGGACCTGGATCGACAGTCTCGGCTATACATGGACGCTTACACAGGATCAATCCGGCAACGTCTCAGGTAATGCGGATTTCCTCGGGTCTGGCTGCATATGCGGAAAAGGCGAGTGCGGTGGCTCGGGCCACAGCCCGATTTGGCCGGTCTCCGGCCACCTTGCCGGCCGCACCTTGACCATCACCGCAACCAATCCGGCCAGCGGCGCTCTCTGCACAACCTATGTCGAGTACACGCTGACGATAACGGCGGATGGTATCGCGGCGGCTGGCTCTTACGCGTATGCAGCCGGGAGCGGTTCAGTGAGCATGTCCCTGACGGCCGGCTCCACTCTTCCCCAGTTCGTATTCGGCGGCGGCTGGTATTCGGCGCTGTATTTTACGAACCTGACCGGGGCCGCGGTTTCGTTTCCGGTGAGTTTTGTGAGCGACGCGGGGACGCCATTGACCGTTCCCGCTCTCGGGGGACCGACAACGCAGGTGAATCTGGCGGCACACGGGACAGCCATCAT